>NZ_RQXT01000008.1 GCF_003863365.1 Mesorhizobium tamadayense | reverse complement strand
CGGCAAGGCTTGCCAGACGCACGTGCGCGGATGTCCATGAACTGGTGGCGGGCCGCGCCCGTGCTTGAACGACGCTGGCCGCGCCGCAGGATAACCCCGCCTATCTGTAGAATTGTCGGTGGCTGCAACCCTCAGGCGCTGCCACCGTCAGGCCAGCAAGTGACCTGAAACTGTAATATCTCCCTCCCTACCCAACGGGGTAAGGAATTGGGGTACGACCTATGCCGCAGCCGCTCGCCGTGCAGGCTTAAGCCAGAACTCGTTCATGGCTTGCAGACCAAGAAACACCAGCGCTCGACCGCCACCAGCCGCGCCCTTCGGGTTGCCGACGCCATGGTCCCGGCCAATAGTTTCCAGCGTCTCGCCATGGCAGACCGCTGCCTCGAATGCCTCCCTTAGCCAGCCGAGCGCAGATCGTGCCGCCGCAAGTTCGCGGGTCGAGTCAATGTGGTGCAGGAGCGGCCAATCCCCGTTCCACTGCTTCGGGATAGGCTTCGCCCGTCGCTTTGTCTTGTCGGGGTCGGCCGCAACAGCGCGCGTGGCCGGAATGTCGAGCCGCGCCTTTCGGCCAGCCACCTTCTTAACGCCTTTGTCGGTCAGGTCGCCGGTGGACTCGTCCAGCCTCAAGTCGGCCATAAGATACACATTGTCGGCCATATCCTGGCCGACCAGATCATGCGGCGCCGTGGCTGCATCGTGCATGTCGCGATAGCGCTCCGCGACCTTCAGCAGATAGTCCTCGCCCTCGGCCCGTAGCAGTTTGCCCAGCGGCCAGTTCTGATTATCAGCGACCAGTTGGCCGCGATATCGATTCGAGGTCAGACGCCGCGCCTGTGCCGCCTGGCGCCACTCTATCGTCGGGCCGTCAGCCATCGTGAAGACCGGCTTGCCGCGGACCTTGACTGTCGTCCGATGGTTCCATTCTCCCTCGCCACGATCGTCTAGAAAGCGAGGCAGTTCTTGCGCCCGGTCAAAAACCGGCACATCCTTTTTCATGGGTGTTCCCTATATCCTGTGTTTGGTTTTGCCGGCTTAGGCCGGTCTAGCGTATGTGTGCAGTATCTAGCGTCGAGCGCGCCCGCAAACACCAAATATGGTATTTGCGGGCGATTTTTTCTTAAGACAGCTATGCGCTCACGCTGCTTTCCGATCCCAAACCGGAATGTAACGAATGCTGCCGTCCTTGCCGACGATCACCTCGACGTCTTTTCCTATGAACTGTTCCATGTCCTCGATATCGGCGATGCCTGCCGA
Source organism: Mesorhizobium tamadayense (assembly GCF_003863365.1). Lineage (GTDB taxonomy): Bacteria > Pseudomonadota > Alphaproteobacteria > Rhizobiales > Rhizobiaceae > Mesorhizobium > Mesorhizobium tamadayense. The sequence continues at coordinate 178,125 of NZ_RQXT01000008.1, read as the reverse complement.
ACGGCACGCGTCATTGAGGTGCTTTTGACCCTTGATCTGCACATTCTCGTTTTGGTGCTGCACAAAGAAGCAATGTTCGACATCGGTCAGGACAATGTTTTGGTCATCGACATCGAAGACTAGAGTCGCCTCATGATTGTCGCCGTCGACATGATACCAGGCATCCTTGATCCTGATTACATGGCGCCCTGCTGGCACGAAGGCGGATACATCTCCAACCCACTCGACCTCGGCGTTGTCATTGTCGGCAACAGCGGGCTTCTTCGGCCTGTCCTTCCGCTCTTTCGGCCTGTAAGCGGTCGGCGGTTCGCACTCGTATTCTTCGCGCTCAATCCATTTTGCCAGCGTGAACCGCGGCGCGTCCGGCTTGTCCTGTGCCGCCCATGTCTCTCGCCAGGACACTGCCGAAGCAACCATCTCTGCATGTAGATCAGCATCGGGCGCAAGCTTGGCATAGGCGCGTCTGGCCTCGGTCTTGCCGCGCTTGTAGCCGTAGGCACGCCATAGCTCTTCGAACCAGTCTCGCTCGCCGTCTCCCGCCGATCCCGCCGCATCCGCCGCGATAGCGGGCGGTGCGTGCGGCGCCGTAGGCGTGGCGGGTTCAATATCTCTTTCTGTAGACACGGCCTGTAGGCCGGTCCCAGTAAGAGAGTCTTTGTTACCCACAGGGGACACGCTAAAGCGATTAGCGTTTACCTCGTAGGTACACGCATCTGTGTCCCCATAGGGGATACACAAAATCTCATACCCGTTGTGTGTACCTGCACGGGATACGCTACAGGAAATTTCGCCATTTAAGAATTTACTAAAGTTGCCGGTGGCCGCGATTTGGAAGACGGTATAGTTGGGCAGGAAGCGGCTCGCATTACGACCGCTGCCCTTGTCCAACTCAAACAGCCAGCCCCATTCGCACAGATCGCGGTTGCCGCTGTTGATGTGCCGAGTCGTCATACCCGGCAGGCCGAGCGGGTTGCGCTCCGTCAGTACCGAATGCATCCGGCGGACGCTGGCAAGCGATGTCCAGTCGTATTTCTGATTAGCCCATCCCCAATGAAACTCGATAAGGGCCAGGTGCTTGTATGACGCGCGGTTGTCGCTGCGCATCAATGCAACGGCTCGCGTCTGGCCAAGCAGCCCGCGCGGATCGTCTAGCTTCCAATAAGGGAGGGTGGGTTTAGCTTCCGACATGGCTGCAGCCCTCCAGCGCCGCTACCGCAGCCGCCGTGATCCGCTTCCCAAGCTCAGGATGGAATGTTGCGGAGTGACCGGTGTTGGTGCGCGGTGCGTGGGTGCGCAGGCCGTTGGAAGTGTGCTTCAGTATCAGGCCGTAGAGGCGCAGATGCTCGTTTATCTCGATGTCGAAACGCGCTTTCGCGACCGCCCCATGCATGGGGTGGATTGATAGTATCTTCACGATGTTCCCTTTTTGTGGATCCAGCCCGCGGCGCCCTTGCGGTGGGTTGCTTAGGAGATTGAGGCCGCGGGCGGGGTAGAATTAAAAGTGAGGTCTGTTCCTAATTTCAATGACTGCGGCTTCCATCACAGGCACATGCAGAAGCGGCGAAAGGCCATCACAGTTTTGCAACTGCCAGCCGTCGCCTTTTGGGACAATCTGGATCTCGCGAACAATCGCGCCAGACTGGAATTCGACATCAAAGACGGCCCGTTCGGTCTCAAGCGGAAGGACGCGCTCGAAGTTTGTGAGCTTCCAGTTATCTTGGCTCATGCTGCAACTCCCATGGCCCGAGCATTATCGTTCGCGTGGGCATAGACTGCGGTGCGGCGCGCTCCATTCTTGAATGCGTCAAGGTCAGCTTTCGCGTACTGGACGCCTCCGCCGATCTTCATGTAGACCGGCCCTGTTCCGGTCATGCGGCTCTTGTTCAACCAGCTTGCGGACTTGCCGATGTAGGCAGCCGCTTCGCTGGTTTTGAATTTTTCGCTTGACATGTTTTCCGCCTCCGAGTAGAAAATTGACAGCTGGTGTATCATTTGCGCAGAGCGTTTACGCGCAAACGGATATCTACACTAAGCGTTTTCGCCTCGTGTGTCCAGCGGATTCCCGTCTTGTCAGGCGTCGTCAGGCGTTTTCCGGCTGCTCCTGTGGCTTTGGCGCCACAATGTCCAGCCATGGCCAGTTGGCGAACTTGTCGCCCTTTGTCCTGATCTGGGTATATCTCTGAAGGCTCGACCATGAGCGGTGGCCAGACACGGCCGCGACGTGCGGGATGCTGTTTCCAAGTTCGAACAGTCGGCTTACCGCTTCGTGTCTCAAATCATGGAAATGCAGGTCCTCGATTTCGAGCAAGGCACATGCCCGCGTGAATGCCGCTCCGATGGCATCGGTGGAATAGGGGAAAATCTCCGGCTTCACCTTCGGCATGGTTTGGACGATTCTCAATGCCTCGGGAGGCAGGTCGACATAGACGTCATTGCCGATCTTCTGTCCGGGGTGCTTCATCGCTTTGACAAGGATACGATCCCCATCAAGGTCGTCCCATGCGATGCGGGTTATCTCCTCCATTCGGCGCGAGCTAAACAGTGCGAAGATGATGATCTTGACCATTGGTGCGGCGTGCGGAGTTCGCGCCTGCCGGTCAGTGAAGTGCTGCAGGATCAGGTCGAGTTCGGCGAGGGTAGGGCGCCTGTCGCGCTTGGTAGACTTTGCCGTCTTCTCGTGCCGCGATAGGACACGCTGCGCCGCCTGCATCTCCGCATAATTCAGGGGCATTTTCCATGCATCCTTGGCGTCCCGAAAGATTGCGGCGAGGTGGCTGATATAGTTGCCGATGGTCTGCGGCTTGCGCGTGCCCTCGGCAAGTTGATCAGCGAAGGCGACGATATCGGCCGATACGATTACGTCGCATTGCATCGACGCGATGGCATAGGTCTTGATTGATCGAAGCACCTGCGCCTTGGTTCGGCCTATGGTACGCTTCTCTTCCAGATAGCGGTCGATGGCATCGGCAAGCGTGTTCTTGGGAGCGGTCAGTCGCTCAATCACACCGGGCTTGTCTAGCTCTTCCTCGCGGAAGGCCGCCCACGCTTTCGCCTCTCGCTCCCGGCTGAACGTCTTCGCCTCGCGCCAAAGGATGACTCCGCCGCGTTTCTTGACTATCTGTGCCAGGTAACTGGTGCTTCCATCCTTGCGCTTGCGTGCGAGTATAGTCCCCATGGTACAACATGTCCCCGTTTCGGTACGACATTGTTGTACTACGGTCTGAAAAATGGTGCAACACGCTGAAAAACGCTGACAACGAATGACAAACCAAATCGACCGCAAAGCCTTGTACTACAAGGGGGAAGCCCGGAAATCCGGGCCTCCTAGAATTGCCATAGCGCCAATGATGGATTGGACGGACCGGCATTGCCGGTTTTTCCATCGTCAACTGACGCGTCGTGCGCTGCTCTATACCGAGATGGTTGTGGCGGATGCGGTGATCCACGGCACGCGCGAGCGTCTGCTCAGCTTCGACGATGCCGAGCACCCGGTTGCCTTGCAACTCGGCGGTTCGGATCCACGGAAGCTCGCCGAAGCGGCGGTGATCGGCGAGGCGTTCGGCTACGACGAAATCAACCTCAATGTCGGCTGCCCGTCCGACCGCGTCCAGTCGGGCACCTTCGGCGCCTGCCTGATGAAGACGCCGCTGCAGGTGGCGGAATGCGTCGCGGCGATGAAGGCGGCGGTCAAAATCCCCGTCACGGTCAAATGCCGTATCGGCGTCGACGACCAGGACCCCGAACCTGCTCTCGACATGCTGGCCGACGGCGTTTTGGCGGCCGGCGCCGACGCGCTTTGGGTGCACGCCCGCAAGGCGTGGCTGGAGGGGCTTAGTCCCAAGGAAAATCGCGAGATCCCGCCGCTCGACTATCCCCGCGTCTATCGGCTAAAAGCCAGAAAACCGAACGAATTCATTGGCATCAACGGCGGTATTCAATCGCTCGACGAAGCATCGGACCATCTCGGCCATGTCGACGGCGCCATGCTTGGCCGCGCGGCCTATCATACGCCGGGCATCCTCATTGGTGTCGACGCCCAACTCTACGGCGAGGCGCAGGTCGCTTTCGACTACGCGGCGCTCATGGATGCAATGGGAAGCTATGCCGCGCGCCATATCGAGAAGGGCGGAAGGCTCGGCCACGTCACCCGCCATATGGTCGGCCTGTTCCACGGGCTGCCGGGCGCACGCCGCTACCGGCAGATACTGTCCACCGATGCCAACAAGCCCGGCGCCGGGCCGGATGTGCTGAAGACGGCGTTCGCGGCAATAGATTTCGCGGCGGCGGAAGCTGAAGCCGCTTGACGCTTTGTCGGGCGGTTAGTCCCGAAGGATCATGCGGTCGCCGCGCACGTCGAAACCCGACAGCGAGCCGATAAAGTTCATGCCGAGCAGGCTTTGCTCGAGCATGCCGGGCGCCGCGACCATGACCGGCATATCCTTGCGCACGATGCCGCCGATCGCCACCTGATCGGTCCTGACCGTTGCCGCGCGCGCCATGCCGTTGGCGGTCGAGACGTCCACGGTGTAGCTGAGCGCCGCCGGGTTGAAGCCGGCTGCCTGGGCGTCCTCCGCCGTCAGCACCGTGCTGGTCGCGCCGGTGTCGACCACCGTCCGCACCGGCCTGCCGTTGACGAGAATTCGAGCCTCGAAATGGCCATTGTCGGCTTTGTCGAGGGTCACGGTGGCGCGGCCGTTGTCCACGCCGAGCGCAAGCGGGCTTCCCGGAACAAGGCCGGCCGTGACGCGGCTGGCGACGTCCTGAAGCTCGTAGCGGTATTGGTAGCCGGCGATCAGCGCCAGCACGATTGCCGCCCAGACGCCGAAATTGCGCGCCATGTCGCCGAGCGGCCGGCCCGAGCGAACGAGGCTGGCGCCGATAACCGCTACCAGGACACCGACCCAGATCAGCCGGCTGAAATCGTGGTTGTCGATGCCGAAGGTGCGGCCGGCGGAATCGTTCATCATCAGCAGGATCAGCCCGGCGCCGATCACCAACATGACGATCCAGAACAGGCGGTTCATGGCCAGCCCTTTCTCATCTCACAGCATATCGCGCTCGCGCGCCATGCGGGCGCGCCGCGTCTCGCGCCGGGGCCGACGTTCGACCGTCTCCAGCCGCGCCGGCAGTTCGGCCATGACCGCCCGCCGGACTTCCGGCGTCATCGCGATCCAGCCGGCGATCTCGTCGCGCGTGCGGCCGCAGCCGAAGCAGAAGCCGGTTTTCATGTCGATCGAGCAGACGAGTATGCAGGGAGACTCGATGGCGGTCATGCTGTTCTCTTGCCTTCACTCCACATGGTGCAACCGGAAAGCCAATGCAAGTCCTCCGCAATGCGCCGCCGGCCGGCGCTTTCGCGGCATCGCCGGGTGGTTGTGCCGGGCTGAGAAGGCGGCTATGCCGCTCCCTTCACCTGCAAATCCACAAGTGACATGACCGCAAAGCCTTTCGATGATTTCCGCAGCCTCCTGGCGACGCTACCGCCGGCGGACGCCGCAGCCGAAACCCACGTGCGGGCGCTGTTTGCCAAGGCCGACAAGCCGAAAGCCTCGCTGGGCAGGATCGAGGACATCGCGGCCTGGCTCGCCGCCTGGAGCGGGCGTGCGCCGCCGGCCGTCAACCGGCCGCTCGTGGCGATCTTTGCCGGCAATCACGGCGCGATGAGGCATGCCATCTCGCCGCGGCCGGTGTCGGCGACCGCCAATGCCGTCGAGCTCTGCGCCGCCGGGGGCGCGGCAATCAACCAGGTCTGCATCGCCAACGATCTCGGCCTGAAGGTCTTCGACCTGGCGCTGGACATTCCGACCGGAGACATCACCGAGGAAGCAGCGCTCGACGAGCGCGGCTGCGCCGCCACCATGGCGTTCGGCATGGAAGCGGTCGCCGGCGGCGCCGACCTTCTTTGCCTGGGCGATTTGGGCGTCGGCAATTCAACCGTTGCAGCCGCCCTCGGCGCGGCGCTGTTCGGCGGTAAGGGCGCCGACTGGGTCGGGCAGGGATCGGGCGCGGATGCGGCAATGGTGGTGCGCAAGGCGGAGGCAGTCGATCGGGCGCTGGCCTTCCACAGTGCCAGCCTCGGCGATCCGCTCGAAGCGTTGCGGCGCGTCGGCGGCCGTGAGTTCGCGGCGATCTGCGGCGCGATTCTCGCCGCTCGCATGCAAAAGATTCCCGTTCTGCTCGACGGGTTCGTCGCGACGGCTGCCGCCGCGGTCCTGCACCGGGCCAATCCCGGCGCGCTCGGCCACTGCCTGCTCGCCAGCCTGTCGCCCGAACCCGGCCACGCCCAAGTCGCCTCGCGGCTTGGGCTCGAGCCGCTGCTCGATCTCGGCCTCAATCACGGTGAAGGGGTGGGGGCTGGACTGGCCGCCGGGCTGGTCAAGGCGGCAGCGCTCACCAGTTCGGGCATGGCGGCGGCGATTCGGCTCTAAACTGCGCTCCGCAGCTAACGCCGGCGCGCGGCGACGGCCTTGGTCGGCAGCGCAGGCAATTCTTCCATCACCCGGCTCAGCGGGAAGATGGCGATGGCTTCGGTGCCTTCGCGCAGTTTGGAGTGAAGCTCGAACTCGCCGCCATGCATGTCGAGCAGGCCCTGCACGATCGGCAGGCCGAGGCCGGTTCCCTGTTCGGCGCTCTTGATGGCGATCGAGCCCTGGCCGAAGGCGGCAAGCACCACCGGGATCTCCTCGTCCGGAATGCCGGGGCCGTTGTCCTTGACAGAAATGTACTGGCCGCCGCCCGCGGTCCAGCCGACCCGCACGCGCACTTCGCCGCCCGACGGCGCGAACTTGATCGCATTGGACAACAGGTTGAGCGTGATCTGCCGGATGGCCCGCTCGTCGCCAAACAGGCGCGGCAGCGTGGCCTCGAACTCCTGGATGACGCGGATGTCCTTGTTGCGGGCCCTCAGCTCCATCATGTGGCAGCAGTCCTCGACGATGGTGACCAGCACCACGGGCTCCTCGTTGAGCTGGTAGCGGCCGGCCTCGATGCGCGAGAGGTCGAGGATCTCGTTGATCAGGTCGAGCAGGTGCTGGCCCGATTCGTGCACATCGTGCGCGTAGTCGCGATAGGTCGGGTTGTTCATCGGCCCGAGCACCTCATTGGCCATCACTTCGGAGAAGCCAAGGATGGCGTTGAGCGGCGTCCGGAGCTCATGGCTCATCGAGGCGAGGAAGCGCGACTTCGCCAGATTGGCGTCCTCGGCACGCCGCCTGGCCTCGTCGGACATCGATTTCGCCGTCTCCACCTCGGCGATCAGCGCGTCCTTCTCGGAGCGGAAGGAAAGCACCATCCACGAAGCCTGGTTGAGATGGCGCGCGACATAGCCGAAGAAGGGCAGGGCGGCGACCAGGAGCGCCGCCATGATCCCTTCGATCGGCATCCACAGGCGCAGGACGGCATAGACATAGACCGCCACGGGAATGGCGAAGGTCGCGAGCAGGGCGCCGCCCAGCGACGATGCCATGACCGCGGTCGTCGCCATGGCGAGCAGTAGCACCATGGCCTTGACGACATGGAACTGGTCGACCTGGCACGTGGCGCAGCCAAGCCATGCGAACCAGGCCCAGCCGAGGCCGCAAAGCGAATGGCCGATCAGGAAATCGCGGCGCGTTTGCACGGGGTCGAGCTCGGCGGCTTCCGTGCGCTCGACACGCCGCGCCATGAAAGCAACGATGGTGTAGCAGAGCAGGGTGAAGAGAGCCCAGATGGCGACCTGATTGCCCAGGCCGGCAAAGCGGCCGACTGCCGCCACGGTGAGAACGAGCAGCGGGATTGCGGCCGCGCTGACCACCATGGCGCGGGCGTGCAGCTTCAGCAGTTCCCGGTCGAAGTCGAGGCTGCCGGCCTGCTGCGAAAGACGGTCACGCGTCCTGCGCACCGCGCGCGCCACATCGCTGTTGCGATGCGGTTTCCTGCGGTCCACAATGAATTTGTCCGCTGTGTCCGAGCGTAGCAAAGGCATGCAAGTTCAATTTCCGCGCGCAGCGATTTTCAGTTCGTTAAGCTACGTTCGAATGATTAAGAGACTGTTTGCCATATGAGCCGTTCCTGGCCGCGAGGACCGCGCCGGCGCTATGTTCCGCGGCCTCCGCGAAGCCTTTGGCGCAGGCTGCTGGATTACGGGCTGACCGCGGTCCTGCTTGGCCTGTTCATCCTGGTGGCGGCGCGGCTCGATCGTTTCGAGACGCGCAAGGAGCAAGGCACGGCCATCGTCAACGACGGCGATTCGATCACGCTCGGTGCCGAGCGCATCCGCATGCGCGGCATCGACGCGCCGGAATACACACAGACATGCCGCAAGGGCGGCGCCGACTACCCTTGCGGCAAGCTCGCGCGGCAGTCGCTGGCGCGGCTGATCGCCAACAGGCAGGTTTCCTGCAGCGGCTGGCAGCGCGACCGCTACGGCCGGCTGCTCGGCGACTGCAAGGCTGGCGACACGGACCTCAACCGTGCGCAAGTGCAGGCTGGATGGGCGGTCGCTTTTGGCGACTTCGAAACCGAGGAGGCGACCGCGCGGGCCGCCAAGGTCGGCATCTGGGCCGGATACTTCGACGAGCCGCAGGATTGGCGCGACAGCCATCACGATCAACCGGTCGAGAGGACGCACGGCGCGCTGGCTTCTCTCGGCGATGCGCTGCGCGAGCTTGTTCGCTTCTGGTGATGCCGCTTCTGGCGATACCCGGAAGGGCGCCCTATGATCGGGGTGGAAGAGAGGAGAATGGAATGAAGCTGTTCGACGGCGGTCGCGCGCCAAACCCCCGGCGGGTCCGGGTCTTCCTGGCGGAGAAGGGGCTCACCGTTCCGCTGGTGCCTGTCGACATGGGCGCGCTGGAGCATCGCGAGCAGCCGGTGGCGTCGCGCAATCCGCTCAGGCGGCTGCCGGTGCTCGAACTGGATGACGGCACCGTCATTACCGAATCCATCGCCATCTGCCGCTTCTTCGAAGAGCTGCATCCCGAGCCCGCCCTGTTCGGAACGGGAGCTCTTGGCAAGGCCAAGGTCGAGATGTGGCAAAGGCGCATGGAGTTCAACCTCCTAAGCTGCGTGGCCGCTGCCTTCCGGCATATCCATCCGGCGATGAAGGAGTGGGAGGTGCCGCAGATCCCGGAATGGGGCGAGGCCAACAAGCCCAAGGCGATCGAATTCCTGCATCTCCTCGACCGCGAGCTGGCGGACAGGGAATTCGCCGCCGGCGATGCCTATTCGGTCGCCGACATTACCGGGATGATCGCCGTCGATTTCATGAAGCCGGCCCGCATCAAGGTTCCCGAGGACTGCGCGAACGTGCTGCGCTGGCATGCGGCGCTCTCCAGCCGGCCAAGCGCTTCTGCCTGAGGCTTGGCTTTTGGACAACCCGCCGGACATCAGCGAGGCACTGGAGAGCCTTACCGCGAGAGCACGGGCCTGCCGCATCTGCATAGAGCATCCGCGCGGCCGGCCCCTGCCGCACGAGCCGCGGCCGGTGCTGAGGCCATCATCGAGCGCCCGCATCCTGCTTGCCGGCCAGGCGCCGGGCACCAAGGTCCACATATCGGGCATGCCGTTCACCGACGCTTCCGGGGATCGCCTGAGGAACTGGCTCGGCGTCAGCAGCGAAGAATTCTACGACACAAATAAATTCGCCATCGTGCCGATGGGTTTCTGCTTTCCCGGTCAGGACGCCAAGGGCGCCGACCTGCCGCCGCGCCGCGAATGCGCCACGGCCTGGCGCGCCGATCTTATGGCGCTGATGCCGCAAATCGATCTGGTGCTGACGATCGGCGGTTATGCGCAGTCCTGGCATATGGGCATGGCGCGCGGACCCTCGCTGACGGAAACGGTCAAAAACTGGCGTGCCATCTGGGATGCGGCGGCCGGGCCGAAAGTGCTGCCGCTGCCGCATCCGTCCTGGCGGAACACCGGCTGGCTGAAGAAGAATCCATGGTTTGAAATGGATTTGCTGCCGTTCCTGCGGTCGGAAATCCGCTATCGCCTCAACTAGGCATCTCGCAAGAAATCACTCGCTTTTGCCGCCGTTGGCAGAATTTCTTTCTTGTGAAAGGCCTCGATAAAAGGGAATATAGCGAAACTATTCCCCTGGAGTTTCCCATGGACCGCCTTGACCGAAAAATACTCCGCCTCTTGCAAGAGGACGCGACACTTGCGGTGGCCGACGTCGCCAAGAAGGTCGGCCTGTCGACCACGCCATGCTGGCGGCGCATCCAGAAACTCGAGGAAGAGGGCGTCATCAAGCGGCGCGTGGCGATTCTCGACCATGAGAGGGTCAATGTGCGTGTCACCGTCTTCGTGTCGATCCGCACCAATTCGCACAGCCATGAATGGCTGCGGCGCTTCTCCGAGGTCATCCAGGAATTTCCGGAGGTGGTCGAGTTCTACCGCATGAGCGGCGACGTCGATTATCTGTTGCGCGTGGTTGTGCCCGACATTGCCGCTTACGACGCCTTCTACAAGCGGCTGATCGCCAAGATCGAGATCCGCGACGTGTCGTCGTCCTTCGCCATGGAGCAGATCAAATACACGACCGAGATCCCGCTCGACTACATGATCCTGGACAAGGAGTCGGGCGCCAACGCGGCCTGATCCTCGGGCGCTCGCTGCTTCTCGCTATGCCCGAAGCAGCGAGATTTAGTTATTCTTTTTGTTGAGGAAATTCCACGGCGAGCTGACCGGCAGCGTGACGCTGTCGGGCACCGAGTCGACATTAGCCACGTCCGCCTTGCGGACAGTGTAGCCTGACTGGACGATCGAGACGCCGTCGAGAATGAAGAGCTGGCTCTTCTCCATGCCGGGTTTGAGAACGCCGGTGACGGAGACCGGTTGATAGGCCTTCGCCATCCTGTAAGGATGCGCCGGCGTCACCAGCACGATCTGGTTGGGCGGCGGCGTCGGCATGTGGCTGCAGGCGCCCGTCCACGGCACCAGCAGGAACTGATAGACGAGATCGCCTTCGCGATCGACCGGCAATGCATAGCCGGCCAATTGAATGGTCTTGTCCTGCAGATCGAGCGACAGCGTCTCGCCATGGTCGGCTAGTTTGGCCGCGATCATCGGCAGGTTGGCGTCCTCGGCGACCGCCTGCGTCGGCGGGCGCAGATCTTTCCAGAAGACATGCGCGGTTTCCGCCGCGGCACCGGCTCCGGTGGCAGCGAGCACGAGCGCGGCCGCCAGCGTCGCAGGTGATATGACACGGTTTTTCATGGTCGCTCTATCCTCCGCCAGTCCATCGCCGGAATCGAGTAAAAGCGTTGTGACTGTTCCAGCTTAACGGCTCAGCCGCATCACACGCCGGCGTGCGCCCGCGGTGCCGATCTCTTGAAATCCACGAGCGGTGAACATGTCGCGAAAACCCATGAACCGATAGCTCGGGGCAGCCTCGTCGACCGGATAGGCTTCGATAACACGCGCCCCCTTGGCGAAGGCATGCTCGATCGCGGCATCGAGCAAAGCGGAGGCCAGGCCGGTGCCGCGCAAGGCTCTCGGCACATAGAAGCAGACGATCGACCAGACGCCTGTCTCGCTGTCGTCTTGCTGTTTCGAAAGCCTGCGGTAGGTCTCGCGCGGCGCGACCGAGCACCAGCCGACCATCTTGCCGTCGAGCTCCGCGACGATGCCGACGGGAGTGCCGACATCGATCAGCGCCGTCATCATGCGCTTCTTCTCGTCGTTCTGGATGTGCTCGCGGCTGGAATGGCGCCAGGCCATGCACCAGCAATATTTGGGCGCGCCGGGCTGCTCGAACAGATCCTCGAAGCGCCCGCGTGTTTCCCGCGTCACCTCGATGAAGCGGATACGGCCGGGATCAAGCCTTTCCGGCCGCGAGCCGTTCGAGCTGTTTGGCATCGGTCAGTTCCTTGACAGCGTCCTTGCCGATCCAGCGCGCCGTCCTGTCGGACGACGCCGCCAATTTTTCTGCAAGCGCAAGGGCAGGGGCGTGCAGCGCGATGGATCGCTTGCCGACCTGCCGCAGCGCCCAGTTCACCGCCTTCTTCACGAAGTTGCGCGGATCGCCGGCATGCTTCTCGATCAGCGGCAGATAGGCGAGGAAGGTCGCGTCGGGCTCCTTCTTCAGATGCACCGCACTCCAGGCCAGCATGGCAAAGGCGGTGCGGCGCACGAATTCGCGTTCGTCCCCGGCGAATTCCTCGATCAGCTCACGCCAGAACCGCGTTTCGGCAAACAGGTCGGCGACAGTGTCGACGATTTCCCAACTGTCGAAATCGGCGGCCCAGCGCCGGCATTGCGCGATATCGACCTTCTTCGGTTCGCCGGTGAAGGCAGCCATCAGCCGTGCCTCGCGGATGCCGATGTCCCACAGAAGCAGCGACCGCTCGTGGTTCTTCTTCAGCTTGCGCGCCAGCGGCCGCAGGTCGGAATTGCCGACGCCGAGCGCGGTCGCGGTGTTGATGCCGAACCGCGCCATGCCGGCGCGGTTTTCCCCGCTGCCGATCGAGCGCAGGTAGGCGACGATGTCGTCGGCGCTCCAGCTCGGATCGGGCAGCGCCATCGCCGTCTATTTTTCCAAGCGGGCCAGCAGCGAGGACGTGTCCCAGCGCCGGCCGCCCATGTCCTGCACTTCCTTGTAGAACTGGTCGACCAGCGCCGTCACCGGCAGCCTGGCGCCGTTGCGATTGGCTTCGGCCAGACAGATGCCGAGATCCTTGCGCATCCAGTCGACGGCAAAGCCGAAATCATATTTTCCCGCGTTCATCGTCTTGTGGCGGTTTTCCATCTGCCAGGAGCCGGCGGCGCCCTTGGAGATCACCTCGATGACCTTCTCGATGTCGAGCCCGGCCTTCTTGCCGAAATGGATGCCCTCGGCCAGCGGCAATAGTGATCTGGTTGATCATCTTGGTGAGCTGGCCGGCTCCCGCCGGCCCCATCAGCCCGACCATGCGGGCATAGGCATCGATCACGGGCCTGGCCCTGTCGAAAGCAGCCTGCTCGCCGCCGACCATCACGGACAGTACGCCGTTCTCGGCACCCGCCTGGCCGCCCGACACCGGCGCGTCGAGGAAGGAAAAGCCGGCCTTCTCGGCGGCTTCGGCCAATTCGCGCGCGACCTCGGCCGATGCCGTGGTGTTGTCGATGAAGACGGAGCCCTTCTTCATCGCGGCGAAGGCGCCCTTGGCGCCGGTCGTCACCGAGCGCAGGTCGTCGTCATTGCCGACGCAGGAGAACACAAAATCCTTGCCCTCGGCCGCTTCGGCCGGCGTCAGCGCCAGCTTGCCGCCGTGCCGGGCGACCCATTGCTCGGCCTTGGCGGCGGTGCGGTTGTAGACAGTGACGTCGTGGCCGCCCTTGTTCTTGAGGTGCCCGGCCATCGGGTAGCCCATGACGCCAAGACCGAGAAATGCAACCGATGCCATAAGCCTGCCTTCCAACAAAACAGAGATTTCAGTGGCGGAAGGTCTAGGCTATGCGCAAAATTCGTCAAGGCACGCAGAGCCGCAACGACTGGTGCAGGCAAGAGCCAGAGCGGTTCAGTTAGAGAGCCGCTCTAATTTTGTTTTCGGCAATTCCGGACGGAAAACCGCTACGCGCGTTTCCTGGAATTGCTTAGGCGCTCTATCGTTTGAGGTGAATGGTGATCCGGCGCTCGATCCATTCGACGCCGTGGCGCAGGATCTCGACCATCACCAGATAGACGATTGCCACCCAGATGTAGGCCTGGATGTCGAAGGAGTTTGCATAGGCGAGCTTCGCGTTGCCCATGAGGTCGTAGACCGTGATGATGGCAACGATCGCCGAAGCCTTGATCATCAGGATGAGCTCGTTGCCGTAAGGCCGCAGCGCCACGATGATCGCCTGCGGCATGATGACCTTGCGCAGCGTGTGCAGCTTGTGCAGGCCGAGCGAAGCGGCGCCTTCCCATTGGCCCCGCGGAACGCTTTCAATGGCGCCGCGCAGGATTTCGGCCTGGTAGGCGGCGGTATTGAGCGAGAAGGCAAAGACGCCGCAGTAGAACGCCTCGCGGAAGAACCACCACAGCCCGACGGTTTGCAGCTCCGGCCGGAACGAGCCGATGCCGTAATAGACCAGATAGGTCTGCACGAGCAGCGGGGTGCCGCGGAAGAAATAGACGTAGCAATAGGCCAATCCGGACAGGATTCGGCTCTTGGACATCCGCCCGTAGGCGACTGGCAGCGAGAGAATAGCGCCGGCCACCATCGAAATGGCCACGAGCGACAGAGTGGTTCCCAGCCCTCGCAGATAGGCCGGCGCGTATCTGGCGAAGAACGCGGCATTCCAGGCGAAGATCAGGTAGGCAAGGATGCCGAGGCCGAAGAGGGTCCAGAGACCGACGAGCGCATAGCCCACGATGCGGGCGCGCGGCCAGAAGCGGGCCAGGGGCGGCGGCCTGTCGACGGCTATGGCCTGGCTGACGCTCATCGTGCCTCCCTTCGGCCGAGCGAGCGAAGAATGTACCCCGTGGCGATCGACGACAGAATGGCCAGCAGAAGGAAGACCAGAGCGGCGACGCTGTAGAAGAGGAAGGCATGCTTGGTGACGCGGGCGGCGACACTGGCGTTTCGCAGCGTCTCTGCGAGATTCACGACGGACACCAGCGACGTGTCCTTGAGCAGGCTCAGCCAGCAATTCTCGAGGCCGGGGAAAGCGATGCGCAGCAATTGCGGCAGGATCACCAGTCGCATCGTCTGCCATTTGGACAGGCCGATGGCGTAGCCGCCCTCGTACTGCCCCTTGTGGATGGCGCGGAAGGCCGAGAGAAAAACCTCGCTGGCATAGGACGAGAAGATCAGCGACAGCACGATCATGCCGGCAATGAAGCCATTCACATCGACCGTTGCTTCGGGCCAAAACAAGCGGATGAGATGCTGCAGCAGGAGCGGCATGCCGAAGAAAAACAGGAACAGCGTCACCAGTTCGGGCAGGCCGCGAAACACGGTGGTGTAGATGTTGGCCGCGAGCCGCAGCGAGGGCTCTTCTTGCTGTTTGGCGAAGGCGACGAAAAAGCCGATCGTCAAGCCGATGGGCAGCGTGGCAAGCGCCAGCGCAATCGTGACCAGCACGCCGGAAGCGATATCGTCAATCCAGCCATCGGGCCCCCAACTGAGAAGTGTCCAAATGCTCTGGGCCGGCATTGGCGGGGCGTGTCTCCGTGGTGATCCCGGAATGAAGGAAGGGCGGTGAGGTCTTCCTCACCGCCCTGAGCGCAATGATCAGGACTCGGCGCCGTAGACGTCGAACTTGAAGTATTTGTCGTTGATTTCCTTGTACTTTCCGTTGGCGCGGATGGCGTCGATCGCGGCATTCAGCTTGTTGACCAGGTCGGTCTCGCCCTTGCGCACGGCGATGCCGGCGCCAGGTCCGAAGATCTCGACCGGTTGCGGCGAGGGCTGGCCGAGGATCTTGCAGCAGGCGCCGTCAGGCGAATCCAGCCATTGCTGCAGCACGACGATGTCGTCCTCAATGGCATCGAGACGGCCATTGGCAAGATCGGCCTGTTCCTCGGGGCTGCTCGGATAGCCCTTGATCGTGCTGTCGGTATAGGTCTTCGAGGCATAGTTGAAATGCGTCGTCGTGGTGGCGACGCCGATCGACTTGCCGGCGAGATCTTCCTTGGTCACGCCCTTGATGTTGCTGTCCTTGGCGACGGCGATCGCCGAGGGCGTGTTGTAGTATTTGTGGGTGAAATCGACCTTCTCCTGACGCTCGGGCGTGATCGACATCGACGCGACGATGGCGTCGAACTTGCCGGCCTGGAGCGCCGGGATGATGCCGTCCCAGTCCTGCGCGACGAAGGTGCACTTCACCTTCATCTCGTCGCAGAGGGCCTTGGCGATGTCGATGTCGAAGCCGACCAACTGGCCGTCCGAGGTCAAGTTGTTGAAGGGCGGATACGCGCCTTCGGTCCCGATCCTCAGGGTCTTTTCCTGAGCCTGGGCGACGCCAATCGCCAGTAGCGCGGCCGAAGCGGCAAGCGCGATACGCAGTGCAATACGCATGATAATCCTCTCATATTGTCTTGGCCGCTGTCCCGCGCGGCTCTTGTGGGCGGGGCTTCTTGACCGCCCGCTGCGTGGGATACTCCCACTCTTTCCAAGAAAAAAGCAACTGCAAATCAACAGCAAACGACAATCGCCGAATGCCGTTGCGTTACTTGCCCTGAGCAACGAGGCCGGTCGCGCGCTCGACAAAGTCGGCTATCGATTTCGTGTCGTCGAGGTCGAAAACCGGCAGGCTCTCGCCTTCGACTTTGAAATCCGCGGCGATGGCGACGATGTTCGGATCGCCGGCCGAAAGCGGCGTCCTGTCCTTGGCGTCGAGCCGTCTCGCTTCGATTTTCTTGTGTGCTTCGCGTTTGTACCCTTCGACCAGCACGACATTCGAGGGCGCCAGACGCGACAGGATGTCGTCCAGCGACGGCTCGTCCTCGTTTCGCAGTTCGTGCATCAGCGCCCAGCGCCGGCCTGAGACGACCGCGACCTCGGTGGCGCCGGCCTGCCGGTGGCGGAAGGAGTCCGTGCCCGGCTTGTCGATGTCGAAGTCATGATGAGCATGCTTCACGGTCGAGACCGTCCAGCCGCGCCGCGCCAGTTCTGCGACCAGCTTCTCGGTCAGTGTCGTCTTGCCGGAGTTCTTCCAGCCGGTGATGCCGAACACGCGTCTCATGATTGGAGGCTTTGCAACAGACGATCGGCCTGCGCAAGATCGTCCGGCGTGTTGATATTGAAGAACGGGTCGATCCGCAGCCCTTCGGCCTCGATCATCGGAAACTCCACCAGGACGAAACCGTGCCGCTCCATGAAGGCGGAAACCCGGCGATTGTCTTCCTCGACCAGGAAATGGCGCAGGGCATTGCCGAGGCCAAGAGGCCACAGGGCGAAAGTTGGATGCCGCCTCCCGTCGGAAACGGCGACGGCAATCCTGCCTGGCTGCTTGTCGGCCGCGGCGGCCAATCGTTCGACGAGATCGCCGGGGAAGAACGGCGTGTCGCCAGCCGCGCTCACCAGCGACCGGCAAGCCGTGTTGTCGGCCGCCCATTCGAGGCCCGTGAGGATGCCGGCCAACGGGCCGGCGTAGCCTGGTATCGTGTCGGCAAGCACCGGAAGGTCCGTGCCGGCAAACCGCGCCGGATCGCCGTTGGCGTTGAGCGCCAGCGTGCCGACCTGCGGTTTGAGACGCGCGGCGACGTGGTCGATCAGCTTGCCTTTGCCCAGCGAAAGCAGAGGCTTGTCGCCACCGCCCATTCGGCGCGACTGGCCTCCCGCCAGGATGATGCCAGCAATGCTCCGGTCCATCGGGCCTATATGCCGTCCGGCGCCATGTCCGGTCCAGCGCTTTCGGCGGCAGGCTGCCGCCTGCCGACAATACGCTCGCGATAGAGCGCATAGAGGCCGGAGCCGATGATGATCGCGGCGCCGACGATCATCGGCAGGTCGGGGACGTCGCCGAAGACGACGAGGCCAAGCAGGATCGACCAGAGCAACGCCGTATAGCGGAACGGCGCGATGAAGGAGATGTCCCCCGAGCGCATCGCCATGATGATGAACTGGTAGCCGATGAGCACTAGCACCGCCGCCAGCGCCAGCAGCGCGGTTGCCCTGCCGGACATCGGCGTCCAGCCGCCCATCGGCGACAGCAGCAGCGCGCCGAGCACGGTCATGGCGAGCGCCGTCGCCGTCGACACCAGCATGGTCGGGATCGCCTGCGGGATGCGCTTGGTGGCGAGATCGCGCACCGCGCAGCAGGCGACGCTCGCCAGCGCCGGCAGCGAATAGACGCTAAAGCCCTCGAAGCCCGGCCGCACGATGATCAGCACGCCGGCAAAACCGACGGCAATGGCGAGCCAGCGCCGCCAACCGACGCCTTCGCCGAAGAAAAGTGCGGCCCCCATCGTCACGGCCAGCGGCAGCGCCTGCAAGACGGCCGAGACATTGGCGATCGGCAGATGGGCAAGGGCGATCAGGAACGAGACGGTGGCACCGGCTTCGCCGGCGACGCGCACCGCGACCATCGGCTGCAGCATGGCGCCGGGGCGGGCAAGCGCGCCGCGATGCCAGGCGAGCAGGCCGACGAAGAGCGATGCGAAGGCACCCCGCACGAGCATGACCTGCGCCATGTTCATCGATTCGGAAGAGAATTTGGTGATCGCGTCGTTGAGGGTGAAGCCGATCATGGCCACGACCATGAACAGCGCGCCGCGAAGATTGGGCGAAAGAGGCAAGGGCGTTTCCGGGTTATGTTCTGCGCCAAGCCTCTAGCAGCAGGCAGCAAAACAGCAACGTCAAAGAAGTGGGCCACAGGTTTTTCCCGCGGCCCGCAATATCGGTTGCAATTGCTGAATGCTTATTTCGGCGTCAGCACTTCGGTGCCGTTGCCGTCCTGGCCGGCGATAGTCCACAGGCCGTGCAGCGTGCCGTCCTTCTCCACCTTGTAGACCACGAGACCGATTTCCTTGCCCATCACATAGCCTGCCGAAAAGGCATTGTCGTTGCGCATGCAGATACCGTCCGAGGTCGAACCGCCGGTTTCCCAATGGATGGTGCAGGTCGTCTCGCTGGTGAGCGTGATCGTTGCCTCGCCACCATATGACGAGCCTTCGAAATTGGTGCCGGAGACGGTATAGGTGCCGCCAATCGACTGGGCCGCTGCCGGCACCGATGCAAGTCCAAGCATTGCAAGCGAAGCCAAGAATTTGCGCATAAGATTTCCCCCTGGATGCGAAAAATCGCTTCTGGAGGCTAGGCCCAAATGCCCCTGGGGTAAATCGCGCGGACGTCCGCGCGGAGGCTTTATTTGCAATGCGTCGCACGCGCCTCAAGGGCCGCGCAGGCTGGCGGCGATCGCGCCGGTCAGCGGATCGTATTTCGCCTTGCGCGACGAAGGATATTCGATCCAGACGCTGCGGATGACGCCGTCCTTTCCGAACAGGCGCCGCTCGTAGAACACCCTGTCGCCCTTGACGCCGGAGAGCACCGCCCAGTTCTTCCCGGTCTTGCTGTAGGTGATCTCGTAACCCGGTCCGGTGTTTGCCTTTTCGCCGGCGACGAAGCTCTTCGGCGTGTCGTTGTCGATGTTGTAGATGCCGGAGCAGGCCAGGCTGGCGCCATCGGCGCTGAGCCATTGTTGCCCATCGCCATTTTCGGGCTCAGGCAAGCGGTCGCTGAAAATCTCGTCGGGAAAGGTGCAGGACGTGCCGAAGCGCGCATTGACGTAGGTGGATGGTTTTGCAACCGCCGTTGCCGTGACAATCGCCAGCAACGACGACACGGCGATCGCCAAAGGCGCGCCCTGGATGAGATGAAGTCGCGTCATGGTGCCCCCAAGGTCAGTGACCAGGGTGATCCTGCACCAATTTCCGGAAAAAATCAGCCGCCGGTGACGCTCATGTGGCGCGATACCGATGGACGCCTGGTGCGGCGGTCGATGATGAAATCATGGCCTTTCGGCTTGCGCCCGATCGCCTCGTCGATCGCCTCGCTGACCAGGTCGTTGCCTTCGGACGCACGCAGCGGCGTCCTGAGATCGGCGGCGTCCTCCTGTCCGAGGCACATATAGAGCGTGCCGGTGCAGGTCAGCCGGACGCGGTTGCAGCTTTCGCAGAAATTATGCGTCATCGGCGTGATGAAGCCGAGCCTGCCGCCGGTCTCGGCGACCTGGACGTAGCGCGCAGGGCCGCCGGTCTTGTAGGGGATGTCGGTCAGCGTGAACTGGCGCTCCAGCGAAGCGCGCAGCAGCGACAGCGGCAGATACTGGTCGGTGCGGTCGGCGTCGATCTCGCCCATCGGCATGGTCTCGATCACTGTCAGGTCCATGCCGCGGCCATGCGCCCAGCGCAGCATCTCGGGGATTTCGGCGTCGTTGAAGTCGCGCAGCGCCACGGCATTGAGCTTGACCCTCAAGCCTGCGGCCTGCGCGGCGTCGATGCCTTCCATGACCTTGGAGAAATTGCCCCAACGGGTGATCTGGCGGAATTTGTCGGCATCGAGCGTGTCGAGCGAGACGTTGATGCGCTTCACTCCGCAATCGGCGAGTTCGGCGGCAAAGCGCGAGAGCTGCGATCCATTGGTGGTGAGCGTCAGCTCTTCCAGCGCGCCGCTCTCCAGATGCCGCGACAACTGGCGAACCAGATGCATGATGTTCTTGCGCACCAGCGGCTCGCCGCCGGTGAGTCTCAACTTCCTCACGCCCTTTTCGATGAAGACGGTGCAGAGCCGGTCGAGCTCCTCGAGCGACAACAGATCCTTCTTCGGCAGGAAGGTCATGTCCTCGGCCATGCAATAGGTGCAGCGGAAATCGCAGCGGTCGGTAACCGACACGCGCAGATAGCTAATCGTGCGACCGAAGGGGTCGATCATGTCCATTGCAAGCGTTTCCCGTGGCCTGAACGACGTCGTTTATATGGCTATGTGATACGATCCAGCCCGGCATTCAAGATAGAAGGTCTCGATCTTTGGTAACATCCCCCGACCGACATTCAATGTCGGCTGCCTCGCATGGCCTTTCCGCATCGCGCGAAGCGGCGTAGGGAAGGGCGCCATCTCACGCAGGACCAGACATGACGGCGCCGAAGGAACTGAGGGTCTCTAAAGACCGCAAGCTGCTCACCGTGACCTTTCCCGGGCATCAACCATTCGAGCTGCCGGCGGAGCTCTTGCGCGTCGCATCGCCGTCGGCGGAAGTGCAGGGCCATTCGCCCGAACAGCGGGTGACCGTGCCCGGCAAGCGCAACGTCGCGATCCTCAAGATCGAGCCAGTCGGCAACTATGCGGTGCGCATCACCTTCGACGATTTCCACGACACCGGCATCTTCACCTGGAACTATCTTCATACGCTCGGACATGAGAAAGACGAGCGCTGGAATGCCTATCTTGCCGAGCTCCAGGAAAAGGGCTTGAGCCGCGATCGTTAGCCTGGCGCGCCTGGAAGCTCAACTTCGGCGACGAGCTGTCGTCAAGGCGTCATGGACATGGCGTAGCGCCGGCAAAAGGTCAGGAGGCGAAAAAGATGTCGTTCATCACATCGGTCGAACAGCTCGAGGCCCTTTACGGGCTGCCTGGCGAGGCCTCGATCGTCAAGGAACTCGACCATGTGATTCCCGAATATGCCGCCTTCATCGAGGCCTCGCCTTTCGTGGCGCTGGCGACCAGCGGGCCGGAAGGGCTGGACTGCTCGCCGCGCGGCGATCTTGCCGGCTTCGTGCGCCTCGTCGACGAAAAGACGCTGATGATGCCCGACAGGCGCGGCAACAACCGCGCCTATTCGCTGAAGAACATCATTCGCGATCCGCGGGTCGGACTGCTCTTTCTAGTGCCCGGCTCCGGCACCACGCTGCGCGTCAATGGCCGCGCCCACATCACCACCGACCCGGAGCTTTGCGCGTCCTTCACGGTCCACGGCAAGCCGGCGCGGTCGGTCACGGTCATCGCTGTCGACACGATCTATTTCCAGTGCGCCCGCGCCATCTTTCGCTCGGATCTCTGGAGCCCGGCAAAGCACGTCGACCCGAAGTCGCTGCCGACGCCCGGCCAGATCCTCGAGATCACCAGCCGCAAGAACATCGACGGCGTCACCTACGACAGGGAATGGCCGGAGCGGGCGAAGAAGACGATGTGGTGAGGATATTCAGGTGAGGCCGGCCTCACTTGAGACTGACAGGCCTGGAGATCACGCCTCTTTCAGCACGTCGGCGATCTTGCGCATCTGCTCGCCGATCATGTCGCACTGTTCCGGCGTCGATTGGCTCATCGCTTTCTCGATCAGCGCCATATGCACTTTCAGCGCCCGCATCAGCAGGGCCTCGCCGGCCTTGGTGAGGTTCAGCCGCAGCACGCGCTTGTCCTTCTCGTCGCCCTCGCGACGCAGCAGGCCGCGGGCTTCCAACTGCGGCAACAGCATGGTGACGTTGGAGCGGCCGACCAGCAGCTTGCGGGCAAGGTCATGCTGCGACATGCCGGGATGGCGGTAGAGGTTCATCAGCACGTCGAGCTGCGCAGGCTTCAAGTCGAGCGGCGCCAGCTTCACCGCCAGCGTGCGCTCCAGCACATGGCAGGCGCGCGCCACCGCAACCCAGTTGCGAAAGCGCGGATTGTCCCAGGGCAGCTCTTGCTTAATGTTCATGTTTGAACTATTATGTTCATGCTTGAACGAATGGATGGACCGCCACTATGGCATCATTTGGATTGAAGGTCATCCGGGGCGTGTTCGGCGCGGCCGAGCATGTCGCTCCGCGTTTGAGCGGCCGCGCCGCGTTTGAATTGTTCTGCCGCACGCCCAACGTGAAGGCATTGAGCGACGGCGAGCGCCGCGCCGTCGAGCGCGCTGCCGGTTTCATGGCCGAGGCGCGCCATCATCGTCTGAAAACCAAGACGGACTGCGTTGCGGTGCATGAGTTCCGGCCCGAGCCGGGCAGGGGCTCTCGCGGCACGGTGCTCGTCATCCATGGCTGGCGCTCGCGCACCGAATACATGCGCGCGCTGATCGAGGGATTTCGCGAGGCCGGTTACAAGGTCGTCTCGCTCGACCTGCCAGGGCACGGCCATTCGCTCGGCCGGCATCTCAACATGGTGACGGCGGTCGACGCGGCACGAGTCGCCGGCGAATGGTTCGGCCCGTTTGCCGCCGCCGTCGGCCATTCCTTTGGCGGCGCGATCGCTGCCAACGCGGTTGCGGCCTCGGTCAAGGGCATGCCGCCGCTGGCGGCCGAAAGACTGGTGCTGATCGCGGCGCCGAGCTCGCTGCCGGCGATCTTCGACGATTTCAGCCACAGGCTTAATGTCGGGCCGCGCTCCCGGATCGCCATGGCGGATCGGGTGAAGCATCTGTCGGGGCGCCCGCTCAGCGAATTCACCGGCGACCGCCAGCTTGCCGAGGCGCCGGTGCCGACGCTGATCGTCCACGCGCCGGACGATCGCGAAGTCCATGCCGATCATGCAAAACGCTATGCGGGGGCCGGCGACCATGTCCGCCTGCATTGGGCCGATGGACTTGGCCACCGCCGCATCCTGGCCGACAAGGATGTCGTTGCCCGCGCCGTGGGCTTCGTCACCGAGGAACGCCAATCGGCGCTCCATTGAAAATAGATTCGGGAAAGCCTGCCGCCGTCTTCCGTCCGGAATTGCTAAAAACCCGGTCAGTCGGCCTTCTTCTTCTGTCCCGGCTCGACCGGTAGGCCGGCGGCCTTCCAGGCGGTATAGCCGCCGAGAATGTGCTTGACCGGCGTCAGCCCCATGTCCTGCGCCGTCTTGGTCGCCAGCGCCGAGCGCCAGCCGCCGGCGCAGAAGAAGACGAAGGTCTTGCCGGAAGCGAAGAACGGTTTGTGATAGGGGCTTTCCGGATCGATCCAGAATTCCAGCATGCCGCGCGTCACGTGCTTCGCGCCGGGGATCTTGCCGTCGCGCTCGACCTCGCGAGGGTCGCGCAGGTCGACGAAGATCGTGCCGTCATCCTCCAGCAGCCCGGCCGCTTCCTCAGGCGACACCACCTCGATCTCGGCATTCGCCTCGTCGAGAAGCTCGCGATATCCCTTCTTCACTGCACATCCTCCGGGCCGTGGCCGCTGGAATTTCGATCACAAAGACCGCGGTTTGTCACGGACCGATGTTTGTCACGCCGGGTCGCCGGCCATCGTTGCCCAGGCCGCCATGGCGCCTGCAACGGTTGCCATAAGAGCGGCATGGGTGGCGCCGTCGCGCGCCTGGATCGACATGCCGTGCTGGACGGTGGAAAAAAAAGTGGCGGCGGTTTGGATGTCGAAGTCCGCAGGCAGCTCACCTTCCGCCACGGCACGTTCCAGACGCCTTTTGAGCGCCATGTGATTTTCGGCGCGGCGGCGGCGCAGATCATGGCAGATCGGGCCCTGGCTGGAATCCTGATGCAAGGCCCCGAGCGCGATCAGGCAGCCCTGCGGCCGATCGGTCTGGGAATAGGCCTTCGCCGTCCGGGTCAGGAATCCCTCGATCGCCAGCCGCGCGGTCGGCGCTTGTTCCAGCGTCGTCCAGATATCCGCCCCCTCGACCCGCGTGTAGAGATCGGTTGCTTCGAGGAAGAGCGCTTCCTTGCTGCTAAAGGCGGCATAGAGGCTGGGTGAATTGATGCCCATGGCCGTCGTCAGGTCGCTCAGCGAAGCGCCTTCATAGCCTTTGGCCCAAAAAACCTCCATCGCTCGCCGCAACGCGGCGGTTCGATCGAAGGAACGAGGGCGGCCTCTTTCCGGCATGACATCCTTTTGTATGTTGATCGATACATAATTCAGTTGACGAGGCAGGGCAAGGCTGACAGATATTTATGTATCAATCACTACAAAAAGGAGAAATCGATGTCTTCCAAGCAACTGAGCGGCAAGGCCGCGTTCGTGACCGGCGGCAGCCGCGGCATAGGTGCGGCCATCGCCAAGAGGTTGGCGCGCGACGGTGCGAGCGTTGCCTTGACCTATGTCTCCGGCGAGGCGCAGGCGCTGGCCGTCGTCGACGAGATCGAGGCGGCCGGCGGCCGCGCCCTTGCCATCAGGGCCGACGGCCGCGATGCCGATGCGATCGCGCGTGCGGTCGAACAGGCGACGGATGCGTTTGGCCGGCTCGATATCCTGGTCAACAGCGCCGGCATCTGGCGCGCGGCGCCGATCGACACCTTGTCGCTTGCCGACTTCGACGAGAGCATGGAGGTCAATCTGAGGGCGCCCTTCGTTGCCTCCAAGGCGGCCGCCCGCCGCATGGCGGAAGGCGGCCGCATCATCTCGATCGGCAGCAATCTGGCTGAGCGCGTGACGGACGCGGGCCTCAGCGCCTATTCGACCAGCAAGGCGGCTCTGGTCGGGCTGACGAAAGCCCTGGCACGGGACCTTGGCCCGCGCGGCATCACCGCCAACATCGTTCATCCGGGATCGACAGACACCGACATGAACCCTGCCGACGGGCCGCATGCCGAGCATCAGCGCCAGAAAATGGCGACCCCGCGTTTCGGCGAGGCCGAGGAGATAGCAGGCCTGGTTGCCTGGCTCGCCGGTCCCGAGGGACGCTTCGTCACCGGCGCAGAGCTGACCATCGATGGGGGCGCCAACGCCTGATTGTTATCGACGCTTGTGAAACCCGGAGCGGCCCTGCCGCATTGGGTCTCACAAGGATGTGAAACTGTTCTGCAACAGAGCGTGGAAATTTATGAAAGCTTAACGAAATCGGTATGAATCGGTATAGTCGCGCCTTACATCCGCCATGCGGAGGGCGGGACCGTCTAGCGGCGCGGAACGGGACCCGGTTGCAACCGGTGCGGGTGAAGCATGAAAATCCTCGGGAACAAAAGGGCTGTCATGCCGATCGCGATCGCGGCGGCATTGGCCTTCGGACAGCAACCGGCGAGCGCGCAGGGCTTGTTCGACATGCTGTTCGGCGGCGGCCTTCGGCACAATCCCCAGGGTGAGTTTCCGCCGCCGCCACGTAAGCTACAGCCTGGGACCGGCGGCGGTGCCAGGATCAGCAGCCCGACCTACAACATCTACAGAGCCGACAAGCTTGTACGCGTCGACTTCAAGTCGCTGCTGCCGGTTCCGCAGCCCGCGACCGCACAGGACGCAGCCTTTGTGCCGTCCGTGACGAGCAATACCTTCCGCGATGCGGTAGCTGGCCTGAGCGACTACGAGCTTTTCGCAGAACCCGACATCGCCAAGGCGCTCATCGCCTACTATTCGGCCAATCCGGACTTCATCTGGCTAACCGATAGCGCGCTGAACGGCAGGGCGCAGGATGCGGTGCGGGTACTCGGCGAGGCGGCGAGCTACGGCCTCACACCTGCCGACTACACCGTCGACGTTCCGGCGGCCACGACTTCCGCCACGCCGGAAGAGCGGACCAAGGAAATGATCCGCTTCGAGATGGCGCTGTCGGCGCGCGTGCTGCGCTATGCCCACGACGCCCAGAGCGGCCGCGTCGACCCGAACCGCATGACCGGCTATTACGATTTCCCGGCCAAGCCGCTCGATCTCGAAGGCGTGCTGAAGACGCTGGCGCATACCCAGGAGGTCCGCACCTATCTCGAATCGCGGCACCCGCAGAACCCGGAATACCAGGCGCTGCGCGTCGAACTGGAATCGCTCGAAGCAAGCGAGGAGAACGAGATCGTCGTCGATCCGAAGCTGCTACTCAAGCCAGGCGAAAGCAGCCCGGAACTGCCCAAGCTTTTGACGCTGATCGCGCGCAATCTCGATGACGAGATGGGCGGTGATTATGGCGAAACCCTCGCCAGACTTGGCAAGAGCGAGATTTACGATCCCGAACTGGTGCCGGTGATCAAGGCGGTGCAGCAGCGGGCCGGCATGAAGGGCGACGGCGTCATCGGTCCGCGCACGGTCGCCTCGCTTGCGGGAACCTCCAAGGCCGACAAGATCGAGAAGGTCAGGGTCGCGCTCGAAGAGCTGCGCTGGCTACCCTCCGACCTTGGCAGCCCGCGCGTCTTCATCAACCAACCGGCCTTCACCGCAAGCTACATCGACAATGGCGAGGAGAAGCTGAAGACCCGCGCGGTCATCGGCAAGGTCACCAACCAGACCGCCTTTTTCTACAATCAGATCAAGCAGGTCGATTACCATCCCTACTGGGGCGTGCCGCAGTCGATCATCGTCAACGAGATGCTGCCGCGGCTGCGCAGCGATCCGGGCTATCTCGACCGCGCCGGCTATGAGGTGGCAGATTCCAGCGGCAGGCGAATTCCCTCGGCCGCGGTGGACTGGGGCGCCTACGGCTCCAAAATTCCATTCAGCGTGCGCCAGCAGCCGAGCGAGGCCAATGCGCTCGGCGAACTGAAGATACTCTTCCCCAACAAGCACGCCATCTACATGCACGACACGCCGCAGAAGTCGTTCTTCGAGCGCGACATGCGTGCGCTGAGCCACGGCTGCATCCGCCTGCAGGATCCACGCGGCATGGCGGCCGCGGTGCTCGGCACCTCGGTAGACTATGTCGCCGAGAAGCTGAAACACGGCCATTCGACCGAAAATGTCACGCGCGTCATCCCGGTCTATGTCGCATATTTCACCGCTTGGCCGGACATGTCGGGCAAGGTCGAATATTTCGACGACGTCTACGATCGCGATTCGAAGCTGATGCAGGCGCTGGATGCGACCGAAGCGGTGCGCGCACCGTCAACCTAAGCGCTCGATGAGCGGGCGCCTGAAACCGGCGTCGCGTCCGGCGATCAGCCAATAGACGAATCCGGCCACCAGCCCGGCCGCGACAACGATGCCCATGTCGGCCCAGCGTTCCGGATCGTCGGGCGCGCCGGGCCAGAGCAGCATGAAGCCGGCGGCCGCCGCCACGCCGCCGAACAGCATGTGCAACCAGAAGCTTCGCAGCGAAAAGAACTCGGCAATCAGGGCAAAGACCAGTGTCTGCATGCCGGTGACCACGATCGTCAGGAAATAGACGAACATGCCGAGAGGCGGCACGACCAGCACCGCGATGGGCGTAATCCCCATAAGGTCGAAATAGGCCGGCGCGTTGGGCACTGCGCTCAGGATCGCATAGATCGTTACGACGGCGATCAACCCGACGAGCACTGCGACCAGATAGCCGGCGAGCACCATCAGGATGCGCTTCAGGACGTAGCCAACCATTGCCATGCACCCCCGTGCCCGCAATCGTGGCGCGCAGTCAGCCACCAAACACGCGTCGACGCAAGGTCTGACAGGAATGCAAGTTCTGACAGGGCGGATTTGGTCCAGTTGGGGAGCTTACTTCGGCTCGCCGGTCACCGGATCATAAGTGATTTCGACCTTGGCCCTGTCGGTCGTGAAATAGGTGACGGTATAGCCGTCGCTGCTCCACTCGACCTCCTTCACATACTGGAAGTCGTTCCGCTTCTCGACCTTGGCGACGATTTCGGAGAGCTTCTTGGCACTTTGCGGCGGCCTCACTTGCTCGTCGGCCGCGAAAGCCGACCCGCCGATAACAAAGAACGCAATACCACTTGCCAAAACAATAGCGCGCATGACTGCCCCCTCAATCTCATGTTGGTATGAATGTGCTGCATGAATGTGCCGAAAACTCGAATCCCCGCCCGTTGGTTCCGCCACGGGTGGGCAACGCCTTGCGCCACGGCTGGTCCGTCACGGCCGGCGCCACCTTCATTCGCGGAAGCCGAAATAAAAACGTTTCGAGATTCCAACATGTAAGGAAGTTTCTATGATCTGGCGCCTCAGATAACAAACGGCTAACCATGGATCGGACCGAAGACGCGTTCCATTAGCTGTTAGTGGTAGAGCTTTTAACGAGACCCTGTTAGAGTTCCAGATCAACAGGGTGGCAACGGCGCGCCGAGCCTGCCGAGGGTGTTCCGTCGGCAAACGGCGAAGTGTTTCGAGAGCGGAAGTCGCCTGTTCTGGACCGAAAACAGGGACCGGGGGCTCAGCCATGGCTGAACGGAACTATACCCGTCAGCTTGCGACAATCATTTCTATCGACGCCGTGGGCTTTTCTCGGCTGATGGGCATCGACGACGAGCTGGCCGTCGCGGCCTTCGAGGAACGGCGCGATATCATCACCGACAGCTGCAGCGCCTTTGGCGGCCGCACTTTCGGCGTTGCTGGCGACAGCATCATGGCCGAATTCGGCAATCCGATCGAAGCCTTGCGTGCGGCGTTCGATTTCCAGGATCGGATCATGGCGCTCAATGCCTCGGCCGCCGAGGAGATGCGCATGCCGTTTCGGGCCGGGATCAACACCGGCGACGTCATCGTCCGCGAGGGCCGTCTCTATGGCGACGACGTCAACATCGCCGCACGTCTCCAGGAATTCGCTCCGCATGACGGCCTCGCCATTTCGGAGACAACCTGGCACCACGTGAAAGACAAGACGGCAGCGGTTTTCACCGACCTCGGCGAATTCATGCTCAAGAACATCGCCCTGCCGGTGCGCGTCCTGATAGCCGGGCGCGGCGGCAATGGCGCGGCGACGGCAGCTCCCCTGGCCGCCATCCCGACCGCGCCCGGTCATTACAAACCCTTCCCCAAGGGACCGCCGGCAATCGCGGTGCTGCCGTTCCAGGGCGACGGAAACAAGCCCGATGTCGGCTACATGGCCGACGGCATTGCAGAGGACATTATCTATGGCCTCTCCAACACCCGCTGGCTTTCGGTGATCGCCAAGGGCTCCAGCTTCCAGTTCCGCGACGACAGCCTCGGAACCAGGCTTATCGGCAACGCGCTTGGCGCGCGCTACATCGTCAGCGGCTCGCTGACGGGTTTGGGCGGGCAGATACGCCTCAACGCCTCGCTTGCCGATACGTCGAACGGGCGCCTCGTCTGGTCGCAGCGCTTCGACCGCGACCTCGTCGACATCTTCAGCCTGCGCGACCAGATCGGCAGCGAGATCGTTTCGATCCTCGACAAGGAGGTTGACCGGGCCGAGCAGGTTCGGACCTTCCAGGTGCCGTGGGAAAGCCTCGAGACCTGGCAGCTGGTGCGGCGGGGCCGCTGGCACATGAACAGGCGCACGCGCAAAGATACGGAGATCGCGCTCGAATTCTTCGACAAGGCCTACCGGGAGGACCCGAATTCCAGCGCCGTGCTGAACGAGCTGGCATGGTGGTATTTCTGGCGGGCATGGCTGCGCTTCGGCGACAGCGACGACCTGGCCAAGGTCGAAGAATTCGCGCGCAAGGCGCTTCTGATGGACAGCCTCGACGCGCGCCCGCACGCCTATCTCGGCGCGGCCGACATCATGCGCGGCCTGCCGGCATCGGCGGCCGAGCATCTTACCGAAGCGATCCACATCAATCCGAGCTTTGCGTTTGCCCGCTCGGCGATGGGCAGCGCGCGCCTGCTGCTCGGCGACGCCGCCGGCGCGATCCCGTTCTTCCTGGATACCGAGCGGCTGAGCCCGTTCGACCTCTACCGCTTCCACAATCTTGGGGAACTGGCCGCCGCATACTGCTTCGTCGAGGACTGGGCGGCGGCAATTGCCGCTGCCGACCGCTCGCTCAACCTTTCGCCGGGCTACTTCTACGCCAGGTTCCTGAAGATCGGCGCCTTGATGCGGAGCGGCCGCCGCGAAGAGGCCGAGCGGGAACGCGCCATTTTCGCCACTAGGCATCCGGATTTCTCCGAGCAGAGGATTCGCTGGATACCGTTCGTCGACCCGGCGAAAAACAACTTCCTGATCGCCAATTTCGATCAGGGCAAGCCCATTGCATGATTGCTGGAACCGAAGACAGACGACTGTGAAAAAAATCACATACGCCGGACCGAAGCAAACCTAGGCCAAGGGATAGCCGGCATCGCAGTGACGTGGACAGCCGGGGGGCACGAACGCGCATGATCAGGTGGAAGTACTTCAACGGCATAAACGAGGCCCAGAAAAAACAGGGCCCCGTGTCGGCAATGCCGCCATTCGACATCGATCGGCTGCGCACCAAGGGCCTGTCGGCGCGCATCGCCGAGTTTTTTCTCCGGGATCATCCCCATTGGGGATTAGCCTTCCTGCGGCGCTTCCACCCGAACCTTGCCATAGGCAGCAGATTTCTCCTCGTCACCAAGGGAGTGGACGTCCGCGACATACTGGAGCGCGGCGACGAGTTCGAGACGCCCTACGGGCCGGAAATGACCGAGCTGGCAAGGGGATCGAACTTCATTCTCGGCATGCAGGACAGCGCCGCCTATCGGCAGATGAAATCGGCCGTGCTCAGCGCCTTTCCGCCGTCGGAAGTCGAAGCCGCCGTGAGGCCGATCGCCGAGCGGCATTCGCGCGACATCATGACCCGCGCCAGCCCCGGCTTCGATGCCGTCGCCGGATTGATGAAGATCGTGCCGGTGCGCATCTGCCGGGACTATTTCGGCCTCGAGATCGACGACGAGACGGAATTCGCCGATTGGTCGATCGCGCTCAGCGCACTGTTCTTTTCAGATCCGATGGCCAACGCCACCACACGCGAGCTCGCGGTCGTCGCCAGCGATCGTCTGATCAAGCTCATCGATCGTTCGATCGCCGCTATCAGGAACCGGCAGGAAAAAGACGGCCGGCCGCTGGCGCGCCTTGTCGCCCTGGTCGATCAGAAGCGTCTATCGCTGCCCGACATCCACTCCATCATGCTCGGCATGATCGCCGGCTTCGTGCCGACCAACGTGCTTGCCGGGGGCAATTGCCTGGACGTCATCCTGTCGCGCGCCGATGCGCGGCGGGCTGTCGACGCGGCGCTTGCAGAGAACAGCATCGACAAGCTCGACCGGGCGATACTCGAAGCCATGCGCTTCAAGCCGATCTGGATCGGGCCCTGGCGCTACACCAGGCGCGATGCGGTCATCGGCCAGGGCACGCGCCGCGAGCGTCTGGTCAAGGCCGGAACGGTCGTGATGCCGGCGACGCTGTCGGCCATGTTCGACCCGGAAATCGTGCAGCGGCCGAACGAATTCGACACCTCGCGGCCGCATCGCGACTACATGGTTTTCGGCCACGGTATCCACTTGTGCATCGGCGCCGAGATCGCCCGCATCCAGATCGGCGAATGCGTTCGCGCCCTGTTCAGCAAGCCGGGGCTCGATCGCGTCCGGGGCAGGGCCGGCAAATTGGGCTACGTCGGCGCCTATCCGGCGAACCTCAAGGTCGATTTCGAGCGCTCACCGCTTTGCCGCATTGTCGATCAGTCCATGGTCACCGTGGTTTGCCCGATCACGCGCGCGGTGCCGCTGGATGCCGTGCGCGACAAGGTCGGCTCGCTCGGCAACCCGGCGAGCGACCAGGTAGGCGACGCGCTCGACAAGGTGGGCTCGATCCATTTCACCAGCTTGGCCGTCGTCGCCACCGGCAAGGACGAGAAATCGGGCCTCGAGACCGGCGCGCTCGTGTTCGAGATCTCCGGCGACGGCAGCACCGACGATGTCATCGGCGCCGTAACGCTAGCCATAGGCCGCCGGCTGCGGCCGATCTTCAGGGATGTGTGCGGTTTGCCCGACGGCGGTTCGCTGGAGGGCTTCCTGAAGAAGCATCACATCGAGATATCGCCGTCCTTCGGCAGCGCGGCAGGGCTGGTTTTTTCGGGAACGCCTGGCCATTCGGTGCGCCGCATCCAGGCCGAGGCCGAGCTTGCCGACAGCGTGCGCGAGATCGTCGAGAAGCCGCGCGCGGGTACCGGCAACGCCCCCGCGGTGCTCACCGAGGCGCGCCGGCATGCCCAGTCGCTGGGGCAGTTCGGCTGGGCCTTCGAGCCGGCCGAAAGCCTGCTGGAGCGTCCGCCGGGCCATTGGTGGCGTGCCTTGACGACGACGCTGCTTGCGCCGGCGATGCTCGCCGCGGTCGCGATCGTCGTCCTTGCCTCCTGGCGCATGACCTATGTGCTCGTGTTCGGCAATCCCCACGGCATCACCTTCACCAACATAGCCATTGCCGGCACCGCGCTTCTGCTGGCGGTGCTGGGACTGCTGGCGATAGCCATCCTGTTCTTCGCCTTGTGCTTCCTGGGCCTGCGGCGCCTCGAGGACAAGGACCGGCCTCAGAACACACCGGTCGACATCGGCGCGCTGGACAGGATCCTCGCCAATGAGGACCATTGTGCGCAGAACCATCTCACCGCGATCTCGACGATGAAGGCGGGCACCTTGCGGCGGCTGGCGCTGAGGCTTTCCTTCTACCTTATCTCGATATCGGCGCAGAAAGTATTCAAGCCGGGGTTCCTCGCCACCATAAACACCATTCACTTCGCTCGCTGGGTGCTGCTGCCGGGCACCGACAAGCTGATGTTCTTCTCCAACTACGGCGGCAGCTGGGAAAGCTATCTGGAGGACTTCATCGCCAAGGCCTCCGAAGGCCTGACCGGAGTGTGGAGCAACACGGAAGGTTACCCGCGCACGCGCTGGCTCTTCCTCGACGGGGCGCGCGACGGCGACCGCTTCAAGCGCTGGGCCAGGCGCCAGCAGGTGCCGACGCTGTTCTGGTACTCCGCCTATCCGCATCTCAACACCACGCGCATCCGTATCAACTCCAGGATACGGCGCGGCATTGCTTCTGCGACCGGCAACGAGGCCCGCGACTGGGTGAGCCTGTTCGGCTCGTTGCCGCGCCCGCAGGCGAGGGCGGCGGAATTCACAAGCCGTGAGCCGGCGCCTACCCCCCTCGAAGAGCTGGAATCCGGCGAGATCCAGTCGATCTTCTTCGGTCCGTTCGGCGCGCTCGGCCACGCGCATATGCTGGCGATCCGGCTGCCCGAAGAGCTGCCGGCAACGCAAAGGAGAGCATGGCTGGACTTCGTCATCGACAACACGAGTTTCGGCGACGGCGTGCCGGCCGGACGCGCCATGACGGTGGCCTTCGGTCCCGACGGCCTGCGCCGCCTCGGGCTGCAGGGCGGTGTCGACGACGATCCGCTGGATACATTCCCAGCCGCGTTTCGTCACGGCATGGGCAATCCCGAGCGCAGCCGCATCCTCGACGACACCGGCCTCGACGCGCCTGACAAATGGCAGTGGGGCTCGGCCGGGACGCCGGTCGATGCTGTGGTCATCTGCTATGCCAATGAGCCAGCCGTGCTCAAGGCCGAGGTCACCGCCGCGAAGCGGAAGACGACCGGCGCGGGGATGAAGATCGTCGCCGAATTGCCGCTTGTCGTGAATCGCGAGCCGAAGAAGGACGGCGTGAAAACCCAACATGCCGGCCATAGCGGCCGGCCGGAGCGCCAGCGCGCCTATGAGCATTTCGGCTTCGCCGACGGTGTCTCGCAGCCAATCGTCAGGGGTACGTCGCGCGCCGCCAAGGGTGCCGCACCGATGCACCTGGTCGCGCCCGGCGAGTTCCTGTTCGGCTATCGCGACGAGCATGGGTTCTATCCAGCCTCGCCCTCCGTTCGGGCAGCGCAAGATCGCACCGATATCCTGTCTCAGGTGCGGCGCAACCGGCAGATTCCCGGTCAGCCTCCGCCACCGCGCGATTTTGGCCGCAACGGCTCGTTCCTCGTGGTGCGCCAGTTCGAGCAGCATGTCGAGTTGTTCGATGACTACTGCAAGCATGCCGCCGCGCAGGCGGCGCGTGAGACCGGCGACGACACTATTACGCCGCGCTGGGTAGCGGCCAAGATGCTCGGGCGCTGGCAGGACGGCAGCTCGCTGGTGCGCAACCCCGATGGCCGCCCGGGCCGCGGCGTCGACAACGACTTCGCGCTCGGCGCAGAGGATCCGCAAGGGCATCGCTGTCCGCTCGGCTCGCACATACGCCGCTCCAACCCGCGCGACTCGCTCGGCGAGGATCGCGAGACGCAGATCCGGATCGGCAAGCGCCACCGCATCCTGCGTGTCGGCCGCACGTATGAGAAGAAGGACCGCAGCGGGAAGGTCGAGAAGGGGCTTCTCTTCATGTGCCTCAACGCCGACATCGAACGCCAGTACGAATTCATCCAGCAGACATGGGTCTCGTCGAGCTCGTTCCAGGGCCTTGTCGGCGAAAAAGATCCGACAATCGGCGCGCGCGACGGCGACGGCCGGTTCTCGATCCCGTCATGGGAAAAGGTCACGGTGCTCAGGGACATGCCGCAATTCGTCACCACGAAGGGCGGCGGCTACTTCTTCATGCCAAGCCGATCCGCGCTGCGCTACCTGATTTCGCGGCTCTGATTCGGGGTCAAAATCGCTCAGCCGTCGTCCTGCGAATCGGCGATCTGGTTCAGCGCGGCGGCATTGATGATGCGCAGCCCACCGCGTTTGATGGCGATCATGTGCCGGTTGCGCCAATCATTGAGCGTCTTGTTGACGGATTCGCGCGTCGCGCCGAGGAATTCGCCGAGCTCCGATTGAGAGATCGGGACCCAGCCGGCGGGATCGGCCATGACGCCGCTGAGAAACACCAGCCGCTTCGCCAGCCGGGCCTCGATGCCGAAGAAGGCCTGGTCGCCGAGCTCGCCGCTGACCCAGCGCAGCCGCGTGCATAGGAGTTCGATCATGGCGCGCGCCAACGGCGGATTTTTTTCAATGCGATCAAAGAGTTGTGCTCGGTTGAGCGAAACCAGCTCGCATGCGGTGAGGCACATGGCGGTTGCCGTGCGCGGGCGTCCGTCCAAGGCGCCTATCTCGCCGACGAGGCTGCGCGACAGCTCGATATTGGCCACCAGCTTCTGTCCGCCCGGCGAATAGAGCGAAATTTCGACCGTGCCGCTCATCACGCCGTAGATGCGGTCGGACGCATCCTCCTGGACGAACAGGTGCTGGCCGGCGGCATAACGTTCCACCTTGCAGCCGCCGAACAGCAGATCGAAGTGACGCGGATCGATCCGCGCCAGACGCGGCAGGGTGCTCCTGTCGTCTGCGCTGGCTGTGGACATGATGCGATTCCGCCTCTCGTTGAGCGGAAATTGTATGACAAGTGCATGTTCGATCAAGGCCTGGTCTCCTTTCGTGGCAATTACGGCAACACACGACGGCCTTTGGAGATCGAGCGCCAGACGTGCGCTGCAGGCATCAAATTAGCCGGCAACTTCCCTTGCAGCGGGAATCGGAGCGCGCTGGCGGACGCGAACCGATCTATGAAACGCCGTCCGCGCGCGTGGCGGGAGGTGACCGACGCGCGCGAACAGCAAATCTGAAAATGGCTAGGTGATCGAAATTCCACCCCACTTTCAGGCGCCCGGAAGCCATTCGAGCCCGTGCATTGAAGCAGAAGCGAGTGCCACCCGGTGCGGTATCTGCGCGCGAAGCCCACCCGCCGTATGTGAAGGCGATCACAGAAGCGTCTGTCGGCCGGCGCGATTGTCATTGCCGGGTGTACGTTTCAGTCGCCAAGCATATTGGTTCGGAAATACAATCGGCCCGGTTTCTTGGTTGGCTAACAGATCGATCGAAGCATGGTTTGGGACTTGGCTTGACTGCGATTGACGGTCCACGCCATGGTTTCCACTTCCGAGGAGGGGCACGCCATGGCGAGGAGACTCCTTGTCAAGGTTCGGGGTGACGGCGCCGGGCTCGCGGCCCGGAGGCGGTCGCTTGGTATCGGAGCAATCGACGCCGAACCGATCCTGACCGTGCCGCCTGGTGCTGCGGGCGCTGACTTCGGGGCGGCGGCGGACCGCGGCGCGACGTGGCTGCGGCTTTCCCCCAAGACCGAGGACTCGGACAATCCCTGGGACGCTGCCCACGAACTTGTGGCCCGCGGTGGAGATTTCGCTGCGACCGGCGGCGATATCCTGGCGGTCGAACCCGACATCGTTCAGCAATGGGACTACAGGAACAGCAGCGGCGACCGCGGCATGGCGGCGAGCGCCGCCCCCGTCTGCGCCTTCGACGACCAGGACCCGGGCGGCAGGCAGGCGACCGTGCCTGGCGTGGTTGCCTGGAACGCCGGGCCATCCTTCAGCCAGTTCGCCGCCGCCCGCAGCAAGGTCGGCGCCAAGCAGGCCAACATCACCATTGCCCATCTCGATACCGGCTTCGATCCTGGCCACCGCACCTTGCCGGCCGGCCTTCTCACGGCCAAGCAGCGCAATTTCGTCGACGACGGCACCGGGCCGAACAACGCGACCGATCATGCGCCTGCCGGTACGCTCACCAGCAATCGCGGCCACGGCACCGGCACACTCAGTCTGCTTGCCGGCAACAAGCTCGACGGCACGTCGCCGCATTGGCCGGGCTTCACCGATTTCGTCGGCGGCGCCCCGCAGACCAAAATCCTGCCGGTCCGCATCGCCGACTGGGTGGTCCGGCTGACGACGGGCACGATGGTGCAGGGCATCGACTATGCGCGCCAGAAAGGCGCCCAGGTGCTGTCAATGAGTATGGGCGGCCTCGCTTCGCAGGCTCTCGTGGACGCGGTCAACCTCGCCTACGACCACGGCCTGGTGATGGTCACCGCTGCCGGCAACAATTTCACCATCACGCCGC
This sequence comes from Mesorhizobium tamadayense, assembly GCF_003863365.1. GTDB lineage: Bacteria > Pseudomonadota > Alphaproteobacteria > Rhizobiales > Rhizobiaceae > Mesorhizobium > Mesorhizobium tamadayense. The sequence goes on along the minus strand of NZ_RQXT01000008.1, from coordinate 141,323 downwards.
GCAGCATCGTCTATCCCGCCCGCTACAATCGCGTGCTGGCCGCATGCGGCGTGATGGGCGACGGCCGCGCCTATGCCGGCCTCGACTTCGGCACCATGCAGGGCAATTACGGGCCGGCTTCCAAGATGAAGACGGCGCTCGGCGCCTACACACCGAACGTGCCCTGGGCCGAGATCGACTGCGCCAAGATCGTCGACATGGACGGCAGCGGCACCTCGGCGGCGACGCCGCAGGTCGCGGCCGCGGCCGCGCTTTGGCTGGCCGAGCACTGGGACGTCGTGAAGGCCTATTCGCAGCCCTGGATGCGCATCGAGGCTGTCCGCTTCGCGATGTTCAAGGCGGCGAAGAAATCGACGCCGAAGATGAACGCCGCCGAGACGCTGGAGAAGATCGGGCAAGGGGTGGTGCGCGCCTTCGACGTGCTGGCGATCGCCCCGCCGGCGGAGAACCTGCTGCAGAAGCTGGCGCCGGCGACCTACACCTGGAGCTGGCTCGATCTCTTGACCGGCGGCAATTCGCTTGCGGTCCAGTCGCCCGCGGCGTTGCAACGGCAAAGGATGCTGGGGCTGGAGCTGATGCAGATGGCGCAAACCACCGCTTCGGTCGACCAGGCAATCGCCGATCCGGACGGAGACCCGGACACGATCTCGGCCGCGGCGCGCAATCGCTATCTCGAAGCCGCTCTCGACGAAGGCAATCCGTCGAGACCGCTCAAGGCCTTTCTCGAAGGGTTGCTGGGCAGGACCGGCGCCAAGCCGGTGCCGGTCGCAGCCCCTGCCGCAAGTCCGGCGCCGATCAAGCGCAAGCCGCGTCCGCTACCGCCGCCGCAGCGGCGCCTGCGCATCTACGCGCTCGACCCTTCCGTCGCCAAGCGATTGGTCTCGGTGTCGGTCTACCAGGCGACGATTTCGGTTCCGTGGGACGACGAGCCGTCGGCCGACAGGCCGCTGCTGCCGGGCCCGATCGGCGAATATCTCGAAGTGGTCGATGTCGATCCGGCGTCCGACCGCGTCTACGATCCGGTCGACCTCAACGACAAGATGCTTTTGGCGCAGGACGGTCTGCCGCCTTCGGAGGGCAATCCGAAGTTCCACCAGCAGATGGTCTACGCGGTCGCCATGACCACGATTGGCCATTTCGAGCGCGCGCTCGGGCGGCGGGCGCTATGGGCGCCGCATTATTCGCAACACCCCGGCCGCACCGGAGACATGACGGTGAAGGCCCACTATGTGCCGCGCCTGCGCATCTATCCGCATGGACTGCGCGCCGAGAACGCCTACTACAGCCCTGAAAAGAAGGCGTTGCTGTTCGGCTATTTCCCGGCAACCAGCAATGAGGGCGACGTCACCACGCCCGGAACGACGGTGTTTTCCTGCCTGTCCAGCGACATCATCGCGCACGAGATGTCGCATGCGCTGCTCGACGGGCTGCATCGCCGCTTCCAGGAAACGTCCAACCCGGACGTCCCGGCCTTCCATGAGGCCTTTGCCGACATCGTCGCGCTGTTCCAGCATTTTACCCTGAAGGAGCTGGTAAATTTCGAGATCGGCAAGGCGAGGGGCGATGTGTCGGCGGCCTCGCTGCTCTCCGGCATCGCCAAGCAGTTCGGTGAGGGCAGCGGCAGGGCAGGGCCGTTGCGCGAATATGGCGGCGCCGGCATGGCCAACCTCGACTACGACAAGACGTTCGAGGCGCATGACCGCGGCTCCATCCTCGTCTTCGCCGTCTACCAGGCGTTCATCGCCATCGCCGACCGCCGCACCGACGATCTGATCCAGCTTGCCACCGGCGGCACGGGCATCCTGCCGGCGGGCACCTTGCATCCGGGCCTGGTCGAGCGCCTTACCGACGAGGTCGCCAAGACCGCCAAACAGATGCTGACCATGTGCATCCGTGCGCTGGACTATTGCCCGGCGGTCGACATCACCTTCGGCGAATACCTGCGGGCGCTGATCACAGCCGACCGCGACGCCTATCCCGACGATCCGCTGCACTATCGCCTGGCGTTCCTGGAATCCTTCCGCAAGTGGAAGCTCCTGCCGCGCGACGTGCGCACCATTTCGGAAGAGACGCTTGCCTGGAGCGCGCCGGAAGATCCTTCGCCTCTCTGGCTGAAGGGCTTGCTTGCCAAGGTCGACCTCGGCTGGAACCAGAAGCTGAAACGCTCCGAGATCTTCGCCCTGAACGACAAGAACCGCTACGCGCTGTGGAAGGCGATGCACAGGGCCTTCGCTTCCGATCCCGATCTCTACAAGCAGTTCGGCCTGCTGCCCGACCTGCCGCGCTACAACGAGGACGGCACGGTCATGCACCAGCCGAAGAAGGGCGAGACGACCTTCGACATCTACAGCGTGCGTCCGACGCGGCGCGTCGAGCCGGACGGCTCGTTCCGCGTCGAGGTTGTCGCCGTGATCCAGCAGCGGCTTCCCGTCGCCTTCGACGGCACGCCGGCGCCGCAAGGCGTCAACAAGGGCGACGGCTTCTTCTGGTTCCGCGGCGGCGCCACCATCATCATCGACCCGCGCGAAGGCTTTGAGGAGATGCGCTACGCGATCATCAAGAACACCGGCAGCACGGACCGGCAGAAGCGCCAGGCCCAGACGGTAACCGCGAACTATCTGTCGCCGCTCCGGGCGCTCTATTTCGGCGGCGAGGCTTCCGAGCCCTTCGCCATTCTGCACGCCAGCGACGGAGACGACGACCATGTCTAGGAAGCCAGCGGCAACAAGGCGACCTCGACGAGCCGCGGCTCCCGCCGCACGCGCGCCTTCGGTTACCGTCCGGCACTATTGCCAAGGCATCGGCGACTGCCACCTGCTCACCTTCACGAGAGCCGACGGCTCGCCGTTCCGGATGCTGATCGACTGCGGCATCCACGTCTCGATCGCCGGCGGCCCGGCGCTGGTCGCCGACATCGTTGCCGACCTCAAGAAGGAGACGGGCGGCAAGATCGACGTGCTCGTCGTCACCCATGAGCACTGGGATCATGTTTCGGGCTTCCTGACCGCAAAGGACTTGTTCAAGGAATTTTCCGTTGGCGACATATGGATGGCGTGGACCGAAGATCCGGCCGACCCCGAAGCCTTGGAACTCGATAAGTTCAAGGGCCAGGCGCTGGCTGCGTTGCAGGGCGCGAGCCAGAAGCTCGACGGCATGCAGGGGCTCAACCCCTATATGGAGCGCGTGCGCGACGGCCTGCAGGCCGTGCTCGGCTTTCAGTTCGGGGCAGCCGGCGAAAGAGTGCGCTCGGCGCGCAACGCCGCGGCAAAGCTATCCGCAAAACCATCGCCCACCTATTTCGAGCCCGGCGGGGCGCCGCAATCGATCGCGGAACTGCCCAATCTCCGGATTTATGTGCTTGGTCCGCCGCGCGACAAGGCGGCGCTTCGGCTGGAGGAAAAGGCGAGCGAGATGTTCCCGCTCGCCAGCGGCGGGCCGTTCGCGCGGGCGCTTTCATCCGGGCTCAAGATGAACCAGGCCGATGATCCGACTTATATCGACGAGCTCAGCCCCTTCGAACGCAATGTCGGCACACCGCTCTCGGCGGCGCTGAACGGCGAGAAGGGCAGCGATCCGGCCGTCGATATCGACGCTTTCACCCGCAAGCATTATTCCGGGCCGGTCTCCAGCGCGGCTCCGATGGAGGACCGCGATCAGTCATGGCGCCGCATCGACGCCGACTGGATGGCGATCGCCGCCGACCTCGCCTTGCAGCTTGACCGCGGCGTCAACAACACCAGCCTGGTGCTCGCCTTCGAGTTCATCGACAGCGGCCGGGTATTCCTGTTCCCGGGCGACGCCCAGATCGGCAACTGGCTGAGCTGGAAGGATCTGAAATGGCCGGTGGGGCAGGCGACCGTCACCACGGCCGATCTGCTCGCTCGCACCGTCTATCTCAAGGTCGCTCATCACGGCAGCCAGAACGCCACGCCGCAGAAACAGGGGCTCGACCTGATGACAAGCCCGGACCTCTCGGCCTTCATTCCAACCAACAAGCTGGATGCGGTAAAGGTGCATTGGGGCGAGATGCCCTATGACCCGATCCTGGCCGCGCTCGAAGCCAAGACCAAGGGCCGCGTCATCCGTGCCGACGATTCCTGGCTGGCCGGTGCAAATGGAAGACCGGCTTTTGCTTCGCCGTCCGGCTCGATCCTGGCGGTGCGCAGCGCGCCGCGCGACCCTGCTCGGGGCCCCGGTGGGCTCTGGGTCGAGGTGGATTTGGTATAGGGAGCGTCGGCGCCGGCACGCTCCAGGCGCGGGTTCTGTCAGTGTCCCACATCATGCCGGTTGCGGAAAATCGAAAACCGCTCTATTGAGCGCACGGCTGATTGAGGGCGGCCATCCATCCTATTTGCATAGGTTCGTCTCTATGCCCGATAACTTCTCGCGCATCATTGCTTTTCTTGCGGTGGCCATGGCCCTGCTTCTCGCAGGGATTTACTTCCACCACGGCAACATTGTGGCCACGCTCTATTTCATGACCGGCGCAATCCTGGTGACGGCGGTGACGCATTTGACTGTGCGCAGAGGGTTGATCTAGGCAGCCACGTCCGGCGCCACTAACCGGTTGTTGTCTGGCTGTCACTGTTGAAGGCGGTTCGCAGGTCAGAGGGAGACCGATAGCCCCCCGTCGACCGCCAAAACATGTCCGTTGACGTAGGCGGCAGCGTTGGACGCGAGAAACACCACGGCTCCGCCGAGTTCCTCAGGTTGGGCCCAGCGGCCAGCAGGAGTTCGCGCCTCGACCCATTTGGTGAAGGCCTCGTCGTTGGTAAGTGCGGTATTGAGCTCGGTGGCGAAATAGCCGGGGGCAATCGCGTTGATGGTGATGCCGTGACGACCCATCTCGGCGGCGGTCGAGCGTGTCAGTCCATGCAGCCCCGCCTTTGCCGCCACATAGGCGTGAATGGTGGGACGGCCAAGGATCGCTGCAACCGATCCAGTGTTTATGATGCGCCCGAATTTGTTCGGCAGCATCAGGCGCACCGCCTCGCGCATCATGCGGAAGCAGGCCGAAAGGTTGACTGCAATCACACGGTCGAAGTCCTCGTCCTGCCATTCGACCAACGGGCTGCGATGCTGGATACCGGCGTTGTTGATCAGGATATCGAGGCGGCCGTGGCGTTCGACGATTCCCTCAAGCGCCGCCCTTGAGATCGCCGCGTCGGCAACATCGAACGGCAGGGCTTCGGCGCCGATCTTTTGCGCCGCCGCGGAGAGGGCATCCATGCCGCGGGCATTGACGATCACCGTTGCGCCGTTTTCCGCAAGCGCCTTGGCCATCGCGAAGCCGAGGCCACGCGAAGCACCTGTCACCAACGCGACCCGGCCCTTGAGCGAGAACAATTCCGACATTGAAACCCCTGGAGCGAGATGAGAACGCTTCAATCTAACTGCATCTCGCTCCAATGAAAGGGCGGGAGTTTTCCTCCCGCCCATAGAGCACTATTTGGCGACGCAGGTGTCCGCCGTCTCCGGAGTGCAGACATCGAGGCCGGTGTAGGTCGGGTCAGCCGGCGGCGCCTTGCCGTCCTTCATGTCCTTCAATGCCATCATCGTCTTGTAGCCCATTTCGAAAGGCCGCTGGCCGACCTGGCCAAGAGAGAGACCTTCCTTCATCTGGTCGATCTGCACGGGAAGCGTGTCGGCGACGACAAGGGCCAGCGCCTTCGAGGCGATCTTGTCCTTGTACGGGGCTACCGCAGCGCGGTTGGCATCGGGTATGAACTGCGGGAAGCCGCCGGTTGGGATGAATGCGTCGAGGTTCGGGTTTTTCCCCATGATGTCCTCGAACTGCTGCACCGAAAGCGGGAAATCATCATTGGTGTAGAGCGGACAGCCTTCGATTTCGGTCCAGCCGTTCTGGCCCGTCAGCCGGTCCCCGGGCGAGGCGGCCGATTTGGTGCCCGAAAGCGTATCGCGAATGCCCTGCATGCGTTCATTGTGGTTGGCCGCCGCCGCACCGCCCGACTGGATGCAGACCGTGCCGCCTTTGGGCTTGATCTGCATGGCAAGCTTGGCAAGGTTCACGCCGATCTCATAATTGTGCGTGCCGATATAGGCGGCGCGAAGATCCTTGTTCTCGGGCAGGAGGTCGGAGTCCCAGGTGAGGACCGGGATGCCGGCTTCCTTGGCGGCCTGCAGCGCAACCGCCATCGCCGCGGCGTTCGATGGCGACACGGCGATGCCGTCCACCTTCTTGGCCACGAGGTCCTGCACGATCTGTACCTGCTCGTCGCCGCCGCCATGCTCGCCGGGGCCGATATACATGCACTCCACGGCGCCATTCGATTCGGCTTCGGCCTTCTTGCAGCCGTCGCGTGCCTGGTCGAAGAAAGGATTGTTCATGTTCTTCGGCACCAGGGCGAAGGTGTATTTCGCCTGGGCACCGGAAACGGCGAGCACCATTGCGCCAAGCGCCACGGCCGCCGTCAGCAGATGTTTTTTCATCGGACGTTCTCCTCCTTGGTGTGATCCCGCAGGCCTCCCGCCAGCGGGTTTCTAGCGGCTTCTTTTGGGCATCAAGGCTGCCAGCGACGCTGCGAGCAGCGATCTGCCGCCGGTTTGCATGCCCAAAAGAACCGCAAGAACGATGAAGGCGCCGACGAAGGCACCCTGCCAATTTGAATCGATGCCGGCCATCAGCAGTGCGTTCCTGATCACCTCGAGGAAGGCCGAACCGATGATTGCGCCGAACGCCGTGCCGGCGCCGCCCATGAGGCTGGCTCCGCCAATGACTGTCGCGGCGATCACGCGCAACTCATAGCCCTGGCCCATGGCATTGATGGCCGAACCGTTGTAGCCGAGGAGCAGTAGCGAGGCGAGCGAAGCGGTGAAAGCCGAGAACACATAGGCCTCGAACTTGATCCAGTCGACCGGCACGCCGGTAAGCCGGGCCGCCTCCTCATTGCCGCCGATGGCGAAGAGATGCCGGGCCCAGGCCGTGAAATTGAACACGAAGCCGACGATCAGGGCCAGGACCACCATGGTCCAGAACTGCGATGACAATCCCGGTATCCAGTGCGGTGCCCAGTCCTGCGGCCCATGCAGCGGCCATCTCGCCTGACCGATCGCCTTCACGATCGGAGCATCGGGGCCGAACTGGTAGAGCATCTGGTTGGCCGAGAACACGACCGCCAGCGAGCGCGCCACGGACAGCATGCCAAGGGTGACCACAAAGGACGGCATTCCGACATAAGCGACAAAGAACCCGTTGACCGCCCCGCAGGCCAGGCCGGAGAAAAGGCCGACTGCGAAGGCGACGTACCAGGGATAGTGCCAGGTCAGGAACAGCCCGGCGACGATGGCCACCAGGCCCATGATCGAGCCGACCGACAGATCGATGCCGCCGGTGATGATCACCACCGTCATGCCGAGCGCCATGAGGCCGAAAGGTGCGAAGTTGCGCGTGACGTTGGCGACGTTTTCGGAGGTGCCGAAGCTCGGCTCCATGGCTGTCATCAACATGACCAGAGCGATGAGCGCGATCGTCACCCAGAACGGCTGACTTGAAACTACACGCTGCAGCCCCGTCTTTTCCTTGGTCGGGACGAAGTCCGACATGGCTGGCCGGCCGGTTTCCCCGGCCGACTCCCGAACACTAACCGACTGCCGAGCACTATTCGCCACGGATGGCCCCCGTTATCAGTCCGGTGATTTCCTCGGGCGAGGTGTTGTCGGTCTGCTTGTCGGCAACCTTCGAACCTCGCCTGAGCACTATAATACGATCTGCCACGGCGAAAACGTCGGGCATGCGGTGGCTGATCAACATGACGCCGACCCCTTGCGCCTTGAGGCGCCGGATCAATTCGAGCACCTCCGCCACCTGGCGCACGGAGATGGCGGCGGTCGGTTCGTCCATCAGCACCAGCTTGGCGTTTGAAAGCCGGGTCCGCGCGATGGCTACCGCCTGGCGCTGCCCTCCCGACATCTTCCTGACGAGGTCGCGCGGCCGGGTTTCCGATTTCAGTTCCTTGAACAGCGCTGCCGAGCGGTCGACCATAGCCTGCTTGTCGAGCACCCTGATGGGCCAGAAGCCCTTCTTCATCTCGCGGCCAAGAAAGACGTTCTGCGCGGCCGTCAGATTATCGGCGAGCGCCAGGTCCTGATAAACGACTTCTATCCCCTTGGCCCGGGCCTGGACGGGTTTGTGGAAGTGACAAACCTCGCCGTCCACGACAATTTCGCCGTCGTTCGGCGGGAAATTCCCGGCCACCGTCTTGACTATCGTCGACTTGCCGGCTCCGTTGTCGCCCATCAGACCCACGACTTCACCCCGCTCCACCTGGAAGCTGACGTCGGTCAGGGCCTGGATGGCCCCAAAATTCTTGGAAACGTGACGAACCTCAAGCACCGGCATCGCGGTCCTCCCCGGACAACATTTGCCAATCTTGTCCCGGTGTTATGCAAGGCAGCTAATCAGCGAAACGCCTTCAACACAAATCATTATTAGATCGGCCTTATCGGATGGCAATCTCCCTCGACTTGGGCTTGGAGACGCGGCGTTGTCGCCCGTGACGGCCGACCGATCCAAAAGATTCGCAAGCCTTGGTATGCGGCTCGAAAGTTCGCCGGCCTCAAGAGGTCAGTGACGCCGCATATCCTCCGTCACAGCCGCGCAACATGGATGATGCAGCAGGGCATCGATCTGTAGGAGGCAGCCGGCGCGCTAGGCATGTCCGTCAAGATGCTTGAGGACACCTATGGGCATCATCCCGTGATTTCCAGGGGCAGGCAGCGGAGGTCTGACCATGGCGAAATCGGCGGTTTCGGCCGACTGCATCTGCCCGCTACTTCCGGGGCTGACGTCCGTGGCTTCAGGTCCCGATCGGCGCAACCAAGTCTGTCAGTCTCGGCCGAAGTAAGGCTTTGCTGCACGGTTTCGGTACGCGGAGGATTTTCGGTATGGCTAAGTGCTTGAGAAAATGGTGGGCGATGCAGGGATTGAACCTGCGACCCCACCCGTGTGAAGGGTGTGCTCTCCCGCTGAGCTAATCGCCCGCTCGTTGGCCGAAGGCCGAAGCGAGCCGCGATATAAGGGAGGCGGGTGCGCGAAGTCAAGGCAATGTGCCGACGATCTGCCATGATCGAATTCGCCGGGCCTCGGCAGGCTGGAAAAGCCGGAACTCAGCGCGCGGCGGCGATCAGCCTTTCGGCCAGTTCCGGCGTCAGCGTGTCGAAATGCGAGACGACCAGCGTCGGCTCGAACTCGCGCACATGGCGGTCGGTGTAGCCGAAATCGACCGCCACCACCGGAATGCCGGCCGCCTTGGCGGTGTCGATGTCGGTCTGCGAATCGCCGACCATCAGGGCGTTGTGGGGGTCGCCGCCGGCCAGCTTGATGGTTTCGGTCAGGTGACGCGGGTCGGGCTTACGGAACGCGAAGGTATCCTGGCCGCAGATCGCGTCAAAATAGTCAGCCATGCCGAGCGCCGTAATCAGCGCCACCGAATTCGCCTCGTATTTGTTGGTGCAGACCGCCATCAGGCAGCCGGCAGCCTGGAAGCGGTCGAGCGCGGCGACGACACCGGGATAGGGACTCGACTTGCCTGGAATGTTGATCGTGTAATGGTCGAGGAAGAGTTTCAACAGCCGGTCGTGCTCCTCCGCCACCAGCGATTTGTTCTGCGCGGCATGCGCGCGTTCGATCATGACGCGGCCGCCATGGCCGACGAAGCGCCTGAAGCCGGCCTCATCGACGGCAACGAGGTCGCTTGCCGCCAGGCTGTGGTTGAGGCTGTCGAGCAGGTCCGGCGCGGTGTCGATGAGCGTCCCGTCGAGGTCGAACACGATGATCGGTCGGGTCATGGCCAGTCCTGCAGCGGTTGAAGTGCCGCAGCCGATACAGGCTGCGCGGCGGTCAAGCAAGCAGGCTCTATCGGTCCACAGGCAGAGCCTTTGACGGGACAGGCAAAAATGCTAGGAGGCGCGCGAAACCAGCGAAATCGGGACAACGGCGGCATGGATGCAAGGCAGTTGAAGGTCGAGGCCGCGCGCGCAGCGCTCTCCCATGTCAGCAGCGGCATGCGGCTCGGCATCGGCACCGGCACGACCGCCGACGAGTTCGTCCGGCTGCTGGCCGAAAAGGTCGCGACCGGGCTCGCCGTCATCGGCGTGCCCACATCCGAACGCACCGCGGCACTCTGCCGCGAGCTTGGCGTGCCATTGTCGACGCTGGAGGAAACGCCCGAGCTCGACCTCACCATCGACGGCGCCGATGAGATCGACCCGGCGCTGACGCTGATCAAGGGCGGCGGCGGGGCGCTCTTGCGCGAAAAGATCGTCGCGGCGGCGTCTGAGCGCATGATCGTGATTGCCGACCAGTCCAAGATGGTCGAGACCCTCGGCCGTTTCCCGCTGCCGATCGAAGTCAACAAGTTCGGCCTGCGCGCCACCGAGATCGCGGTCGGCGCAGCGGCGGCTAGCCTCGGCCTTGTCGGCCCGGTGACATTGAGGATGACGGGAAGCCAGCCTTTTGTTACAGACGGCGGCCACTTTATCCTCGATGCATCTTTTGGCCGCATTCCGGATACAAGAGCGCTTTCGAATGCTCTCTTCGCCATTCCAGGCGTTGTCGAGCACGGTCTATTCATCGGGCTGGCGTCAGCGGCCATCATCGCCGGCGGCGACGGCATCCAAACCGTCCATGCCGCCCGAAAACCAGGGAGTTCTATCCATCATGATGTTGCATAAACGGGTTCGCCGCCTTTCTACGATTCTGGCGGCCTCAGCCGTCCTTGCGCTGTCCTCGCCGGCGTTTTCGCAGGATATCAGCGAATCGCATCTCAAGGCCGCGCGGGCCGCGGTTGCGGCTATTCATGCTACCGACCCGTTCGACAATATCCTGCCGCAGGCGGCGGCCGCGCTTCAGAACCAGCTGATCCAGAAAAACCCCGACATGCAGGAGCTGATCGGCAAGACCGTCACCGAGAAGGCCATGGCGCTGGCGGCACGCCGCGCCGATCTGGAAAAGGAGGCGGCCCTTGCCTATGCCAAGGTGTTCTCCGAAAAGGACCTCAACGATATCGCTACCTTCTACAGCTCGGATGCCGGCAAGAAGCTGCTCGACAGCGGCCCGGCGGTCACGCGCGATCTCGTGAAGGCAGCCGACATCTGGCAGAACGGCGTCGCCCGCGATCTCGCCCAGCAGGTCGGCGAGACGCTCGCCGCCGCCGCCAAGGCCGCCGCTCCGGCCAAGCCTGCGCAGGATGCAACCGCTCCCGCCGATGGCTCTGCTCCGGCTGACGGATCGGCCCCGGCTGACAATTCGCAGAACTGATCCACTTCCACAGGCTCAATGCCGCTGGACCAGGAAAGCCCGGGTTTCCCGGGCTTTTCTTTTAGCGCCCGGCAGCCTACCTCTGGCACACACTTCCATTGTGCAGGAGCCCATCCGATGGCCGGTTACGACTATGATCTTTTTGTCATCGGCGGCGGCTCCGGCGGGGTGAGGGCGGCTCGTGTGGCTGCCTCGCTCGGCAAGCGCGTCGCCATCGCCGAGGAAATTCGCTATGGGGGCACCTGCGTCATCCGCGGCTGCGTGCCGAAGAAGCTCTATGTCTATGCCTCGCAGTTCCCCGAGCATTTCGCCGACGCGGCCGGCTATGGCTGGACGGTGCCCGAGGCAAGCTTCGACTGGCCGACGCTGGTCGCCAACAAGGACAAGGAGATCGCCAGGCTGGAGGCGATCTACAAGAAGAACGTCGAAGGTGCGGGGGGCCAGGCCTTTCACTCGCGCGCCGTGCTGGTCGACCCGCATTCGGTATACCTGGTCGCCGAAGACCGCACAGTCAGCGCCGACCAGATCCTGATCGCTACCGGCGGCCGTCCGGCGCCGCATCCGGCGCTTTCCGGCCACGAACATTGCATCTTCTCCAACGAGGCCTTCGACCTCAAGGAACTGCCGAAGGCGATCATGATCGAAGGCGGCGGCTACATTGCCGTCGAATTCGCCAACATCTTTCATGGGCTCGGCGTCGATACCACGCTGGTCTATCGCGGCCAGGAGATCCTCAGCCGCTTCGATATGGATCTTCGCCGCTCGCTGCACGAGACGATGGAGAAGAAGGGGATCAGGATCCTCTGCCACAGCATTTCCGAATGGGTGCGCAAGAACCCGGCCGGCAGGCTGGACGTGCTGCTTTCCGGCGGCCAGACGCTGACGGTCGATCAGGTCATGCTGGCGATCGGCCGCATCCCCAACACGGAGAATATGGGGCTCGAAGGCGTCGGCGTGGAACTAGGCAAGACCGGTGCGATCGTCGTCGACCAATATTCCCGTACCAGCATCGACAACATCTGGGCGATCGGCGACGTCACCCACCGCGTGCAACTGACGCCAGTGGCGATCCACGAAGCGATGTGCTTCATCGAGACCGTCTTCAAGGGCAACCCGACGTCTCCGGACCATGACACCATTCCGACGGCCGTGTTCTCGCAGCCGGAAATCGGCACCGTCGGACTGTCCGAGGATGAGGCGGTCAAGCGCTTCGCGGACATCGAGATCTATCGCGCTTCCTTCCGCCCGATGCGGCATACGCTGTCGGGCCGCGACGAGAAGATGCTGATGAAGCTGGTGGTCGACGGCACCACGAGAAAGGTGCTCGGAGCGCACATTCTCGGCCCCGACGCCGGCGAGATGGCGCAGCTTCTCGGCATTCCGCTGAAGGCGGGGCTGACCAAGGACGATTTCGACCGCACGATGGCCGTTCACCCGACGGCGGCAGAGGAACTCGTCACCATGTACAAGCCGACTTACCGCGTGAAGAACGGCGAACGCGTCTAAAGCAGGTGGAGACCGCCGCCGGCAAGCCGGCGACGCTGCCTTCGGGATAGCCGAGAATGGAAAGCAGAGTCGCGCGCGGCGGTGGGGCAAGCGCGCCAAGCAGTTCCGAGCGGGCAGGCTCATCCAGCTCACGCAGGATGTCGGCCGCGCGGTCGACAGACATGGCGGTCAACAGCTTGCTCGCCTTGGGGCGCGGCAAGGCTTCGGCGAGCTCCGGGGCGGCTTCGAGCTCCGGCTGGTCGAAGATCTCGACCAGACGCTCGAACGGCACCGCGCAGAGCAGCTCGATCGCCGTCTGGCGGGGTTCGTGGTTGAGGGCTTCGACGACGTCGGCGACGTGATCGTTGGCAAGAACACGGGCGACGGCGACGGCGTCGTCATCCAATACGGGTGCGAATTCGTTCATGGCTCACTCCTTGCCGTCCGGCAGGACGTGAGCCGTCAGGTCACGTCAAGGCGGACGGCGGTTGCGTTCGACTGTGACTGTCGCCAGGCATGGCGTGTTGGCCTTTCTGCCCGCGGGGTTCGAGTTAGAAATCAGCGAGCGGGCGCAACATAGGAGCGGTTTTTGCCGAGTCAATCGCAAAGGACGCCGGAAAGGGCGCAGGAGGGCGGGATCGCGAGACCGTGATCAAAGACAGTCGGCTTGGAGCCGCGGCATCCTCAAGGGCTTGGCCTAACTGCTATTTCTGCTTCAGCCGCCGGAAGCGCAGCCATTTGTCCTCGGCGGGCCTGGGCTGCGCGAGGATGGTCGTGAGTTCGCGCGGCAGAGTGGGGGCCAGCGGCTTCTTGGTCGCGACACCGTCGTTGATCGCGACGACGCTGTGGTAGAATTCCTCTCCGGAGAGCGACCGCGGCGGCACGGCCTCGTGCATCACGCTGATCACCGTGACGTCCGCGCAATTGGCCTTGATCGCCTCGTGGAAGGCGATCTTGCCTTCGGGGTCGAGCGCGCCGGTCGCCTCGTCGAGGAACAGCAGCCCGGGCTGCTGCAGGATGATACGGGCGACCACCAGCTTCTGCTTCTGGCCGCCTGACAGGACCTGATCCCAGATCTTGCCCCCGCGGCTTTCGTCGGGCAGGTGCCCGATGAAGTCGCCGAGGCCGGCCTTGTGCAGGGCCGCCGCCACCTGCATGTCGCTGTGATCGTTTTCCGAGCCCGGCAGGCAGACGAGCTGCTTCAGCGAAACCTGCTGCAGCTTGACCTCCTGGGCGGCGTAGAAGCTCGTCACCCCTTCGGGGAACACGATGGTGCCGCGGCCATAGGGCCACAGGCCGTTGATCGCTTTGATCAGCGAGGTCTTGCCGGAACCGGACTCGCCCTTGAGGAAGGTCCACTCGCCACGGCGGAAGCGCAGGTTGGCGGCGCTGAGGAAGGGCGTAGCATCCTCGCCCTGATGCGCCAGCTCAAGCTTCTGGATGGTAAGGCCGAAGACAGGGTTTTGGCTGCCATAGATGAAGTCGGAGCGGCCGGTTTGGCGATAGAACTCCTGCGGCTGCTGGACGTTCTCGATGGCATTGGCGAGCTCGGTCACGCGCTGGCTGTTGGCCCGAAGCGTGGCGATCGCCGGCATCACATGGATGAACCACGAGCATTGGCTGATCAACTGGGCGACCATTTCGGAGCCGGTGATGTAGCCTTTGTAGTCCAGGCGGTTATGGAAGAACGACACGAGACCCGGTCCGTAGGCAACAATACGGGCGCCGATGAAATTGTAAATCAGCTCGAACGAGGTGTAGCTGGTGTTGACGACATTGAGCCGACCCCACGTTTTGTCGATATCGACATAAAGCCTGTCGTGCATCGACTTTTGCACCCCTTCGCCATGCGAGGCGGCGACGTGGAAGCTGCGGCGCAGGAATGTAGTCAGTTCGGCGCGGTAGCTGCCCTCTGCCTGCTGCATGCGGACGTTGAGCCGCTCGAGCAGCCGCCCCAACTTGACCGCGATCCAGGTGTTCAGCGGCACGTATGTGGCGACGGCAAGGAAAGCCAGCACCGCAGTGCCGTAGCTGCCGAGGAACTCCAGCCCTTTGACCTCCACCGAGGCTCCGATGAGATTCTCACCGACGAAGTAGAGCGAGGTCGCGACCCCCAGCACGCCCATGGCAAGGCCGATCGCGCCGCCGGTCATGTCCTTGATCGATTCCTGGATGCGCTGGTCGATGTTGTCGGGAGCGACGATTCCGCCAGCCGCCGAACCATGCTGGGCATGGAAATGCGTGTGATTGCCGTCGAGCAGGGCTTGGTTGAACTGGCTGTCCAGCCAGCCTCGCCATTTACGGTGCAAGGTCGTTGAAACGAGATTGCGTACGCCGGTGAAACCGGCATCTTTCAGCACAACCAGCAGCACCAGTATGCCGGCATTGGTCAGAATTGTCTGCAACGGATGGGTGTTGGCGGCATCGTGGAGGAAGGCGATCGAATTGCCGAGCTCGCCCAACGCCATGGCAAACCACACGCCGGCCTTGCTGGAGAGCGCTGTCAGCAGCGCAATGACGAGGGTGAGGGTCCAGGCTTCCTTCCACCGGTCGGAGAACCAGTAGGCTCGCATTAGCCCCCAGAAAGTGCGCATCGACGATACCGGCGTCAGGAACGAGGTCTTTGCCTCGTTGGTTGTTTGCTCCGGTACTGTACGTCGCGGTCTACCGACCCGAATCACGATCCCGCCCAAACCTTTCTTGTTTTGTTACACATGGTAACACCAATTGATCATTTTCCATTATTTTTCTGCCCCCGAATGTGAACAGGGTTACCTGCAGTGGCATGAAAGCAACAGAAGTACATGGCCGGCTAATATCTTCCGGAAACGGATTCGTGTTTTATTCCAGCTGCTTGGCGATATGAATTTCACCCTGGATCGGCTTTCCCTTAGGGAAGCAGAAAACACGGTTTTGTGAAGAAAATGGAGCGGCAATCAGCTCGATTCGCGGGCGGGAGGTGGCCGAAACGCACAAAAAAGAGCCGCCGGTGATCACCTGCGGCTCGCTCTAAATCATCCTTCGCGGAGCCGCGAGAGGTCCAGAAATGGTCTTGCTTGCAGCGTCGCATTCTCGACCACCGCTATGCAGCTTGGACGAAACATCTCGGGCCGGCGGTCGGTATCGAGGGCTGAAGCCGGGGCGCTTGCCTGCATAGTCGACGGCATTTGACAATTTCGTCCGTCAGGATGGAATCTGCGTGGGCGATCAGTCCGCATCGAGGGGATCAGGATGTCTGCACGGATCTTTTCGGCCGCGATGCTCGCGGCCTTCGCCTGGCTGCCGCAGGCATATGCCGGCAATCAGACGATCCCGGCGAGCGCCGAAGGCCAGGTCGAATTCAACACGCCGTCCGGCAAAATCGGCTGCATCTACACGCCGAAGGGCGGCACCGGCACATACCAGCCGCAGGACGGCGGGCCGGAGCTGGTCTGTTCCCGTGTCGAGCCGAGCTACGTGACGGTGATCTTGGGGCCGAAGCGACCGGCGACGCTTGTCAAGAACCCCGGCGAGCAAGGCTGCTGCAGCGACGTGACCAAGCTCGGCTACGGCAACAGCTGGAGCAAGGGGCCGTTCACGTGCCTGTCGTCGAGGAAGGGATTGACCTGCACGAGCAGCAGCGGCCACGGCTTCTTCGTCAGCAGGGCCAAGGTGACGGTTAAGTAGACTCTCTCTTTTTTTGACGCAATTCCGGACGGAAGGCTACGGCGGAAGTCGCCGAGCCTAACGTCTCACACTTTTCCTGGAATTGCTCAGCCCACCGTTTCCAGCTCGCCGCGCGCCTTGGCCTGGGCTACCTGGCGGATGGCGTCGGCAAGCGTGTCGGCATCCTGCGCGCCCATCACGGCATATTTGCCTTCGAGCAGGAAGCAGGGCACGCCGGTGATGCCCATGCGCGAGGCGGTGGCGATCTCGTTGCGCACGGCATCGACATCGGCGTCGGTCGGCAAAAGCGTTTCCACCACGGAGGCGTCCATGCCGGCCTCGCGGGCGGCCTTGGCCAGCACGGCATGGTCCCCGAGATTGGCGCCTTCCTCGAAATTCAGCTGGAAGAGGCGGCGCACCAGCCGATTCTGCACGTCCTCGTCGGCGGCACCCGCCCAGCGTATGACACGGTGCGCGTCCAGCGTGTTGGGCGCGACTTTGATGGCGCCGAAGGCGAAATCGATGCCTTCCGCTTCGCCGAGCGGTTCTATGCGCGCATGGATCTGGCGGATACGTTCCTCGCTGCCGAATTTGCCCAGCATGTATTCGCGGCGATCCATGCCGCCTTGCGGAATGGTCGGATCGAGCTGGAAGGGCCGCCAGCGCACATGCACCTCGACATCGCCGGCAGCGGCAATCGCCTTGTCCAGCCGCTTCTGGCCGATGAAGCACCAGGGGCAGACGACGTCGGACACCACATCGACAGTGATGGAGTTCTCGGCGCTCATGCTCGTCTCCTTGCTTTGTCCATGTCAGGTGGGGTTTTGCGTCAGTTGGGCTTTCGCCACCATGCCGGCAGCTGATAGCCGAATATGGGGGTCTTTTGCGGATGTTCCAGGTAGCTCCAGTAAGCAACCCACTGCTGCGTGTTGTACTGCATGGGCACGATGTAGTTGCCGGAGATCAGCAGCCGATCGAGAACGCGCACCGCGGCGACATAATCTTCCTTGGCGCGGGCATTCAGCATCGCGTTGATCGCCGCGTCGACCGCGGGGTCGGCAACGCCTGCCAGGTTGAACGAACCTTCATGCCTGGCCGCGGCAGATCCCCAGCGCCCAACCTGCTCGCTGCCGGGCGACAGCGAATTGTTGAAGCCGCTTGTGCCGATCAGAACCTCGAAGTCGAACCGCTGCTTGCGCGACTGGATCTGGTCGCCGTCGAGGCTGCGGATGGTGACATCGATGCCGAGCTTCTCCAGCGTGCGTTGATAGAGGGCCGCAAGCCGCTCCTCGTCCTGCGATGACGTCATGATCTCGAAGCCGAAAAGATTGCCCCGGGGATCGAGCATCCGGCCGTCCTCCACGTGATAGCCGGCGCCTTTCAGGAGCTCGAAAGCCGCTCGCAGCACCTTGCGGTCCTGGCCGGAGCCGTCGGTCACCGGCGGCCGCCAGGTGCCGTCCATCATCTCGGCAGGCACGCGGCCGGGGTAGGGGGCAAGCAGGGCCTTCTCCCGCTCGTCGGCCGGATGGCCGAGCGCGGACAGCTCTGAGTTCTGCCAGAAGCTCATGGTGCGGTTGAATTTGCCGGCGAACAGGTTCTTGTTCGCCCACTCGAAGTCGTAGAGCATGCCGAGCGCGCGCCGCACGACCGGATCGGAAAACTTCGGCAGCCTGGTGTTGAACAGGAAGCCCGTCACCACGGGTGGAATGCCGGTGTCGAAATATTCCTGCTTCACGTCACCCTTGCGGAAGGCCGGGAAGTCGATATCGCGGTCGCGCTTGACCGGATCGGTCTCGTCGTCGAGGGCGCAGATGCCCTTCTTGAACGCTTCCGTCTTGGCGTTGGCGTTGAGGAAGTACTCGATAGTGATCCGGTCGAAATTGTCGAAGCCGCGCTTCGAGGGGATGTCCTTGCCCCAATAATCGGGATTGCGTTTGAAGACGATGCGCTGCCCGGGCTGCACCTTGTCCACGGTATAGGGGCCGCTGCCCATCAGCGGCTTCAGCGTCGTCTTGTCGAAAGTTTCCTTGTCGAAGGCATGCTTGGGGACGATAGGGGTCAGCGCGATGATCAGCGGGAATTCGCGATTGGCCTTGTCGTTGAACGTGAACTTCACGCTGTGGTCGCCGGTCTTCTCCAGCGTGGCGATCATGCTCATGCGGTCGCTGTAGGGCGGGCGGCCCTTGTCCTTGAACACGTCGTAGGTGAACAGGACGTCTTCCGGCGTCACCGGCTGGCCATCCGACCATTTGGCATTGGGGTTGAGGTGGAACTCGATGCTCTTGCGCTCGGGATCCATGTCGGCGCTGTCGGCGAGTAGGCCGTAGAGGCTGAAGGGCTCGTTGTAGTTGCGCTGCATCAACGGCTCGAACACGAGGTTGCCGTAGACCGTGTCGATCATGCCGCGCGCGGTGGTGCGGAGGCTCTTCAGGATGAAGGGGTTGAGATTGTCGAAACTGCCGACGACGCAATAGGTGACGCTGCCGCCCTTCGGCGCATCGGGATTGACGTAGTCGAAATGAGCATAGTTAGCAGGCAGCGCCGGCTCGCCCTGCATGGCGATGCCGTGCTTCGGTTCCGACAAAGCCGGAAGCAGCGAGACGGCCAGAAATGAGGTCGCGGCGATCAGCCGAACGAGAACGCGGTCCATGACCGTCTCCTTGCCGGGCAGCTTTGTGATTCGACACGCACCCTAGAGCATTTCGCCGGCCGATTGAATCGGCGCACGCCGGTGGAAATTGGGTTCGGCCAGTGCATCGCCAATCGAGGGCCGTCCAGGGAGGAGAAACCAGCAAGAAATCGCGGAAACCGGGCTGGATTCGGCGCCGCTGGCAGTGTAACACGCGCTCCGAAGTCATGCTGTCGCCTCATTTGGGCAACAGGTAGCGGGACCACACGGCACGAAGAAGCTGGTCCCCGGGATCATTTGAGAGGAAAGTGCACCATATGACGAGCAACGCGTATCGCCTTTCGGTGCTGGCCGCAGGCGTGGTCGGCGTCCTGGGCGCCGGGCTTTTCACCGCCTCGGCGCAGCAGCAGCCGCAGATTCCGCAGGGCTGGTTCAAGGCCTGCACCAAGCAGGAAGACGTCGATATCTGCAACGTGCAGAACATTGTCACCGCCGGCAATGGCCAGCTCGTCACCGGCGTCAGCCTGATCGAGCTCAAGGGCAAGGTGAACCGCAAGGTGTTCCAGGTCACGGTGCCGACCGGCCGTCTCGTTCCTCCGGGCATCGGCCTGCAGATCGATGCCGGCAAGGCGCAGAAGCTCGACTACGTGATCTGCTTCCCCGACCGCTGCGTGGCCGAAGTGCCGCTGACCGACCAGCTCGTCGCCTCCTTCAAGAAGGGCCAGCAGATCACGCTCACCTCGGTCAACTTCCAGAACCAGCCGAACCCGATCAAGGTCGCGCTGACCGGCTTCAGCGGCGCCTATGACGGCCCGCCGCTGCAGCAGTCCGACATCGAGGACCGGCAGAAGAAGCTGCAGGACTTCGTCGCCAAGAACAACCAGGACTTCGCCAAGAAGCTCAAGGAAGAGCAGGACAAGGCGAAGACCGCCAACTGATCGCCGGAGCGTTTGCTCCAGCATGCAAAAAGCGGGGCAAGCGCCCCGCTTTTTTGTTGGTGCAGTTCAGCACTATCAGTGCTTCGAGTGGCGTTTCGGTTCGTAGCGCCCGTTCGGCAGCTTGTCGAACATCTCGCCGATCTGCGGATGCCGCACCGGCTCGCCGGACCGGTCCTCGAGCAGGTTCTGCTCGGACACGTAGGCGATGTATTCAGTTTCGGAATTCTCGGCGAGAAGGTGATAGAAAGGCTGGTCCTTGCGCGGACGCATTTCCGCGGGAATGGCTTCATACCATTCTTCGGTATTGGCGAATTGCGGATCGACATCGAAGATCACGCCCCGGAACGGGAACAGCCGGTGGCGAACCACTTGTCCGATCGCGAATTTGGCCGTTTTCATCGCACTCACCACTTACAGCGCCGCGCGTCCTTTCGGACGCGCAAAGGCGCCGTCAATGGCTTGCGCGCAAGGCGCCTAAGGTCTTGAATTTACACGTCACGCAGCCAAAAATCGACCCCGACTTTCGGCGTGATACCATTTGGCGCAGATGCCGGCCGGATTAAATGCCGCCATCTCGCTGCCAGGTCACGGGTCCGATGGACGCAAAGGTTTCGCGACCGGAAAGCGCACAGTCCAGATGTGTCGGCCTACCGGCCAACCTCTTTCCTCAGGCCGCCGGCGAGCGCGCGAAAGCCGCTGCCGGGCCGCAGACCTTCACTCATGAAGAAGGCGCGTAGCGGCGCGAAGCTGCCCAGCACGCCGAGGCCGGCGCTGCGCGCCAGCTGCGCCGGCAGCATGTCGGACAGCAGCGACATGTTGAGCAGGTTCACGGCGCTGCTGCGCGCCAGGATATCGGGCCTGCGCCTTGTGTCATAGGCGGCGAGGCTCAGCCTTGACCCGGGATCGTCGCGGTTTTCGCTGGCTATTCCAATGAGATCATCGATATCCCTGATGCCGAGGTTGAGGCCTTGCGCGCCGATCGGCGGGAAGACATGAGCAGCCTCGCCGACAAGCGCCACACGGTTTTGCGCGAAGCGGCCGGGCGACGCGGCAGACAGCGGGTAGACCTGGCGGCCGGGCTCGACCGAGACCCGGCCGAGCATCGACTGCATCTGCTCCTCGACCCGGGCGGACAGCGTGGCATCGTCGAGCGCTGCGAGTTCCTGCGCCGTTTCCGGCTTCACTACCCAGACCAGGCTGGAACGCCTGCCCGGCAACGGAACCTGCGTGAACGGCCCGGTTTCGGTGTGGAATTCGGTCGAGATGAAGCCGTGCTCGCTGCGATGGCCGAAATTGAGGACGAGCGCCGACTGCGGATACGAGCGGGCGGAGGCTTTGATGCCGGCTGCTTCGCGCGCCGGCGACAGGCGCCCGTCGGCGGCGACCGCCAGCGACGCGGAGACCTCGCTGCCATCGGCGAGGCTGGCATGTGCCCGGTCAGCATCGAGCCGCCACGTCTCCACCATCGATTTTCGCCACTCGATGCCCGGGTGAGCGGCGACAGCCTTGGCGAGCACCGGGATGAGGACCTTGTTCGGCAGGTTGAGCCCGAACTGCTCCTCGCCGATCTCGCTGGCGCGAAAGGTGACGGTCGGGCTGCGGATCAGCCGGCGCGTCGCATCGACAATGCGCATCACCTTCAGCGGCGCAGCCTGCGGCTTGAGCTCGGCAAGCGCGCCCAGCCGATCGAGCACCTTGAGGGCAGGGTTCATGAGGGCCGTGGTGCGGCCATCGCCGGTGGCGGCCTCGGGGCCTGCCAGTGTCACGGCAAAGCTCGCCTCGGCAAAGCCGAGTGCCGCGATCAGGCCGGCCGGGCCGCTGCCGGCAACCAGTATGCGGGCTTTGTCGTTGTGCTCCACGCGAGGCTTCCATAGTGAAGGGCGACCCGTTGGGTCCATACGTGGATATAGGTCAGATCGGCAGACTTGATCAACGCGTCGATTCGGCTCATTCGATTGCCATGACCGGCCAGGAGCACGATTTCAGCCATCTCGACCGAGCCGGCCGCGCCACGGCGGGGCTCGCGCGGCGACCGCGCCTCGCGGTGACGCTCACCATCGGCGCGGGCATGGTGCTAGCCTGGCTTATCCTCGCTGCCATGGCGATCCGCGGCGCCGAAGCCCGCCTCGCCAGCGGCGCTCCGGGCGATGCGCTGCTCAAGGACCTGCCGCGATTGCCGCTGCCGGATTTCCTCGACCGCTTTTTCGCATTGTGCCTTGCGCCGTCACCACTTGCAGGCTCCGTAGGCGTGCAGGCGTCGGCGCTCGTCCTGATGTGGTTCCTGATGGCCGTGGCGACGATGCTGCCCTCGGCGGCGCCGATGATCCGCACCTATTGCGAGATTGCGGATACCGCTCGGATCAAGGGCGAGCCCGTCGTCCACCCGCTGGTTCTGGTTGCGGGCTACCTCGCGACCTGGCTTGCCGCCTCGGTGGCGTTCGCCGCGCTGACACTTTCGGTCTATGGTTTTGCCGCCTTCGGGCAGGTGCTTGAACCTGTCGTCGGGATTACCGGGGCGGTCGCCCTGGCGATTGCCGGCCTCTATCAGTTCAGCGGCTTGAAGCAGGCGTGTCTTGAGAAGTGCCGCAATCCGTTCTCGCTCCTGTTCGCCAACTGGAGCGCGAAAACGGCGCGCATCTTTCGCCTTGGGACGGAGCAGGGCGTCTGGTGCCTCGGCTGTTGCTGGGCGCTGATGCTGGTGATGTTCGCCGTTGGCGCGATGAACATCTTCTGGATGGCGCTGATCGGCCTGTTCACCCTGATCGAAAAACAGACCGCCGGCAGGGTGGCGAGCCAGGTCGCCGGTGCGATACTGCTTGTATGGGCCGCCGCCCTGCTATTAGTTTCGACGTGAGGGGAGAATTCGATGACGGATCAGAGCTGGGCGATGAAGGGAGAGTTGGTGCTCTCCTGCAATTGCACGGTTTTCTGCCCCTGCGTTCTGTCGCTCGGCAGCCACCCGCCGACCGAGGGCTATTGCCAGACCTGGGCGGGGTTCCGCGTCGACGCCGGCCATTTCGGCGAGGTGGACCTCTCCGGCCTCAATCTCGGCTTGATCATGGAAATCCCGGGCTATATGAGCCGCGGCAATTGGACCGCGGGTCTGTTCATCGACAAGCGCGCGTCGATCTACGCGGCGAAGGCGCTGACCAGGATCTTCACCGGCAAGGCCGGCGGCACTACGTCGCTGCTGTCGATCCTGGTCGGAAAATTCCTCGGCGTCGAGCAGGTGCCGATCACTTACGAGACGCGTGACAGGACGCGTATCTTCCAGATACCGAAGATCATCGACGGCGCGGTGACGCCGATACCCGGCAAGGACCGCGAGAAGGACACGGTTATCACCAATTCCGAATACTGGATCGCTCCGGAAATCACCGTGGCGAAGTCGGACAAGAGCAAGATGCGCGCCTTCGGCCGCAACTGGAATTTCGCTGGCCGCTCGGCCGAAATATGCAAGCTGGATTGGCGGGGCCCGTGAGCAAGAACACATCGCCCGGGAAGACGGCCAGGAAAGCGGCCAAGAAAATCGCGGAGCGGATTCCGCGACCGAAGAAGAAAGTGACATGGCCGCAAGCGCGCGCGTTCTCTGTGCATCTGCTCACCGCGTCCGGCTCGTTCCTAGCTTTCCTATCGCTGGTGGCGGCGAGCGAGGAGCGCTGGACGGCGATGTTCTGGTGGCTCGGATTGGCGCTCTTCGTCGACGGCATCGACGGCCCGATCGCGAGAAAGCTCGAGGTCAAGGAGATCCTGCCGACCTGGTCGGGCGAGCTCCTCGACAACATCATCGACTACGTCACCTACGTCCTCATCCCGGCCTTCGCGCTCTACCAGCGCGGCTTCATGGGCGAGAGGCTGTCGTTCCTGTCGGCTGCGATAATCGTAGTGTCGAGCGCGATCTACTATGCAGATACCGGCATGAAGACGAAGGAAAATTTCTTCAAAGGTTTCCCTGTCGTCTGGAACATGGTGGTGTTCACGCTCTTCGTCATCGAACCGGGACCGTGGGTTTCCTTCGCCGTCGTCGTGGTCGCCGGCATCCTAACCTTCCTGCCGATCAACTTCATCCATCCGGTGCGGGTGGTGAGGCTCAGGCCGCTCAATCTCGGTATGACCCTTCTATGGTGCGCCTTCGGCGCGCTTGCGCTGGCGCAGTCCGCACTCGCCAGCTTCTACAACCAGATCGGCGTCCTGGGTGAACAGGTCAGCGACTTCACCAAGATCGGCATCACCTTCACCGGCCTCTATCTCGCCTGCATCGGGGGCATCATGCAGTTGTTTCCCGATCTTGGCGCCAAGAAATCCTGATCCTAGATCTAGCTCCTGTCCTTCCCCGAGAAAGTTGAGCGATGTCCAAGGCAATCCGCATTCACGCCCATGGCGGCCCCGAAGTCCTGACCTATGAGGACGCCGATCCTGGCCAGCCGGGCACCGGGCAGATCCTGATCAGGCATACCGCGATCGGCCTCAACTTCATCGACGTCTATCATCGCTCGGGCCTATATCCACCGCCAGGCGGGTTCCCGCTGGTCCCGGGCGGCGAAGCCGCCGGCGTGGTGCTGGCGGTAGGCGCCGGCGTCGACTGGCTGAAGCCCGGCGACCGCATCGCCTATGCCGTCAACGTGGGTGCGTATTCCGAGGAACGCGTAATCGCCGCCGACCGCGTGGTGAAGGTGCCGGACGGCATCAGCGACGAGCAGGCGGCGGCCATGATGATGAAAGGCATGACGGCCGAATATCTGCTGCGCCGCACCTACAAGGTGAAGGCTGGCGACACGATCCTCTACCATGCCGCCGCCGGCGGTGTCGGCCTGATCCTTGGCCAATGGGCAAAGCATCTCGGCGCAACCGTGATTGGTACGGCGAGTTCCGCCGACAAGATCGAGCTCGCGAAAGCGCATGGTTTCGACCATGTCATCAACTACAAGGAGCAGGATTTCGTCGCCGGCGTCGCCGCAATCACCGCTGGCCGGAAATGCGACGTCGTCTATGATTCCGTCGGCAACGACACGTTTCCCGCTTCGCTCGACTGCCTGAGACCGCTCGGCACGTTCGTCAGCTTCGGCCAGTCGTCGGGGCCGATCCCGCCGTTCTCGATATCGCTTCTGGCGCAGAAAGGCTCGCTCTACGCAACCCGGCCGACGATCTTCGTCTACAATGCCAAACGCGAGGACCTTGTGGCGTCGGCGCAAGCGCTCTTCGACGTGGTGCTGGGCGGCGCCGTGGAGATCAAGATCAACCAGCGCTACGCGCTGAAGGACGCGGCGCAAGCGCAATCGGATCTCGAGGGCCGCAAGACGACCGGCACGACCATCCTCATCCCTTAAGCCGGCTGCCTTGTTCTTCAGCGCCTTGCCGCGCCTGAAGACATGGTTTGCCCGAAAAGCTTACCGGTTTCCCTCTTGCCCTCAACAGGCCTATCTTACCCCTTGAGTTTCCGCAGGAATTCTTGAAGCTCTTTCAAGTTGGGTGCCGCTTTCCGACAGAAGCCGGCCGCGCATACGATACCAGCGGGAACACAGAACATATCCGGGGAAACTGGATGGGAGGCACTGTGAGTGCAAATCATGACAAGGCGAACCTGCTGGAGGTTCGCGGCCTTACGAAGATTTTCGGCACGCTGACGGCGTGCGATCATGTCGATCTCAACATTGCCGGAGGCGAGATCCACGCGCTGCTGGGTGAGAACGGCGCCGGCAAGTCAACGTTGGTCAAGATGCTGTTTGGCTCGCTAGAGCCGAACTCGGGCGAGATCTTCTGGGACGGTCAAGCTGTCCAGATCACCAACCCGGGCGTGGCCAAAAAGCTCGGCATCGGCATGGTCTTCCAGCATTTCTCGCTGTTCGAAGCGCTGACGGCGGCCGAGAACATCGCGCTGTCGCTCAACGACGGCTCGCCGATCAGCACGATCGCGGCGAAGGCGAGGGCGCTGTCATACAGCTACGGCCTGCCGCTCGATCCGGAATCGCTGGTCGGCGACCTTTCCGTCGGCGAGCGCCAGCGCATCGAGATCATCCGCTGCCTGCTGCAGACGCCGCAACTCATCATTCTCGACGAGCCGACCTCGGTGCTGACGCCGCAGGAAGCCGACAAGCTGTTCGAGACGCTGGAGCGGCTGCGCGCAGAAGGAAAGTCGATCCTCTACATCTCGCACCGGCTGGAAGAGGTCAAACGCATCTGCGACCGCGCCACCGTGCTGCGCCACGGCAAGGTGGTCGGCCACTGCAATCCGCGCCAGGAGACGGCCTCATCGCTCGCCCGCATGATGGTCGGCAACGAGGTGAAGCCGGTGGTGCGCGCGCCAGCCGAAGGTATCGAGACGGCGCCGGCGCTGCTGGAGATCCGCGGGCTCACCCGCAAGCCTGCGACGCCGTTCGCAATCCCGCTCAAGAACATCAACCTCAGGGTACGCGCCGGCGAGGTGATCGGCATCGCCGGCGTCGCCGGCAACGGCCAGGGCGAATTCTTCGAATCCGTCTCCGGCGAAGTGCTGCAGCAGGATGCCGGTTCCGTGCGCATCCGCGGCAAGGATGCCGGCGGCCTTTCGATCACGGGCCGGCGGCTGATGGGCGCCGCCTTCGTGCCGGAAGAACGCCTCGGCCATGGCGCGGCGCCGCGGATGAAGCTCTCGGAGAACCTGCTGCTGTCGCGCCACGCGACCGACGGCAAGTCCTTCGTCGGCTCCGGCGGCATGGTCAAGAATGCTTCCGTCTACAGCGCCGCCCAGCGCATCATCACCGCGATGGACGTGCGCAAGAGCGCGCCGGACCCTGAGGCGGCGGCGCTCTCCGGCGGCAACCTGCAGAAATTCATCGTCGGCCGCGAGCTCGACCGCAAGCCGAGCGTCATGGTCGTCAACCAGCCGACCTGGGGCGTGGATGCCGGTGCCGCCGCCCATATCCGCCAGGCACTGATCGAGCTTGCCCGCAGCGGCTCGGCGGTTCTTGTCATCAGCCAGGACCTCGACGAATTGTTCGAACTGACGGACGCGATCGCGGTCATGCACAACGGCGAATTGTCCGCGCCGCTGCCGATCGCCGAAGCCACCTTCGAGAAGATCGGCCTGTTGATGGGCGGCGCCGAACCCGGCCACGCCGAACACACCCTGGAGACGGCATGATGCGCCTCGAACTGGTCAAACGCCCGCAGCGCTCGGCGCTGTTTTCGGTGCTCTCGCCTTTCATCGCCTTCGCGCTGACGATGATTGCCGGCGCGGTTCTGTTCGCATTGCTCGGCGTCAATCCGCTCGAGGCTTTCAATATCTATTTCATTCAGCCGGTCAGCGAGGTGTGGCAATTGCACGAGCTGGCGATCAAGGCAGCCCCCCTGATCCTGATCGCGGTCGGCCTGTCGGTCTGCTACAGGGCCAACATCTGGAACATCGGCGCCGAGGGACAGTTCATCCTTGGTGGCATCTTCGGCTCGATCATCCCGGTGCTGTTCCCTCAATTCGAAGGCCCGCTCGTGCTGCCGCTGATGCTCTTGCTCGGCATGGTCGGCGGCGCACTCTATGCGGCCATCCCGGCGCTGCTGAAGACCCGCTTCAGCACCAACGAGATCCTGACCAGCCTGATGCTGGTCTATGTCGCGCAGCTCTTCCTCGACTGGCTGGTGCGCGGACCCTGGCGCGACCCGCAGGGCCATGGTTTTCCGCAGACCATCCAGTTCGGCGACTCGGCTGTCCTGCCGGAGCTGATGCCGGATGCCGGCCGCGCCAATTGGGGTTTTGTGTTCGCGCTGGTCGCGGCTGTTGCGATCTGGCTGATGATGAGCCGCATGCTGAAGGGTTTTGAGGTCCGCGTGATGGGCTCGAGCCCGAGGGCAGGGCGCTTCGCCGGCTTCGGTTTCAGCAAGATGGTGTTTTTCACCTTCCTGCTGTCCGGCGCGCTGGCTGGTCTTGCCGGCATCTCGGAGGTGTCCGGCGCCATCGGCCAGCTGCAACCGGTGATCTCGCCCGGCTACGGTTTCACCGCCATCATCGTGGCCTTCCTCGGCCGGCTCAATCCGCTGGGCATCGTCGCCGCGGGCCTTGTGCTGGCGCTGACCTATCTCGGCGGCGAGGCGGTGCAGAGCGCGCTCGGCATCTCCGACAAGGTGGCGCGGGTGTTCCAGGGTATGCTTTTGTTCTTCGTACTCGGCTGCGACACACTGATCCACTACCGCATTCGTCTGATCGGCCTTGCCGCGCCGAAACTCGAGGCCGCGCCCAAGCTGGAGGAGGCCCGCTGATGGACATCACCGTCAACATCCTTTTGACCATCGCGACCGCGGCAACACCGCTGCTGATCGCGGCGATCGGCGAACTGGTGGTCGAGCGCTCCGGCGTGCTCAACCTCGGCGTCGAAGGCATGATGATCATGGGCGCCGTCGGCGGCTTCGGCGCCGGCTACCTCACCGGATCGCCCTGGATCGGCCTGCTTGCCGCGATCATCGTCGGCGCGCTGTTTTCGCTGCTCTTTGCCGTCATGACACTGTCCCTGGCCACCAACCAGGTGGCGACCGGCCTGTCGCTGACGCTGCTCGGACTCGGCCTTTCCGGCATGATCGGCACGAGCTTCGTCGGACAACCCGGCGTCAGGCTGCCAAACCTCAGCATCCCCGGCCTGAGCTCGATCCCGGTCGTCGGCAGGCTGATCTTCGGCCAGGATCCTCTGTTCTACATCTCGATCGCGCTCACCGCCGCCGTGATGTGGTTCCTGTTCAAGACGCGCACCGGCCTCACCCTCCGCTCGATCGGCGACAGCCACTCGTCGGCGCATGCGCTGGGCATCAAGGTCATCCGCTACCGCTATCTCGCCGTGATCTTCGGCGGCGCCTGCGCCGGCCTTGCCGGCGGGCACCTGTCGCTCGTCTACACGCCGCAATGGGTGGAGAACATGAGTGCGGGCCGCGGCTGGATCGCGCTGGCGCTGGTAGTGTTCGCCTCCTGGCGTCCGTGGCGGGTGCTGGCCGGCGCCTATATCTTCGGCGCGGTGTGGATCGGCCAGCTTCATGCACAGGCTTTTGGCATTCCCGTGCCCTCACAGTTTCTTTCTTCACTGCCCTATCTGGCAACCATCGTGGTTCTCGTTCTAATCTCGCGCAACAAGCGGTTGACGATGATGAACACGCCGGCTTCGTTGGGGCAGCCATTCGTTCCGGATCGTTGACGACAACAAAAAGACGGGAAGCTCCAAGGCTTAACTCAGAGAGGTAACACGATGAAAAAACTGCTTATTGCGCTGATGACCACGGTCGCGGCCCTGTCGCTGGCGGCGACCGCCGAGGCGGCCGACAAGCTCAAGGCCTGCTGGGTCTATACGGGTCCGATCGGCGACTTCGGCTATTCCTACCAGCACGACCAGGGCCGGCTCGAGGTCGAGAAGGCGCTCGGCGACAAGGTCGAGACCGCGTATCTCGAAAACGTCTCGGAAGGCCCCGACGCCGACCGCGCCTTCGAGCGCCTGGCGCGCGAGAAGTGCAAGATCATCTTCGGCACCTCGTTCGGCTTCATGGACGCCGAGGTGAAGGTGGCCAAGAAGTTTCCCAAGGTGATGTTCGAGCATGCCACCGGCTACAAGACCGGCGACAATCTCGGCATCTATAACGCACGCTTCTATGAAGGCCGCTATGTGCTCGGCCAGATCGCCGCCAAGGAATCGAAGAAGGGGCTGGCCGGCTACATCGTCTCCTTCCCGATCCCGGAAGTGGTGATGGGCATCAACTCCTTCATGCTCGGCGCGCAGTCGGTCAATCCCGATTTCAAGGTCAAGATCGTGTGGGTGAACTCCTGGTTCGATCCGGGCAAGGAAGCCGACGCGGCCAAGGCGCTGTTCGACCAGGGCGCCGACATCATCGTCCAGCATACCGACTCCACCGCCGCCCTGCAGGTCGCCGAGGAACGCAAGCTGCACGGCTTCGGCCAGTCGTCCGACATGATCAAGTTCGCGCCGAACGCGCAGTTGACTGCGCTGACCGACGAGTGGGGCCCGTACTATATCAGCCGCGTCCAGGCAGCGCTGGACGGCACCTGGAAGCCGGACAATGTGTGGCTGGGCATCAAGGACGGCGCGGTTAAGCTGGCTCCCTTCACCAACATGCCCGACGACGTCAAGGCAATGGCGGAGGCGACCACGAAGAAGATCGCCGACGGATGGAACCCCTTCACCGGCCCGGTGTCCAAGCAGGACGGCTCGCCTTGGCTGAAGGACGGCGAGGTCGCCGACGACGGCACGCTTCTCGGCATGAACTTCTACGTCAAAGGCATCGACGACAAGCTGCCGCAGTAAGCGGCAACAAATTTTCGAACCGAAGGAGGGCGCCTTGTGGGCGCCCTCAGACTGCTGACGACCCATGTCTGATTTGGGCGGATGTTTGTCTATGGCTTGAGCGAATACCAGAATTCGCTTGTAAGATGGATTGGCAAGACTCCCCGCCTCAGGCGGAAGCTGTACTTAGCGTTGGCCAGTCGGCGAGGGGTCGTTCGACGGCTTTGCGCGACAAGTATTTGAAACCACACCTCACTCCAGCTTTTTCTTGAGATCCACACCTTCACGCGTCCGGTGCAATATCTGTGACCGGTTCCGTGACCGCTTTCACATACGTCAATGACCTCTACTTCCATGCTGATCATGCAGTTCAGACGAAATCAGCTGGCGTGACAAGCGCCCGTAGAAGGAGGTCTTATGCAATTGAATAAAAAGCTTTTGGCAATCATCGGGAAACGCATTCCCGCCATCTTCGATGTCATCCCGCGCGGACCGCAGGGCCGCCTTGCGCAAATCGCACTCAATCCTCAGCCGCTGCCGCCGCATGAACTGGGCGCCGCGGTTGCTGACGAATTTGTCCGCTACGCGTGGGTGGCCGAGCGAGGCGGACTCGATATGAAGGCGCTGTTGAACGACCTTGACGATTGGTGCCCTACGCGACCGAAGATACCGAAGCTTCCCCCGTGGTGGGGACCGTTTCCGGAGCCGGAACCGCGCCCTGA
This sequence comes from Mesorhizobium tamadayense, assembly GCF_003863365.1. Taxonomy (GTDB): domain Bacteria; phylum Pseudomonadota; class Alphaproteobacteria; order Rhizobiales; family Rhizobiaceae; genus Mesorhizobium; species Mesorhizobium tamadayense. The sequence continues at coordinate 110,379 of NZ_RQXT01000008.1, read as the reverse complement.
TTGGTTCGTGGACTACCATTTAGGATTTGCTGCACGGCTGTCGGTGGTCGCGGCCGAATCGACGGGCATGCGCCTGGATGAGACTCTCAATCAGGTGATCGACCGTTCCCTGGCTGCAATCGAAGCGGTGAAGCTCTAACGAAACGCGGCGGTCAACAGTCTGAGGGCGCCGCAGAGGCGCCCTTTCGGCGGCTTTGCCATCCCGCGGGAACGTGGTGAAACCGGACCGGCCCGCCATCAATCCTGAGCTGGTCCGTCCGAGTGTTGGCCGCTCGAAGATGTTTGAATCTAAACCGCGGTACCGTACAGATCGTAAGCGTCGGCGCGGTCGATCTTGACGGTGACGATCTCGCCGGCACGCAGCGGCCGCCGCGACTGGATATGCACGGAGCCGTCGATCTCGGGCGCGTCGTACTTGGTGCGGCCCTTGGCCGAGGCGCCATGCGCCTCGTCAATCAGCACCGGCAGGCGCTTGCCGACCTTCCTGGCGAGCTGCGTTGCCGAGATCTTCTGCTGGCGCTGCATGAAGCGGTGCCAGCGCGCCTCCTTGATGTCCTGCGGCACCTGCTCCAGGCCGAGGTCGTTGGAACGCGCGCCCTTGACCGGTTCGTATTTGAAGCAGCCGGCGCGGTCGATTTTTGCCTCGTCCAGCCAGTCGAGCAGCATCTGGAAATCGTCTTCGGTCTCGCCGGGGAAGCCGACGATGAAGGTCGAGCGGATGGCAAGATCCGGGCAGACCTCACGCCAGCCGCGGATCCGCTCCAGCGTCTTTTCGCCATGAGCGGGACGGCGCATGTTCTTCAGCACCTGCGGCGAGGCATGCTGGAAAGGGATGTCGAGATAGGGAAGGATCTTGCCCTCCGCCATCAGCGGAATGACGTCGGCGACATGCGGGTAGGGGTACACATAGTGCATGCGTACCCAGATGCCGAGCTTGCCGAGCTCCTCGGCGAGGTCGAGGAATTTCGCCCGCACCTCGCGATCGCCGAACAGGCTCGTCTGGTACTTGATGTCGATGCCGTAGGCGCTGGTGTCCTGGGAGATGACGAGGATCTCCTTGACGCCGGCTTTGGCGAGCTTCTCGGCCTCGCGCAGCACGTCCGCCGCCGGCCGCGAGACGAGGTCGCCGCGCAGCGCCGGGATGATGCAGAAGGTGCAGCGGTTGTTGCACCCTTCCGAAATCTTGAGATAGGCGTAATGCCGCGGCGTGAGCTTCACGCCCTGCGGCGGCAGGAGATCGACATAGGGATCGTGGCTCGGCGGGGCGGCCTCATGCACGGCCGCCATCACGCTCTCATAGGCCTGCGGACCGGTGATCGCCAGCACATTGGGGTGCTTCTCGCGGATCACCTCCGGCTCGGCGCCGAGGCAGCCGGTGACGATGACACGGCCGTTTTCCGATAGGGCGGAGCCGATGGCATTGAGCGACTCGTCGCGCGCGGAATCGAGGAAGCCGCAAGTGTTGACGACGACGAGGTCCGCGCCGTCATGCTTGCGGGCGATCTCGTAACCTTCGGCACGCAGCCGCGTGATGATGCGCTCGGAATCGACGAGCGCCTTCGGGCATCCAAGGCTGACGAAACTGACACGAGGGGCAGACATAAGGTTTTCCAGGCTTTTTCGGGATCGGCGGCGCAATACCACACTAATTGCGGCATTGGTATGGGTTGGCCCTTGCTGCGGCAAAACGCAATGCGAAGTGCCGGATCATCGGCCGGCCGAAGCCCGCGTAAGGTGGCGGCGTCAGCTCACTGCGTTGTTGACGTGCGGCCAGACCTCCATCGCGCCGCGGTAGACCATGTCGAGTGCGACGTAGAGGATGATCGCCAGGCCGACATAGGCAATCCAGCGGTAGCGGTGCAGCAGCCGGGCAATGAAGCTCGCGGCAAGGCCCATCAAGCCGATCGACAGCACGAGCCCGATGATCAGCACCCAGAAATGATCCCGCGCGGCGCCGGCGACGGCCAGAACGTTGTCCAGCGACATCGACACATCCGCGATGACGATCTGCAGCGCCGCCTGGCCAAGCGTCTTGCGCGGCGCCTTGCCGGCAATCGCCTTGTCGCCGTCGAGATCGGAATTGGCCAGCGCCTCCGTCGCCTCCTGCTCGTCGGCTTGGGAGGTGCGCAGCTCGCGATACATCTTCCAGCATACCCACAACAGCAGGATGCCGCCGGCGAGCAGCAGACCGACGATGGCAAGCAGCTTGACCGTGACCGCCGCGAACAGGATGCGCAGCACCGTTGCAGCCAACACGCCGATCAGAATTGCCTTTTTGCGCTGCTCCGTGGGCAGGCCGGCGGCCGCCAGCCCGATGACGATGGCATTGTCGCCTGCAAGCACCAGGTCGATCGCGATGACCTGAAGAAGGGCTGTCAGGCTCGCGGCGCTGAAAATATCCATCGTCTGGAAGCTCTTCCCTGTTCGCCGTGTATCGATCGTCGAATGTTCCGACGGTAGAGCAGCTCAACGTTCGATAGAATCGCCGACCCTCTCTAAGTCATTGTTTTCACGCAATTCCGGACGGAAAAACCACTGCGCGCTTTTTCTGGGATTGCTCTACGTGCATGGTTTCCGCACGTCAAGGGAACGAACAGGAACAAGCGCTTGCCGGCCGTCCCGTTCCACCGCGGGCAATCCGTCAGTCGTAAAGGTTGTATTTTGACCAGTCGGTTTCCGGGATCTCGTCACCGATCTTGTAGCGGAACTGCAGCACCTGCATGTGGTCGGGCGCGGTCTGGCACTTGAACTTCAGCCGGTACCATTGACCCTTGCTGCGGAAGGCGGCACCGGGGCTCTTGATCGCATCGGCGCTCATCTGCGGCGTGGCGAAGGCATAGGCCACCACACGGTCGGCCTTGAATTTGTGGTCGTCGTGGCTGATCCGATCGAGCACCTCAGCGTCGCAGCGCTGTTCGAGACGAGTTTCAGGATCGAGTTTCAGCAGGCCGGCGCGAAGCGTGTTGTCCATCGCCTTGGCCGGCCAGGGCAGCGTCAGAGACGCCAGAACCATCAGGCAGAGCTTTTTCATGGGCGCGACAAGCATCATATCTTGTCCGATAAATCAACCAAACGCACGCGCTTGTGAAAGCAGCGTTGGCGCCGGCCCTGAGGCATCTGTCCAGAAACTTGGCACGATACCGGCGGCAGCAGGACAGGCTGAAAAATACCCGCCGCCAAGAAAATTCGGGCCGACCTGTTTGGGCGGGTCAGCCGATGGCGTTGTCTCCTGCGTCTTGACCCGCAACGCCGTCGCCGTCGCTTCCTGTATCCGGCACCTGGCCATCACCCGAGCCAGTCGGCGGAAGCAAGGTGAGGTCCATCCGAGCGATTCGAGATGCCGCTCGACCTTGCGCGCCCGGCTCGGTGTCGCCCGTTTCCAAAACCGAGGCCTTCGCGAGATGGCCGACGCTGTCGGCGCTCTTGCCGGGAAAGGTCCCCTCGGGTGAGGGCTGAGGTCTGTTGGTACGCTGCACCGCGCCAGCAGCGTTGTGCTGGCTTCCAATGGGAGAGGTCATGGCTGTGCTCCAGAATGGACGACGCCAGCCGTTTAGCACGGCTGGCTGGCGCCAGCCTTGCGGGTTCAGCAACTGTTAGATCAGCGAGCAATTCATCTAGAAAGCACTCTACCAAAAATGTTTCGCTGCAAAGTGGCGCTATAGGACTCGTCGCTCGCAAGTCGATCCCAGAGAGCGAAACAGCTTGTTAGCGCGGCTAGAGCCAGAATTGTGCGCATTGGAAGATCCCCACAAGCGCCTGAAAACGCTGGATGGTATGTTCGTCTCCGAATATAATCTATGCTAATGTAGTAGGTGGGCCAACGCGATCCCTAGGCCAATCGCAAGCCCAAAAGCGGTATGTTCTAACAGCGGACAGCAAAGACGCTGTAGCGGCTCCGCAGCGGGCGACATTCCCGATAGTGCTAACCGGCGATGGCCATTCCGATGGCAATGCCGAGCCCGATGGCAATGCCCAGGAAAAGCTTGCCGGCGAAGTCTAGGGCCAAGACGCGGGCCTTGCCCCAAACGTCTGTACGTGGCTCCCTGAGAGCCGCCGAGAGGTCATCGAACATCGCTTCCATGGTTGCCACCTGCGATTTCTTCGAGCGGGAAGACTAGATCAAATCCGGGGGGTTGTGAATCCCCATGCACATGGCGTCTTCGCACCAGTTGTTGGCGCCAGCTAACGGAACCAATCAGGCATCCATCTCCAACGGCTCATGGACTGGCGTCGAATGCCAGGTGACCTGCCGAAGGTCGCGGCGATCGATTGGCTGATGCCAGCCGGTAGCGATGCCATCTCGCTGGCGAAGCGAACCCGTCTTTGCGCCTACGGCAAAAAGATGAGCCCGCGTCTCCAATCGATAGAATGAAGCCATCATGGTCCGATGCTACTTAAGGGCAGGCAACCCGGTTTTGCGGCCCAAGAAGCCAGTTGGCTTTAGGGGTTCGATATGAGCAAAACGACTCTCATTGCTCTCGCTATCCTCGCGATCAGCGTCGGCTATGCCGAAGCCAAGGACCGCAAGGTTCCGCCGGTTTGCACCGCCTCAAGCCCAATCTTCGAGGTCCTGGGTGGCAAGTGTTTTCTCGTCAAAGGTTCGATGATCTATGGCGACATCGCCGATCTTTCCCAGATAATCCATTTGGGCTGGTAGCTGGGGCCACATCGGCGACAGATGCGCTGTAGGATAGCGGCCGGCAAACGGGCGCTCGCAGGGCTGCCTTGCATGTCCGTCAAAACGCGGGAACCTTTCATCCGCTACTCGCTTTTTTGTGCATGTCCCGAGCCGTTCAACCGCCCATATTGCCAGAAGGTAGCCCAGATCGGGACGTCAACTGTGAAGTCGCCTTGGAAGCCGCAGTCAAAGCCTTGGTGACTGCCTCGGAAGCTCAAGGGTGGACGCCGCGCGAAACATCTGCAGCCCTGCTGAAAATCGCTATGGAGCGTGCCCGGCAGTTCGGGCTTGTGCCCGCTGAGCCGCCATGGTGGGGAGCGCAAAGAGGTATATTGATCGCGTGTGCCGCGCTCCTGTTTTTGCAGTGTGCCGCCATCGTTTGGTGGGTGCTTCGATGAGCGATCGTCTTGCCTTCGCTCTCTGACTCAGGAATATAATCCTTCCCGGTGCGGCGACCCCGTTCAGCGAGATCGCCATGACAATGAAATTCCCCTTCGTAGAAACACGCTTGGCAAAAAGCTCGAAGCCGGCACAGGTCTGTCGGTAGGCTGTCTCATCTGCAAGCGCAGCGCCGTCCTGGACGTGGCAGAGCTGGTGAAGCGCCTCGGGCCGGATCATAGATGCCTGCACTGTGATCTGATCAAAGTGATCTTCTGCCACGAATGCCGGGCGGCCGGGACGACCGGAACCTTCAGTTCACCACCCATGCAGTGACGCCGGACAAGCGCCAGCGCTAAGCGGCTACTTCGCTTTCGGTTCTCTCGGATAGAGCCGAGAGCTGCTGTCGCCGTGCTGTGGTCGGGCAGCAAAAACGGATGGTCACATCGAGGATGTTGCAATTTGCGGTATGCTCAATCCTATGCGGGATCCTGCTACAATCCCCCATGGCCATCCGAATAGTGGTTGTCCTGGCGCTTCTTTTCGCCTTCGCCTACGGATTTGCAAAACTCGTGGAACGTTATGGCGGCGTAGGCGATCGGCCTTCCCCGTGTGTGCAATTGTCAAGCCTTGATTGCCCAGACCCGAACGCGCCGCCTGCAAAGTAGCGGTTCGTCCATCTGATCCCACCTACATGTCGATGATGCCGGCTTCGCCTTCGCGCAGATGAGCGGTCGGCGACGATTTCTTGAGTCTCACCCCGACGCGCCGCCGCCGTTCTCGGGGATGAACTAGCCGAGGAAAGGTCTCACTGCTCGCATTTCGTCATTCGCCAAGGCATGTTCGAGGGCATCAATATGTGTCTCGAAGGGGGCGCCTATCTCCTGTCGCCCGAGTGCAGTACGAAAGCCCTCCGCGATCCCCAAAAACATTGGAGTAAGCACCGTATGTGCCCGCAACACAGCGAGCGCTTCTGATCGCATACTCAAGCGAATGAGATGTTCATGTCGCCGCTGCTGCCCGGCGTCAGAGACTTGCATTTGGCGGATAGTGATTGCCGCAGCGGCAACGGCAAGGATGCCGGCGATCAAAGTTTGCCATTTCTCAAGCCACGTTTCGACGCCAGGAAAGTCCGATATTGCGAGATCAACGAAGATACCAAAAAGCGCGGCGACAAAATTGCTCGCTGCTACCAGCCACCGATCGGCAGTCATTCCGGTACCTTCCCCCTGCAGGTCTCGACCCCGCCCGAATAGTTGCAGGAAAGAGATGGCATTGCAAATTGGCAGCCGGGCGGGGAGGGACCGCTTAGTTGATCCTTGACTCCAACAATTTTGCGGGCCGGGCAGGTTATGGCAAACACGGTTTGCTGCAGGCAAATAATTGATTTTATTTGTGGTTGTGGCGGAGGGAGTGGGATTCGAACCCACGGTGAACTTGCGCCCACGCCGGTTTTCAAGACCGGTGCCTTAAACCGCTCGGCCATCCCTCCAAGTATTGTTTTCGTTAGCGTTTTTGGCGTTTTGACCTCGGCCATTTGGGCCGCTGCTACCATTTTGCTACCGAACGCGCTCAGCTACCGGGCTTTACCGCGCTCCTGATCGCCGCGTCAACAGCTTCGGCGGCGTCTGCCTGCATTCCCGGCATGACGTGCGAATATAGGTCGAGCGTGATGCCGATCGACGAATGCCCAAGGCGTTCGCTGGCGACCTTTGGGTGGACGCCGGCCGATAGCATCTGTGAGGCATGCGTGTGCCGAAGGTCATGGAAGCGGATGCGTGGAAGCCTTGTCTTCGAAAGGACGCGGACCCATTCATGCGTGAGCGACCGCGGCTGCAACGGCGAGCCGTCGACCTAGGCGACAACGAAGCCGTCAGCATCTGGGGACGAATGCCAAGCCGAAGCTGCTCTTCCGCCTGCCGCGTCCAGTGCGCCTTCAGCTCGGCGACTGTGCTTGCCGACAGCGCCACGGTTCTGGCCCTGCCGCTCTTAGGCTCCTTATAGCGCACACCATCTTTGGTCTGCTCGGCGCTCTCGACGATCGAGAGGCGGCGCAAGTTGTCGCCTAGCTCGACATGGCGCCGGCGCAAGGCAAGGATCTCGCCGCGGCGCAGACCGCATTTCACCGCCAGAAGGATGAACATACGGGTCGGGCGAAGGTCTTCGATGAGCTGCGCGGTCTGTGCAGCATCGTAGGCGAGCATCTTCTTGCGCTCGACCTTCGGCGGCGTCGTAGCCGCTGCCGGGTTCCGAGATAACCGCTCCCATGTCACCGCCTGGCCCAATGCCTTGATGAGAACGCGGCGGTAGTGGTGGACGGTACGCGGCGACAGCGGGGGAAGGGGCTTCGGCTGCTCGCCATCCTTGCGCTTGCGGTGATCGGAGCGCGGCTTTGTCAGGGCGTCGGTGAAGGCGGAGTCGATGCGGTCGGTCTTCAGCTTCGCCAAGACGACGGTGCCGATGAGCGGAACCAGACCCTTGCGGCATATTTCGGCGTATCTCTCATGCGTCTTCGGCGCGACCGACGGCTTGATGAAGGTCAGCCACTCGTCGAGGAACTCGGCCATGGTCTGCTTGGTCGGCTCGACATAGTTGCCGTGCTTGATCTCGGTGATCAACCGGGAACATTCTTCCTCGGCCTTGCGCTTCGATGTCGTTTCGAACGTATGCCACTTCCGGCGGCGCTTGCCGGCAGCGTCGTACACGTCGAGGACAATGACCCATTTGCCGGGCGAGCGTTCTTTGACGTGGCCTTTCACTTTGCGGTCCTCGCTTTTAGCTCTTGCGCGCAGTTCAAATCGTCGAGCGTTGCAGTCGATCGCTCGGCGACATGCCCGATGCTCTTCTTGATCCATCTCATCAGGAAATCGTTTGTCGAGCCGGCGTGCGGTGGAAGCGCTGGATCGGCCGCGTTGATTTCGAGCCAGAGGGCATTCGCCACGAAGTCGCGCGTGTAGGCCTGCACCGCAGCTATGTCTTCTTGTGTTGCGGTATGAGCATGGGGGCGACGATGAGCCATTCATGGGATGGTCGGAGGCTTGGGGCCAAGGGCCGGTGATCGGCGTGACATGCAGCATCTTCGATGTTGCGGCCGAAGACGGGGAGATTTGACGATGGCCAATATGAGGGTGCCCGAGGCTATCGAGTTGATGAAACTCTGGGCAGCATTGTCGCCGGAGAATCAAGCGCTGGTGCTTGCGGAACTGAGGCATCTTGACGCGGAGCGGGAGCGGAGGAAGGCCCGCGCCGATTGAGCAAACGACAAATTCTCGGTTTGCGGCCCGGCGGCTTCGGCTTCCGGGCCGTTTTATTTTCTGAGAGGGGAGGAAATCCCGAGTCGTGCGTTTTCCTTGCTGGCGAAGGAGCTAGCTTCTGCTTGGGAACGAAATTCCTTAATGCTTACGACGCCATCTTCGATGACGCGCACATAGTGACCGTCTCCGATCTCTTCGGTTTCGACTGCAGTCTTCCACAGCTGCGTGTTCATTAGCCCCGCCCCATTATTGCTCTTTTGGTATTGAACACCGTCGCTCGGCAATATTCAACTTAAAAGTGCGTATTGCAATTTCTTCCCCCGGCACCGATCAACACCTACCGGGTGTGCAACTTGTCCCACCTTCGGCCCGCTGCCTCACGGTGGCGGGCTTTTTAGTGTTCGTTAATGTAAGAACGCGCCAAGAACGTGCTGCTACCATTTTGCTACCGAACTCGGTAGCACCGACCAGTATTGCTTGGGACGAACAGTGACAGAAATGTACCTATCGCCTTGATAATCCAGCATATAACGGTACAGGGCAGGACAGGGGAGTACGGCAGCAAGCGAATTTCAAGACCGGTGCCTTAAACCGCTCGGCCATCCCTCCATCGCGGTATTTCAACCACTTAGGATCATCGCTATCGGTCGATTTTTGATCGTCGGCGCCAAATTGGCACCGGAGGCGTCCCCCGACCGGTTCGCGCTTCATTCCTGTAATGCGGCGGTCGGGGCTGCGTCAACCACCGTGGCGGGCCTTCCCGCGGTCGGGACAAAAGATGCGCACACCCGGCTGCTTGGTTGGGCGGGTGTTCTGATGTCTGTGGCGGAAAAGTCACGCAGCTTGAATATGCAGCGCTTCAACCGGTGCGCGCTTATTATCCAGCTAAGCGAGGCGTACCGTTGTCGGAGGGCAAAAGGGGACGCCCCTGACCGCACACGTCTGATTTTCCTCCCGAACTAGCGCCCGCTGCGGAAAACGTGGTGGGCGTTTTCTTATCCCGCTAAGGCGAGCCCGATGGCAACGCCTCCAGCAAGGTTCGAAAGCGCCTCTACCTGTCGCGGCTGACGGCTTCATCAAGCGATAGCTAATATAGATGAGCCGAGTCATCCGTTCGATCTAGGAAGTCCCTGAGGACGCAAATGCTAAACTTCTGGTTGGCGCAGGGCGTTCCGGCGCTATGAGCGCCGGTTGGAAATGGAAGTCCCCCTCCAAAAAGCTGCCCCTCCATCCGGCGCTCATCCAAGGCTCCGCTCTGACCGGCAGTTCTCGCCATAATCTCGCCCGGTTGCGGCCATAATCGATTAATATCGTGATAAACAATTCCTGTGCACAAGGGATTGGGGATCAAGGTGTTGCTGGCATTCGCGGGCGCTTTGGCTCCGTCTGGTGGCGGCGAGACTTGTAGGGGACAATCGAAAACATGCAGACCTCGGCGCGCCCGCGTCTTCGTCGCGCTTCTGCTTTCGCGCTGTGCGCCCTGTCGGCGGTGCTGCTTGCCGCTTGCGCGTCGCAGCCTGGGCCGAAAGGGATGGTCCATAAGAAGGTCCGCTCCAAGGAATATTTCGCCGAATCCGAATACGGCGTGAAGGCAAGCCCGCGCGTCGACTTCATGCGGCGCGGCGGCGGCCGCGACCAGCTCGGCAAGCCGTACCAAGTGCGCGGTAAGTGGTACTATCCCAAGGAAGACAAGCGCTACGCCAAGGTGGGTCTGGCGTCGTGGTACGGCGATGCCTTCCACGGCCGCCTGACCGCCAATGGCGAAGTCTACGACACGGCGCAACTGACGGCGGCACACCCGACCATGCCGCTGCCGAGCTATGCCCGCGTCACCAATCTCGACACCGGCAGCTCGGTCATCGTGCGCGTCAACGACCGTGGCCCATATCATGAGGGCCGCATCATCGACGTCTCGGAGCGTGCCGCGCAAATGCTCGACTACGACAAGGTCGGCACCGCAAAGGTGAAGGTCGAATATGTCGGCCGCGCGCCGCTCGACGGCAATGACGACCAGTATCTGATGGCCTCCTACCATCCCGGCAACAGGCGGCCGGATCCGTCCGACGGCCTGCCGACCGGCGTGATGGTGGCCATGAACGGCCCGTCGCCCAGCATGCAGGTGGACGCGCCTGCGGCCGCTGTGCCGTTCCCCGGCCAGTTGACCAATTCAGGACAGGCTTTCGCCGCGCAGCCGGGACTGTCGGAGCAGCCGACCGCGCAACCGGCGATGTCGGCGCAGGTGCCGGGCGCCAGCGATGTCGTGCTGCCCGATTTCGGGCCGATCGTGCCGGAGCGGCCGCAGTACCGGCTGCCGCCGAATTCACCCTTCGCCATGGCCTCGCTGTCCTACGCGGATGAGCGCGTCAATCGCGCCGACGTCTTTGCCGCCCTCGACACCAGCGGCATGTCGCCGGCCGACATCCTGCAGTCGTGGAAGAAATCGAATCCCCAAGTGCCGGCCACGGATTATGTCGCCGCCGGCTCCTTCGACGATGCCGCCCGGGCAAAGCGCGTGGCGGCGGCTCTCGAGCCGTTCGGCAGGACCGAAATCCAGCGCACCGAGCTCGATGGCGACGACTGGTATGCGGTCAACGTCTATCCGGATGGCCACGGCAGCATCGACGACCTGCTGCAGGCGGCCTGGTCACACGGGGCGCCGGACGCATTGGTTGTGCGAAACTGATCAATTTCGCGCGCGCCGTTGATCCGGCCGAAAAAACCCTGATAGCTTGGCAGGGCCAATCCGGCTAAAGGGTCGATATTTCATGCAGTTCCGCGTCTTTCAGCCTTTCGCCGGACTTCTGGGATTGGTGCTGATGCTGCTCTGCGCCGCCCCGGCGGGCGCGCAGCTTTTCGAGACCAAGGCGGCCCAGGCCTTCATGATCGATGCCGATACCGGCACGGTGCTGTTCGCCAAGGATGCCGACAAGCCGATCCCGCCGGCCTCGATGGCCAAGCTGATGACGATGGAAGTGGTGTTCAACGCCATCAAGTCGAAGCGGATCACGCTCGACGACACTTTCGTGGTCAGCGAGAACGCCTGGCGCACGGGCGGCGCGCCGTCCGGAACCTCGACCATGTTCGCCAAGCTCAAATCAGCGGTCCGCGTCGAGGATCTGATCCAGGGCGTGACCGTGCAGGCCGCCAACGACGGCTGCATCGTGCTCGCCGAAGGCATGGCCGGCTCGGAGGCGAATTTCGCGGCGCAGATGACGGAGCGTGCCCGCGAGATCGGCCTCTCGAAATCGACCTTCGTCAACTCGACCGGGTTGCCGGCCGATGGCCAGCAGACGACGGTGCGGGAACTCACGATGCTGGCGCTGCATATCTGGCGCGACTATCCGGAGTTCTTCCACTATTACGGCCAGCCGGATTTCACCTGGAACAAGATTTCCCAGAGGAACCGCAATCCGCTTTTGGCCATGGGCATCGATGCCGACGGTTTCGTGGCCGGCGCGAGCGAATCCGCCGGCTTCGGCATCGTCGGTACGGTCAGCCACAACGACATCCGGGTCATCGCGGCCCTGAGCGGGCTGGCGAGCGATCGCGAGCGCTCCGAGGAGGCGCGCAAGCTGCTCGACTGGGGATCGCGCTCGTTCCAGAAGACGGAGATCTTCGCCAAGGACGAGGTCATCGGCGAAGCCCAGGTCTTCGGCGGCGCCAAATCGGGCGTGGCCTTGAAAGCCAAGGGCCCGGTGGACATCTTTCTGCCGATAGCCAACCGCGACAAGCTGACCGCCAGGATTGTCTATGACGGTCCGGTGGCGGCGCCGGTTGAGGAGGGGCAACCGGTCGGGGAGTTGCGCGTTTGGATAGGCGACACCCTGAGCCAGCGGACGCCGCTTTTCGCCGCCGAGCCAGTGAAGGTCGGCACGCTGCCGCAACGCGCGCTTGACGCCGCCAAGGAACTGGCCGTCGGCTGGCTGCGTCAGAAACATTTGTGATCGGGCAGGCTCGTGGACCTTTTGTCGGACGAGAGCTATGACAGCGGCCAGCGCGGGCAAAGGCATTCTCGATTGGCGAGCGGATTTTTCATCACCTTCGAAGGCGGCGAAGGAGCAGGCAAGTCGACGCAGATCGAGCGGCTGGCGCGACGCATGCGCGCCAAGAGCTACGAGGTTCTGGTGACGCGCGAGCCGGGCGGCTCGCCGGGCGCCGAGGCGGTCAGACATGTGCTTCTGTCTGGCGCCGCCGAACCGTTCGGCCCGAAGATGGAAGCAATCCTCTTCGCCGCCGCGCGTTCCGACCATGTCGAGCAGGTGATCCGGCCGGCCGTCGAACGCGGCATGATCGTGCTCTGCGACCGGTTCATCGATTCCTCGCGCGTCTATCAGGGCGTCACCGGCGGGCTCGATCCGGATTTCATGGAAGCGCTGGAAGCGGCTGCCATCAACGGGATGGTTCCCGACATGACGCTGATCTTCGACATCGATCCGGCCGAAGGGCTGAAACGCGCGGCGGCACGCCGCGGCGCCGGCGACAGCGCCGACCGCTTCGAGAAGGAGACGCTTGCCGTCCATCAGCGCCGCCGCGAGGCTTTCCTGGCGATCGCCGAGGCGGAGCCGGAACGCTGCATCGTCATCGATGCATCGGCCGATCCCGAAACGGTGGACAACGTCGTCACCGCGGCCGTGTTCGCGGTGCTGGAAAAGCGGATGCCTGCACAAAGGAAGCAGACGGCGCCGGCATGATCTTCGAACGCATCGCCCCCGAGCAGCACGACACGCTGGACGGCGTTCCCGAGCCGTCGGAGACGCCGCGGCTGATCGGCCATGCGCAGGCGGCTGGCATGCTTGCCGCCGCCTACCGCTCCGGCAAGCTGCCGCATGCGCTGATCCTCGCCGGGCCGCTCGGCATCGGCAAGGCGACGCTTGCCTTCCACCTGGCTCACCATCTTCTCAAATATCCGGATTTCAAGGCCGCGCCCGAAACGCTCGCCGTTCCCGACCCGTCATCGTCGTTGTTTCGCCAGATCGCCACCGGCGCGCATCCTTCGGTGCTGTATCTGACGCGCCCGGCCAACGACAAGACCAAGACCTTCAAGACGGTGCTTACCGTGGACGAGATCCGCAAGGTCAGCCGCTTCCTGTCGATGACCTCGCATGACGGCAGCTACCGGGTCGTCATCGTCGACCCGGCCGACGACATGAACACCAATGCCGCCAACGCCCTGCTCAAGAATCTCGAGGAGCCGCCGGCGCGCACGCTTTTCATCCTGATCGTGCATGCGCCAGGAAGCCTTTTGCCGACGATCCGCTCGCGCTGCCAGATGGTGCGGCTGACGCCTCTTGCGCCGGACGAATTGATGGCGGTGCTGGAAGGCATCGAGCCGCCGCCGCCGGAGGATTCTGCGGCGCGCGCGGCACTGGCCGAGCGGGCAGGGGGCAGCGCCCGCAACGCGATCCTGCTTACCCAATATGGCGGGCTGGAAATCGCCGGCGCGCTCGATGCGCTGGTGGCGGCGCAGAAGCCCGACATTGCCGGCGCCCATCGCCTTGCCGAAGCCGTCGCCGGGCGCGACCAGGCGATCCCGTTCGATATCTTCAACCGCCGCGCCCTCGATCTTTTGTCGGCGGCCGCCAGCGAAGCGGCTTTAGCCGGCGACCTCGCCAGGGCCAAAACGCTGTCCGAGGCTTGGCAGGAGGCCCTGAACACGATATCTGAGGCCGAGACCTACAACCTCGACAAGAAGCAGCACGCCCTGACCATGATCGACCGGCTGAAGTCTGTGATGCGAATGTGACGGTTTTTGATGCATGCCGCTGGGCGGCATGCATCGGCCTCGGGATGGCAATCGCCATGCTGATAGGATATCCACCCGCCACAGCTTCCATTCAGACATTCATGACGGTTCATTCATGTCACGCGACACATTCTACATCACGACCGCGATCTCCTATCCGAACGGCAAGCCGCATATCGGCCATGCCTATGAGCTGATCGCCACCGACGCGCTCGCCCGCTTCCAACGGCTCGACGGCAAGGACGTCTATTTCCTGACCGGCACCGACGAGCACGGCATCAAGATGCTGCAGACGGCAAGGAAGGAAGGCATTTCGCCGCGCGAGCTTGCCGACCGCAACGCGGCCGAATTCAAGCGCATGGCGAGCGCGCTCAACGCCTCCAACGACGATTTCATCCGCACCACCGAGGAGCGGCATTACGCCTCCTCACAGGCGATCTGGAAGGCGATGGCCGCCAACGGCGACATCTACAAGGGCGGCTATGCCGGCTGGTATTCGGTGCGCGACGAAGCCTATTACGGCGAGGAAGAGACCGAACTCCGCGCCGACGATCTCCGCTACGGACCGCAGGGAACGCCCGTCGAGTGGGTCGAGGAGGAGAGCTATTTCTTCCGGCTTTCCGCCTACCAGGACAGGTTGATCGCGCTCTATGAAAGCCAGCCCGATTTCATCGGACCTGCGGAGCGCCGCAACGAGGTGATGAGATTCGTCAAGTCGGGGCTGAAGGATCTGTCGGTCTCGCGCACCACCTTCGACTGGGGCGTGCCGGTGCCCGGCGACGAGAAGCATGTGATGTATGTGTGGGTCGACGCCTTGACCAACTACATCACCGGCATCGGTTATCCCGATGAAAATGCTGAGAAATGGCGTTTCTGGCCGGCAGACGCGCACATCATCGGCAAGGATATCGTGCGCTTCCACGCCATCTATTGGCCTGCCTTCCTGATGTCGGCGGGAATCCCGTTGCCGAAGCGCATCTTCGGCCACGGCTTCCTGTTCAACCGCGGCGAGAAGATGTCGAAGTCGGTCGGCAACGTCATTGACCCGTTCGCCATGGTCGAGCACTACGGCGTCGACCAGGTGCGCTATTTCTTCCTGCGCGAGGTGCCGTTCGGCCAGGACGGCAACTACAGCCATGAAGCGATCGTCAACCGCACCAATGCCGATCTCGCCAACGGCCTCGGCAATCTTGCGCAGCGCTCGCTGTCGATGATTGCCAAGAACTGCGGCAGCGCGGTGCCGAAGCGCGGCGAGCTGGCCGAGGCCGACAGGGCAATACTCGACCAGGCGGTGGAGGCGCTTGCCGTGTCGCGCAAGTCGATGGCGGAGCAGGGCATCCATCTGGCGCTGGCGGCGATCTTCGGCGTGGTGGCCGAAGCCGACCGCTACTTCGCGTCCCAGGAGCCCTGGGCGCTGCGCAAGACCGATCCGGAGCGCATGGAGACGGTGCTGTGGACGACGGCGGAGGTCGTCCGGCGCGTGACGGTGCTTTGCCAGCCCTTCATTCCCGGATCGGCAGCGAAGCTGCTCGACCTCTTGGCGGTGCCGGCGGACAAGCGCAATTTCGCGCATATTCACGCAGACCATGCGCTGGTCTCCGGCACGGCGCTGCCGGCGCCCGAGGGCGTGTTCCCGCGTTACGTCGAGCAGGACACCAAAGCCTGATGCTTGTCGACAGCCATTGCCATCTCGATTTTCCGGACTTCGCCGAGGAGCGGGGGACAATCGTCGCCCGCGCCCTGGCCGCCGGGATCGGCCGCATGGTGACGATCTCGACGCGTGTGAAGCGCTTTCAGCAAATCCTTGAAATCGCTGAGACTTTCAACGAGGTCTATTGCTCGGTCGGCACGCATCCGCACAATGTGGCGGAAGAGCTCGACGTGACCGCCGACGAGCTGGTGCGGCTTTCCGGCCATCCCAAGGTGGTGGCGATCGGCGAAGCCGGGCTCGACTATTTCTATGACCGCGCGCCGCGCGATGCGCAGGCGCAAGGGTTTCGCGCCCACATCGCTGCGGCGCGTGAGACCGGTCTGCCGCTCGTCATCCATTCGCGCGACGCCGACGACGACATGGCGGCGATCCTCGAGGACGAGACGGGGAAGGGCGCCTTCCCCTTCATCCTGCATTGCTTTTCGTCCGGACGCAGGCTGGCCGAAGCCGGCGTGGCGCTGGGCGGTTACGTCTCGTTCTCAGGCATCCTGACCTTCAAGAACTCGACCGAGCTGCGCGCCATCGCCGCCGATGTCCCACGCGATCGATTGCTGGTCGAGACCGATGCGCCCTACCTTGCGCCGGTTCCGCACCGGGGAAAACGCAACGAGCCCGCCTATGTCGCCAACACGGCGAAGGTGCTGGCCGAAACCATCGGTGTCAGTGAGACAGAGATCGCCGACATCACCACCGAAAACGTCTTCCGGCTGTTCGCCAAGATGCCGCGTCCAGATGAGGCGGCTGCCTGAGACATGAGCGACCGGCTGCGCTTCACCATTCTCGGCTGCGGCTCCTCGCCCGGCACGCCGCGCATCACCGGTGACTGGGGCAATTGCGATCCGGCCAATCCGAAAAACCGGCGCATGCGCACGGCCGCCCTTGTCGAGCGGATTGCCGCCAACGGCGCCCGCACGACGGTCGCCATCGACACCGGGCCGGATTTTCGTGCACAGATGCTGCTGGCTTCGGTCAAGCGCATCGACGCGGTGGCCTATACCCATCCGCATGCCGACCACATCCATGGCATCGACGATCTGCGCGGCTACGTGCTCGAACAGCGACACCGCATCGACATCCACGCCGACCAGCCGACCATGCTGCGGCTGCGCGAGGCGTTCGCCTATTGCTTCGAGACGCCTCCCGGCAGTTCCTATCCACCGATCGTCAAGCCGCATCTCATCGACCATACCAGAGCGGTGGTGATCGAAGGCGAGGGGGGTCCCCTCACCCTTGAGCCACTGCCGCAGATCCATGGCGACATCATATCACTTGGCTTCCGCATCGGCGGACTTGCCTATTGCCCCGATATCAGCGACTTCCCGGCCGCCACGGCCGAACGGCTGCGCGACCTCGATGTGCTGGTGATCGACGCGCTGCAGTACAACACCCACCCAAGCCATCTGTCGCTTGGCGAGGCGCTGGGCTGGATCGAGACGCTTTCGCCGAAAAACGCCGTGCTGACGCATATGCACGTGCCGCTGGATTACGCCACGGTGATGGCCGAGACGCCGGACGGCGTGGTGCCGGCCCATGACGGCATGGCGATCGAAATCCCTTATGAGTCAGAGCGATAGAGACGCTTGTTCATTTGTCTGCTCGTTTGCTCGGATCGGTATACGTCAACGGCGCTCCGATTGGCTCCAAGCGTGAACACCGACCGGCTGCACGGCGTTTGAACTGCGCTGATCGTTCGCAGCATTCTCGACAGCAGTGTTATGCCGCGGCGTGAACCTGACGGCAGAAAACAGCAGCGTTTTCAGATCCGCGCTTAACGCCTAAGTTCCATAATCTATCTTATGCGACTTTTGGATGTGCTGCGCTGGCGCCGAATGGAGCGCCCGGTTTCGCTTGGAAGCGACGGTGCTACTCGGCGACGACGGGCAATGGGTGCTCCTTCTCCCGATATTCGTTCCAGGCTTGCCGCAGGATTTGCGCCGACGATGTCAGGAAGATGCCCGCCATGATCGCGGCCACGATCAGGTCGGGCCATGCGGTCGCTGTCCCCCAAACGCCCAATGCCGCGGCCATCACGATGGCGTTGCCAATGGCGTCGTTGCGGGAGCATAGCCACACTGATCGCACGTTCGCATCGCCGTCTTTGTAAGGCATCAACAGGCCGACCGATGCGAGGTTGGCGGCGAGCGCCAGAAGCCCGATGAGGCCCATCACTTCCGCGCTCGGCAGGCCGAGTACCAGTGTCTGATAGACGGTCGAGCCGAAAACCCAAAGTCCCATTAGGCTGAGCGACAGGCCCTTGAAGAGCGCGGCCGTCGCCCGTGTGCGCAATGAAGCGCCTATGACCGCGAGGCTCAGGCCATAGGTCACCGTATCGCCCAGGAAGTCCAGCGCATCGGCTTTCAGGGCTTGCGACCCGGCAAGCTGGCCAGCCACCATCTCCGTCAGGAACATGGCGCCGTTGATGGCGATCACTGTCCAGAGTACCCGCTTGTAGCGTGGATTCATGCCGTCGAAGACCGCGACGCGGCCCGAGCAGCAAGCGTCTTGGACCTTGTTCGCGACAGCCTGCTTCTTCATCGGCAGCGCCGGCGCCGCCGTGCAACCGGCATCCGTATCATGATTGCAGCAATGCTCAGCCATTCGCGGTGCCTCCTTTTGTAGAGGCACCCTAATCCCTATAGTAACTAGAGGTTCAAGGGATTTTTGCGATGGATTTTTCAATCGGAGAACTGGCGCGTCGCACCAAGGTCAAAGTGCCGACGATTCGCTACTATGAGCAGATCGGGCTGATGCCTCCGCCGCCGCGCTCGCAAGGCCAGCAGCGACGCTATGATGACAGCCACGCCTCCCGGCTCAATTTCGTCCGCCACGCCCGCGAGCTAGGCTTTGAGGTGGACGACATCCGCGAGCTGCTGGCGATGAGTGCGAAGCCGAACCAGTCCTGCGCGGAAATCGACGATATGGCTCGGCGGCACATTGCTGAGATTGACCGCCGCATTGCACATCTGACGACACTTCGCGCGGAGCTGCGCCGGACCGTCGACGAATGCGGGCGCGGCCGCGTTTGCGAATGTCGGGTGATTGAGGCCTTGGGCGACAATAGCCATGAACATGGCCGCTTGGACAAGGCTCGTTCGCGGCGGTAGAAGGCTCGCGCTCGGTTCCCTGCCCTAGCCTTTCATGCGGCTAAGAGCCTCTCAACGACGTGCATGGCGAACGCTACGGCTATTCGAGCCCGATGCGCCGGGCAAGCGAGATGCCGCATGTCGCCGGCATCGTGCAAGTCGGGCTCCGCAGCGTTGGCAGCGCGCGCACCACCGACATCGAAGCTGCGCGGGCCTATGGCAGCCGCTTCGTGACCGCGCGCGAGATTCACGCCCAAGGCGTCGAAGCTGCTCTCCGCCATATCCGGAAGGTGCGCGGGTCGTCGTTACCCTCGACTGCGACAGCCTCGACCCCGGCATCATGCCGGGCGTGGCGGCGCGCACGCCAGGCGGCCTCACCTACACGCAGGCGATCGACCTCATCGCGGGCCTCGGTAGCCGGGCCAGAATCGCCGGGTTCGACCTCGTCGAATTCTATCCTCCCGCCGACATCGACGGCCTGTCGGCGCTGACCGCAGCGCGGCTTCTAGTCAATATGATCGGCGCCATCGTCCGGCAGGATTGATATCCGTCTTCTCGCTCTTCGCTAAGGCGGCCAGCCGGCCGTTCCGCATCGCCCCCCTCGCCTCCAGGTGAACCTTTGACGGCGCCATGTCGCGCAGCATTTCCCCTATCGTTGCCAGAAGGGCAGCTTGGCGATCTCTTCCTCAACCTGTCGTTTCGTCAGGCCGATATCGTCGATCAGATGCGGATTGGCCTCCGAGATTCGCCTGAGATCCCAGCGAAATCGTGTCTGCTCGCGCCAGGCCGCTATCATGCTTTGCAGGCTCGCCAGGCTGTAGCGCCGACGCGATGCCCGCCCGACCTGCGCTGCCGGCCGCGCTGCGTGATGCGGGACCGATGCAAGGGTTTTGGTCATGGCAACCTCCTATGGTTTGAGGCCCCATACGGTTTGGGAGTTGGTGGCCTTCGACCTGAATGAGGTTGAATTCTGCAGGATGCCGACAGCGCCGTAATTAAGCCCGTCCAAATAGTTCTCAAAACTTCCAAATGGGCTTGAGCGGCTCATCGTTTCGCGGAAACGACGAACCGCTCTATCTCTTTGATTTGAAGTAAATTTGGACGGAAGGCTACGGCGAAGTCGCCGAGCCTAAACGCTTCACACTTTTCCTGGAATTGCTCTATAGATGCGCCGCATGCAGGGATCGCGCTTTGCCTTTGGTCCGTACGTGCTTGATTCAGCCGCGGGAACGCTTCTTCGGAACGATGTCCCCGTCGCCGCCGGCTATCGCGGGCTGAAGCTGCTCGCGGCGCTCGTCCAACGTCCCGGCGAAATCCTGGCCAAGGCCGAGCTGATGGACGCGGCATGGGCGGGCACGGCCGTCGAGGAAGGCAACCTCACCGTCCAGATCGCGCAATTGCGGAAGCTGCTCGGTCCGGCCGCCGACGGCAGCGAATGGATCGCCACGGTTCCGCGCGTCGGCTACCGCTTCACCGGAGCCATCGAACGGCTCGGCGAGGCGAAGCGAAATCCTTTGCCGCTGCCCGGCAAGCCGTCGATAGCCGTGCTGCCCTTCGTCAATTTCAGCAACGATCCCGAGCAGGAATCCTTCGCGGATGGGCTGACCGAAGACCTGATCACCGACCTGTCCAGGAATGCGGGCCTGTTCGTTATCGCGCGCAACTCGGTCTTTGCCTACAAGGGAAAGGCGATGGACGTGCGCGCGATCGCCGAGGATCTTGGCGTGCGCTACCTGCTTGAGGGCAGCGCAAGGCGCGCCGCCGGGCGCGTGCGCATCAACGCGCAGCTTGTCGACGCGGTGAGCGGCGAACATCTGTGGGCGGAACGCTTCGATCGCAGCCTGGAAGATATCTTTGCCGTTCAGGACGAGGTCACGGGCAAGATCGTGGAGGCGTTGCTCGGCAGGCTGCGCGCATCGCCGTCGCGCAACCGGCCCAAAAATCTCGAGGCGTACGATCTCTGCGTGCGGGCACGAAAGCTGATCGACGATTCGCCGCAGACGGCGCGGGAAGCGCATCTGATGCTGACGCGCGCGGTTTCGCTCGATCCGGACTACGCCGAGGCCTATCGCTGGCTTGCCATGAACCACTGGATGGGATGGGTGCATTGGGGCGAGCCGATTGAGCCTAACCGCAGCGTTGCTTTAGAGCTGGCGCGCAAGGCAGTCGCGATCGATCCCAACGATGCCGGCTGCCGCTGGGTGCTCGCCAACCTGCTCGCCTATGAGCGGCGCTTCGACGAGGCGGACGCTGAATTCACCAAGGCGTTCGAGCTCGACCCGAACGAAGCCGACGCCTGGGCGACAATATCCGACATCGAGGTTCTGGCCGGGCGTATCGAGGAAGGCCTTGAGCACATTCGTAAGGCGTTCCGGCTGAACCCCTATCCGGCAAGCTGGTACTATCTGACGCTCGGCCAGGGGCAATATGCGGCCGGCGAATACGAAGCCGCAGTCGAGACGCTGCGCCGGGACGAGACCTATCGGACCAGCTCACGCCGTTTCCTGGCGGCGAGCCTTGCCCAGCTCGGCCGGCTCGACGAGGCGCGCGCCGAGGTCGACCTGTTCCTCGTCGCCAACCCGCATTTCACGACCCGCCACTGGGTCTGGACGGAGCCGTTCCGCGACGCCGCGACGCTCGAGCATTTCGTCGATGGCTTTCGCAAGGCCGGTCTTCCGGAGTGACGGCCGGCCTGGCCTCGAGAGCGGCCGGTAGCCCCTACTCCACAGAGCGGCCCGTGGTGCCACGATCGCGTTCGTATCGTCTCGTGAGCGGAAACGGCGGCAGCCAAGACTCGCGACGGTCCAGAGTTCGTAGGTCGGCACCAGTTGGTCAGGTTCATCCAGGGTCCCGAGGTGCACTTCGATTTCGTCCGCGGTACGCGCGAAAACGGATGAGCCGCAACGCGGACAGAAAAATCGTCCGGCATAGTCGCGTGTCTCGCCATCGATCGTCACGGCGTCCTGAGGGAAAACCGCGGCGGCATAAAAGAGCGCGCCATGATGCTTGCGGCAGTCCAGGCAGTGACAGATGCCGACCCTGTACGGGCGGCCCGACGCCACGAGTCGGACATTGCCGCACAGGCAGCCTCCCGTGAACCGGTCCACGCTGGTCTCCTTCAAATTCAATCGGTCGGAACGTTTACAACGAACCGCGTCGAGCCGTCCATGAAGGCTGCGCCCGCCGTTTCACGCCCTGCCCTGCCAGCAATCGCACTCTGCGCGGTCCCGCTTGCGTGGCCCGCAAACCGGATTGCATAACTCATCTCATGGCTGCCGAACTCTCTGTGCGGATATCCGCCTTCGTCGAAGCTCTTCCATTGAAGCCGGGACTTCGCGTCCTGGAGATCGGATGCGGCCCCGGCGTTGCCGCTCGTGCTGTCGCTCGCCGTATCGATCGCGGCTTCATTCTGGCCATCGACCGTTCGGAAAAGGCAATCCGATTGGCGCGCTCGGGATCGGCCGATGAGATGGCTTTGGGCCGGCTCGATTTCAGGCATGTAGCGATCGAGGACTTCGCGTTGAGGTCCGGCGATGCCCTCTTCGACATCGCCTTTGCCATGCGGGTCGGCGCGCTCGACGGGCGTCATCCCGAAGCCGGCCGGGAAGCGTTGACGCGCATCAAGGCGGCCCTGAAGCCACATGGCAGGCTCTTCATCGACGGCGGCGATCCATTGAAGGAGATCGATTTGGTCCGTGGCTTGCCGTCCTAAAGCAGGTCGCGTGGAAAAGGATTCACGCGACCTGCTTTAGGTCTTTGATTTTAAGCATGTCTTTGTTCCGAAACCGCTGCACTTCGGGAGACATGTTTTAGAAAAAACCGTCGAGAAACGCCGCCGCTTCATCGGAGATGCCGACGATCTTGTTCGTCGCCTGTCGATAGAATTTGAAGTTGATCTCGGTCTCGGGCCGGCCATCGTTCCAGTCCTTGAACCGCTTGAGCTCGTCTCGGCCCAATCGCCGCGCAACCAGCGCGGTGCGGCGGATGGAAACACTGACGCGCGGTGTCTGTCGTTCGAGATCGGGTCTTCTGGGGATCGGCTCGGAAGAGGTGACGACACCGCGCGCGATAAGCCCCTGCCCGCCTTCGTTCTCGCTGGCAAACACGAAGATTGTGTCGCCTTCGGCGATAAGCTTGCCGCCATACATCGTTTTCTGCGCGGCGAACGAGAAGGTTTGCGCCAGCGGGTCCTCGACCTCGGCCTTGATCGCAAAGGCCATGCCTTACGGCTCCCGGCTGATGACGATCCGGTAGGTCAGCCTGCGCTTCGCGCCCGGCTCGATCAGCATCGCGCCCGGCTTATCGGCAAACTCGCCATCGAAATCGACCGGGCTTGCGATGCCGTGCCAAGGCTCGATGCACAGGAACGGCGCTCCGCCCGGCTTGGACCAAATGCCCAGCTCGTTGAATCCCTGCCACGACATTTCGATCGCTGGACCGCGCTCGGCGGCATAGCGCACGCTGCTGCTGGCGGGCCGGTCCAGAATGACGGCGTCGTCGTCGAACAGCCGCTCGGAGAGCGCAAGCGTCTTTCCCTCGACGGGTGTGGGTTGCGGCGTTGGCAGCATGAGCCCGTCTTTCAGGCGGCGGATCGGCGCGGTCTCGTTGTCGGCAAAGGTCAGCCGATAGGCTTCCTTGGGCAGTTCCGGCAGCAGTGGCCAGTTGAATGCCGGGTGCGCGCCGATCGAGGCCGGCAACACCTCATCGCCGGTGTTGGTGATCTCGAAGGTCACGTCGAGTTGAGCAGGGCCAAGGCTGTAGCTTATGGCCAGGCGGAAAGCGAACGGATAGTGGACGAATGTTTCATCATCATCCGTCAGAACAAGCGTGCAGGAGGAAGGCCCCTGCTCCGCCCAGGCAAAGCGCCTGTCGCGGGCAAAGCCGTGCTGCGTCATCGGATAGTTTTGGCCGCGATGGCGCAACTGATCGCCCTTCAGCCGGCCGACGATCGGAAACAAAACCGGGGAATGGCGCCGCCAGGCGGGCCCTGCCTGCCACAGAAGCTCCGCGCCGTCGGCGTCGCGCAAGGACACCAGTTCAGCACCTTGCCCAATGATGGTTGCCGAGATGCCGTCGCCGTGAAGCGTCACCTGTTCCATACGTCCTCGCGGCTGATTGGCATGACCGGCAGGCTAGCAAAGGGGCGTGCGTAAACTCAAGGGTACTGGTCGCGTGGCGCCTCACAGAACCGCGATGAGCGCTGTCCCAAGAAAACCGTGGCCGGAGGTTTTCCCTCCGGCCACGGTTTCGTTCGAAATGTTGCCTGCTACGGCCCGGCCTATTCGCGCTCGCCGGTGAAATTCAGCAGCAGCTGGAAGATGTTGATGAAGTTCAGATAGAGCGAGAAGGCGCCGAAGACGGCGAGCTTCTGCTGCGATTCAGCGTCGAAATTCTCGGCATACTGCTCCTTGATCGTCTGGGTGTCCCAGGCGGTCAGGCCGATGAAGACGGCGATGCCGATCACCGAGATGGCGAACTGCAGCGCGGTCGAGCCGAGGAACAGGTTGACGAGGCTCGCGATAACCACGCCGATCAGGCCCATGATCAGGAAGGACGAGAACTGCGTCAGGTCGCGCCTGGTCATGTAGCCGTAGAGGCTGGTGGCGCCGAACATCGTCGCGGCGATGAAGAAGGTGCGCGCGATGCTGGTGCCGGTGAAGACCAGGAACACGGAAGCGAGCGACAGGCCCATGACGGCGCAGAAGGCCCAGAACATCGCTTGTGCGCTAGCCGCCGACATCGTCTGCATCTTGAACGAGAAGAGCATCACGAAGGCGAGCGGCGCCAGCATCACCACCCATTTCAGCGGGCTGGAGAAGATCGGCACATAGAGCGCCGGCGTCGAAGCCACGGCAAAGGCGACGAGGCCGGTGACGACGAGGCCGAGGCCCATATAGTTGTAGACGCGCAGCATATGCCGGCGCAGGCCCTCGTCATAGACCGCACCGGCCCGGGCGCCGGCGCCCATTCGGTATCCCAGATTAGGGCTGTTCATTTTCGTTCTCCTTGGTTGGATCGGTTTGATTGAGCGTTTCAGTAGAGCGTCCGCGCCAGCTTTTCGGCGGCCCGGTCGAGATCGCCGGCATCGCTTCGTCCGACGACGGCGTAAGCGACCTCGCCGATCTGGAAATAGGCGGATGAGATGTCGCCCGAGGGCGCGACGGTGGGCTTCACCACGTCGAACGTGCCTGGCCTGATCGCAAACAGCGAGACCAGACCGAGGTCTTTCGTTTCAACCGCCATCTCGACGCTCGGTCCGAACCGCGACGGATAAATCTGGACGTCACGGATCCTCCAGTCGTCGGGGAGCGAAGGCATGACGATCGCGGTCGCGGCGCGGATCTCGTCGGCATTGTAGCCCGGCGCTTCCGGCTGCGACGGCATCGTCTCACGCACCAGCGTCGTGCGGTGCGCGCTCACCGCTTCCTCGACATAGGCGGGCGGCTGCGTCGAGGCGACCACCTTGGTGACGGTGATCGGCCCGAAGACGCCGTTCGCCAGCCAGCCCGCCGCCACCAGCACAGCCGCCGCCGCGGCCCGTTGCAGCACGGAAAAGACACGATCCCTGGCAAGCGCCCTCTCCAGCCGCCGCGCCGCCTCGGTCGTTGCCGGGCGCGCCATGCCGAGGGGGCCGGCAAGCGCCACGCGCAATTCGTCGCGTGTTCTGAGATCGGACATCACGCGTGCGGCCACTTCCGGGCGCGAGGAAAGAAAGGCCTCGACCTCGATGCGGCGAGCGACGTCGAGCTGATCGTCGACGTAGGCGTCGAGATCGGCATCGGTGACGGGATCGACGATAGCGGTCATGATTCACCTCCCACGATCCTCAAGCGATTTTTGCCGCGCGCCGGAGCGCCCTCCTCCATCTCGCGCAGCGCCGCACGCGCGCGGCCGATGCGCGACATAAGGGTTCCAAGCGGCACGCCGCTGACCTCGGCCGCCTGGGCGTAGCTTAGCCCCTCGATGGCGACGAGATGCAGAGCGGAGCGCTGCTCTTCCGGCAATGCCAGGAAGGCTTCCCGCACCTGCGAAAGTCGGACCGAGTGGTCCTGGGACGCCGCCACGCTTTGATCGGCGAGACGGCCGGCCTGCTCGATGCGCGCCGCTTCGGACCGGCGCGAGCGCATGCGGTCGATGAAGATGTTGTGCAGGATCGCCAGAAGCCAGGCGCGCGGGTTGCCGCCCGAGCGAAAGGTACGGCGCCGCTCATAGGCACGCACCAGCGCGTCGTGGACCAGATCCTCGGCATCGGCGCTGTCGCGCGTCAAAGAGCGCGCGTAGCGCCGAAGCGATCCCAACTGCCCGACGATATCGAAGCGAACCATCGACCGTTTCATGCCCTGTTTACGGCGCATGTGGGGTTTTTAATCCCTGCATGCCGTTTCTTTTGCGATCGACCGACGTTGCGTCGGCCCCGCGCAAGCGAGCGGGTGAACGGGACTTCCGCAGGAAACCGCTGGCGAAGCGCGGCCGATTTGCGTATCACTCCGCCGCCATTGGAGCCCTATCGATGTTCGAAACCCTGCAGCCAGCGCCCGCCGACAAGATCCTTGCCCTGATCGGGCTCTACCGCGCCGACACGCGTCCCGGCAAAGTCGACCTCGGCGTCGGCGTCTACAAGGACCGCGACGGCAGGACGCCGGTGATGCGCGCCGTGCGCAAGGCCGAGAAGCGGCTGCTCGCTAGCCAGGACACCAAGACCTATCTCGGCCTGGCAGGCGATACCGGCTTCAACGCCGCGATGATCAAGCTTGCCTTCGGCGAAAGTGCCGACTTATCACGCATCCGCGCAGCGCAAACGCCGGGCGGATCGGGCGCGCTCAGGCTGGTGGCCGAGCTTCTGCAGCGCACTCGTCCGGGCGCGACGGTATGGCTGCCCGATCCGACCTGGCCGAACCATCTGCCGGTGATGCGCGCTGCCGGCCTGCAGGTGCGCGACTATCCCTATTTCGACGCCGCTTCCGGCGCCGTCCGCTTCGATGACATGCTGGCGGCGCTGAAGACGGCCAGTAGTGGTGACGTCGTGCTGCTGCATGGCTGCTGCCATAACCCGACCGGCGCCAATCTGGATGCCGCGCAATGGGCCAAGGTCGCCGATGTGCTTCTGAAGCGCGGTCTGCTGCCCTTCGTCGACATCGCTTATCAGGGTTTTGGCGAAGGCCTCGACGCTGACGCTGCCGGCTTGCGTCTGCTCGCCGACAAGGTCCCGGAGATGGTCGTCGCCTCGAGCTGCTCGAAGAATTTCGCCGTCTATCGCGACCGCGTCGGCGCCGCGATGATCATGGCCAAAGACGGCGCGCAGGCGGACGTGGCGATGAGCCAGATGCTGGCCGCCGCGCGTGCCCTTTATTCGATGCCGCCGGACCACGGCGCGGCTGCGGTGCGCATGGTGCTCGAAGACGCCGAGCTGAAGAAGGACTGGGAGACGGAGCTCGAGGAGATGCGGCTGCGCATGCTGAGGCTGCGCGTCGCCTTCGCCGAGGCGTTGCGGCGGCGGTCCAACTCCGACCGCTTCGATTTCGTAGCCAGCCATCGCGGCATGTTTTCCCGCCTCGGGCTGACGGAGGCGCAGGTCGAGCGCCTGCGCACCGAGCACGCCGTCTACATGGTGGGCGACAGCCGCATCAACGTGGCCGGCCTGCCGGAGGACGGCATGGACGACCTGGCCAAGGCGATCGTCTCGGTGCTGGACTGAGAGCCTGCGCAACTGTGGACAATAGGCTTTTGCAAGCCGGCGGGATTGGTCGCCCGAGCGCTGCGCGCTAGGGTTTGTTGCATGAAACCCTCAAAAGACATTTCCCGGCTGATCGAGATCATGGCGGCGCTGCGAGCGCCGAAGACCGGCTGTCCGTGGGACATCGAGCAGAATTTTTCCACCATCGCGCCCTACACGATCGAGGAAGCCTATGAGGTGGCGGACGCCATTGCACGCGGCGATTTCGACGATCTGCGCGAGGAACTGGGCGACTTGCTGCTGCAGGTCGTCTACCACGCGCAAATGGCCGAGGAAGCCGGCGAGTTCGCGTTCGGCGATGTCGTCGAAGCCATCACCACCAAGATGATCCGGCGTCATCCGCATGTCTTCGGCGACGAGACGGCGCGCAGCGCCGGCATGGCGAAGGGCATGTGGGAGAAGATCAAGGCGGCGGAGAAGGCCGACAAGCGCAACGCCCGCATCGCGCGCGGCCTCGACCCGGAAGATCACGGCACAGGCTATCTCGACAGCGTTCCGGTTGCGCTGCCTGCCCTGACCCGCGCGCTCAAGCTGCAGGAGAAGGCTGCGCGCGTCGGGTTCGACTGGAGCGAAGCAGCCCCCATCCTCGACAAAATAGAGGAAGAGATCGGCGAATTGCGCGAGGCACTGGCCAAGGGCGACGCGGCACCGATCAAGGACGAGTTCGGCGACATGCTGTTTGCCCTCGTCAATCTCGGCCGCCATTTGAAGCTCGATGCCGAAGCCGCGCTCAGCGGCACCAACGAGAAATTCCGCTCCCGCTTCCACTATGTCGAGCGGGCATTGGAGGCTTCAGGCGGTTCGCTGGAGAAAGCGACGCTGGACGAAATGGAAGCCCTCTGGCAGCAGGCAAAAAGCGCCAAATAAGTGTTTGTTCTACGCAATTCCGGGCGGAAAAGCGCTACATACTTTTCCTGGAATTGCTCCGTAGCTTAGCCGTTGTTCCTGCGGTTCATTCGGCTCTCGATCTCCTGCCTCGCGCTATGCGTCGCCGTCAACGAGATTGTGACGCTGCCGTCTTCATTGTCGGTTCGCGAAACGACATCGCCGTTGCGATACAGCCAGTCGACCTGGCCGAGCTCAGCGGGGCTCAGCGTCACCGTCAGCGTTTCCAGCTCGCCCGACACGCGCGTCTCGATGAGCGCCTTCAGCGCGTCGATGCCTTCACCTGTTGCCGCCGATATCGCGATCGGCGGCGCCTTGCCGCCGGCGCTCTCGGCAAGCAGGCGCTCGCGATTGCTTTCGTCGAGCAGGTCGATCTTATTCCACACCTCGATCACGCGGCCGGTGTCCGCCGCATCGACCCCGAGATCACCGAGGATGCGCTCGACATCCTCCGCCTGGGCGGTCGTGTCGGGATCGGAAATGTCGCGCAGATGCAGCACGAGGTCGGCCTCGACGACCTCTTCCAGCGTCGCCCGGAAGGCCGCGACCAGATGCGTCGGCAGGTCCGAGATGAAGCCGACCGTGTCCGACAGGATAATCGGCGTGCCGTGCGGCAGGCGCACCCGGCGCAATGTCGGGTCGAGCGTGGCAAACAGCATGTCCTCGGCCAGCACCCCTGCCCCGGTCAGCCGGTTGAACAGCGTCGACTTTCCGGCATTGGTGTAGCCGACGATCGCCACGACCGGGAACGGCACCTTCTTGCGCTTGGCGCGGTGCAGGTCGCGGGTTCGCCGAACCGTCTCCAGCTCATGTTTGAGCTTGGTGATCTTGTCCTGCAGGATGCGCCGGTCGGACTCGATCTGCGTTTCGCCGGGACCGCCGAGGAAACCAGCGCCGCCGCGTTGCCGTTCGAGGTGGGTCCAGCTCCGCACCAGGCGGCCCTTCTGGTAGTTGAGATGCGCCAGCTCGACTTGGAGGGTACCTTCCTTGGTCCGTGCCCGTTCGCCGAAAATCTCGAGAATCAGCCCGGTGCGATCAAGCACCTTGGCGTTCAGTTCCTTCTCGAGGTTGCGTTGCTGCACCGGTGTCAGCGGATGGTCGACGATGACCAGCTCCGCCTTGCGTTCCTTCACGATGTCGGCGAACTCCGCCACCTTGCCGCTGCCGAGCAGCGTTGCCGGGCGCGGGTCGGTGACCGTCACCACCGCCGTGTGGACCGGATCGAGGTCGATGGCGCTGGCGAGCCCGACCGCCTCGTCGTGGCGGGCATCCGCCGAGCGGCTCAGGCGCGGCCGGCTCGAATCATCGTCGCCGCGCGGCTGGCGCGTGAGCACCGGCACAATGACGACAGCCCGGGTCGGATCCTTGGCTTCCGGCCCGAGTTGGTGTCCTTGTTTCCCGCGAACGCTGCGGTCCGCGTCCTTCTCACGTGCCAATCAGGCGCCCTGGCTTTCCTCGCCATCGAACATCTGAACCGGCTGGCTCGGCATGATCGTGGAAATGGCGTGCTTGTAAACGAGCTGGGAGTGCCCGTCGCGCCGCAACAACACACAGAAATTGTCGAACGAAGTGACGACGCCGGTCAGCTTCACACCGTTGATGAGGAAGATGGTAAGTGGATTTTTGCTCTTGCGAACTGAATTCAGGAACAGGTCCTGAAGGTTTTGCGATCGTTCCGCCATTGTTTTTGTCTTTCGCCGATCCCCTTCGGTTTGCAAGCCAATGCGCCAAATTACGAGGCACCTGTCAAGCGCGCAAACCCCCTCTTGCCGTCTAAACGGCAAGCAGAACGAGATAGTTGAGGTTTATTCCACCTTTGCGGTTATCAGGCTGGACTTTTTTCCGCAATGTCAAAAAAGGCCTGCCGCAACGAAAGTGTCGTAGAACCGGGGTGGCCGTTTGCGATCGGCGCGCCGTCGATTTCGACCACTGGCATGGCGATCGTGGTCGCGGAACTGATGAAAGCCTCGCGCGCGGCCTTGGCTTCGGCCACCGAAAACCCGCGCTCCTCGATCTTCAAGCCAAGCTTGGCGGCGACATCGAACAGCGTAGTGCGCGTGATGCCGCGCAGAATGCCCTGCTCGGCCGGCCGCGTCACCAGCACGCCGTCCCTGGTGATGATCCATGCGTTGGACGAACCACCTTCCTTGACCGTGCCGTCGGCATCGACGAACCAGGCCTCCTGGGCGCCGGCTTCCTTGGCCTTCTGCTTGGCGAGCACATTGGGCAAAAGGCCGGTGCTCTTGATGTCGACGCGGTCCCAGCGATTCTCCGGAACGGTGATGACCTTGATGCCGTTCTCGACCCGCTTGGCGGCAGTAGAGGGATCGGCCTTCCTGGCGGTTATCACCAGGGACGGCCGGGTGCCCGCCGCCGGAAAGACGAATTCACGGCTGGCGACGCCGCGCGTCACCTGGAGATAGACGAGGCCATCGACGACGTGGTTGCGGCGCACGACCTCGCGCAGCAGCATCGGCAGGACGCCCTCGGAGACGGGCCAGGCGATCGACAATTCCTTCAGCGAGCGCTTGAGCCGGGCAAGATGACGCGGCATGTCTACGATAAAGCCGCGCGCCACCTCGCAAACCTCATAGACACCGTCGGCGAACTGGTAGCCGCGATCCTCGATATGGACGCTGGCTTCGGCATGGGCGACGTAGCGCCCGTTGACATAGGCAATGCGCGGCATGAGCTACCTCTGGGAAATGTCCGGCTTTCTTAGGTGATTCCGCCGACGTCGTAACGGACAATCGCGTGGGCCAACCCGCTCGCTACACACCCAGCGACTTCAGCTTGCGGTGCAGGGCGGAGCGCTCCATGCCGATGAACTCGGCCGTCTTCGAGATGTTGCCGCCGAAGCGGTTGATCTGGGCGATCAGATAGTCCTTCTCGAACTGCTCGCGCGCCTCGCGCAGAGGCAGCGCCATGATGTGCTGATCCGACTGGTTCGGCGTGCGCGGCATGACGTCGCCGATCTCCGAGGGCAGAAGGTCGGCGGTGATCGGCGCATCGACTTCGCCGCCGCGCGCCAGGATCATCAGCCGCTCGACATTATTGCGCAGCTGGCGCACGTTTCCCGGCCAGTTGTGCGCCTGCAGCACGGCGAGCGCGTCGTCGCCGATGCGGCGCGGCCTGATGCCGGCCTGGCGCGCGATCTGCTTCATGAAATTGTCGACGAGATAAGGAATGTCCTCGCGCCGCTCGGCAAGACCCGGCACGATGACCGGAACCACCGCCAGGCGATGATAGAGGTCCTCGCGGAAGCGGCCGTCGGCAATCATCGCCTCCAGGTTTTGCGCTGTCGAGGAGATGATGCGGACGTCGACCTTGACGCGCTTTGTGCCCCCTACCCGTTCGAACTGCTGCTCGACCAGCACGCGCAGGATCTTGTTCTGCGTCTCGCGCGGCATGTCGGCCACTTCGTCGATGTAGAGGATGCCGCGATGCGCCTCCTCCAGCGCGCCGACCTTGCGTTCGGTGCCGTTCGATTCGGTGCCGAACAGCTCGATCTCCATACGCTCGGGCGTGATGGTGGCAGCGCTCAGCGTCACGAACGGTCCGTTCTTGCGCGCCGACAGCGCGTGGATGGCGCGCGCCGCCAGTTCCTTGCCGGAGCCGGAAGGACCGACAATCATGACGCGGCTGTTGGTCGGCGCGACGCGCTCGATGGTTTGACGCAACTGGCTCATCGCCGACGACATGCCGATCAGGTCGAAGGTCTCGCCGCTGCGCAGCTTGAGGTCGGAGACCTCGCGCCGCAATTTTGACGTTTCCAGCGCTCGTTCGGCGACCAGGATGAGACGGTCCGCCTTAAACGGCTTCTCGATGAAATCATAAGCGCCGCGACGGATGGCCGAAACGGCCGTTTCGATGTTGCCATGGCCGGAGATCATCACCACCGGCATGCTCGGATGCATCGTCTTGATCTCGTCGAGAAGCGCGAGACCGTCGAGGCGCGAGCCCTGCAGCCAGATATCGAGGAAAATCAGCCGCGGCGCGCGATCGGCAATTGCCGACAATGCGCTATCGGCATCGTGTGCCGTGCGGGTTTCATGACCTTCGTCGCTCAGGATGCCAGCGACGAGCTCGCGGATGTCTTCCTCGTCATCGACGATGAGAATATCAGACGCCATTACCGACCTTTTCAGTTTCTCGTTCGTGTTCGTTGCGACCCTCGCCGCGTGGCGGCGCGGCGACGACCGCAGCCGGCGGCAGGATGATCGAGATCATCGCGCCCCGGCCGCCGTGGAAATCCGGCGGCGCGTCGTGCAGTTCGAGCCTTCCGCCATGGTCCTCCACGATCTTCTTGACGATAGCGAGGCCAAGGCCGGTGCCTTTTTCGCGCGTCGTCATGTAGGGCTCGAGCAGCCTCTGCCGATTCTCGTGCGGCAGCCCTTTGCCGTTGTCGATAACGTCGATTCTGATGGCGCCATCTTGGCGCCCGGCTTGAATCCGGATTGTGCCGTCGGAACGGTCTTTCGCATCAAGTCCGTCGATGGCCTCGGCGGCGTTCTTGACGACATTGCCGAAGGCCTGCGCCATCAGGCGGCTGTCGAACGTTCCCTTGAGAGGCTCGTTGCCGAAATCGCGCTGGAAAGCAATGTCGGAACGGCTGACTTCCACCAGGAACGACGCCTCGCGCAGCGATTCGCGCAGATCGATGACTTTCATCTCCGGCTTCGGCATGCGGGCGAAGGCCGAGAATTCGTCGACCATGCGGCCAATGTCCTCGACCTGTCGGATGATGGTGTCGGTACACTGATCGAAGACCTCGCGGTCCTCGGTGATGACCTTGCCGTAACGGCGCTTGATGCGCTCAGCCGAGAGCTGGATCGGCGTCAGCGGATTCTTGATCTCGTGGGCAATGCGCCGTGCCACATCCGCCCACGCCGAAGAGCGCTGTGCCTGCACGAGATCGGTGATGTCGTCGACGGTGACGACATAGGATTTTTCTTCCGAGCCGTCGTCTCCCGCCTCGACGGTGACCTGGACATTGAAGGTCCGTTCCATGCCGGTGCGGAAGAACGTCACCTGCTCGCGATAGACCGGCTTGCCGGATTGGCGCCCGATCTCGAAGACGCGGCCGACATGCGGCAGGATGGCCGATAGGTTCTGTCCGAGCGCGGCGCTCGCCGAGATCGCGAGCATCGTTTCGGCCGATCGATTGACGATGGTGACGATGCCGTAGGGATCGACGCCGATGACGCCCGCGGTCACGCCGGCCAGCACCGCCTCCGAGAAGCGCCGCCGCTCGTCGATCAGGTCTTTGGCGGACAGCAGCTCGTTGCGCTGCGATTTGAGCTCGAGGATCATGTTGTTGAAGGTGTCGCCGAGCGAAGCGACGTCGCCGTCGGACTGGCGCACGGGGACGGCGACGTCGAGATTGCCGGTCGCCACCTCGTCGGCCGCGCCGATCAGTTGCCGGATCGGCCGGACCAGCCGGTCGGCGACCGCAATGCCGGTCCAGATCGCCGATAGGATGACGATAAGGGTCAGCGACAGATAGGGTAGCGCGAAAGCGACCTGCGAGGTGCGGCGGTTCTCTTCCAGTCCGCGATACTCGTCGGTGTTCGACCGTACGATCTGCCGCGCCTTGATGACGTCCGGGTCCACGAGCCGGATCGTGTAAAGGTAAAGACCGTCGATCTCGCGCAGCTTGACGATGGCGCCCATGATGTTGCGGGTGCGCGGCTCGATCAACACCGGCTTGCCGTCGGCTGCCGTGTTGACCGCGCCGGCAGGCGGCTCGGGCATCGCGAAGTCGGCGTCGGTCTTGGCGCTCATGACGAAGGAGCCGTCAGGCTTGATCAGCGCCGCATGTGCCAGCCCGCGGCCAACGGCCTCCTTGTTCATGAGATCGAGAAAGCCGGTGCGGTCGAGCCCGTAGAGCGTGCGCGAGGCATCGAGGTCATAGGCCATCGAAAGCGTCGTGCCCTGCAGGTTGCGCGCATTTTCTTGGACATAGGCATCGGCGATCGACAGCGATGAATTGACGATCGTCTTGGTGCGAATCTCGAACCAGCGGTCGAGGCCGATATCGAGCGTGATCGAGGCGATGATCGCCACCATGATCGCCGGGATGGCGGCGACCAGCGCGAACATGGCGACGATGCGCACATGCAGCCGCGAGGCCGCACGGCCGTGCCGGCGCGCCATGACGATGCGGCGGATCTCGCGGCTGACCAGGGCGATCAGGAACAGAACGAAGACAGCGTTGAGCGCGATCAGCGCCCAGGTGGCGTTCGCATTCGGCGCGATCGGGGTCGCGCCGACAAGGATCGCAAACGAGATCGCCGCCGTGATCATGGCGCCCACGATCGCGACCACGCCGGGCAGCGCCAGCAGCCGGCGGCCGTCGTGAACGCCGACCCGGCTGAAAAGCGGTTGGTTCAATGTTGGAGCCTCAGCAGCCATATCGCCGTCTGGAGTTTGTCATTGCGTCGGATGTATGCAACGCATTGTGGCGATTATGCAACAAGTGTGGCCGGGACGGAAATCTTTCCCCGGTTCATTCACTTAAAACACCTCGCCGGCGATCCCGAACAAGGTGGCCCGGCGAATCGTTGGCTCGCGTCAGGCTCCCAATCGCGCCCGTCGCAAGCTGCGCGGCGTCTGTCCAGTCTCGCGGCGCATCCAATGCGCCAGACGCGACTGATGCGCGAAGCCAGTCAGATATGCCACTTCGCTGGTGCTGAGGTCGCTTTCCAGAATCAGGGAGCGCGCACGTTCGACCCGGCGTCGCAGCACATAGCGGTGAAGGGTCATGCCGGTCGCCGCCTTGAACCATGTCCTGAGATGCGAGCTGCTGGCGTTGGCAATGCGGCTCAGCGTGTCGATAGTGAGCGGTTCTGAAAGATGTGCGTCGACATATTCCAGGACGCGCCTGATCTGCGCATCCGACAGCCGAACCGGTCGATCCGTCACCAAATCGTCGAGGCCAAGCAGCCGCACCGCGAGCGCGACGCCGACACTTTCCGCGAACAGGGCCCCGCCCGGCGAGCCTGCGTTTTGGTCGGTCTCAAGCGCCCGGACGAGGTATTCGATACGTTCGTCCCGAAGCAGATGCCGCGTGTCGAAACGACGCGTCCTCATGCCGCCTTCGATCTCCGACGCCACGCCCTCGAGCATGGCAGACGACAGGCGAACCTCCATCGTGTCGAACGCGGTTTCGGCCTCGAACCCGCCCTCCTCACCGGCCGGAACGAAATCGATGTCACCGGTGCGCCGCAGGAAATATCGTCCAGCATCGTTGCAGTAGGAGCGCGTCGCCGCGCTGGCATGGACCATGATGCGGTGATGATGCGCTCGCGGCAGCCGATAGGTGCCTGCTTCGACATGCCGGGAAGCGATTGTTATGCCAGCCGAGGCCCGGGCCGAAGCGAACTGTGGACGCATGCGAAACCAGCCTCGAAATCATGGCAGAACCTGTCCAACATTTGGCGGTTCCTGCGCGATTTTCAATGCCGAAGCCCGTTAGACCTGCGCCTCGATTGCCAACGCAAAAGAGGTTCATATGAGCTACTACGTCATCGTCGGAGCAGGCCCGGTCGGCCGCGAGACAGCTCGCATGCTTGGCGAGCAGGGGCATGATGTCGTCCTCACAAGCAGGAACGTCAGCGAAGTTGATTTGCCCGGCGTCCGCGCGACGCAGGCGGACGCCACAGATGCCGCCGAACTCTCACGCATCAGCCGGGGCGCGGAGGCGATCTTCATGTGCGCCATGGCACCTTACGATCGGTGGCCGACCGACTTTTTTCCGATCCTCGACGGGACCGTGCGCGCGGCGGAAGCCGTTGGCGCCAAAATCATCCTGCTCGGAAACCTCTACGGCTATGGCGAGAACGCCGTCAGTCCTCTTCATTCGGACTTGCCTCTCGACCCGACGTCGAGAAAAGGCACCGTCCGGACGATAATGTGGCAGCGGGCGCTTCGCGCCAAAGTGCCCGCCGTCGAGGTGCGTTCCAGCGACTATCTGGGACATGGCGCGGTCACCTACTATTCGCTTCTCGCGCTGCCTTCCGTGGTTCAAGGCAAACCCGTCGCGTTCCTGGGAGACCTCGATGCCGATCATGCCTGGGCTTTCACAA
This sequence comes from Mesorhizobium tamadayense, assembly GCF_003863365.1. Classification (GTDB taxonomy): domain Bacteria; phylum Pseudomonadota; class Alphaproteobacteria; order Rhizobiales; family Rhizobiaceae; genus Mesorhizobium; species Mesorhizobium tamadayense. The sequence goes on along the minus strand of NZ_RQXT01000008.1, from coordinate 73,826 downwards.
AGGACGTCGCCCGGACGCTCGTCGCGTCAGCTTCCTATACGGGCGAATGGGGACGCGCCTTTCATGTCCCCTCGCAACACGCCTCGCCCCACGATCTCATGCGGAAAACCGCGGCGATGCTGGGAAGGGAGATTTCGCAAATACGCTGTTATTCCGTCCCCGAGATGGAACCCCTGGGCGTGCATGAGGCCGTGGAAATGCGCTATCTCTTCGACCGTCCGTTGCTGGTCGATTCATCCGATACCGAACATTTGCTCGGCGTGAAGGCCAGCAGCCTCGATGTGATGATCGCGGACACCGTCAGAGACCATCTCTGACCTGGCCTCGGCATCAAACGCCTAAATCTGTCTCGAGGACTTGTAGACGTTGACGCCAAGCTCGCGGATCTTCTTGCGCAGTGTGTTGCGATTGAGGCCCAGAAGCTCCGCAGCCTTGATCTGGTTGCCGCGCGTCGCGGTCATCGAGGCCAGCACGAGCGGATATTCGACCTCGGCGAGGATGCGCTGGTAAAGCCCGGAAGGCGGCAGGTCGCCGGCAAAGGACGCGAAATAGCGCTGCAGGAAATGCTCGACCGCCTGGCCGATCGACAGATCGTCGGGGATGAGCGGGCCGGCGCCCGGCACCACAGGCCTTTCGCCGGTCTTGAGCTCGCCCTCGATGATCTCGGCCGAGATCTCGTCCTGCGAATAGAGCGCGGCCAGCCTGCGCACCAGGTTTTCCAGCTCGCGCACATTGCCGGGCCAGGCGTAGCGTTTCATCAGTTCGATGCCGCCCGCCGAAATACGCTTGGTCTGCAGGCCTTCGCTGGCGCCCTGCTTGAAGAAGTGCCGGACCAGGTCCGGAACGTCCTCGGAGCGTTCGCGCAGCGCCGGCAATCTGAGCGGCACGACATTCAGGCGGTAGAACAGGTCCTCGCGGAACAGGCCCTGGTTGATCAGCGTCCGCAGATCCTTGTTGGTGGCGGCGACGATGCGCACGTCGGTCTTGATCGGCGTGCGGCCGCCGACGGTGGTGTATTCGCCCTGCTGCAGCACGCGCAGCAGGCGCGTCTGCGCCTCCATCGGCATGTCACCGATCTCGTCGAGGAACAGCGTGCCGCCCTCGGCCTGCTCGAAGCGGCCGGTTGAGCGGTTCTGAGCGCCGGTGAAGGCGCCCTTCTCATGGCCGAACAGCTCCGATTCGATGAGGTCGCGCGGGATCGCCGCCATGTTGATGGCCACGAACGGCCCGCCGCGGCGGCGGCCATATTCGTGCAGCGCGCGCGCCACCAGCTCCTTGCCGGTGCCCGATTCGCCGCTGATCATCACGGTCAGGTCGGTCTGCATCATGCGCGCCAGCATGCGGTAGATGTCCTGCATGGCGGCCGAGCGGCCGACCAAAGGCATCGTCTCCGGCTGTTCGTCGGCGCGCGATTCGAGCTTCGGCCGCTTCGGCTCGGCCAGCGCCCGGCTGACGATGTTGAGCAGCTCGGTGAGGTCGAACGGCTTCGGCAGGTATTCGTAGGCGCCGGTCTCGGAAGCGCGGATCGCGGTCATGAAGGTGTTCTGGGCGCTCATCACGATGACCGGCAGTTCCGGCCGTGCCTTCTTGATGCGCGGCAGCATGTCGAAGGCGTTCTCGTCCGGCATCACTACGTCGGTGATGACGAGATCGCCCTCGCCCGCCGCCACCCAGCGCCACAGCGTCGAGGCATTCGAGGTCACGCGCACCTCATGGCCGACGCGCGACAGCGCCTGGTTGAGCACGGTGCGGATGGCCGCATCGTCGTCGGCGACGAGAATATTGCCGCGCGCGGTCATTTGCGGTCTCCTTCAGCTTCGTCGCCGGCGCCGGGCGAAGTTTCCTTCCAGGCCGGCATCAGGACGCGGAACGTGGTTCCGCGCGGCGTTGAATCGCATTCTATGATGCCGCCGTGCTCGCCGACGAGCTTTGCGACCAGCGCCAGCCCGAGGCCCGAGCCGTTCGGCTTGGTGGTGATGAATGGATCAAACAGGATAGGCAGGATGTCCTCGGAAACGCCGGAGCCGTTGTCGTGCACGCAGAACTCCAGCGGCAGCGAGACGCGGTCCTGCGTTCCCGGCACGGAAACGCGAATGCCTGGGCGGAAGGCGGTCGACAGCATGATCTCACCTTGCGGGTCGGCGCCGATCGCCTCGGCGGCATTCTTGACTAGGTTGAGGAACACCTGGATCAGCTGGTCGCGGTTGGCAAAGACCGGAGGAAGCGATGGATCATATTCCTCCAAAATCTTGATCCGCTTGGCAAAACCGTTCTTGGCGATCGCCTTCACATGGTCGAGTACGACATGGATGTTGACGGGAAAGCGCTCGATCGGCCGCTCGTCGGAAAACACCTCCATGCGGTCGACGAGCGAGACGATGCGGTCGGTCTCGTCGGTGATCAGCCTCGTCAGCGCCCGGTCCTCGTCGGAGGCCGACAGCTCGAGCAGTTGGGCGGCGCCGCGGATGCCGGAAAGCGGGTTCTTGATCTCGTGCGCCAGCATGGCGGCGAGGCCTGTGACGGAGCGGGCGGCTCCGCGATGCGTCATCTGGCGGTCGATCTTGTCGGCCATCGACCGTTCCTGGAACATCACCACCACAGAACCCGGGAACTCCGGCACCGGCGCGACATAGAGGTCGACCATCTTTTCGATGCCGAGGCGCGGCGATGAGACATCGACCCGATATTCGTTGACCGGCGCGCGGCGCTCGCGCACCTGATCGACCAGCGTCAGCAGCGGGCTGCCGAACGGCACCAGCTTGGACAGCGTGTTGCGGGCAAGCATCGTCGCGCTGGAGCGGAAGAAATCCTCCGCGTCGGCATTGGCGAAAGTGATGAACCCCTCGGGATCGACCATGATCACCGGGCGGCGGATGGTGTTCAGCACGATGTTGGCTGCATCCGCCATGTCGGCTGCGGAGGAAGCGTTTGCCTTCATGCCGCGCTCCGCATTTCAGTCCGCGTGACAATGTCGGCAAGTGCCTCGCGCAATCCGCGGATGACCTCCGCCGGCTCGAAAGAGGTGAGAACACGCTTCCGCTGCTCTGCCGAGACACCGGCCGCGTGCCGGTCCAGATACCAGCCAAGATGCTTGCGCGCCTGACGCAACCCGCTCTCGACACCGTAAAGCGAGAGCATGTCCTCGTAATGCGCGACGACGTAGTCGGCGAACGCTTGCGGCGTCCCGGGAATGCCTGGCGCAGATATACCAGCGGCCGCCGCCGCGATGCTGCCTGCGATCCAGGGCGCTCCATAGTGGGCGCGGCCGATCATCACCGCGTCGGCGCCCGACTGATCGAGGATGGTCGCCGCTTCTTCCGGCGAGCCGACGTCGCCGTTCGCCACGACCGGGATCGAGACCGCCTGCTTGACGCGGGCGATCGCGCGCCAGTCGGACTTGCCCTGGTAGAACTGGCAGCGCGTGCGGCCATGCACGGTCACCATGCGCACGCCGGCCTGCTCGGCGCGCCGGGCCAGCATCGGCGCATTGAGCGCGCTTTCGTCCCAGCCGAGCCGCATCTTGACGGTCACCGGCACCGTGACGGCGCCGACCACGGCCTCGATCAGCGACAGCGCGTGGTCGAGATTGCGCATCAGCGCCGAACCGGCATAGCCTCCCGTCACCTTCTTGGCCGGGCAGCCCATGTTGATGTCGATGATGTCGGCGCCCTCGCCTGCCGCTATACGCGCGCCCTCGGCCATATGCGCCGCCTCGCGGCCGGCGAGCTGCACCATATGGACGGGCAGGCCGGAATGGCGGATGCGCAGGTCGCAGCCTGCCCTGCCCTTGGCCAGCTCGCCGCTCGCCACCATTTCCGACACGACCAGCCCGGCGTCGTGCGAATGGGCGCGGTGCCGGAACGGCTCGTCGGTGACGCCCGACATCGGCGCAAGGAACACGCGGTTGCGAATCCTCACGTCGCCGATATCGAGCGGCAAAGCCAATGTGGTCAATTCAGGCATGCACAAAAACCAAGCATGTTCGATTGCTGCACATTGTCTAGCCAGATGCAAGCCATTGTGCAACGCGCAATGACGTCACATTAAGGCGCATTTTGGAAAATGCTGGCCTTCCCTTCGAGCCGCGACTAAGCCTCTCGCCATGACTGACACAAGTGCAAATCGGGCTTCGGACGCGGACGGCAAAGTCGGCGTGGTCATCGTCGCCGCCGGGCGGGGCGCGCGCGCCGGACAGGCGGACGGGCCGAAGCAGTATCAGCGCATCGGCGGCCGCGCGGTGATCGCGCACACACTGGAAAAGTTCCTCTCGCACCCGAATGTCGGCCCCGTTGTCGTGGCGATCCATGCCGACGATCGCGAGATTTTCGACCGTGCGGCCGCAGCCTATGCCGGGCGCGTCGTCGCCGTCACCGGCGGGTCGTCCCGCCAGGCTTCCGTCCGGCTCGGGCTCTTGGCGCTCAGGGAGCAGGCGCCGGCAAAGGTGCTGGTGCATGACGCGGTGCGCCCGTTCGTCGATGCCGGGCTTATCGACCGCACCATCGAAGCGATAAACGAGCGCCAGGGCGCGCTACCCGCGCTTCCCGTCGCCGACACGCTCAAGCGCGAATCGGCCGAGGGCATGATCGAGGAAACGGTGTCCAGGGCCGGCCTGCATGCCGCGCAGACGCCGCAGGGGTTCCCGTTCTGGCCGCTGCTGGCGGCCCACGAGAAGGCGCATCATCTCGGCAAGACCGAGTTCACCGACGATGCTGCCATCGCCGAATGGGCGCATATTCCGGTCAAGATCGTCACCGGCTCGCCGGACAATGTGAAGCTCACTTGGGCAAGAGATATCGCGATGGCCGACCAGCGGCTTTCAAACGCACTGCCGCGCTTTCCGGACATCCGCACCGGCAATGGCTATGACGTGCATGCTTTCGAAGCGGGCGACCATGTCACGCTGTGCGGCGTCGCTATCCCCTATGATCGGAAACTCTCCGGCCATTCCGACGCCGATGTCGGTCTCCATGCCCTCACCGACGCGCTGCTCGCCACCTGCGGCGCCGGCGACATCGGCACGCATTTCCCGCCGTCGGACCCGCGATGGAAGGGCGTCGCCTCGAAGATTTTCGTCGAGCACGCGGCGAAGCTGGTGCGCGAGCGCGGTGGGCGCATCGCCAATGCGGACGTCACGCTGATCTGCGAGGCGCCGCGCGTCGGGCCGCACCGCGAGGCGATGACGGCGGCGCTCGCGGCGATGCTGGGCATTGCGCCGGAGCGCATTTCGATTAAGGCGACGACCAATGAGAAGCTCGGCTTCGTCGGCCGTGGCGAAGGCATTGCGGCGATTGCCACAGCGAGCGTCGTCTATCCGGGAGACGTGCCGGCATGAGCAACGCGGAGCTCGCCAACGCCCTGCTCCAGGCCTGCCAGAGGCGCGGCGTCATGCTGGCGACGGCCGAAAGCTGCACCGGCGGCATGATCATTGCGGCGCTGACAGACATTGCCGGCTCTTCCGCCGTGGTCGACCGCGGCTTCATCACCTATTCCAACGAAGCCAAGATGGAGATGCTCGGCGTCTCCGCCGCAACGCTCAAGGCGCATGGCGCGGTCTCGCGCGAGACGGTGCTAGAGATGGCGGCGGGGGCGCTGGCGCATTCGCGCGCCAGCCTCTCCCTTGCCGTCACCGGCATTGCCGGTCCAAGCGGCGGCTCGGCGGAAAAGCCGGTTGGCCTCGTCTGGTTCGGGATAGCGCTTGCCGGCCAACCGGTTGTCGCCGACCGCCAGCTGTTTGGCCACAAGGGCCGCGAATTCATCCGCCACGAGACGGTGCGGCACGCGTTGCAGCTCGGGTTGCGCGCGCTTGGCGAAAGTTAGGCGGGCTTTGCGCCGTAGATCACGCCCGCCCGCTTCTCGAAGGCCTCCGAGAACATGCGGAAGGCACGGTCGAACATCGTACCCATCAAAGCGCCGAGGATGCGGCTCTTGAACTCGTAATCGATGAAGAAGTGGACCTCGCAGCCGCCGGCGGCTGGGTCGAAGCGCCAGATGTTGCTCAGGTATTTGAACGGGCCGTCGATGTACTTGACGTCGATGGCATTCTCGTCCGGCTTCAACAGCACCTGCGTCGTGAAGGTCTCGCGGATCGCCTTATAGCCGATGCTCATGTCGGCGACTAGGATGGTGCGGCCGTCGCGCTCCTTGCGCGAGCGCACCGTCAGCGCCTCGCAGAGCGGCAGGAATTGCGGGTAAGTCTCGATGTCCGCCACCAGTGCGAACATTTGCTGCGGCGTGTAGGTGACGCGGCGGATGGCTTCGAATTTTGGCATCTAATCGGGTCAGCTGGCTTTCTCGAGCTGCGCCTCGCGCGCCGCGCGCAACCTGGCGAAATCGTCGCCGGCATGGTGCGAGGAGCGCGTCAGCGGGCTCGACGCCATCAAAAGGAAGCCCTTGGTCTTGCCGATCGTCTCGTAGGACTTGAACTCGTCCGGCGTGACGAAGCGGATCACCGGATGGTGCTTCTTCGAGGGCTGCAGGTACTGGCCGATGGTCATGAAGTCGACATTGGCCGAACGCAGGTCGTCCATCAACTGCAGCACCTCGTTCCGCTCCTCGCCGAGCCCGACCATGATGCCGGACTTGGTGAAGATCGACGGGTCGAGCTCCTTGACCCGCTGCAGCAGCCTGATCGAATGGAAATAGCGGGCGCCCGGCCGCACCGTCAGGTAGTTGGACGGCACGGTCTCCAGATTGTGGTTGAAGACGTCGGGCTTGGCCGCCACGACGACCTCGAGCGCGCCGTCCTTGCGCAGGAAGTCGGGCGTCAGGATCTCGATCGTGGTCGATGGCGTTGCCGCGCGGATGGCGTGGATGACGTCGGCGAAATGCTGCGCGCCGCCGTCGGCGAGATCGTCGCGGTCGACCGAGGTGATGACGACATGGCTGAGGCCCATCTGCTTGACGGCGTGCCCGACGCGCGCCGGCTCATCGGGGTCGAGAGCTGTCGGAATGCCGGTGGCGACGTTGCAGAAGGCACAGGCGCGGGTGCAGATCTCGCCCATGATCATGAAGGTGGCGTGCTTCTTGTCCCAGCATTCGCCGATGTTCGGGCAGCCGGCCTCCTCGCACACGGTCACCAGCTTGTGCGATTTCACGATCTCGCGCGTCTCGGCATAGCCCTTCGAAACCGGCGCCTTGACGCGGATCCAGTCCGGCTTGCGCAGCACTTCCTGGTCCGGCCTGTGCGCCTTTTCGGGATGCCGCAGGCGCGGCGCGTTGGCGATCGTGTCGAGAACAGTGACCATTTCAAACCCTTCGCGGCCGCTGCGTCGCGGCCGCCTGTCTGCGTCATCTAGGACTTTTCGAAGCAAAGAAAAAGGCCGCGCCGGCGCATGCCGCCACGGCCATTTTCGCATAACGGAGCTCGCTGGGGCTCAGCGGCGCACCAGCCGCCCAGCAAAGATCAGCAGGCAGGCGCCGATGAAGCCGGTAATCAGATAGGCGAGCCAGCCGACGCCGAATGCCTCGATGTTGAGGGCTCTCAGGATTGCGTTCAGCACCACCGCGCCGGCGATGCCCAGAATGATGTTCATGAAGATACCCATGTTGCTCTTCATGACCATCTCGGCAAGCCATCCGGCCAAGCCGCCGATGATGATGGCTGCAATCCAGCCCACGCCATTCACGTCCATATGCCAACTCCTCCTCGATCAGGTGAAAATGCATCCGGATACGAACCGCCTTGCCGTCAGAGTCCTCCGGCTGGCGCGTCTGAGTCTCGCCCACCCAATTTATCATGGATTGGTAATCTATCATGCGTTCAAGGCGCGGCCATAGGCGTCGAGCACGCTTTCCTTCATCATCTCCGACAGCGTCGGATGCGGGAAGATCGTGTGCATCAGCTCTTCCTCGGTGGTCTCCAGGTTCATCCCCACGACGAAGCCCTGGATGAGCTCGGTCACCTCGGCGCCGATCATATGGGCGCCGAGAAGCTGGCCCGTCTTCTTGTCGAAGATGGTCTTGATGAAACCCTGGTCCTCACCGAGCGCGATCGCCTTGCCGTTGGCGCCGAACTGGAAGCGGCCGACGCGGATATCTTTCCCCTCGGCCTTGGCCTTGGCTTCGGTCAGGCCGACCGAGGCGACCTGCGGGTTGCAGTAGGTGCAGCCCGGAATCTTGAGTTTGTCGGTGGCATGCACGCCGGGGAAATTGGCGATCTTCTCGACGCAGACCACGCCCTCGTGCTCGGCCTTGTGAGCAAGCATCGGCGGTCCGGCGACATCGCCGATGGCGTAGATGCCGGGAACATTGGTCTTGCCGTAGCCGTCGACGACAACACAGCCGCGATCCGTCTTTACGCCGAGCGCCTCGAGGCCGAGGCCCTCGATATTGCCTTGCACGCCGACGGCCGAGATCATGCGGTCGGCGTTAATCTTCTCGATCTTGCCGTCCCTCATCTCGACATGGGCGGTGACCGAATTGGCTGATTTCTCGACCTTGGTCACCTTGGCTTCGAGCAGGATCTTCATCCCCTGCTTCTCGAACTGTTTTTGCGCGAACTTGGAAACCTCTGCGTCCTCGACCGGCATCACTGCCGGCAGAAGCTCGACCACCGTCACCTCGGCGCCCATGGTGCGATAGAAGGAAGCGAACTCGATGCCGATGGCGCCCGAGCCCATCACCAGCAGCGACTTCGGCATCTCCTTCGGCACCATCGCCTCGAAATAGGTCCAGATCAGCTTGCCATCCGGCTCAATGCCAGGGAGCGCGCGCGGCCTGGCGCCGGTCGCCAGAATGATGTGCTTGGCGGTGTAGGTGCCCTCGCCCTTGACGCCCTTCGGCACCGGCGGCTGCGGCTCCATCGGCTTCTTGGCGGTCTTGGAGACCACGATCTCACCCAGTTTGTCACCGGAAGGAGCCTTGGTGAGTTTCGCCTCGCCCCAGATGACGTCGACCTTGTTCTTCTTCATCAGGAAGGCGACGCCGCCGTTCAGCCTCAGCGACACCTTGCGCGAGCGGTCGACGACCGCTGCCGTATCGGGGCTGACCTTGCCGTCGAGCTTCAGGCCGTAATCCTTGAGGTGGTCCGAATAGTGCATGATCTCGGCGGAGCGCAGCAGCGCCTTGGTCGGGATGCAGCCCCAGTTGAGGCAGATGCCGCCCAAATGCTCGCGCTCGACGATCGCCGTCTTGAAGCCGAGCTGCGCGGAGCGTACCGCCGTCACATAGCCGCCGGGGCCAGAGCCGATGATGATGACGTCGTAATTCTCAGCCACGGGTTTTCTCCCTGATCTTTCTCGGGGTTAGAGTGAGAGCATCACGCGCACGAGCGGAGCCAGCGCCTGGCCGATTCGCCACGTGTTTTCCGCATCGAGGTGGACACCGTCGAGCGGCGTGGTGACGGCCACGGTGCCGGCATCGAAGAAGCCGCAGCCGGCCTCGTCGGCAAGCGCGGAATATTGCGGCGCCAGCCGTTTCGAGGCGTCGTCGCCACCGGCGAACATTTCCTTGAATTCGGCATTGTCGGTGCGCGTGACGGCCGGCGGCGCGACAATGAGTATCTGCGGCGCCGGCCAGCCGAACGGATAGTCGTGGCCGCGCACGATGTCGATCAGGCGCTGGATACCTTGCTTTGCGGCGACCGGATTGCCGTGGATCCAAGGCTTCATGTCGTTGGCGCCGAGCATGAAAACGATCAGGTCGAGTGGCGCATGGGTCGTCAGGATCGTCGGCAGCACTCTCGCGCCGTTGCGGTCGGCGCCGGCGAGCTGATCGTCAAAGGCGGTGGTGCGGCCGTTCAGCCCCTCGGCGATGACCTCGATGCCGTCGCCCAGAGCCGCTTTGAGCACGCTCGGCCAGCGGTCTTCCAGCGCATGGCGGCCGAGGCTGGCGGCGTCGTAGCCCCAGGTCAGCGAATCGCCGTAGCAGAGAATTGTCTTCATGCGCTGACCTTCCTGAAAGATGGCTGCAAGCGCCTGCTCAGCCGGCACATGATCAGCCAGGCCTCAATGATCGTGACTGCGCGGGACAGTCCGGCGCCAGCCAGACCGGAAAGGATGAAAGCGAAAAGGCTGGTGAAGAATTTCCGCACCGCCTTTTCCCTTCCTTACACCAGCATGCCCATCGGATTCTCGATCATGCGCTTGAAGGCGCCGAGCAGCTCGGCGCCGAGCGCGCCGTCGACGGCGCGGTGATCGGTCGACAGCGTCACCGACATCACGGTGGCGATTTTGATCTCGCCTTTCTTCACCACCGCGCGCTCTTCACCCGCGCCGACCGCAAGGATCGTCGCATGCGGCGGGTTGATGACTGCGGCGAAATCCTTGACGCCGAACATGCCGAGATTGGAGACGGCCGTGGTGCCGCCCTGGTATTCCTCCGGCTTCAGCTTGCGGCCGCGCGCACGGCTCGCCAGATCCTTCATCTCGTTGGAGATGACCGACAGCGTCTTTTCGTCGGCGTGGCGGATGATCGGCGTGATCAGGCCGCCGGGGATCGACACGGCGACGCCGACATCGGCGTGCTTGTGCTTGACCATGGCGTTGTCGGTCCAGGAGGCGTTGGCGTCCGGCACCGCCATCAGCGCCATGGCCATCGCCTTTATCACCATGTCGTTGACAGAGAGCTTGTAGGCCGGAACCTCGCCCTTCTCGGTCTTCTTCATCGGCGCAGCGGCGTTGAGTTGCGTGCGCAGCGCCAGCAGCGCGTCGAGCTCGCAGTCGAGCGTCAGGTAGAAATGCGGGATGGTGCTCTTGGCCTCGACCAGGCGGCGCGCAATCGTCTTGCGCATATTGTCGTGCGGAACGAGCTCGTAGGAGCCTTCGGCGAACAGCTTCAGCACCTGGTCGTCCGACATCGGCTTCGCCGCGGGGACCGGAGCGCCTGCGGGCGCCTTGGCGGCGGGTGCAGCCTTGCCACCACCGGAAGAAATCGCCGCCTCGACATCGGCCTTCACCACGCGGCCATGCGGACCGGAGCCGGTCACCGCCGCGACGGCGACGCCGGCATCCTTGGCGATGCGGCGGGCAAGCGGCGACGCAAACACGCGCTCGCCACCGGCGTGACCGTTGGCGACCGGAGCGGGCTCGGCCTTCGCCGGTGCAGGCGCGGCGGCTGCCGGCTTCGGCGCTTCCTTGGGAGCTTCGGCCTTCGGAGCGTCCGCTTTCGGGGCTTCCGCCTTGGGCGCGGCACCGCCATCGCTCTTCGCGGCGGCGCCGGCATCCTCGCCTTCGCCGGCCAGGATGGCGATCACAGCGTTGACCTTGACGCCTTCGGTGCCGGCCGGAACGACGAGCTTGGCGACGGTGCCCTCATCGACGGCCTCGACTTCCATCGTCGCCTTGTCGGTCTCGATCTCGGCGATCACGTCGCCTGGCGAAACCTTGTCACCCTCCTTGACCAGCCATTTGGCGAGATTGCCCTCTTCCATCGTGGGAGAGAGCGCAGGCATGGTGATATTAATTGGCATGAGGTCCCTCCACTTGGGCAATCGTAACGACATCCAATCGCCTGCCAGCGATCTCTTTTCCAAGCGCATACTCCAGAGCGAATTTGAACGCGATAAAGTAACAGGCAAGCGAGATCGCGAACGCAATGTAGGTTAAGCTCTGAAGTAGCCTTTCTCCCTGCCCCCCAATGCTCACAAGAATTGGAGGCAGAAACAGGCTGAAGACGAAGTTCACGATAACCCCGAGGATAACACCCGCGATTACCGTCTTCCAAAAGATCGACCAGGCAATGCGCCACACGCCAGAAGCGGTCGACATTTTCGCTATCCTCGATAGGTGACGGCTTTGACTGCCTCGACGACCTCGCCGACATTGGGCAGCGCCAGCTTCTCGAGGTTCGCCGCGTAAGGCATTGGCACGTCCTTGCCGGCGATGGTGATCACCGGCGCATCGAGGAAGTCGAAGGCGCGCTGCGACACCTGGCTGGCGATGTGGTCGCCGACCGAGCTCTGTGGGAAGCCTTCTTCCACCACCACGAGGCGGTTGGTCTTCTTCACCGAGGCGATGATGGTGTCGAAGTCGAGCGGGCGGACGGTTCTCAAATCGATGATCTCGGCATCGATGCCCATGCCGCGCAGCTCGGCTTCCGCCTTGACCGCATAGGTCATGCCGATGCCGAAAGAGACGAGGGTGACGTCCTTGCCCTGCTTGTGCACGCGCGCCTTGCCGATCGGCAGCACAAAATCGTCGAGTTTCGGCACGTCGAAGGACTGGCCGTAAAGGATCTCGTTCTCCAGAAAGATGACCGGGTTCGGGTCGCGGATCGCGGCCTTGAGCAGGCCCTTGGCGTCGGCGGCCGTATACGGCATCACCACCTTCAGGCCCGGGATGTGGCTGTACCAGGCGGCGTAGCACTGCGAGTGCTGCGCGGCGACGCGGGCGGCTGCCCCGTTCGGGCCACGGAAGACGATCGGGGCGCCCATCTGGCCGCCCGACATATAAAGCGTCTTGGCCGCCGAGTTGATGATCTGGTCGATCGCCTGCATGGCGAAGTTGAAGGTCATGAACTCGACGATCGGCTTCAGGCCGGCCATGGCCGCGCCGACGCCGACGCCGGCAAAGCCATGCTCGGTGATCGGCGTGTCGACCACGCGCCGGGGTCCGAATTCCTGCAGCAGGCCTTGGGTGATCTTGTAGGCGCCCTGGTATTCGGCAACTTCCTCGCCCATGACGAAGACATCGCCGTCGCGGCGCATTTCTTCGGCCATCGCGTCGCGGAGCGCCTCGCGCACCGTCGTCGACACCATCTCGGTGCCGGCGGGAATGTCCGGATCGGCCGCGATTTCCGTCTTCGGCGCTGCGGCGACCGGTGCCGCAGCCGGCTTTTCCTCGGCGGCGACTGGAGCCTCCGCCTTCGCCGGCGCCTCAGCCTTGGCAGGCTCTTCGCCGATGTCTTCGCCGGCCTTGTCGACGTCTTCACCGTCGACGGCAAGCACCGCGATCACGGCATTGACCTTGACGCCTTCGGTGCCGGCAGGAACCACGATCTTGGCGAGCGTGCCTTCGTCTACGGCTTCCACTTCCATCGTCGCCTTGTCGGTTTCGATCTCGGCTATGACGTCACCGGCGACGACCCTGTCGCCCTCGTTCTTCAGCCATTTGGAAAGATTGCCCTCTTCCATCGTCGGCGAGAGCGCGGGCATGAGTATTTCGATCGGCATGTCCTTGCCCTCCCTTACAGTACGATGTCGGTCCAGAGCTCGGACGGATCCGGCTCGGCGTCGTGCTGGGCGAATTCGGCGGCGTCGGCCACGACGTCTCGAACCTCCTTGTCGATGGCCTTGAGCTCGTCCTCGCTCGCCCACTTCTTGTCGATCAACCGCGCCTTGACCTGCTCGATCGGGTCGTGCTCGGAACGCATCTTCTGCACTTCCTCCTTCGAGCGGTATTTCGCCGGATCGGACATCGAGTGGCCGCGGTAGCGATAGGTCTGCATTTCGAGGATCAGCGGCCCGTTGCCGGCGCGGCACCATTCGGTGGCGACATTGCCGGCGGCTTTGACCGCGCGCACGTCCATGCCGTCGACCTGGATGCCGGGAATCTTGAAGGAAGCGCCGCGGTTGGAGAAGTCGGTCTCGGCGGAAGAGCGCGACACCGACGTGCCCATGGCGTAGCGGTTGTTCTCGATGATGTAGATCACCGGCAACTTCCACAGCGACGCCATGTTGAAGCTTTCGTAGACCTGGCCCTGGTTGGCGGCGCCGTCGCCGAAATAGGTCAGCGAGACGTTCTTGTTGTCGCGGTAGCGGTTTGCGAAGGCGAGACCGGTGCCGAGCGAAACCTGCGCGCCGACGATGCCGTGGCCGCCGTAGAAATGCTTCTCCTTGGAGAACATGTGCATGGAGCCGCCCTTGCCTTTCGACAGGCCGCCGCGGCGCCCGGTGAGCTCGGCCATGACACCGCGCGGCGACAGCTCCATCGCCAGCATGTGGCCGTGGTCGCGATAGGCGGTGATCATCTGGTCGCCCTCGATCAGCGCCATCTTCATGCCGGTGACCACGGCCTCCTGGCCGATATAGAGGTGGCAGAAGCCGCCGATGAAGCCCATGCCGTAGAGCTGGCCGGCTTTCTCCTCGAAGCGGCGGATGAGCAGCATGTGCCGATAGGCGGAAAGCTCTTCTTCCTTGGTGAATTCGGCTGGCTTGGGGGTGGAAAGGGTCGACGATTTGCCGTCGGATCTGGATTTGGACTTGGCAGGCGCTTTTCTGGCGGCGGTGGCCATGCATCACTCCCTGTTGGCGTCTCTTCGCGGACATTCAGGGAGAGCGACCGTCTCCCCACCGATTTGAGGGAGGCTAACATGCAAGGATGCATTGCGCCATGCTGAAAAATGCATGGCTGGCATGCATCTAAGCGATTAGAATCATTGCGAATAAGCTCGATTAACCGAAGTTCGGTTATTTTGCCGAGGCGGGCAGCATGATGGTGATTTCGTCAGGCTGGGACAGATTGAGCGCCTTTCGGGCCTGCTCGTCAAGCATGTCCTTCTCCAGCGTGCCTTCATGCAAGAGCTGGACGCGGCGTTCGAAGTCGACCCGGCGCGCCTTAACGGCATCAAGCCTAGCCTGCAGTTCGGCCGCCTCGGCCTGCAGCCGATACTTGGAGTAGATGCCGAACTCGCCGTGATAGGCATGGAAGCCGAAATAGGCCAGGAACAGCACGCAGAGCGACGGAATGATCAGCCTGCCGGTGTTTCTCTGCTTGTGCTGACGTGTCCACATGACCCGAACCCTCGCGGCCGCGAACGCAGGCGGCTATGAGTCGTATTTCGCCCGATTGTGCTTAATGGACGGTTACGGCCGGCCGGAATGAGGCCTGCCGAAATAAAAAGAGGCGGGAAAACCCACCTCTCTCAACAGCCAAGACAATTTGTCCGGATCAGCCTTTGATCACCGACTTGCCGGCATAACGCGCCTGCTTGCCGAGCTCTTCCTCGATGCGGATGAGCTGGTTGTACTTGGCCATGCGGTCGGAGCGCGACAGCGAGCCGGTCTTGATCTGCCCGCAATTGGTCGCGACCGCGAGGTCGGCAATGGTCGAATCCTCGGTCTCGCCCGAGCGGTGCGACATGACGGCGGTGTAGCCCGCCTTGTGCGCGGTCTCGACGGCATCGAGCGTCTCGGTCAGCGAGCCGATCTGGTTGACCTTGACCAGGATCGAGTTGGCGACGCCCATGCGGATGCCATCGCGCAACCTTGCGGTATTGGTGACGAAGAGATCGTCGCCGACGAGCTGGGTCTTCTTGCCGATCAGGTCGGTCAGGATCTGCCAGCCTTCCCAGTCGTCCTCGGCAAGGCCGTCCTCGATGGTGATGATCGGATAGTCGGAAGCGAGCTTGGCGAGGTATTTGGCCTGCGCCTTCGGGTCGCGCGTCTTCTTCTCGCCCTCATAGACATAATTGCCGTCCTTGAAGAACTCGGTCGCCGCGCAGTCGAGGCCGAGGGCTACCTCCTCGCCAGGCTTGAACCCGGCCTTCTCGATCGACTCCATGATGAAATCGAGCGCCGAAGGCGCGCTCTTCAGGTTGGGGGCGAAGCCGCCCTCGTCGCCGACATTGGTGTTGTGGCCGGCGTCCTTCAGCTTCTTGCGCAGCGTGTGGAAGATCTCCGAGCCCCAGCGCACGCCGTCGCGCAGCGTCGGCGCGCCGACCGGCAGGATCATGAATTCCTGAAAGTCGATCGGGTTGTCGGCGTGCGCGCCGCCATTGATGATGTTCATCATCGGCACCGGCAGCACATGCGCCTTGGCGCCGCCGACGTAGCGGTAGAGCGGCAGCCCGGAGGCCTCTGCCGCAGCCTTGGCAACCGCCAGCGACACGCCGAGAATGGCGTTGGCGCCGAGACGGCTCTTGTTCGGCGTGCCGTCGAGCTCGATCATGGTCTGGTCGATATGGATCTGGTTTTCGGCTTCCATGCCGCCGATCGCCTCGAACAGCTCGCCGTTCACGGCCTCGACGGCCCGCTGGACGCCCTTGCCGAGATAGCGCGGCCCGCCGTCACGCACTTCGACCGCCTCATGCGCGCCGGTCGAGGCGCCCGACGGCACCGCGGCGCGGCCCATCGAGCCGTCTTCCAGCACGACGTCGACCTCGACGGTCGGATTTCCACGGCTGTCCAGGATTTCACGCCCGACAATGTCGATGATGGCGGTCATTTGCGATGTCCCCGATTGATCGATTGAAGCGTCGCGCCCCTCTTAGCCAAAGCACCGCAAAAGGCAATCGGGCCGTCCGCAATTATTGCCGGCGACAAGAGTCACGAAGCGCAAATTTCTGTCATCATAAGTCATGCCCGCCAGATGCGGTTCTGATCTATGGTCATATTCGCGCGGGGCGAAACAGGAGGAGTTTCGCCATGTCCCAGTTGAGCGGTATCGTGAGTTTGTTCCTGATCGCGGCGGCGTTCCTGACGTCCTGTGATACCCAGAAGCCCCAGCAGAGCTCAGTGGAGCTTTTTCACGCGGCAGAGTAGTCCAGACGCTGAAGGGCCCCGGTTTGCCGGGGCCCTTTCGATTCCAGCCTGCCGATCTGGTTGGTCAATGCCAATAAGGCTTTACATGATAGTACTCGAAGGACGCATCGCGGGCCGCTTCGCCGTCGCCGCCGGTCAATTCCTCGATTGAGTAGGCCGGTGCGGCCTTGAGCTGGTCCTTGGTGAAGGGCACGACGTAGCCGCCCCTATCTTCATCATAATCGAGAGCCGCCCACGGGATGGCGTGATATTTCTCGCCCATGCCGAGGAAACCGCCGAAGCCGATCACGGCAAACATGATACCATTCGACATCTTGTCGAGCATGACGTCTTCGATGCTGCCGATGCTGTCGCCTTCGGTGTTGTAGACCGGCGTACCGATGACGCGCGAGGCGGCAATGGCTTCGGTATGCCCAGACGGGGTAGTCATGGTGGTGCTCCTCTCGGTTGAATGCCTGTTTGGACAATGAGGGGAGCGGGCGAAGGTTCCAGACTCTTGCGCTGGCAGTCTGATCCTAATCGGTGAGGATGAAGGTCACCTTCATGTTGACGCGGTAGGCCGCAATCTTGCCGTTCTCGACAACAACCTTCTGGTCCTGGATCCAGGCACCTTCGACGTTCTTCAGGGTTTTTGCGGCGCGCGCGATGCCCTGCTCGATTGCATCCTGAAAGCTCTTCTCGGACGACGACGTGATTTCGGTGACGCGGGCGACGGACATGGCTTCCTCCTGCCAAGACGCTCAGTTGCAAAGGCGAGCCTACAACCGGCTTTTGGCGGCCACAAGCCGGGCGCCGGGTTCGGCGCCGGCAGCCGCTGTCAGCGTCCCTTGGCGATGCGGTCGAACGCCATAAGCTTTTCCAGCAGGGCCGGAAGGTTCTTCAATGGCACCATGTTGGGGCCGTCCGAGGGTGCATTGTCAGGGTCCTGGTGCGTCTCGATGAAGACGCCGGCGACGCCGACCGCCACCGCGGCGCGCGCCAGCGTCTCGACGAAGCGCCGCTCGCCGCCGGTCGAGCCGCCCTGCCCGCCCGGCTGCTGCACCGAATGGGTGGCATCGAAAATCACCGGCGCGCCGATCTCGGCCATGATGGGCAGCGCGCGCATGTCCGACACCAGCGTGTTGTAGCCGAAGGACGCGCCACGCTCGGTGACCAGCACATTCGGGTTGGCGGAGCCAGTGATCTTGGCGACGACATTCTTCATGTCCCACGGAGCCAGGAACTGGCCCTTCTTCACGTTGACGACCTTGCCGGTCCGCGCCGCGGCGACAAGCATATCGGTCTGTCTCGACAGAAAAGCCGGGACCTGCAGGACGTCGACATGCGGCGCCACGATCGCGCATTGCTCCTCGGTGTGGACGTCCGTCAGCACCGGCAACGAAAACGTCTTGCGCAGATCGTCGAAGATTGGCATCGCCGTGTCCAGCCCGGCTCCGCGCGTCGCCGTCAGCGAGGTGCGGTTGGCCTTGTCGTAGCTGGTCTTGTAGACGAGGCCGATGCCCAGCCGCTCGGTCAGTTCCTTCAGCGCGCCGGCCATGTCGAAGGCGTGCTGGCGCGATTCGAGCTGGCAGGGGCCGGCGATCAGCGACAGCGGCGCGTTGTTGGCGAAGACGACCTTGCCGACGGTTACCGATGCATTGGGCGCCAGGGGTTCGCTCATGGGATCTCCCGAAAGATGAAGGCCGCGCCCTGACCGGGCGTCGGCGGCACGACGATCTCGTTGCCGCTCATGTTGTGTTCGATTGCGTTCGCCGCAAGCGGGCGCGTCGCGGAGGCCGTGTCGCGGATCGAGAAAACGACTGCCGCAAAACGCATATCCGAAGAGACCCCCGCCGAAACACCGAAGCGTGAGGCAAATGCTTCGGGCGTCAGGATGGTCAGGGTTGCGTTGGGCAATCGAACCTTGTCACCACTGCTCGCGTCCTGGCCGGCAGCGATGGACACCAGCCCGGCCTGGCTCGAAGGCCTGTCGCTGACCGCGACGACTTCGACGATACCGGTCACCCCATTGGCATGCGCCTGCAGGGCGGTGCGGTCGATCTTCGGCGCGTTGATGCGCTGGCAGGCGAACAGGAATGCGTCCGTTGCTTTTTTATCGGCCACGAACGCCAGTTTGAACGATGCCGTGTCGCTTTTGCCCGTGGCGTCGCTGAAGGCGCGCGAAAAACTCAGCATAGCGCCGCCGGACAGCCCCGCTTCGACATAGCGCGCATGGTCGGCATTGGCGTCGGCGGTCCCGAAGACGACCGCGGAAAAGCCCTCGTCGCCAAGCTTGTTACGGTAAAGGCGGTCGCGCGCGACGAAGGCGTTGCCCTCGCCAATCGCCTGGCCAGCTGTTTTTTCATCGCCGACGGCCAGTGGCTCCAGATAGGTGCCGTCAGCAAAAAAGACGCAAGCGTTCTCGGTCCCGAAAGGGTGGACGCCGGTCGGCGCGACGACAAAGCCGAGCGATGAGAGGCGCTGCCTTGCGACCTCGAGGCTCAGCGTTGGCAAAACCAGATGGTCGAGCGGATGGGTCGAAGCTTTGATCATACCGGCGCGGTGTGCCCCATTCCGGGAGCCGGTTCAAGGTCCGGCATTAGCGAAGCGCATAGCCGCCGGCTCAGGCGGCGGCAACGACGTCCGCCGAAAAGCGCAGTTCGCGCATCGGCTTCACCTTGCAGGTCGTCTCCGCATAGATCGGATGCGCCTTGTAGGCGGCGAGCGCCGCCTCGTCCTCGAACTCGGCGTAGACGACCACATCGATCGCGTTGGAGAACAGGTCGACCTTGGTGTTGAGCGTCACCTCGAAATGTTTCGAGTGCGGAATCGTGCCCAGCGCCTGCAGGCCAGACCGCACGGCCTCCACATCTTCCTTGCGCTTTACGCTGAAGAAAACGATGTGCCGGATCAATCCAGCCTCCTCGATCGACGGTTGAGCGCGTTTTTGTGGGAGCGAGGCCGTCGCGTCAACCGGCAACGATGTCGCGCCCTGCCGTCAGGATGGCAGCGCCGACCTCAGGCCGCTCCGGTGACGTAGCGCACGATGCGCGACATCTCCCTGACGGTCGCATCGAGGTACTGGCCGTGGTTGTAAAGGCCGTCCCAGATCAGGAAGAAGGTGATGGCGACGATGACGATCACATAGCGCATGGCTAAAGCTAACGCATGTCGTCGGCCCGAACCAGAGCGCCTTGGCGGCAATTGTCCGACGTCACCGGTTTTGCGCTTCCAGGTTACCCTCTCCGCGGTTTGATGCGAATTCCCGTCGGTTGTTAACGAGACGACACCTGGTAGATTGGACACATGGCGCTCAAACGGATGGACAATATAGGAATCGTCGTCGATGACCTCGGAGGGACGATCGATTTCTTTCGCGAGCTCGGCCTCGAGCTCGAAGGGCGGGCGACGATAGAAGGCGAATGGGCCGGACGCGTCACTGGACTGGGCGATCAGCGCGTCGAGATTGCCATGATGCGCACGCCGGATGGCCACGGCCGGCTCGAGCTCTCCCGCTTCCTCACGCCGCCTACCGTCGCGGATCACCGCAACGCCCCGGTGAACGCTCTAGGCTACCTCCGGGTCATGTTCGCCGTGGACGACATCGACGAGACGCTTGAAAGGCTCCGCAAACGCGGCGCGCAGCTCGTAGGCGAAGTCGTCCAGTATAAAGACGCCTATCGGCTCTGCTATATCCGCGGGCCTGAAGGGCTTCTCATCGGACTCGCCCAAGAACTCAGCTGAGCGCAATACAAAGACAATAACGAAGAGCGGTCAAAGTTAGCGAGCGCGTCTCACAAAGGGCCCTGCCGCAACTTCAAAGCGTGATGCGGTATTTGGCAAATCCCGCCTCGCCCTCGCCCGCGGGCTCGATTTTCAAGGACTTCGCTTGATCGATAAAGTCCTTCGCCCTGGGTCCGGTCTCCAAGACGACGCTGGCTCCGGGCAACGGCGCGAACGACCAGTTGCCGTCCGCCGACGGGTTTATCGTGCCCTCGCTGATGACGTAGCGCACGATCACGTCGCGATTGGTGTCGGGCGCTTCGTAGATGATCTTGGAGGCGTTGATGTCGGGGAAATTGCCGCCGCCGCCGGCGCGGTAATTGTTGGTGGCGACCACGAATTTCGCTGCTGGATCAATCGGTTTGCCGTCGAACTTCAGGTCGACGATGCGATTGGAACCGGCGTCGGCGACGCCGCCCTTCGCGTCGTATTTCGGCGGCTGCGACAGGTCGATCCGGTAGGTGACGCCATCGATGACGTCGAAATTATAGGATGGGAAGTCAGTGTTGATCAGCGGCTGGTCCGCCTTGCCCGGCTCGACTTTGTTGAAGATGCCAGCCGACATTTCCAGCCATTCCTTGACTTGCGCGCCGGTGATTTCGACCGCGCGCACGGTGTTCGGATAGAGGTAGAGGTCGGCGACGTTCTTGATGGCAATATCGCCCACCGGAACGTCAGTGTAGTAGTCGGCGCCATTGCGCCCGCCGGCCTTGAAGGGTGCGGCCGCTGAAAGCAGCGGGACGTTCTTCCACTGCGTGCTCTTCAATATGTCTTTCAGGTACCAGCTCTGCGCCTGGTTGACGATCTGCACAGACGGATCGTCGGCGACCAAGGCGAAATACGAATAGAGCGGCGCGGAGGTTTTGCCCACGGGGCGGCGGACATAGGCAAGAGTCGCCTCGTGATCCTGCGCGAGCGCAGCGATAATGCGCTTGTCATCCAGGACTGTTGCCTTGTTCTTGTTGTCGACGCGTTCGTAGATCGGGCGCGCCTCGGACGTCGCGGAGACGACGCGCCATTTCGAGCCGTCGCGCTCCAGCAGCAGGTCGATCAGGCCCATATGCGAGCCCCAGAAGCCGCCCATCACGGCCGGCTTGCCCTGCAGCGTGCCTTTTTCGGTGTCGACGCCCTCCAGCGCCTGGAAATCCTTCTTGCCGGGGAAGACCAGATGCTGATGGCCGGTGAACACCGCGTCGATACCCTCGACGCCGGCGACGAAGAACGAGGCGTTCTCCATCTTGTCGCCTTGCTTGATATCGATGCCGGAATGCGAGAGCGCTATGACGATATCGGCGCCCTCCTCCTTGATCTGCGGCACCCAGGCCTTGGCGGCCTCGACGATGTCACGCGTCTGGACGTTGCCTTCGAGGTTCTTCAGGTCCCAGACCATGATCTGCGGCGGCACGAAGCCGATCACGCCGATCTTGATCGGCTGTTCGGCGCCGGAGCCGTTCTTGATCTTCTTGTCGAGGATGACATAGGGCTTGAGGTAGAGCTTGTCGTCGAGCGGGTTCGTCGCGAGCGTCGTGCCACGGATCAGGTTCGCGCACACGAAGGGGAAATTGGCGCCGGCCCGCACCTTGTCGAGGAAAGACAGGCCGTAATTGAACTCGTGGTTGCCGAGCGTTGAGCATTCGTAGCCGAGCAGGTTCATGCCCTTCATGATCGGGTGAAGATCGCCGTCCTTCATGCCCCTCTCATAGGCGATGTAGTCGCCCATCGGGTTGCCCTGCAGCAGGTCGCCATTGTCGATCAGCATCGCATTGGTGGCTTGCTTGCGCACAGCGTCGATCAGTGAGGCCGTGCGCGACAGACCCATCGTGTCGTTCGCTTTGTCGGCGTAGTAATCATAGGGCAGCAGGTTCACATGGATGTCGGTGGTTTCCATGATCCTGAGATGCGCCTGGTTGGCCTGAGCCCGGGCTGAGAACGGATGCAGCATGATCAGCGCTCCGCCGGCGGCCGCACCGGCCAGGAACGAGCGGCGACTGACGAGCGGTTGTGACATCGCTTTCCTCCTCTTCGACAACGTGACA
Source organism: Mesorhizobium tamadayense (assembly GCF_003863365.1). Lineage (GTDB taxonomy): Bacteria > Pseudomonadota > Alphaproteobacteria > Rhizobiales > Rhizobiaceae > Mesorhizobium > Mesorhizobium tamadayense. The sequence continues at coordinate 51,611 of NZ_RQXT01000008.1, read as the reverse complement.
ACCCCTGCCCCGGATGCGGAACATGGCGTCGACGGCGCTGTGAGTCCACGTCTGCTGAAAGCCTGTTGATCACGACAAGGTGACGCGTCGATGAAAACAACGTGGCCGGCAATCAACTCTTGTCGTCGTCGCCCTGGGTGATCAGCCGGGCGCTGCGCTGTCCGGTGAAATATATCCATAGCCAGCTAAGCGACACCGCGAGCCGGTTGCGGAAATCGATCAGGAAATAGATGTGGGCGATGCCCCACAGCCACCAGGCGAGCCAGCCGGTGAGCTTGATCCAGCCGAAGTCGATCGCGGCGGCGCGCTTGCCGATCGTCGCCAGATCACCGTCATGCCGGTATTGGAACGGACGCGGCGTGTTGTCGCCGGCCAGACGCGCCTTGACGGTCGCGGCGACATGCTTGCCCTGTTGCTTGGCCGCGGGTGCGACGCCCGGCACCGGCTTTCCATCCGGCCGCAACAGATGCGCCGTGTCGCCGATGACAAAGATCTCCGGGCTGCCCGGCACCGTGAGATCGGGTTCTACCAGCACCCTGCCCGCCCGGTCGGCCGACGCGCCCAACCATTCCGCCGCCGGCGAAGCGGCAACGCCTGCCGCCCACAGGATGGTCTTTGCCGGCAGATGCGCGCCGCCAAAAACGACGCCCTCGGCATCCAGTTGCGTGACGGCGCGGCCAAGCTCGACCGTCACGCCAAGCCGCTCCAGCGCTTTTTGCGCGTAGGCTGATAGCTCCGGCGCAAAATTGGCGAGGATCCGGTCGCCGGCTTCGATCAACACCACGCGCGCCTGCCGCGTGTCGATGTTGCGGAATTCGCCATGCAGCGTGTCACGGGCAAGTTCCGCGATCGTGCCAGCGAGCTCGACCCCAGTCGGTCCACCGCCGACGATGACCAGCGTAAGCAACGCCTGACGCCTGGCAGGATCGGTCTCACGCTCGGCCTCTTCGAAGGCGAGCAGGATGCGGCGCCGGATCGTGGTGGCATCCTCCAGCGTCTTCAGCCCGGGCGCGAAAGGCTCCCATTCGTCATGGCCGAAATAGGCGTGACGCGCGCCGGTGGCGAGCACCAGCGTGTCGTAGGGAACCGCGCTGCCGTCATCGAGCAGCACGTGCTTAGCCTTGCGGTCGACACCGATGACATTGCCTAAAATGGTCGTCACATCCTTGCGCCTGCGTAAGAGGTGACGGATCGGCCAGGCGATCTCCGAAGTCGCCAGTGACGTGGTCGCCACCTGGTATAGCAGCGGCTGGAACAGGTGATGGTTGCGCTTGTCGATCATGGTGATGCGCACCGGCGCGCCGGCAAGCGCGCGGGTGAGCTCGAGGCCGCCGAACCCCGCGCCGACAACCACGACATGATGGCTGGCTTCGCGCATTTCATTCCACCTCGCCAAAGCGGACCTACCGCCCATCATGTAAGCTTTTTTGTGCACCGCAACAACGTGCAGCCGGCCATGCTGCTGCCCGGGAGTCGTCGCCCGGTGTCGTGAACGCACATGTTGCCCCCGAGGTGGCGGGTATAGCGTGGAGCAGAATGATAGGAGTGAAGCATGACCGACAACCGCGATGACGAAGGCCCCGCCCAATACGCCTCGCCGCCTTGTTTCATGCACGAGCTCGACCCGGCCTATCAGGTTCCGCTGTCCGACTGGAGCGATGTCAGGCGCTGGCGCAAGGCGGAGCGTGAACGGCTGATCGGTGCCCGGCTTGCTGTGTCGGCGGACGCTCGCGCGGCAATGTCGGTGCGCATTGCCGAGAGCCTGGACGCGCTGATAGGCGACATAGCCGGCCGCATGGTCAGCCTCTACTGGCCGTTCCGCGGCGAGCCGGACCTGCGTGGCTGGATGGCGTCGATCAATGCGCGCGGCGGCCGCACGGCGCTTCCCGTCGTCGTCGAGAAAGGCCAGCCTCTGGTCTTCCGTGCCTATGTGCCTGGCGATCGGCTGGAGAAAGGCGTCTGGAACATCCCGATTCCCGCCGAGGGCGAACCGGTGCTGCCCGATATCGTGATCTCGCCTGTGGTCGGTATCGATCCCGGAAACTACCGGCTGGGCTACGGCGGCGGCTTCTACGACCGCACGCTTGCCGCCTTGCCGTTCCGGCCGCTGGTGATCGGCGTCGGCTACGAATTGCAGCGCATCCCTACTATCTATCCGCAGCCTCACGACATCCCGATGAGCGAGGTGGTGACGGAGGCGGCTGGAGCTTAACGGCGGCTATGCCATCTCCGGCTTTAGACCTACCGCTGTCCGGTCGACGATCTCGCGCAAGGCGAAGGACGAATTGATCTTCGTCACATGCGGCATGGCCGACAGCCACTCCTTGTGGATGCGCTCATAGTCGACGAGGTCCTTCGCAGCGATGCGCAGGATATAGTCGTATTCGCCCGACATCAGATGGCAGGAGAGTACGTTCGGGCAGCGCTTGATCGCCGCCTCGAAGTCCGACAGCGTCTTCTCGAATTGTCCCGATAGCGATATATGCACGATCGCCGTCATCTGATGGCCGAGCGCGGCATTCGACAGGCGGGCGTGGTAGCCGCGGATGGTTCCGGATTTCTCCAGATTGTCCAGGCGCCTGGAGCAGGCCGACTGCGACAGACCGACCCTCTCGGCAAGCGCGGCGTTGGGTATCCGGCCATCCTTCTGCAAAGTCTCCAGAATGGCGATATCAATCCTGTCGAGCGACATTTTTCGTGATTCCTGCGAATATGCTGGCATTTTGCGCAACGATTATCGAAGACTGGGCGTCACCGCAAGTGCATTCGCAAACACTTACGGAACGTTTCATGCTTCACTGCGTCTCATGCATGTCGCCCAAAACTGCGCGGCGGTTTTGGGGCTGGCGGCATGCCCGGAAATAACAGGGAGAGCGCCCTTTCAAGGGCCTGACAGGAGAAGAAAATGCGCGTCGGCTGCCCCAAGGAAATCAAGAACCACGAATACCGCGTCGGCCTCACCCCCGGCTCGGTCCGCGAATACGTCGCGCACGGCCATGAGGTGCTGGTCGAGACCGGCGCGGGCGCCGGCATCGGCGCCGATGACAACGCCTATCGCGCCGCCGGCGCCAGCATCGCCAAGACCGCGGCGGATGTGTTTGCCAAGTCGGACATGATCGTCAAGGTCAAGGAGCCGCAGCCCAATGAATGGGTCCAGCTCCGCGATGGCCAGATCCTCTACACTTATCTTCATCTTGCCCCGGATCCGGAGCAGACCAAGGGCCTGCTCGCTTCGGGCGTCACTGCAATCGCCTACGAGACCGTTACCGACGACCGCGGCGGCCTGCCGCTGCTGGCGCCGATGTCGGAAGTCGCCGGCCGCCTGTCGATCCAGGCCGGCGCCACGGCGCTGCAGAAGGCCAATGGCGGTCGCGGCGTGCTGCTTGGCGGCGTGCCGGGCGTGCTGCCCGGCAAGGTCACCGTGCTCGGCGGCGGCGTGGTCGGCCTGCATGCCGCCAAGATGGCGGTCGGCCTTGGCGCGGACGTCACCATCATCGACCGCTCGATCCCGCGCCTGCGCCAGCTCGACGATATTTTTGGCAGCCGCGTGCACACCCGCTATTCGACCGTCGAGGCGCTGGAAGAAGAATGCTTCTCGGCCGACATCGTCGTCGGCGCGGTGCTGATCCCGGGCGCCGCCGCGCCCAAGCTCGTCACCCGCGAAATGCTCTCCGGCATGAAGAAGGGCTCGGTGCTCGTCGACGTCGCCATTGACCAGGGCGGCTGCTTCGAGACCTCGCATGCCACGACCCATGCCGACCCAACCTATGAGGTCGATGGCGTGATCCACTATTGCGTCGCCAACATGCCGGGTGCGGTTCCGGTCACCTCGGCGCACGCGCTCAACAACGCGACCCTGCATCACGGCCTGCAACTCGCCGACAAGGGCCTGAAGGCGCTTGTCGACGACCACCACCTGCGCAACGGCCTCAATGTCCACAAGGGCAAGATCACCAACCGCGCTGTTGCCGAAGCGCTCGGCTACGAAATGGTCGAGCCGAAGGCGGTGCTTGCCGCCTGATACCAGACAAGAGCCTTCCTCCTGTCGCGCCCGCCGGTCCTTTCCGGCGGGCTTTTTCTTTGCTCCAGAGCAATTCCAGGAAAAGTGCATAACGGTTTTCCGTCCGGAATTGCGCTGAACCAAAAGAAAGGCGCGCAACAAAAAAGCGGAGCCAGAGCCCCGCTTCCTCGGTGTTGCGACGTGCCGCCGGTCCATCCGCGGTCGGCAATCGATCAACAACTGCCCTTTAGCGCGGTTATACGACGGGAGTGCGACAGTTTTTGTGATCGCATGCAAGGCCAGGCCATGCGGACAATCGATGCCTTTGTGTGAAATACTTCACATTCGGCCCTTGAGAAACATGTCTAGACAGGTGTCGTCACCTGATGGCTACGGCCGCTTCGCGGTGCCGGTGAACACGGCCCGCCAGCGGCTCTGCCGAAGGCTTCTGTCACAGACTTCCAACGGCCCGCCAGACCATCGGCGGGCATTTTTTTGTACCGATCAAGCCCGCTCGATGCGGCACTGGTAGCAATTGTTTCGCGCCGAGCGGACATGGATGTAGGCGATGTCGTCGCGCTCGAACAAAGTCTCGGCGCGGGCCGCGATATCGCCGGTCGGGACGACGGCGCCGCTGCCGTAGACGATGCGATCGTCCTTGCCGTAACCGCGTACGATGTGGTCGCTGCTTTCGAGCATCTCGGGCAGTGCATCCGCGTCCGCGCCGCGCTCGCATTCATCCGCATGCAGGAAGATTGGCCCGGTCTCTGCGTAAGGCTGCAGCTCCGGGAACGGGCGGTAGGCGAGGATCAGATAGCCGTCACCCGCGGCAACATTCCTCATGCAATGCCGGCACGGCACGCCGTCACCGTCGGATATCCTCCGTTCGGGCGTATGGCCGTAGGCGTCTGGCCCTCCCCGCTGCAAGGCGCGCACGGCTTCGGTCGGCAAGGCTTTGAACTGGATGCTCATGGCGAAATCTCCGGTGTCGATGACCGGAAACTATGCTCGGGCGATGGTGCCTCCCACCCGATTCCTGCCCAAACAAGGCTACTCGGATCGTGCTAGGCTGGCAGATCGCAGACTTGGGAGACTAGCCGAAACGCCCATCCCTTCGTCCTGGGGCGGAGCAAGGAGCGAAGCGACGCGGCGCAGACCCAAGATCCATGCCGTGACTCCAGAGCGTTGCTGCGGTGCAGAATTCGGCTCCGTTGCATTCTTCGGCTGAGATCACGGCATCGTTTGGCGCTACGGCCGCATGACGCTTGCCGACCGTTCGGCGAAGGTCAGCGGATGCACGACCTCCTTCTTCTGCGCCACCGGCGCGAAGCCGAGCTTCTGGTAAAGCGGCAGCGCCGCCGGATGGTCCAGTGTGCAGGTCTGCACCGTGACGCGCTTCGGCCCATACGACCATGCGGCGGAGATAGCCGCCCCCAGAAACCAGCGGCCGATGCCTTGGCCGTGCGCGTGCTCCATCATGCCGAAATAGGCGAGTTCCACTTCCTCCGGCAAATGCGGCTTGAGGTCGAAGAAGCCGGCCGGAGAGCCGTCGAGATAAAGCACCCTGATGTCGCGATCCTCACGATGCAGGCCGGCCGCCAGTTCCTCGTCGCTTAGTCTGAGCACATTGACCCAGTGCCATTTGCGCCCGACCCGATCGATCAGGTAGCGGTAGAAATGCAGCGGGATGTCCTTGGTCTTCAGCAACGCGATCTGGCGGTTATACGGCAGCGGCGGCGATGCCGCCGGCGGCGCATGCATCTCGAGGAAAGTGACCGTGACCTCGATATCCTTCGGCACACCGTTTTCCATCGTCGTCATTCCTTGCCCATCACCACGGGCGTATCGCTGCGTCCGCCCCATTCGGTCCATGAGCCGTCGTAAAGCCTGTTGTCGGTATGGCCAAGCGTCTCCAGCGCCAGCGTGATCGCCGCCGCGGTGATACCCGACCCGCAGGAGGTGACGACCGGCTTTGAAAGGTCGATGCCGGCATCCTCGATCACCTTGCGCAGACGGTCCTTCGGCAGCAGCTCACCGTTTTCGGCAAGCACGGCAACCGGAACATTGTGAGCGCCAGGCATATGGCCGGAACGGACGCCGGGACGCGGCTCCGAATCGGTTCCGGCAAAACGCCCGGGTGAGCGCGCATCGGCTATCTGGCTTTCTCCGCTTCCAACGATCCGACGCATCTCGTCGAGGCCGACGACTCGGCCTGCATCGAAATCGGCATAAAAGACGCAGGGCGCTATCCTCGTCGGCTCCGCCGTCACCGGCCGCCCCTCCGCCTTCCAGCGGTCGAAGCCGCCATTCAAGATGTAGACCTGGAAGACACCCATCACGCGGAACATCCACCAGGCACGCGGCGCCGAAAACAGGCCCGGGCCGTCATAGACGACAATGGTGTCGTCGGCCGAAACGCCCATGGAACCGACATACTGCGCGAAGTACTGGGGCGGCGCCAATGTGTGCGGCAGCTTGGTTTCCGGATCCGAAACGGCGTCCTGATCGAGGAAGCGGGCACCGGGAATATGGGCCGCGGCGTATTCGGCCTGGGCGTTGCGCTTCTGCGCCGGCAGGTACCAGGAAGCGTCGACGACGGTGAGCCCGGGTGTGCCCAGCCGCTTCTCGAGCCAGTCCGCGTCGACGATGAAAGGGCTGTCTTCGGCCATGTTCCTGCTCCTGCCCGCCTCTCGCGACTTTGTCCGTCTTTGCTCGTCAATTCGCCGGCATCGGCCCGAAGCGAATGCGGAAGCGCCGGTTCTCGCGGCCCTTCTTCTCGATCTTGCCGATATGGATCTCGCCGACCTCGCCGGTGCGTTTCACATGGGTGCCGCCGCAGGGCTGGCTGTCGATCGAGGCATTGTCGCCGATGCAGACCAGGCGAAACCTACCGGTGCCGACGGGCGGTTGCACGTTCTTCGATTTCATAAGGCCGGGATTGGCCGAAAGTTCCTCGTCGGTGATCAGCCGGGTGAAGATCGGATGGTCAGCGCGCACCAGCTCCATCAGTCTTGCCGTCACGTCCTCCTTGGTAAAGCCGGCGTCGGGGATGTCGAAATCGACGCGGCTGTCGACCTCGGCGACCGCTGCCCCGGTAATCGGAAACGGGCAGACGACGGTAAGCAGATGGCAGGCGGAATGCATGCGCATCAGAAGATGCCGGCGTTCCCAATCGATGGCGAGCTTCAGCTTTTCGCCGACCGCCGGCAAGGCCTGCTCCGGCGCCGGCACATGGATGATCTCGTCCTTGGTCTCGCCGGTGATGGTGGCGGCGATCGCGATGCGGCTGCCGTCGGCGCGCTCCAACAGGCCGCTGTCGCCGGGCTGCCCACCCGACGTGGCATAGAAGATCGTGCGGTCGAGAAGGATGCCGCCGCGGTCGTTGACGGCGACGACTTGCGCCTCCGCCGCCTTCAGATAGGCGTCGTCGCGAAACAGCGCTTCGGTCCGTTGCGCCATCACGCCACCTTCTCGAACGGCACCGGGATGTCGGCTTTCTCTTCCATCCAGCCGGGCACCGGCAGGTTCTTGCCGCGCAGGAATTCGGGATTGAACAGCTTCGACTGGTAGCGCGTGCCGAAGTCGGCCAGGATCGTCACGATGGTGTGGCCGGGGCCGAGTTCGCGCGCCAGACGGATGGCTCCGGCGATGTTGATGCCCGTCGAGCCGCCGACGCAGAGCCCCTCTTCCTGGATCAGGTCGAAGATGATCGGCAACGCCTCCTCGTCCGGGATCTGGTAGGAGAAATCGGGCGTGAACCCGTCGAGATTGGCGGTGATGCGTCCCTGGCCGATACCTTCGGTGATCGAGCTGCCGTCGGCCTTCAGTTCGCCGCTGGTGTAGAAGCTGTAGAGTGCGGCGCCCAGCGGATCGGCGAGCGCGATCTTGACTTGCCTGCTCTTGGCCTTGAGCCCGATCGCAACGCCGGCAAGCGTGCCGCCGGTGCCGACAGCCGACACGAAGCCGTCGACCTTGCCGGCGGTCTGGGTCCAGATCTCCTCGGCCGTCGTGCGGATATGGCCGTCGCGGTTGGCGACATTGTCGAACTGGTTCGCCCATATCGCGCCGTTCGGCTCCGAACGCGCAAGCTGCTCGGCGAGCCGTCCCGACAGCTTCACGTAGTTGTTCGGGTTCTTGTAGGGCACGGCCGGTACTTCGATCAGCTCGGCCCCCAGCACCTTGATCGTGTCCTTCTTTTCCTGGCTCTGCGTGTCGGGGATGACGATGACGGTCCGGTAGCCGAGCGCCTTGGCGACCAGCGTCAGGCCGATGCCGGTGTTGCCGGCGGTCCCTTCGACGATGACGCCGCCCGGCCGCAGCAATCCGCGCTGTTCGGCGTCCCTGATGATGAAAAGTCCCGCGCGGTCCTTGACCGACTGCCCCGGATTCATGAATTCGGCCTTGCCCAGGATCTCACAGCCGGTTGCGTCCGAAGCCTTGTTGAGCCGGATCAAGGGTGTGTTGCCGATCGCTTCGATCACATTACGGGGCATGAGGATTCCTTTATGCGTGCGGCGAGACCCTAGAAACCGGAAGCCGCGGTTTCAAGGCAAGATTTTGCCTGGTCCAGTCGCATTCCGGATGCTGCAATGCTCGCGATCATTTCAACGATGCGCCAAAAGCGCTCTTTTCATCCGATTTCTACACCGCTAGAGCACTAGCCCAGACAATTCGCAGGACTTTCAATGACACTCTATCGGGCCAACCCGAAAGACGGTGTCGCCTGGATAACGGGCGGCAGCAGCGGCCTCGGCCGGGCGCTGGCCAAGGATCTCGCAAGACAGGGCTATGCTGTCGCGGTGACGGCGCTACCGAGTGATCCAGCCGACACACTGCTTGTCGAGACGGCGCAGATGACCGGCCATGTGAAATCATTTCCCTGCGACGTCACCGACGAAGAAGGGATGGCGCGGACGGTCGCCGCGATCGAGGAAGACATGGGGCCGATCGTGCTCGCCGTCTTCAACGCCGGCAACTACATCGCCACCCCAGGCGAGCACCTGGTGGTGCGCGACTTTCATCGCTCCTTCGCGGTCAACTATTTCGGCATCGTCAACGGTCTGGTGCCCGTAGTCGAATACATGCGTGCGCGGGGGCGCGGACATGTCGTTGTGGTTGGATCGGTCACCGCCTATTCCGGCTGGCCGACCACCGCTGCCTATGGCGGCACCAAGGCGGCGATCAACATCCTGGCGGAATCGCTGAAATATGACTTCGACAAGATGAACATCCGCATCCAGGTGATCAATCCAGGTTTCGTCGACACGCCGCTGACCGAGAAGAACATGCTGCCGATGCCGGGCCTGATGCCCGTTCACCGGGCGTCGCGCCGCATGGCGCGCGGCATCAGCAAGGGGGGGTTCGAGGTCACGTTCCCTTATCACATAAGCTGGCCGCTGAAGTTGCTTGGCCTGCTGCCGCGACCCATCTGCCGGATTGTGATCGGGTTGACCACCAGCTGGTGGGGGCGACCATTGAATTTCGACCGCAAGATGCCGAGCGAGACGGGCAGGTCTCCGGACCAGGCGGCATAGACCTGCGAAACTGCGATTTGCCTGCCGGTGGATACGGCCATAGGTTGAGAAATGTTGCTTGGAGTGGGCGATGGTGCGACGGATCGTGCTTGCGGTATTGGGTCTCGCCGTCATCCTTGTCGCAGGTTTCTTTCTCGGCCCGCGCGTGGCCGCCGACACGACAATCCATTTCGATCCTTCGGTGATCGGCGACGACCCGCAGGCCTATCTGGCGCATGAAGAAGCCGCCGTGCCCAACATTCGCGGCGGGCTGGACAAGGAGATCATCTGGGCGAACCCGATGGTTCACGCCAAGACGAAGCTTTCGATCGTCTATATCCATGGTTTTTCGGCCTCGAAAGGCGAGGTTCGCCCGCTGCCGGACGATGTCGCCGATGCGCTCGACGCCAACCTCTTCTACACCCGCCTGACCGGCCACGGGCAGGATGGTGCGGCCATGGCCGAAGGCAGCGTCAATGCCTGGATCAACGACTATGAAGAGGCGCTGGCGATCGGCCGCGCGATCGGCGACAAGGTGATCGTCATCGCCACCTCGACCGGCGGCTCGCTGGCGGCATGGGCCGCAACCCAGCCTGGCGCCTCCGATGGCGTCGCGGCAATCGCGTTCATCTCGCCGAATTTCGGCGTCAAGGCGTCCGGCGCCGAGATCCTGACCATGCACTGGGGTAAACAGATCGCCGAGCTCGTCGGCGGCAGGGAGCGCAGCTTTGCGCCGCGCAACGCGCTGCACGAAAAATTCTGGACGACCAAATATCCGATGGCGGCGACCCTGCCGATGGCGGCGCTCACCAATCTCGCCTATGGCGCGCCGGTCGGGAAGGCGACCATCCCTGCCCTGTTCATCTTCTCGGATGCCGACAAGGTGGTGCGGCCCGACCGCACTCGCGAGATTGCCGGCCGCTGGGGCGGTTCGCATGAGCTGGTGCCGGTCGACGACACCGGCGACGCCGACAACCACGTCATTGCCGGCGATGTGCTGTCGCCGCAGACCACGGCCTTTCTCACGGAGCGGATCGTGGTGTGGGTGAAGGCGCTGATGCAGCAACAATCAGGCCAGTGAAGAAACGGCCGGAGCGCTGCTCCGGCCGTTTCTCATTTTCTTTTCGGGTCGTGCTGGAGACTTAAGCGGCCCGGTTCGCCGGCCGCTTGCCGCCGAAGCGGCGCTTGTTGTTGCCCTTGAAGCGCTTGAAGCCGTCAGGCTTACGCTCGCCATTCGGCGCGCCTGCAGGACGTTCGCCTTGCGGCTTCGGCGCGAATTGGCGCTTGCCACCGCCGCTGCCGGGACGACGGCCGTCGCGGCGAACGCCATGATGCTCGCGGTCGTTGGCCGGCTCGAAATGACGCTCGGTCTTTTCCTTCGGATCGCGCTGCGGGTCGGGGCTGCCGAGATGATCGGCGATCACCGGCAGGCGCATGCGGATGATGCGCTCCACCTGCCGCAGTTTGCTGTTCTCCGACGGGTCGCAAAGCGTGATCGCGATGCCGTCCCTGCCGTTGCGGCCGGTGCGGCCGATACGGTGGACATAGCTTTCCGCTTCGTCCGGCAGGTCGAAATTCACGACATGGCTGATGCCGGGCACGTCGATGCCGCGCGCTGCGATATCGGTCGCCACCAGGATGCGCACCGAGCCGTCGCGGAAATCGTTGAGCGCCTTCTGGCGCGCGTTCTGCGACTTGTTGCCGTGGATGACGGCGGCGTTGAAGCCGTCGCGGGCAAGATCCTTGGTGACGCGGTCGGCGCCGTGCTTGGTGCGCGAGAACACGATCACCGAGCGCATCGCCTCATCGGCCAGCATCTTGGACAGCACCTGGCGCTTCTGCTTGGTGCGGGCAAGAACGACGCTTTGCACAATCTCAGCCGCCGCTGTGCTCTGCGGCGCGACTTCGACGCGGACCGGGTTCTTCAACAGGCCCTTGGCCAGCTCGGCGATCTCGTCCGGCATGGTAGCAGAAAACAGCGCCGTCTGGCGGTCGGGCGCAGTTGCCTTGGCGATGCGCTTGACGTCGTTGATGAAGCCCATGTCGAGCATGCGGTCGCCTTCGTCCAGCACCAGCCATTTGGTGTCGGCAAGCATCAGGTCGCCCTCGCGCACCAGGTCGGTCAACCGGCCGGGCGTGGCGATCAGGACATCGACGCCGGGAGCGATCTTCTTCACCTGGCTAAAGCGCGAGACGCCACCAAGCACGAGCGCAGTGGAGATATGCGCGCCCTTTGCAAGGATCTTGATGGTGTCCTCGATCTGCACGGCGAGCTCGCGCGTCGGTGCCAGGATCAGCGCGCGCGCCGTCTTCGGCCGACGCTTGGTGCCAAGCGCGATGATCTTCGACAGGATAGGCAGCGCGAAGGCCGCCGTCTTGCCCGAGCCGGTCTGCGCGATGCCGAATATGTCACGGCCTTCGAGCTGCGGCGGGATCGCCTGGATCTGGATTGGCTTCGGTTCGGCGAAGCCGGCGGCGTGGGTCGCCTTGAGCAGCGCGCCGCTGATTCCAAGTGCTGCGAAACCGGAAAGTTCCCCGGTATCCTTGTCCAGCAAAGTGTTTTCGTTGGTCAAAGTAGTCTTCTTTCACGCGGCCAGTGGCCGCAAACATCGATGGCGGCAGGGCGCAACCTGCCGTCGAAAAATTGTCAGGAAACGACAAGGCGGCGGACAGATGTCCGCGCGGCTGCGCTGTCGTGCCCGCAGGCATCATGCCACGGGGCTCTTTCGCCACCTTGCCGACTACCGGAAAGAGGGAAAACAGACGCAACCAGTCTCAATGCATGGAGAAAGCCGAAACGTCCGGCCCAAGCGCCTATGCCGCCGCATATGGACGAGTTCGCCTCGAAATGCAAGAGCTTCATGCTGCAATGCAACAAAAACCAGCTGAAAGGCAGCGCTTGCGCTCGCCTGCGGGCACCATTACCACAAATGCGGCATTCCATTTTAGGGACCGGGCGATGAAGGACGTGCTGAAGGAACTCGAGCGCCGCCGCGAGATCGCCCGCATGGGCGGCGGCAAGGAGCGGATCGAGGCCCAGCACAAGAAGGGGAAGCTGACAGCCCGCGAGCGCATCGAGGTGTTTCTCGACGAGGGTTCGTTCGAGGAGTTCGACATGTATGTCGAGCACCGCTCCACCGACTTCGGCATGGAAAAGACCAAGATCGCCGGTGACGGCGTCGTCACCGGCTGGGGCACGGTCAACGGGCGCCCGGTCTATCTCTTCGCCAAGGATTTCACCGTGTTCGGCGGCTCGCTGTCGGAGGCGCATGCCGAGAAAGTGGTCAAGGTCCAGGAGATGGCGTTGCGCAACCGCGCGCCGATCATCGGCCTCTACGACGCCGGCGGCGCTCGCATCCAGGAGGGCGTGGCGGCACTCGGCGGCTATGCCGAGATCTTCCAGCGCAATGTGCTCGCCTCAGGCGTCATCCCGCAGATTTCGCTGATCATGGGGCCCTGCGCCGGGGGCGATGTCTACTCGCCGGCCATGACCGATTTCATCTTCATGGTGCGAGACACCTCCTACATGTTCGTCACCGGGCCGGACGTGGTGAAGACGGTGACCAACGAGACGGTGACGGCCGAGAGCCTCGGCGGCGCCACGGTGCACACGACCAGATCCTCCATCGCCGACGGCGCCTATGACAACGACGTCGAGGCGCTTCTGCAGATGCGCCGGCTGGTCGATCTCTTGCCTGCATCCAATACAGCGGAGATTCCCGAGATCGAATGCTATCAGTCGGTGACGGATCACGACCTGTCGCTCGACCGGCTGATCCCCGACAACGCCAACAAGCCTTACGACATCAAGGAACTGATCCTGAAGGTCGCCGACGAGGGCGACTTCTTCGAGATCCAGGCGAGCTTTGCCAAGAACATCGTCACCGGCTTCGGTCGCGTCGACGGTCGAACCGTCGGCTTCGTCGCCAACCAACCGATGGTGCTGGCGGGCGTGTTGGATTCCGACGCAAGCCGCAAGGCGGCGCGCTTCGTGCGCTTCTGCGACTGTTTTTCGATCCCGATCGTGACCTTCGTCGACGTTCCCGGCTTCCTGCCGGGCACCGCGCAGGAATATGGCGGGCTGATCAAGCATGGCGCCAAGCTGCTCTTCGCCTATGCCGAGGCGACTGTGCCGAAGATCACCGTGATCACCCGCAAGGCCTATGGCGGCGCATATGACGTTATGGCGTCAAAGCACCTGCGTGGCGACATGAACTATGCCTGGCCGACCGCGCAGATCGCTGTGATGGGCGCGAGGGGCGCGGTCGAGATCATCTACCGCAAGGATATCGGCAACGCGGAGAAGATCGCAGCCCACACAAAGGCGTACGAGGATCGCTTCCTGTCGCCCTTCGTCGCGGCCGAACGCGGCTATGTCGACGAGGTCATCATGCCGCACTCGACCCGCCGCCGTGTCGCGCGGGCGCTGCGCATGCTGCGCAACAAGGACATGCAGAACCCCTGGAAGAAGCATGACAACATCCCGTTGTGAGGCGGCGATGTCGCGATTGATCCTTCTAACTGGCGCGCATTTCGGCAGGTTCGCCATTCTGCTCTTTGCTTTGCCCCTCTTCTTCCCGCTCGGCGGGTGGCTTTACTTTCTCGACATTCATCCGCTTGTGCTTGTTGTTGCGGTGCCGTCGCCATTCCGGCCGCGATGCTGGCTTTCGTCCTGCTGATAGGAATGGTCTTCGCGGGTTTCCGACGAAGTAAGGTCGAGGGAATTTCAAGGGAGTCGGCCCCGAGGCTATGGCAGGTCTGGGAGGATATAGCCGGCACGCGCCGCGCGGCTCGGACAACCATTGTTCTAGCTCCGCATCTCAATGCCAGTATCGGCGAAGAGCGGCCGTTCCTGGGGCTCTTCGGTCGATGGTCGACTTTGACCATCGGTATTCCGTTGCTCGCGGTGACGGATGAACCCGCACTCGCAGCCATCCTTGCCCACGAGGACGCACATCTCAGGGACAGAGATACTAATGGCAGTCTCAATCTGGCTGAGCTCGAAAATGCTTCGAGTTGATCTTCGACTATGCGCCGCCGGGCAAGACTGTTTCCGGTACCTTGTTCTATCTGATGCTCAGTCCGCTTTCCAAAACCCTCGAACGCGAAGAAATAAGGCTCTCGCGTCGCGCTGAGATAGAAGCGGATCGGCATGCGGCCCGAGCCGGCGACACGTATAGCGTCGCGCGGGCGCTGCTTTTGGTTGGGGCAGCCAGTGCGCTGTTCAAAGATCGGGTCGACGACCCACTGCGGCGCGAGCTGCTCGGGTCGATGACGCCACCCGAACCGCCTTTGGCCAGAATGCTGAAAGCCGCCTCCGAGCTTTTCGATACTGCTACGCTGAAAGAACATATTCAGAAGGCCTGGGCCGCGCCGGACGATGAAAAATCTGATCATCCACCCTGGCCCGAGCGCCTCGCGGCACTCGGATACGCTTCGCCGCCGACAATCGAGCCGGTCGAACGTACCGCTCTATTGACCCTGCTTCCCAGCGAGACGGTTGCCGAACGAGTCCGCTATTTCGATTACGAATGGACGTCGAGAGTCGCCGACCATCTGGATCGGTAGAACTTTGTTTGGCCAAGCCGGCCGACAGCACTTGGAACTCTGCCTCACCCAACCTGTCGTCGGAGGTTGACAATTGGCAACCTCTAATCACACTAATGTGATGGCGGTAATGAAATGCTAATAACCCTTGCGACAAAGGGCGTTATTCCGTGCAAAGGCTATGGCGGGATCGAACGCCAGGTCGACTGGCTGGCCACCGAACTGGTCAGGCAGGGCCACCGTGTCGTCCTCGTGGCAGGCCCTGGATCGTCGCATCCATTGTGCGAGGTGCGGCATGCGGTGAGCGACGCCGAATGCCGCGCGGCGATCCCGCGGGACACCCGGATCGTCCACCTTCACGCGTGGAAGATCGACGTTCCCTTCCCGACCCTCAACACCGAGCGCGGCCATTTGCCGGACTATCCGCGACCGCAACCGAACTGGAGCTTCATCAGTGCCCGGCACGCCCAACTGCACGGCCGCAAGACATTCGTCCACAACGGCTTTCCGGTGGACGACTATAGGCCCGCCAAATCGAAGAACGATCGTCTCCTGTTCATGGCGGCCATCGCGCGCGCTGGAAAGGGCCTGAACCGGGCCGTCGACCTTGCCGGGAAATTCGACTTCCCCCTCGACATCGCCGGCGGCTCGCGGTGGAAGCTGCTGGGCCGAAGCCAGACCCGCCGCGAGGGCGTCTTTTTCAAAAGCCTTTCCCGCCGCTACCGCTTCAACGGTGTCGTCGACGGCGAGGAGAAACTGCGCCTGCTCGGCGAATCGAAGGCCTTCCTCAATCCGATCGCCTGGGAGGAGCCGTTCGGCAATGCGCCGGTCGAGGCCATGCTGTGCGGCACTCCGGTTCTGACCACTCGCCGCGGCGCCTTGCCGGAAACGGTGGACGCGGACACGGGCCGGTTCTTCGCGAGCGACGAGGAGTTCGCCCGCGGCCTTGCCGAGATCGCGGAGCTGTGCGCGCACAAATGCCGTGAATCGGCCGCCGACAGGTTTCCGATCGCGAAAACCGCGAAGGCCTATCTGGAACTCTATGCCCGCATCCTTGATGGCGAAGCGCTTCCGTGACAAGGAACCGACGCTTGCCGTCCACGGCGGCTGTGTCGGATCGAAAGGTATCGCGCGTTGCGTCCCATTCTCGTCTTCTGCTTGCCGGCGATCGGCGACTTCATCCGTTGCCATTCGGCAATCCAAATCATAGCAGCGACGTTTCCCGGACACCCGATCGATGTCGTCACCTCGCCGATGGCCGCTCCGTTGGCGCGATTGATGCCGCACGTCCGGAAGGCTTGGACCGTCGAAAAGCATTGGAATCCCGGCCTCACAGAGCGGGCGCGCCTGGCGCGTGAGATCCGTCGGGAGAGCTACCAAGCGGCCTATCTGCTCACCAGCAGCACCAAGGCGGCCCTGATTCCATGGCTGGCGGGTATTCCCGAGCGCATCGGCTATCCGCGCGAACTCCAGTTCGGCATCGTCAACCGGCTGCCGACCGGATGGCTGAAGACCTTCGTGGCTTTCGGCCCGCGCAAGACAAGGCTCGTCGAACAGGTCTGTGCGATTGCCACGCTGGGCGAGCAGACAGCCGATAATATGCGGTTGCCGCAGCCGCGAATGGTGGTTTCACCCGAGGATATCTCAGCCTGGCGCATCCGGCATGGGATCGATGCGGCAAGACCGGCACTGGCGCTTTACACGTCGGAATTCGCCAACTTCCGCTCATGGCCGGCGGAGCGTTTCATTTCGATTGCCAGGGATCACTCCAGGCGCGGCTGGTCGGTCTGGATCGTCGGCGGGCCACGCGAACGCGAGGCCTCCGCCCAGATTAGAGCAGCGCTTCCGGAGGCGGTGGATTTCACCTCGACTCCTGACATCACCGAGGCCATGTGCCAGATCGCTGCCTCGACCGTCTTCCTCGGCGTGGATGGTGGCATTTGTCATGCGGCTGCGGCTTTGGGGGGGCCGTGCGTGCTCATCTTCGGATCGAACCGCGCCTACGAAACCGGACCGGTGAACGACCACGTCCGGTTTCTGGAGCCTCCGATTTCGACACCGAGCTGGATTAGGGCCACGAACGGGGTCAGCGAGGAAAGAGTGCTAGCGGCGCTCATGGAAGCCGTGGCGCAGGTGCGCCGTCCGCAAGGCGCCTGAACTGGCCGGACGGCCTACTCCTCTCCCGACGCGCCAAAGCCCGCGCTCACGGTCGCACGGGCGGTGTTTGTCCACGGCATCGCATGGTTGTCGATGCGCATCTGGAACAGGAAATAAGTCGGCGAGCAGAAGCCGATGCCTTGACCTTGGCGGCACCTGGCGTGTCGGGCGGCAGCGACTGGCAAATATAGTCCTCGCGGCAGAAATGATCGGCCGAGCAGGCCGGGCGGTTGCCGCGATTTACGGCACCGCCCAGGCATTGGTCGAAATTGTTGGTCGCCACGCAGATGTCGAACTTCTTGCCGCCGACAAGGCCGCAGATCTCGCTCGGCATCGGCTTGCCGGCCTTGAAGGCAGAAAAGGCCAGATCCCTGGCGTCGCAGCCGCGATAGGCGAAGCCGCCCGGAACGCCGATCTTGGGCGGACGGCAGGTATAGGCGGTGCGTGAAATGGCAGGCGCGAAGGCCGCGAACGGCCGGTGATCTTGTGGCGGTCGTTGAAAGGTTGCGCGGTGTTGCTGGCAATCGTGCCGGTCAGGCAGGGATGGCCGGAAAAGATCTTCTCGCTGTCCCTTGGCAGCAGGCATTGCGCGAGTTCGTCCCGCCCCTGAGGCGGTTGCGATCGGCGTGCAGACCGTGCCGCTTCCACATTGCCAGCTGCTGCCGAAGCGGGCGGCGTCTTCCGGCATCAGGCACGGCATCGCCGTCTCGGCCGGCGTATAGGCGAGCTCGCCTGTATCTTCCCAGGCTGCCGGCGGCGCGAAGGACAGTGGGCGAAACCGGTTGGACTTCCTGCCTTCCGCCGTCGCCTGCAGCCACGCCTCGCGGCGTGGGATTTCGGCATGGAGATGCGGCGAGATACCGACCTCGATGCGATTGAGCGGCGAGGTCGTGTCGTCGTCGAGCCCGATGAAATGGAAGCCGGCGGTCGAGCCCGCCTGATGGCAGCCCTGGCAGGCGCCGTTGTCGAGCCGCTCGACCAAGGCTTCCGGGCTGCGCACCAACGAGAACTTTGAATAGTCGAGCCCGTCAAACGCCTTGTGGCTCGAACAGCGGCGTGAACGGATGGTTGGCCAGCCCGGCGCTTCCGAAGGTCGACCAGGAGATGACCTTCTTCGCCAGGAATTCATCCGGGAGTTCGTAGATGCCGAGATCGACCGCCGCGGCGTTGGCGCGGACATAGTCGGCAAGTTTTGCTTTCAACCGCGCATCTTCCGAAAGGCGAACGGTGTCGGGCGTGTTTTCCAGCGGCTTCTCGCTGACGGCCATGCCGTCGATGCCGAAGATGCGCATGAGATAGGCGGCCTGCCCGCCGAACTCGGTTTCCTGGCCGGAAAGAAAGCGCACCACCTGGGCGTTGAGCTCGAGCTGCTTGAAGGAGAGGCCCGCCTTTTCTAGCGGTCCGCCGGTCAGCCAGCCGGCATCGGCAGCCTCGTCGATCTGCGGCAGCGGCCGGCAGCCCCGGCACAGCCGCCGTCGGCGTCCGGAGCGACGCGGTAGACGGCATTGAAATTGAACGGCAGCCGCGAGGCCAATACCTTGCTGTTCTTCCTGAAACTGTAGGCAAGGCGGTAGATGAAACGCACCTCGCCGCAGCTCGCTTCGTCGCCGAGTTCCGCGAAATCGCGCCGATCGGGCCGGTTGACGACGCCGACCAGCCGGAAGCGCGCGGCACTGGTCTTCAGCCAGCGCATGTCGATGATGCGGCCGATATTGCCGTCGGTCGCTTCATAGAGCGGCCGGCCGCCAGCCTTCATGTCGGCGCGCAGCGCTGCGACGTCGGCCGCTACCGTTTCGACGATGGCGCGGTAGGCCGGCGCCGTATCGTAGAGCGTTTTCAAATCGTCCTTGCCGCCGACGCCGAAGATGCCGGCGAAGCCGAAGCCCTTGGCGTCGAGCTTGGCGAGCACCTGCGGATCGTCGACAATCGTGACCGGACGACTGGCGGCACGCGCCGCCTGCGCGCCAAAGACGGTGACGGCAGCGACCGCGACGAGGATCACCAGCCGCATCATCGGGCAGCGACCCCGCTTTCCGCCAACGCGCGCAGAACAGGCACCATGGCCAAAGGCAAATCCTCGGCGATCAGGCCGGGTCCGAACCGGCTGCCGGCTTCGGCGTGTATCCAGACAGCAGCGCAGGCCGCTTCGAACGACGGCATGCCCTGCGCCAGGAGCCCGGCGATGATGCCCGCCAGCACGTCGCCGGAACCCGCGGTGGCAAGCCATGGCGCGCCGTTGCTGTTGATGGCGGCACGGCCATCTGGCGCGGCGATCACCGTGTCGGAGCCCTTGTAGACGATGATGGCATTGGCGCGCGCCGAGGCCGCGCGGGCCTTGGCGAGTTTTGACAACACCTTGTCGTCCGCAACGTCAGGGAACAGCCGACCAAATTCGCCCTCATGCGGCGTCATCACCAGTCCCGGCGCGCCGAACCCGCGGGCCGCCTGGAACAGCGTCTCGGGCTCGTCGCGAAACGAGGTGATGCCGTCGGCGTCGAGCACCAGCCCTTCAACACCGGTGTCCGGCGTTTGGCCGGTGCCAAGCAGTGCAAGGGCAAAATCGCGCGCCTTTTCGCCGACGCCGAACCCCGGACCGAGCACGAAGGACGAGGGGCGGCGATCAGCGAGGAATGCCCCGAGATCGGCAACGCCCTCGGCCTTGCGCAGCATGATCGAGGTGAGATGCGCGGCGTTCACCTGCATGGCGTTCGCCGGCGACAGCACCGTCACCGCCCCTGCCCCGCTTCTTGCTGCCGCCAGCGCCGACAGCCGCGCGGCACCGGTCGCGGAAGGACCACCCGAAAAAACACTCGTATGGCCGCGTTTGTATTTATGCGCATCGACGACCGGAACCGGGAAGGCAGGCAGCCAGAGCGCCGGTCCGTTCTCGAAGGCCTGCGGTGCGATCTGAGCGATGATGCCATCGCCGATGCCGATGTCGGCAAGCACGGTCTCGCCGCACATTTCACGCCCCGGCAAAAGCAGATGGCCAGGCTTCTTTCGCGCGAAGGTCACTGTCGTGGCGGCACGAAACGCGCTGCCGAGGATGGCGCCGCTTTCGCCGGAAACGCCGGAAGGCAGATCTATGGCGACGACCGGCAAGCCAAGATCCGTCGCGATCTGAACCGCCCTGGCGGCTTCGCCCGACAGCGGCTTTGACAGCCCCGCGCCGTACAGTGCGTCGACCAAGAGTGAGCCCGGCTCGGCAGCCAAGGCAGACAGCGGCCGGGGCTCCAACGGGCAATCGGCTGCAGCCAGCGCGGCATCGCTGCCTGCGCGCGGCTCGCCCGATACCCACATCGCAACGTCAACGCCACTCTCCCAAAGCAAGCGTCCCACGACATAGCCGTCGCCGCCATTGTTGCCGGGACCGCACAGCACGTGCATCCGCGTCGCCGCCGGGTAGCGTGCCAGCACCGCGGCCGCGACCGCCTCGCCGGCCCGGCGCATCAACCCGTAGCCGTCGAGCGGACCCGCCGCGATCGCCAGCCTATCGGCCTCGGCCATCTCGACCGGCGAAAGAAGTTCATTGCGCATGGGATTGCCGATCTCCATCCGATCAAGCATTGTCCGATTTGCGGTTCTAAGCAAACAGCGGCGGCCGAATGCCACCCCAAAGTGGTGGCGCCTGGAGGGGAATCTGCCTGGAAATTGCGCTATATGCCCAAATCTTGCGCTGACGTATGGAGGGGCGATGTATAGGCTTTGGGCGTCGATGACGCATCCAATGCAGCGGATGACGCGAATTAACATCCGGGTGCGGCACGGCATGGAAATCGCCCGATACCGCCTTCAACCTCCGGTAATTGGCACGCTTCGTGCTTGATGGAGGCGCAAGCGGGGCGCACAACCCGTCTTTTTGGCAGTGGAGGCCACTTTCTACATGAAAAAGATCGAAGCGATCATCAAGCCATTCAAGCTGGACGAAGTGAAGGAAGCGCTTCAGGAGGCCGGGCTGCAGGGCATCACCGTCACCGAGGCCAAGGGCTTCGGCCGGCAGAAAGGCCACACCGAGCTCTATCGGGGGGCCGAATATGTCGTCGACTTCCTGCCCAAGGTGAAGATCGAGGTGGTGCTCGGCGACGATGCGGTCGAAGGCGCCATCGAAGCCATCCGCAAGGCGGCGCAGACCGGCCGCATCGGCGACGGCAAGATCTTCGTCTCCAACATCGAGGAAGTCGTGCGCATCCGCACCGGCGAAACCGGGATGGATGCTGTCTGACGCCTCCCATCTTCCTGAACCGTCATCATCAAAAAACGTCATCAAACAGGGATACATGACATGACGACAGCCAAAGACATCATGAAGCAGATCAAGGACAACGACGTTAAGTTCGTCGACCTGCGCTTCACAGATCCGCGAGGCAAGCTGCAGCATGTGACGATGGATGTCGTCGAGGTCGAGGAAGACATGTTCGCTGACGGCGTGATGTTCGACGGCTCCTCGATCGCCGGCTGGAAGGCGATCAACGAATCCGACATGGTGCTGATGCCCGACACGGATACCGTCCATATGGATCCGTTCTTCGCCCAGTCGACCATGGTCATCCTGTGCGACATCCTCGATCCGATCTCGGGCGAGGCCTACAACCGCGATCCGCGCGGCACCGCCAAGAAGGCCGAGGCCTACATGAAGTCGGAAGGCATCGGCGACACCATTTATGTCGGCCCGGAAGCCGAGTTCTTCGTGTTCGACGACGTCAAGTACAAGGCCGACCCCTACAACACCGGCTTCCGCCTGGACTCGACCGAGCTTCCGTCCAACGACGACACCGACTACGAGACCGGCAACCTTGGCCATCGTCCGCGCATCAAGGGCGGCTATTTCCCTGTGCCGCCGGTCGACTCCTGCCAGGACATGCGCTCCGAGATGCTGACCGTGCTCGCCGAGATGGGCGTGCGCGTCGAGAAGCATCACCATGAGGTCGCCGCCGCCCAGCACGAGCTCGGCATCAAGTTCGACACGCTGGTGCGCAACGCCGACAAGATGCTGATCTACAAGTATGTCGTGCACCAGGTCGCCAACGCCTATGGCAAAACCGCCACCTTCATGCCGAAGCCGGTGTTCGGCGACAACGGCTCGGGCATGCACGTCCACCAGTCGATCTGGAAGGGCGGCAAGCCGACCTTCGCCGGCAACGAATATGCCGGCCTCTCGGAGGCCTGCCTGTTCTATATCGGCGGGATCATCAAGCACGCCAAGGCGATCAACGCGTTCACCAACCCGCTCACCAACTCCTACAAGCGTCTGGTGCCGGGTTATGAAGCACCGGTTCTGCTCGCCTACTCGGCGCGCAACCGCTCGGCCTCCTGCCGCATTCCGTTCGGCTCGTCGCCGAAGTCGAAGCGCGTCGAGGTGCGCTTCCCCGATCCGGGCGCGAACCCCTATCTCGGTTTCGCCGCCATGCTGATGGCCGGCCTCGACGGCATCAAGAACAAGATCCATCCCGGACAGCCGATGGACAAGGATCTCTACGACCTGCCGCCGAAGGAATTGAAGAAGATCCCGACCGTCTGCGGCTCGCTGCGCGAAGCGTTGCAGAGCCTCGACAAGGACCGCGGCTTCCTCAAGGCCGGCGGCGTCTTCGACGACGACCAGATCGACAGCTACATCGAGCTCAAGATGGCCGAGGTGATGCGCTTCGAAATGACCCCGCACCCGGTCGAATACGACATGTACTATTCGGTCTAAACAATCGCAATCGTTACAAAAAACCCCGGCGAAAGCCGGTTTTTTTGGCCTCCCCAAGCCAGGTTGTGGCAGGGCACGTGGCACCTCGTCGCTTGACGCAAATGGAACGCGTCTTCGCCTCTCTCAACGAAAAAAGCCCCGACGTTTCCGCCGGGGCATTTTGTCATTCACGTCACGCCGCGGGCCTGCATATCCGCGCCGCGAGAAAGATCAGGCGGCGGCCGAAACGGCAGCGGTCGAGACCTGCGAGATCGTCTTCAGGACCTGCGAGGCGATCTGGTAGGGGTCGCCCTGCGAGTTCGGGCGACGGTCTTCCAGATAACCCTTGTAGTCGTTCTTGACGAAGGAATGCGGCACGCGGATCGAGGCGCCGCGGTCGGCGACGCCGTAGCTGAACTTGTTCCACGGCGCGGTCTCGTGCTTGCCGGTCAGGCGCTTGTCGTTGTCCGGACCGTAGACGGCGATGTGATCCATCAGGTTCTTTTCGAACTGCGCCATCAGCGCCTCGAAATAGGCCTTGCCGCCGACTTCGCGCATGTATTTGGTCGAGAAGTTGCAGTGCATGCCCGAGCCGTTCCAGTCGGTGTCGCCGAGCGGCTTGCAGTGGAACTCGATGTCAATGCCGTATTTCTCGGTGAGGCGCAGCAGCAGGTAGCGCGCCATCCACATCTGGTCGGCGGCCTTCTTGGAGCCCTTGCCGAAAATCTGGAATTCCCACTGGCCCTTGGCCACTTCGGCGTTGATGCCTTCATGGTTGATGCCGGCGGCGAGGCACTGGTCGAGATGCTCCTCGACGATCTGGCGCGCGACATCGCCGACATTCTTGTAGCCGACGCCGGTGTAATACGGGCCCTGCGGCGCCGGATAGCCGCTCTCCGGGAAGCCGAGCGGACGGCCGTCCTTGTAGAAGAAATACTCCTGCTCGAAGCCGAACCAGGCGCCTTCGTCGTCCAGGATGGTCGCGCGGCTGTTAGATGCATGCGGGGTGACGCCATCGGGCATCATGACTTCGCACATGACCAGGATGCCGTCGGTGCGGGCCGGATCCGGATAAAGCGCCACCGGCTTCAGCACGCAGTCGGAGCTGCGGCCCTCGGCCTGGTTCGTGGAAGAGCCGTCGAAGCCCCACAGCGGCAGCTGATCGAGCGTCGGGAACTCGGCAAACTCCTTGATCTGGGTCTTGCCGCGCAGATTGGGGGTCGGGGTGTAGCCGTCGAGCCAGATATACTCGAGCTTGTATTTGGTCATTCCAGTGCCTCTCGTTGCTTGGACGCCGCACCGCGGCATCGATGCACGGCCGGGTCGAGCCGGCCTGCCGGTCGTTAAAATGCAATTCGTGTGCCACTCTTCCTGCGCTGGGTGCGGCAAAGTGGTCATCGCAAAGCGTTGATTTTGCTGAGCCGTCTCGGCAATGCGCGGCAATCACTCAGGCGCGATGTCTGCATAAATAGTAGGCAAATACTGATCTTTTTGTGGTCATATTGCTTAAATGAATCGCAGAACCTATCTTGGGAAAAGATTGAATCGACAAGCTCCTGAAGAAGAAAGGAGGCCGCCAATGGAAGTCAGCCCGTCCCGCCCGTCGGCAAAGATTCTGATGTTCCCACTTGCAGGCCGGATCTCTGCCTCAAATTTAGGCGCAAAGGCCAAATTCGCGGCAGAGCTTGCCTCGTTGCGCAATACGCAGGCCGATTTCGACGGCTGGTATCATGAGGCGGCGATCGAGGAAGAGAACCAGCGCAAGAGCTGATCCCCTCCTGTAACGCTTCTGCATGAAAAAGCCCGGCGCGATCGATCGCGCCGGGCTTTTTCTTTGCAGACGATCGATCGGCTACTGCTTGGCGTGCAGGTCGGTGCCGAGCGTGTCCCTGACGAAGATCAGGCCGATGATGAGCGACATCGCCGAGATCACCACCGGGTACCAGAGGCCGTAGTAGATGTCGCCCTTATAGGCGCTAAGCGCGAACACCGTTGCCGGCAGCAGGCCGCCGAACCAGCCATTGCCGATATGGTAGGGCAGCGACATGCCGGTATAGCGGATGCGGGTCGGGAACATCTCGACCAGGATCGCGGCAATCGGCCCGTAGACCATGGTGACGAACACCACCAGGATGAACAGGATGCCGATCGTCATCGGCCAGTTCACGGCCGCCGGGTCGGCGACCATGGCGAAGGGACCGCCGCCCGGGATGTTGTAGACGGTGACCTCGGGGGCGCCGGCCGCTTCATCCTTGGTCAGCAGCTTGTCGGTGACCGCCTTGTCGGTCGGCACCGTCGTCTTCTCGCCGCCGCGGATCGCCGCGGCGTCGAGCTTCAGCTCCGGATTGGCCGCGACGAAGGCGTCGAGCTTCTGGTCCGGCACCTTGGCCGCAGCGCGCTTCAGCGGATAGCCGCCGTCCTGTAGGGACATGTTGACAGCCTTCTGGAAGGCGGCCTCCTTGGCCTTGGCCTGATCACCGGCGGCGACGGCGTCATAGGATTCCACCGTCTCGTTGGCGACCTTGACCGTTGCCGCCGTGCCTGGTGCTGCCGTCGAAACGACGTCGTAAGGCACCGAGTTCTTGGTCAGGAACGAGGTCGCGATATCGCAGGATGTCGTGAACTTCGCCGTGCCGACCGGGTTGAACTGGAACCTGCAGTCGCCGGGTGCCGCCGTCACCGTCGCGCGCGTGTTCTGCTGGGCGGTGGCCAGCGCCGGATTGGCGGCCCAGGTCAGCGCCTTGAACAGCGGGAAGGTGCAGACGATGGCGAGCGCGAGGCCAGCCATGATGATCGGCTTGCGGCCGATCTTGTCGGACAGCCAGCCGAACACGACGAAGAAAATCGAGCCGACGGCAAGCGCGATCGCGATCATGATGTTGACCGACTGCGCGTCGACCTTCAGCACGTTCTGCAGGAAGAACAGCGCGTAGAACTGGCCGTTGTACCAGACCACGGCCTGGCCGGCGGTGAGGCCGAGCAGTGCCAGAAGCGCGATCTTGGCGTTCTTCCACTGGCCGAAGGCTTCAGACAGCGGCGCCTTGGAGCCCTTGCCCTCGTCCTTCATGCGCTGGAAGGTCGGCGATTCCGAGAGCGACAGCCGGATCCAGATCGAGATGGCGAGCAGAACAAAGGAGACGATGAAGGGAATGCGCCAGCCCCAGGCCGCATAGTTTTCCTTGCTGAGCGAACCCTGCACGATCAGGATGACGATCAGCGACAGGAACAGGCCGAGCGTCGCCGTCGTCTGGATCCACGACGTGTAGTAACCGCGGCGGTCGTCGGGCGCGTGCTCGGCGACGTAGGTCGCGGCACCGCCATATTCGCCGCCAAGCGCCAGGCCCTGCAGCATGCGCAGCCCGATCAGGATGATGGGGGCTGCGATACCCCAGCTCGCATAGCCGGGCAGCAGGCCGACCAGGAAGGTCGACAGGCCCATGATCGTCATGGTGACGAGGAAGGTGTATTTGCGGCCGACGAGGTCGCCGATGCGGCCGAACACAAGCGCGCCGAACGGACGGACGAGGAAGCCGGCGGCGAAGGCCAGCAGCGCGAAGATGTTGCGTGAGGCTTCCGGCGCCGACGAGAAGAAGGTCGCGCCGATGAAGGCGGCCAGCGAGCCGTAAAGATAGAAATCGTACCATTCGAAAACGGTGCCGAGCGAGGAGGCGAAGATGACCTTCTTTTCCTCCCGCGTCATGCCGCGGCTTCTTCCGCCGACGGTCGATGCCATTGCCATTGCTGTATCCTCCCGTGGATCCCGTCTGTCCTCGTTGGCTGCGCGCCACCATCCGCAATTCCTCCGAACGCGGATTCAAACGCAGCCAACGAAGGAAAAATGGCAGAAAGCGCCCGCGAAAGGCACCGCGACGATGGGATTATGACTTTCGTATTAGGTGCAATGCGAAAGCCGAGATCAGGCTTTCAGCGCCTCAAGCAGGCTGACTGCCGCCATCATGTCGCGCTTGCGGGCGGAGCGGCGCGCGACGGCTTCGACGTCCTGGCCCCAATGCTCGATCTGCCAGTCCTCATCGACATGGCCGGCCGTCCACGCTTCCTCGCCGTCAAGCTCGCCGAAATCGACGGCAAGCGCCAGCAGCGCCGATCCGGTCAGCGAAGTCATGACATGGATCGCGGCCAGGCGCAGCGGCTCGGCCCGCTGGGCAAGATGGGCGCCAAGGACGGCGATCGCCTCACGCGGCTGCTCGACATGGATGACGCCCTCGGCGAGATTGAAGCGGGCGCCGAGCTTGCTCCTCGCCCAATCGAGGACCGGGTCCCAGAGCCTGTTCTGCCGATCGACCAGTTCCTGCGGGACATCGGCGCGGTAGCAGAGCAGATCGGACGAAGCGAAGCGCAGGACGTCCTCCAGCACCGCTTGCGGATCGCTGGCGACGCCGTCGATCGCCGTGTTGGCAAGGCGCATGACCGGCATGGTCACGGGGTCGATAACCTCGCGCTGCGCGGAAAATTCGTCAGCCACCAGGGCGGCCGCTCGTTCGGTCGGCAACGCCAGCAGCGCCTTTCCCGGCGTGCGGACCGGCTTGCCGTCGAGATGAACGACAAAACCGCCTTCGACTGGCGCGACCGAAACTGTCTTGTAGAAGCGCTTCGGCAGCGGCGTCTTCATCTGGATCTGGGCGCGGCGCACCG
This sequence comes from Mesorhizobium tamadayense, assembly GCF_003863365.1. Taxonomy (GTDB): domain Bacteria; phylum Pseudomonadota; class Alphaproteobacteria; order Rhizobiales; family Rhizobiaceae; genus Mesorhizobium; species Mesorhizobium tamadayense. The sequence goes on along the minus strand of NZ_RQXT01000008.1, from coordinate 24,070 downwards.
GATCGGGATCGGAGAGCTGCTTTCCCGCTTCGAGGTCGTTGAGGATGTCGCGCATGTCGAACTCCTTACGCTGGAACCTGCTTGCGCGACGGCCGGTTGACGATGATCAGCCCGGCGGCGATCAGGCCGAGCGCCAGGAAAATCCTAATCGTCAGCGGCTCGCCCAACAGCACGGCGCCGCACAGAACGCCGAACACCGGCGACAGGAAGGCGAAGCTGGACAGGCCCGCCGCCGGGTAGCGCGTGAGCAGCCAGAACCACAACACATAGGTGAAGGCGACGATATAGAAAGACTGGAACAGCAACGCCAATGTCGGCAATGCAGCGATTTCGCGGATCGGCGGACCGGCGAACGGCAGCACCAGGGCGCCGACGACGGCGGCACCCACCAGTTGATAGAGCAGAAGCTTCTCGGCGCTCGTCTCGACCAGCTTCGAGCGCTTGATGACGATACTGGTCAACGCCCAGAGGATGCCCGAGCCGAGACTGAGCAGATCACCGGTCAGTGTCGCATCCTCGCCGGCAACGATCCCATCGGAGAACACGGCCGCGAGCCCGCAGAAGGCGAGCACGAGGCCGGCAAGCTTGCGCACATTGATGCGCTCGCCGAGCAGGAAGTGACCGCCGATCAAGACCCAGAAAGGCATGGTGTTGACCAGCAGCGTGTTGCGGGCAACCGTCGTGAGCTCAAGCCCGATATAGAGAAACAGGAACTCGACACCGAAGAGCACGCCGACGGCGATGCCGGCGACCAGCGTCTTGTCGGGCCTGAACAGCTTGATGCCGCGCAACCAGCACCAGCCGAGAACACAGAGCCCGCCGATGATCGAGCGGACGATCGAGACGAAGACCGGATCGTAGCCGGCATAGGAGACCTTGGCGGCGACATAGTTCAGCCCCCAGGACAGCGTCAGCCCGACCATCATGGCCGCCGCCGTCAGGTCGACCACATCGCGCCGGTCGAACGTGTCGGCGGCGCCGCTCAATTGTCGTCCTCCGCGTTCCGCTCATCGAAGCCGAGCAGGTTCCAGCTCTGGCGCATATGCGGCGGCATCGGCGCCATCACATCGATGACGCCCCGGTCGGGATGCGGAATGACGATGCGGCGCGCATGCAAGTGCAGGCGGTTCTGCATGCCGCCCGGGAAATCCCAGTTGGTGTCGGCCTCGAAATATTTGGGATCGCCGATGATCGGGCAGCCGATATGTGCGGCGTGGACGCGAAGCTGGTGGGTACGGCCGGTATAGGGCTCCATCTCCAGCCAGGACAGCGTCTGCGCCGCCTGCTCCACGACGCGATAATAGGACACAGCGTGGTCAGCGCCCTTCTCGCCATGCTTGGCGATGCGCACGCGGTCGCCGTCCGGCGTCGCCTCCTTGACCAGCCAGGTCGAGATCTTGTCCTCGCGTTTCGGCGGCACGCCCTTGACCAGCGCCCAATAGGTTTTCTTCGTCGCGCGCGCCCGGAACGCTTCCGACAGCTTCATCGCCGCAAGGCGGGTGCGGGCGACGACCAGCACGCCCGAAGTGTCACGGTCGAGGCGATGCACCAGGCGCGGCTTCTCGCCCTTCTGGTTGCGCCAGGCTTCCAGCATTTCATCAACATTGCGGGTGACGCCGGAGCCGCCCTGCACGGCAAGTCCGGCCGGCTTGTTGAAGACGAAGACTTTTGCATCCTCGTGCAGCAGCATCTTCGCCAGCACGTCGGCATCGTCCTGGTTGCGGATCGAATGGCCGGTTAGCGGGGCATCGCCCTTCTTGTCGACGTCGAGCGGCGGAATGCGCACGGTCTGCCCGGGCTCGACGCGCGAGTCGGCCTTCACCCGTCCGCCATCGACGCGGATCTGGCCGGAGCGCAGCAGCTTCTGCAGATGGCCGAAGCCGAGGCCCGGATAATGGACCTTGAACCAGCGGTCGAGCCGCATGCCCGCCTCGCCGGCCTCAACCGTGATCTGTTCAACCCCTGCCATGACTTCGCTTTTCCATTCGAAAGCGGCGCCATAGCACTAAGGCAGGCATCTTGCGAGCCAAAGACCCAACAAAGCGCGACGATTGCCCCAATCGTCGCCGTTTGTATCGGCATTCAGCCCTTAGACGGTCTGGGCATGGCGCAGATCGTCGAGCGCGTCAGGAACCGCTTCTCGCGGCCATTGTCGAGCGAGAACATGCCGCCCCTGCCAGGCACGACGTCGATGACGAGATCCGTGTGCTTCCAGGCCTCGAACTGCGAGGCGCTGATATAGACGGGCGTGTCGTCGATCTCGCCCAGCTTCACATCATTGTCGCCGAGCATGAACTCGCCGCGCGGATAGCACATCGGCGAGGAGCCGTCGCAGCAGCCGCCGGACTGGTGGAACAGCACCGGGCCGTGATCGGCGATGATCTCGGCAAGCAGCGCCTCGGCTTCCGGCGTGGCCGATACCTTGCCCATTGAAACCTTATCCATGATCTTCTCCATCAGCCGGGAGGGCGCGGCGAACCGCGCCCTCCCTTCGCCCAGGGAGGATCAGAAGAAGCCGAGCTTCTTCGGGCTGTAGTTGACCAGCATGTTCTTGGTCTGCTGGTAGTGGTCGAGCATCATCTTGTGCGTCTCGCGGCCGATGCCCGACTGCTTGTAGCCGCCGAAGGCGGCATGCGCCGGATAGGCGTGGTAGCAATTGGTCCAGACGCGGCCGGCCTGAATGGCACGGCCGAAGCGATAGCAGCGGTTCGCGTCGCGGCTCCAGATGCCGGCGCCAAGCCCGTAGAGGGTGTCATTGGCGATCGAGAGCGCCTCGTCTTCGTCCTTGAAGGTCGTGACCGAAACAACCGGCCCGAAAATCTCCTCCTGGAAGATGCGCATCTTGTTGTGGCCCTTGAACACGGTCGGCTTGACGTAGTAGCCGCCGGCAAGGTCGCCCGGCAGATGGTTCTGCTCGCCGCCGGTCAGCACCTCGGCCCCTTCCTGACGGCCGATGTCGAAATAGGACAGGATCTTCTCCAGCTGCTCGCTGGACGCTTGCGCGCCGATCATGGTCGCCGGATCGAGCGGATCGCCCTGGACGATCGCCTCGACGCGCTTCAGCGCGCGCTCGATGAACCTGTCGTAGATCTTCTCATGCACCAGCGCGCGGCTCGGGCACGTGCAGACTTCGCCCTGGTTGAGCGCGAACATGACGAAGCCTTCGATCGCCTTGTCGAAGAAGTCGTCGTCCTCCGCCGTGACGTCCTGGAAGAAGATGTTGGGCGACTTGCCGCCGAGCTCGAGCGTCACCGGAATGAGGTTCTGGCTGGCATATTGCGAGATCAGGCGGCCGGTCGTCGTCTCGCCGGTGAAGGCGATCTTGGCGATGCGGTTCGATGACGCCAGCGGCTTGCCGGCCTCGAGGCCGAAGCCGTTGACGATGTTGAGCACGCCCTCCGGCAGCAGGTCGCCGACCAGATCGGCCCACAGCATGATCGTCGCCGGGGTCTGCTCGGCCGGCTTCAGCACCACGCAGTTGCCGGCGGCTAGCGCCGGCGCCAGCTTCCACACCGCCATCAGCAGCGGAAAGTTCCAGGGAATGATCTGGCCGACAACGCCAAGCGGCTCATGGAAATGATAGGCGACGGTGTCGTGATCGATCTCGGAGAGGGAGCCTTCCTGGCTGCGAAGCACGCCGGCGAAATAGCGGAAATGGTCGATGGCCAAAGGAAGGTCCGCCGCTGTCGTTTCGCGGATCGGCTTGCCGTTGTCCCAGGTCTCGGCGAGCGCCAGCAGGTCGAGGTTGTCTTCCATGCGGTCGGCGATGCGGTTGAGGATCAGCGCGCGGGCCGCGGGGCTGGTCTTGCCCCAGGCATTCTTCGCCTTGTGCGCGGCGTCGAGCGCCGCTTCGATGTCCTGTGCGTCCGAACGGGCGATCTCGCCCAGAGGGCGGCCGGTGACCGGCGAGATGTTCTCGAAATATCTGCCGGAGAGCGGCGCCGTCCACTTGCCGCCGATGAAGTTGTCGTAATGCTTGGCGAAAGGAACCTTGGCCGCGCGCGAGAATTCCACCTTGTTCATCACTTCCTCCCGAAGAAGCACGCCGCGGCATGCGACGCGTCTGGAGCAAAGGGTTACGGATAGGCTTTGTTTTGTCAGCCCGAGGAGGAGCGATCGCGGCCGCCGAGTGTCGCAGAAATGCGACAGGTCGGTTCGAAAATCAGTGCGGGCGGCGGATGCCGAAGCGGGCGAGCTTGCGATGCAGCGTCGCGCGCGAAATGCCGAGGTTCTGGGCCGCCGCCGACACATTGCCGCCGGCGCGCGCCATCGCTCGCTGCAGCGCGCCGCGCTCGGCTTCGTCGAGATCTTCCGCGGCCTTGGCCGAATCGCCGAGAATATCGGCAGCCAGCAATCCCTTGGCCAGGGCTTCGCGGGTTATGCCGAGCGCAAGGCGCGCGGAGCGCGTCGCGCCGATCACCAGATCGTCCGAGTCGACCGCGATGAGCGCGCCGGCGCTGCGCTCGGCGACCGGGGCGAGGAGGATGCGGGCGCCGGAAAACACCATGCGGAAATTCTCGGCCTCGATGCGCCGGGCGGCATCGCCCACGGCGACGGCGATGAGCTGGACAAACCCTTCCGTCAGGTCCGACCGGCAGGACGAGACATCGAGCGCCGCGGCCAGATTGCCTTCGTGGTCATAGACCGGCGCCGTGGTGCAACTGAGCAGCGTGTTGCGGGAAAAGAAATGCTGGTCGCGGTGGATGGTAAGCGCCCGCTGGTCGGCGATGCAGGTGCCGATGCCGTTGGTGCCTTCGCTGTCCTCGCTCCAGACGGTGCCGGTCCACAGGCCCCATTCATCGAACGTCTCGTCGTCGGCGACAGCACCCCTGCGCTCCACCGGAATGCCGTCGCGGTCCGCCAACATCACGCAGCAGCCGACGCCGCCGACCGCGAGATAAAGCCGGTTGAGGCTCGCCTCGGCGGCGCGGATCATTTGCTCCATGCGCTGCCGGGCCTCTCTGATCTCGCCATCGGTCAGCCGCCTGGGCGCCTTGCGCTCGGCCGGATCGAGCTGATGCAGTTGCAGGGAGCGCCGCCACGAAGCGACCAGCGCCGAATGGGCCGCGTCGCTTCTGGCGATCGAGGCCTGGACCAGATCCGCATGCACGGCTGCTTGCCGCCCGATCAACCTAATCCTCCCATGAGCGGAACCTCCCTCCGCTCCATCGTTATGTTTATACAAACATAACCGACGTCTAGAGTTCTAAAGGTTGTGATCCGGCGGCGCCATAGGACGTTGGTTTAAGACAGGCCCCGGCCGAAGCACCGGAGCCTCCGACAAATCAGTTGGCGGCGGCCTTCTTGGCCTTGGACGAGCCGATCATCTTCCAGTTCTTGTAGAACATGGAATTGACGCGCTCGACGCTCACCGAGACCACTGCGAGAAGGCCGGCGATGAGGCCAGGGAATGGCGATGGGCGGATGATGTCCATGAACACGCAGTAGCGGCGTCCGTCATACTCGTTGACCGAACGGTGCAGCAGCGTGTCGTCGAAAATGTAGAGCGGGTTGTCGTGCCAGTAGTTCCTGGCGTTGTTGCACTCGACGAAAACTTCGGCCTTCACAGGCAGCAGGTTGTAGAGGATGCGCAGGCTGAGCCGCAGCGGCCCGAAATGCCAGGAGGTCGATTCCTTGCCCCTGAAGACCGAGACTGCGATGGTCTTGATGTATTTGAAGTCCTTGTTGAATTCCGCGACGTTGTCGATCTTGTGCTTGCCATACCACTGATAGACATACATGCCGCGCCGGCCGGTGCCGAAGTTGGCGTCGATATCGACGATGATCTCGTCCTTGCGAGCCTTGAAGACGTCGAGAATCTCGTTGACCTCGCGCTGATAGTCGGCGGGAAACTGCTCCAGCTTCCACACGCCCGGGTTCCGGTAGCAAAGCAGGTCGACCAAGAGGTTGAAGGGCGACAGCAGCCAGGTGAAAATGCCGTTGCCGAGGAAATAGCCGCGGAACAACGACAGATCCTTGTTTGCATTGCGCAGCACGTCGATCAGGCCGCAGACGATCCAGATCGTCGTCAAGATCGGGATGAAGTAAAAGCCGAGCGCGAGAAGCGGGACTGCGATCGCAGCCTGACGAAGGGTCTTACGGGTTTGCTTTGTCATAGTCTTTCGCGCGGGAGCGCGATCCTGTTCGCATGAGCCAAATCACGGCGACCCCCGTCAGCCGTGCGCCTTAATAGGATTTTTCATGGCTCGGCACAATCTGGGTCAGGTTTGCCCGCTCACGATTGCACCGGCATTTCGACTTTGATCGTCGTGCCGCCGAAGCTTCGCTGCGAAGCGCCACGCTTCCCGGGCCACGCAAGCCGCTATTCCCGCTCTTTGCGCAGCTTTGCCCAATATTCCAGCCGCTTGCGGATATCGCGCTCGAAGCCGCGCTCCGGCGGATCGTAGAAGGTGCGGCGACCCATCTTTTCCGGGAAATAGTCCTGGCCGGAAAATGCAGCCGGCTCGTCATGATCGTAGCGGTAGCCGGCGCCGTAATCCTCCTCCTTCATCAGCTTGGTCGGCGCGTTGAGGATGTGCTTGGGCGGCAGCAGCGAGCCGAATTCCTTGGCCGCTTGCGTCGCCGCCTTGAAGGCGGTGTAGACGGCGTTCGACTTGGGCGCAGTGGCAAGGTAGACGGCGGCCTGGGCAAAGGCCAGCTCGCCCTCGGGAGAGCCGAGGTAATCATAGGCGTCCTTGGCGGCATTGGCGACGACCAGCGCCTGCGGATCGGCAAGGCCGATGTCCTCCACCGCCATGCGCACCAGCCGGCGGCCGAGATAGAGCGGATCCTCGCCGGCATCGAACATGCGGGCGAGATAATAGAGTGCCGCGTCCGGGTCCGATCCGCGCACCGATTTGTGCAGCGCCGAGATCAGGTTGTAATGGCCGTCCTGGCCCTTGTCGTAGATCGGCGCGCGGCGCTGGATGACGCGCTGCAGGCCCTCCGGCCCGAACACCTCGCCGGACTTGGCGGCGCGCCAGACTTCCTCGGCCAGCGTCAGCGAGGCGCGGCCGTCGCCGTCGCTCATGCGGATCAGCATGGCCCGCGCCTCATCGTCGAGCGGCAGCGCCCTGCCCTCCGTTTCCTCCGCCCGGGCCAGGAGCTTGGCGATGCTGTCCTCGCCCAGCGAGCGGAACACCAGGACGCGCGCTCGGGACAGAAGTGCGGCATTCAGCTCGAAGGACGGGTTTTCGGTGGTCGCGCCGACCAGCACCACCGTGCCATCTTCCATCACCGGCAAGAAACCGTCCTGCTGGGCGCGGTTGAAGCGATGGATCTCGTCGACGAAAAGCAGCGTCTGGCGGCCGTTGGACCGGCGCAGCTTCGCCGCCTCGAACACTTTCTTCAGATCGGCGACGCCGGAAAACACCGCAGAAATCTGCTCGAAGGCAAGATGGGTCTCTCCGGCCAACAGTCGCGCCACTGTCGTCTTGCCTGTGCCGGGCGGTCCCCAGAAGATCATCGAGCCGAGCGAGCCGGATTCGATCAGCCTGGTCAAAGCGCCGTCCGGGCCGGTCAGATGCTCCTGGCCGACGACCTCGCCAAGGCTCTTCGGACGCAGCCGGTCGGCCAGCGGCCGGCCGGGCGGCGCCTTCTCCGGTTCATCGACGCTGAACAGATCGGCCATGCACTTCTATTTGGTTGGAGCACGGCCCCTTTTCCAGAACCTGCTCAGTAACGCAATACCTGGCGCAATATCTGCCCGCCGCGCTCGACGGTAAAGCGCCACCAGCGCGTGTCCTGCTGGGCGACCTGTGCCAGCGTCGCCGCCGTCTCGATCGTCGTGCCGTTCACCTCCCGCACGATGTCGCCGGCCTGGAAGCCGAAATCGGCGGCCGGTGAATCGCGGTTGATGTCGACCACGGTGACGCCCCTCAAGTCGGTGCGCAGGCCAAGCCGCTGGGCGAGCCGCGGCGACAGTTCCGCCACCTTGGCGCCTGAGAACGGACTGCGGCCATGCAGCGTCACCTCGGTCGGCTTGGCGCCTTCCGGCGGGCGCTCCAGCGCAATTTCCAGCGTCGCCTGCTGGCCCTTGCTCAGCACGGCGAAGGTCGCCTTGGAGCCGATCGACAGCGTGGCCATGCGATAGTCCAGCGCCTCGATGCTTTCGACCGGCGTGTTGTTGAGCGACAGCACGACGTCGCCGGGCTTGAGGCCTGCCTTGCCTGCCGGACCTGCCGCATCGACCGACGAGACCAGCGCGCCGGTCGGCTTTTCCATGCCGAGCGATTCCGCAATCTGCGGCGTCACCAACTCGAACTCGGCGCCGATATAGGGCCGCTCGAAGAAATCGAGGCCGGCCTTGGCGGCGTCGGCGAAGGCGTGAACCATGTTCGACGGGATTGCAAAACCGATCCCGATCGAGCCGCCGCTGCGGCTGTAGATCGCCGTGTTGATGCCGACTAGCTGGCCGCCCATGTTGATCAGCGCGCCGCCGGAATTGCCGGGATTGATGGCGGCGTCGGTCTGGATGAAGTAGCCGGAATCCGAAACGCCGATATGGCTGCGCGCGAGCGCCGAAACGATGCCGCTGGTGGTGGTCTGACCGACGCCGAACGGATTGCCGATGGCAAGCAGCAGGTCGCCAACCTCGAGCGCGTCGGAATCGCCGATGGCGATCACCGGGAACGGCTTGTCGGCAGAGATCTTGAGCACGGCCAGATCGAGCGTCTCATCCTTCAGCATCACCTTGGAGGTGAACTCGCGCCCGTCGGCGGTCGCCACCTTCACCTCGTCGGCATCCTTGATGACGTGGTAGTTGGTGACGATGACACCGCTCGGATCGACCAGTACGCCGGAACCGAGCGAAGACTGCGCGCGCGGCTGGGCGCGGCCGAAGAACTCCTCGAAGAAGGGATCACCCTCGAAGGGGGAGGTCACCTTCGCAGTCTGCGAGGCATAGACATTGACCACAGCGGGCGCCGTCTGCTTGACCAGCGGCGCGAAGGAAAGCTGCACCTCCTCGCGGCCGAACGGCACGCGCTTGTCCGGCCCGGAGGTGGCGTTCTCGCCTTCGACGCCATGCAGCAGATCGGTCAGCACGTCGGAGAGGCCGGGATCGGCCGGCTTGGCTGCGTCCTCAGCCAATGCCTGTCTGACGCCAGGCGCCGCGGCGAAAGCGGCGAGCGCGCAAACTGCAATGAGAAACAGCCGTTTGAGGTGCATTCCGAATCCTCCAGATCAGGCGCCATTGTCGCGACGATTGTGCAGAATGAAAGGCCAATGCGCGGAAAAGCGACGCTTGTCGCGCAAAAGCATGAGCTTGAGCGTGAAATTCCGCTCACTCCATACACTACCTTTGAACGCAAAAAGGGGCCCGCAGGCCCCTTGCAGTCGCTTGCTGAAAACCCGGCCTCAGGCGGCCGCGGCTTCCTCATCGACGCCTTCAGCCTCGAGCCGTGCGCGGTCGACGGCGCCCTTGGCCGAGGTGTCGCGGTCGACGAACTCGATGACCGCCATGGCAGCGTTGTCGCCGTGGCGGAAGCCCGCCCTCATGATGCGCAGGTAGCCGCCGTTGCGGGTGGCGTAGCGCGGGGCGATGGTCTCGAACAGGCGCTTGACGACGCCTTCATTGCCGATCTGCGCGATCACCTGGCGGCGAGCGTGCAGGTCGCCGCGCTTGCCGAGCGTTACCAGCTTCTCGACAATCGGACGCAAGTCCTTCGCCTTCGGCAGAGTGGTGACGATCTGCTCGTGCTCGATCAGCGACACGGCAAGGTTTGCAAACATCGACTTGCGATGGCTTACGCTGCGGGCGAACCGGCGGCCTTTAAATCCGTGGCGCATGGCTCTTCTCCTGGTGTTGTGGGCGGTTGGCCCGGCTGTTTCGTTTTGTGAATGGTGAATAGTGAATGGTGAATGGAAGGGCTCTGCCTCTCCGAAGCCGCCCACCGGCGACCATTCACCATTTCACCATTCTCAATTCACCGCTCAGTATTGATCTTCGTAACGCTTGGCGAGGTCTTCGATGTTTTCCGGCGGCCAGTCCGGCACTTCCATGCCGAGATGCAGGCCCATCGCCGCCAGCACTTCCTTGATCTCGTTCAGCGACTTGCGGCCGAAGTTCGGGGTGCGCAGCATCTCGGCTTCGGTCTTCTGGATCAGGTCGCCGATATAGACGATGTTGTCGTTCTTCAGGCAGTTGGCCGAACGCACCGAAAGCTCGAGCTCGTCGACCTTCTTGAGCAGCGCCGGATTGAAGGCGAGCTCGGTGACGGCCTCGGTGGCGACTTCCTTCTGCGGCTCGTCAAAGTTGACGAACAGGCCGAGCTGATCCTGCAGGATTCGGGCGGCGAAAGCCACCGCGTCCTCGCCCGAGATCGAACCGTCGGTATCGATGGTCATGGTCAGCTTGTCATAGTCGAGCACCTGGCCCTCGCGGGTGTTCTCGACCTTGTAGGAGACCTTCTTGACCGGCGAATAGAGGCTGTCGACCGGGATCAGGCCGATCGGCGCGTCCTCGGCGCGGTTGCGCTCGGCCGGCACATAGCCCTTACCGGTGTCGACGGTGAACTCCATGCGGATTTCTGCACCCTCGTCCAGCGTGCAGATGACGTGGTCGGGGTTGAGGATCTCGACGTCGCCGACGGTCTGGATGTCGCCAGCGAGCACGGCGCCCGGGCCTTGCTTGCGTACGACCATGCGCTTGGGACCATCGCCTTCCATACGGATGGCGATTTCCTTGATGTTGAGCACGATGTCGGTCACGTCCTCGCGCACGCCGGCGATGGACGAGAATTCATGCAGAACGCCGTCGATCTGCACGGCGGTGACGGCCGCGCCGCGCAGCGAAGACAGAAGCACGCGCCGCAGCGCGTTGCCGAGGGTGAGGCCAAAGCCGCGTTCGAGCGGTTCGGCCACCAGCGTGGTCAGCGTCTTCTTCTTCGACGAGAACTCGATCTTGTTGGGCTTGATCAGTTCCTGCCAATTTTTCTGGATCATGATGCTTTCCTTCCGTTGACCCGCCACCATCCAATCGTGGCGGGCGACCTGGAAAACCGCGGAGGAGCGCCTCTGGCGCTCACGCGGCGTTCAAAATATTAGACGCGGCGCTTCTTGCGCGGGCGGCAGCCATTGTGCGGGATCGGCGTCACATCACGGATCGAGGTGATGGTGAAGCCGGCCGCCTGCAGGGCGCGCAGCGCCGATTCACGGCCGGAGCCAGGCCCGCAGACCTCGACCTCGAGCATGCGCATGCCGTGTTCCTGGGCCTTCTTGGCGACGTCCTCGGCAGCCATCTGGGCGGCGAACGGGGTCGACTTGCGCGAACCCTTGAAGCCCTGAGCGCCTGCCGACGACCAGGCAATCGAATTGCCCTGCGCGTCGGTGATGGTGATCATCGTGTTGTTGAAGGTCGAATTGACGTGGGCAACACCCGACGAAATGTTCTTGCGTTCGCGACGGCGAACACGAGCGGCTTCCTTGGCCATGGTAGTCCTTTCAGTTGATCTCTACACCGCCGTAATGCCAGCGGCTCCACCTTCGTAAGGGAGTAGGGGAATAGGGCAGTAAGGGAGTAGGGAAATGTGTGACCCGATAGCGGGCGTTCCCTACTGCCTTACTCCCCTACTCCCTTATTCCCCTAAATTACTTCTTCTTGCCGGCGATCGCCTTGGCCGGGCCCTTGCGGGTGCGCGCATTGGTATGCGTGCGCTGGCCGCGGACCGGCAGCGAGCGGCGGTGACGCAGGCCGCGATAGCAGCCGAGGTCCATGAGCCGCTTGATGTTCATCGAGACTTCGCGGCGCAGGTCGCCTTCGACCTGGTAGTCGCGGTCGATCGTCTCGCGGATCTGCAGCACTTCCGCGTCGGTCAGCTGGTTGACGCGGCGGTCTGCCGGGATGCCGACCTTGTCGACGATCTCCTGGGCAAACTTCTTGCCGATGCCGTGAATGTACTGAAGCGCGATAACGACGCGCTTGTTGGTCGGAATGTTGACGCCGGCTATACGAGCCATTTTCTTCTCATCTCCATTTGGGCCGGATGAACCGGCGCTATCCTAGTTGCCCCGCGTCCGGTGGAGGCCGGCCCTTGCGGGAGTTTCCTGGTTCAAAACGACTGCCCTGCCCTTGCGGGCAAGCAAAGTCCATGCCTGACAGGAAGACGGGCCGCGATACCCCAACGGCTCCTTCCAGTCAAGCGCAATCTTTACCTGTCGGAAAAGCCTACCTCGCCGTCTCCAGGAGCACCTTCTCGATCTCCGCGGTCACCGCGTCGATGCTGGCCATGCCGTCGACCGTCTTCAGCTTGCCTTTGGCATAGTAGTAACCGGTCAGCGGCGCCGTCTTCTTGTAATATTCCCGCAGGCGTTCCTCGAACACCGCCGGGTTGTCGTCCTTGCGCACCGGCTGGCCCGCGGCCTGGGCGTCCTCGGCGCGCTTGACTATGCGCCCGACCAGCGCCTTGTCGTCGACGACGAGCTCGATGACGCTGTCCAGCGCAATGCCGCGCTCAGCAAGCATAGCCTCGACCGCATCGGCCTGCACCAGCGTGCGCGGATAGCCGTCGAGAATGAATCCCCTGGCGCAATCGGGCTGATCGATTCGCTCGGCGACGATCGCGTTGACGATCGCGTCGGACACCAACTCGCCGGCATCCATCACCGCCTTGGCCCGCTTGCCGACTTCGGTTCCGGCCTGGACGGCGGCACGCAGCATGTCACCTGTCGAAAGCTGAGGTATGCCGAGTTTTTCTACCAGTCTCTGTGCTTGCGTCCCCTTGCCCGCTCCCGGCGGCCCAAGCAATATCAGCCTCATCTGCTCCTCTTCCCCCCGCGCAACTTCGACTTCTTGATCAGGCCCTCATACTGGTGCGCGATCAGGTGACCCTGGATCTGCGCCACCGTGTCGAGCGTGACACTGACCACGATCAGAAGCGATGTGCCACCGAGGTAGAAAGGTACGCCAGTCGCTGAAATCAGGAACTCAGGCAGCAGACACACCAGCACCAGGTAGATGGCGCCGATGACGGTGATACGCGTCAGAACATAGTCGATATAGTCGGCGGTACGCTCACCCGGCCGATAGCCCGGGATGAAGCCGGAATGCTTCTTGAGCTGGTCGGCGGTGTCCTTCGGGTTGAAGACGATCGCCGTGTAGAAAAAGGCGAAGAAGATGATCATAGCGGCGTAGAACGCCATGTAGAGCGGCTGCCCGTGACCGAGGGAGGCCAGAACCATGCTTGCCCAGGCCGGCAGGTTGGTCGTCTGCGAGAAGCCGGCGACCGTTGCCGGCAGGAGCAGCAACGAGGAGGCGAAGATCGGCGGGATGACGCCCGAGGTGTTGAGCTTCAACGGCAGGTGCGAGGTATCGCCCTGGAACATGCGGTTGCCGACCTGCCGTTTCGGATACTGAATGAGCAGGCGCCGCTGCGCGCGCTCGAAGAAGACAATGACGGCGATGACGACGACGGCGAGCACGATGATCGCCAGAATGAGGCTCGTGGACAGCGCGCCCGTGCGGCCAAGTTCCAGCGTGCCGGAGATCGCGCGCGGCAGGCCGGCGACGATGCCCGAGAAGATGATCAGCGAAATGCCGTTGCCGATGCCGCGCGCCGTGATCTGCTCGCCGAGCCACATCAGGAACATGGTGCCGCCGACCAGGGTGACGACGGTCGAGATGCGGAAGAACATGCCGGGATCGTTGACGATGCCGTTGCCGCCCTCGAGCCCGATCGAAATGCCGTAGGCCTGCACCAGCGCCAGCAGCACGGTGCCGTAGCGCGTGTACTGGTTGATGATCTTGCGGCCCTGCTCGCCTTCCTTCTTCAGCGATTCCAGCGACGGGATGACCGAGGTCATCAGCTGCATGATGATGGAGGCGGAGATGTAGGGCATGATGCCGAGCGCGAAAATCGCCATGCGCTGCACGGCGCCGCCGGCAAACATGTTGAACATGCCGAGCACGCCCTTGCTCTGCGAGGAGAAGGCCTGCGCGAAAGCGTCGGGATTGATGCCGGGAAGCGGAATATAGGTGCCGAGGCGGTAAACGAGCAGCGCGCCGATGGTGAACCAGATGCGCTTCTTCAGATCCTCGGCCTTGGCGAAGGCCGCGAAATTCAGATTGGAGGCTAGTTGTTCAGCAGCCGAAGCCATGCCTGATTCTCCGCTAGGTCGCGCTCGATGCCCGCAGCTCAGGCGGCGCGTGTCACCGAAGCCCACGAGATAAGCTCCGGACCGTCAACATGCAAGCGGCCGCGTTGACGCGGCCGCCCAATTGATCAGATCGAAACGCGGTTCGCCGGAAAAAACGAAGTCATTCCCGCCGGCCGCGCTTCAAATAGCCGTTACTCGGCGGCGGCTGCTTCCGGCAGCTTCACCGAACCGCCGGCCTTCTCGATCTTCTCGATCGCGGCCTTGGAGGCGCCGGCGACTTCGAAGGTGAGCTTGGCCTTGAGCTCGCCGTCGGACAGCACGCGCACGCCGTCCTTGGCACGGCGGATGACGCCGGCAGCGATGAGCGCTTCGGTCGTCACGGTCGCCTTGGCGTCGAGCTTCTTGGCGTCGACGGCAGCCTGGATGCGGGCGAGCGAAACAACCGTGAAGCTCTTGCGGAACAGGTTGTTGAAGCCACGCTTCGGCAGGCGCCGGTAGAGCGGCATCTGACCGCCCTCGAAGCCGTTGATGGCGACGCCGGAGCGCGCCTTCTGGCCCTTGACGCCGCGCCCAGCGGTCTTGCCCGAGCCGGAGCCGATGCCGCGACCGAGGCGCTTCTTGGAATGCGTGGCGCCGTCCTTGTCACGCAGATCGTTGAGTTTCATCGTTCTTCTCCTGCGCTTTCAGTTCAGCCCTCGTCCACGACGCGGACGAGATGCTGGACGGCAGCGATCATGCCGCGCACGGAAGGGGTGTCTTCCAGCGTGCGCCGCTTGTGCATCTTGTTGAGGCCGAGGCCGACCAGCGTCGCGCGCTGCTCCTTCGGCCGGCGGATCGGCGAACCGACCTGCTCGACGGTGATGGTCTTGGTAGCTTTCTTGGCCATGGTCGAAATCCCCTGGTCAGCGTCGACTATTCTTCGGCCGCAACGGCGGTGCCGCGGCGGGCCTGAAGGGTCGAGTACTTGATGCCGCGCGCGGCAGCCACATCCTTCGGATGCATCTGGCTCTTGAGCGCGTCGAAGGTGGCGCGAACCATGTTGTAGGGGTTCGACGAACCCATCGACTTGGCGACCACATCGTGCATGCCGAGCGTCTCGAAGACGGCGCGCATCGGGCCACCCGCGATGATGCCGGTACCCTGCTTGGCGGCGCGCAGCAGAACGCGTCCGGCGCCCCAGCGGCCCTCGACGTCGTGATGCAGGGTGCGGCCCGAGCGCAGCGGCACGAAGATCATGTCGCGCTTGGCCGACTCGGTCGCCTTGCGGATCGCCTCCGGCACTTCGCGCGCCTTGCCGTGGCCGAAGCCGACGCGGCCCTTCTGGTCGCCGACGACCACGAGCGCGGCAAAGCCGAAACGACGGCCGCCCTTCACCACCTTGGCGACGCGGTTGATGTGGACAAGCTTGTCCACCATGCCGTCGTCGCGCTCTTCGCGATCGCGGCCGCGGCCGCCTTCCCTACGTTCCTGTGCCATATCCTGTTCCTTGTTCTTTTCCGGAAGCACGGGTTGCTGTTTGCCGGCGCCACATTTCGGGTCGCCGGCGGTGAAATCAGAAGCTCAAACCACCCTCGCGGGCGGCTTCGGCCAACGCCTTGACGCGGCCGTGATAGATGTAGGCACCACGATCGAAGACGACTTCCTTGACGCCGGCCTTCGTGGCGCGCTCGGCGATAAGCTTGCCGACGGCGGCGGCAGCAGCGGTGTCGGCGCCGGTCTTGAGCGAACCCTTCAGGTCCTTCTCCAGGGTCGAGGCGGCGGCCAGAGTGCGGCCCTTGGCGTCGTCGATGACCTGGACGTAGATGTTCTTCGAGGTGCGGTGCACCGAAAGCCGCGGGCGCTCGCCGGCGACCTTCTTGAGCTGGCGGCGCACGCGCTGCGCGCGGCGCTGGGTGATTTCCTTGGGGCTAGCCATAGTGTCGGTTCCTTGCCTTCAGTAAACGGGGCCAGCCTTGTGCGGTAGGCCAGCGCCTCCCGCGACCGCTCCCCGCGGCGTTGCAGTCTTACTTCTTCTTGCCTTCCTTGCGGACGATCCGCTCGTCGGAATAGCGCACGCCCTTGCCCTTATAGGGCTCCGGGCCGCGATATTCGCGGATCTCGGCCGCGACCTGGCCGACCTGCTGCTTGTCGATGCCCGACACCGTGATTTCGGTCGGCTTCGGCACGGAGATCGTGATGCCCTGCGGCGTCTCATAGACGACGTCGTGGCTGAAGCCGAGCGCGAGCTGCAGGTTCTTGCCCTGCAAGGCGGCGCGGTAACCGACGCCGGTGATCTCGAGCTTCTTCTCGAAGCCGTCCTTCACGCCCTGCAGGATGTTGACGATCTGTGTGCGCGACATGCCCCATTTGGAGCGGGCGGCCTTCGACTGGTCGCGGGGCTCGACAGCGATCTCGCTGCCCTCCATCTTGACCAGCACTTCGTCGTTCACCACGAACTTCAGCTCGCCCTTGGGGCCCTTCGCCGTCACGGTCTGGCCGTTGACGGTCGCGGTCACGCCCTGCGGCAGCGAAACGGGTTTCTTTCCGATACGAGACATTTGTTGTCCTCGTCACTTCTTTCGTTTCAGGTTCCAGTTCCCGGGCGCGATCCCGAGAACCGAAGCCCATTCATCAATCTCGTGCCGGATCAGAAGATCTGGCAGAGGATCTCGCCGCCGACATTCTGCTCGCGCGCTTCATGGTCGGCCATGACGCCCTTCGGCGTCGAAAGGATGGCGATACCGAGGCCGTTGGCGACCTGCGGGATCGACTTGGCCGAAACGTAGACGCGGCGGCCCGGCTTCGAGACGCGCGATATCTCGCGCACGACCGGCGCGCCGTCGAAATACTTCAGCTCGATCTCGATTTCCGACTTGCCGTTCTCGAAGTCGGTCTGGCTGTAGTCTCGGATATAGCCTTCCGACTTCAGCACTTCGAGGACGCGGGCGCGCAGACGCGAGGCCGGGGTCGAGACGCTCGACTTCTTGCGGCCGTAAGCGTTGCGAATGCGGGTCAGCATATCGCCGAGAGGATCGCTCAATGACATCTCAGTGTCTCCTTACCAGCTCGACTTGACCAGGCCCGGGATCTGGCCGTTGTTGCCCAGATCGCGAAGCGCGATACGCGAAACCTTGAGCTTGCGATAGTAGGCGCGCGGACGGCCCGTCACTTCGCAGCGGTTGCGGATGCGGATCTTGGCCGAATTGCGCGGCAGCGCCGAAAGCTTCAACTGGGCGCGGAAACGCTCTTCCATCGGCTTGGACTGATCCATGACGATGTCCTTGAGCGCCTTGCGCTTGGCGGCATACTGGCCGGCAAGCTTGCGGCGCCGGTTGTTCTTCTCGACTGAGCTGGTCTTTGCCATTTCAGATTTTTCCTTTTTCGCTGCCGTTACTGGCGGAAGGGGAAGTTGAAGGCCTTGAGCAGCGCCCTGGCCTCGTCGTCCGTCTTCGCCGTCGTACAAACGATGACGTCCATGCCCCAGACCTGATCAACCTTGTCGTAGTTGATCTCCGGGAACACGATGTGCTCCTTGATGCCCATGGCATAGTTGCCACGGCCGTCAAAGCTCTTCGGGTTAAGTCCGCGGAAGTCGCGAACGCGCGGCAGCGCGATGTTCACGAGGCGGTCGAGGAACTCGTACATGCGTTCCTTGCGCAGCGTGACCTTGGCGCCGATCGGCATGTTCTCGCGCACCTTGAAGCCGGCGATCGAGTTGCGGGCGCGGGTGACGACGGCCTTCTGGCCGGCGATCATCGCGAGGTCCTCGGCCGCGACCGAAGGCTTCTTCGAATCCGCCGTCGCCTCGCCGACGCCCATGTTCAGCACGATCTTGTCCAGGCGCGGAACCTGCATGTCGTTGTCGTAGCCGAACTGCTCCTGCAGCGCCTTGCGAATGGTCTCGTTGTAGACCTTCTTGAGGCGCGGCTCGTTCTTGGCAGTTGCCTGCTTGGTTTCAGCCTTAGCCATTGATGACTTCTCCCGAACGCTTGGCGACGCGCACCTTCTTGCCGTCCTTCTGGATGGCGAAGCCGACGCGGGTCGGCTTGCCGTCCTTGGGGTCGGCCAGCGCGATGTTCGACAGGTGGATCGGCGCTTCCTTGGTGATGATCCCGCCCTCTTGGGACTGGGTCTGCTTCTGGTGACGGCGAATGAGGTTCACGCCGCGCACGAGCGCGGTGTCTTCCTTCGGCTGCACCGACAGGACTTCGCCCGAGCGGCCCTTGTCCTTGCCGGCAAGCACGACAACCTTGTCGCCTTTTCTGATCTTTTGCATTGGTCCGGCTCCTTACAGCACTTCAGGCGCGAGCGAGATGATCTTCATGTGGTTCTTGGCGCGAAGCTCGCGCGGAACCGGCCCGAAGATACGCGTGCCGATCGGCTCTTTCTTATTGTCGACAAGAACGGCCGCGTTCTTGTCGAAACGGATCACGCTGCCGTCCGGACGGCGGATGTCCTTGGCCGTGCGAACCACGACCGCCTTCATCACGTCGCCCTTCTTAACGCGGCCGCGCGGAATGGCTTCCTTGATCGACACCACGATGATGTCGCCGACGGAGGCGTACTTCCGCTTCGAGCCGCCCAGCACCTTGATGCACATGACACGACGGGCGCCGGAATTGTCCGCGACGTCGAGGTTTGTTTGCATCTGAATCATGACTGGCCGCCTTCTTCTTTTCTAACGGGACGGGTTTTCACCCTTCCCCGGTCTGTCCAAAATTCGCTTGTTACGCCTGGTCCGAAGTGACTACGATCCAGCGCTTGTCCTTGGAAATCGGCTTCGATTCCTGGATGAACACCTGGTCGCCGACCTTGTGGGCGTTGTTCTCGTCATGCGCCTTGTACTTCTTGGTCATGCGCACGGTCTTCTTCATCACGGGATGCGTGAAGCGCCGTTCGACCTTGACGACGACCGTCTTCTCGTTCTTGTCGCTGACGACGGTGCCCTGCAGAATGCGCTTTGGCATGGTCTTAACCCTTCTTGGCCGCGGCTTTTTGCGCGGCGATGGTCTTAATGCGCGCGATGTCCCTGCGGACCTGCTTCACGCGCGCGGTCTTTTCGAGCTGACCGGTGGCCTTCTGGAAGCGCAGGTTGAACTGCTCCTTCTTCAGGGCGGCCAGGTCATCGGTCAGCTGATCCTGGGTCTTGGTCCGGATGTCTTCGGCTTTCATATCGGCCCGTCCTTATTCTGCGATGCGCTGTACAAAGCGCGTCTTGACCGAGAGCTTGGCGGCGCCGAGACGCAGCGCCTCACGGGCGGTCTCCTCGTTGACGCCGTCGATCTCGAACATGATGCGGCCAGGCTTGACGCGCGCCGCCCAGTAGTCGACGGCGCCCTTGCCCTTGCCCATGCGCACTTCGGTCGGCTTTGAGGTGACCGGCAGATCCGGGAACACCCGGATCCAGACCCGGCCGGCGCGCTTCATCTCGCGGGTGATCGCGCGGCGGGCCGCCTCGATCTCGCGCGCGGTGACGCGGTTCGGCTCAAGCGCCTTCAGCCCGAAACCGCCGAAATCCAGGTTGGTGCCGCCCTTGGCGGTACCGTGGATACGGCCCTTGAACTGCTTGCGGAACTTTGTGCGCTTTGGCTGCAGCATCGTTCTAACTCCAAATTCTCAAATGTCTCAGGCGTTCTCGCGACGACGACCGCGCTCGCGCTCGCCGGCGGCACCTGCATGATCGCCTTCCGTGGCGCGGCGCTCCGATGCCATCGGGTCGTGCTCGAGGATCTCGCCCTTGAACACCCACACCTTGACGCCGCAGATGCCGTACGCCGTCTGCGCCTCGGCCGTGCCGTAGTCGACATCGGCGCGCAGCGTGTGCAGCGGCACGCGGCCTTCGCGGTACCACTCCATGCGCGCGATCTCGGCGCCGCCGAGACGGCCGCCGCAGTTGATGCGGATGCCTTCCGCACCGAGACGCATGGCCGACTGCACGGCGCGCTTCATGGCGCGGCGGAACGCAATGCGGCGCTCGAGCTGCTGGGCGATCGACTGAGCGATCAGCGTGGCGTCGATCTCCGGCTTGCGCACCTCGACGATGTTGAGATGCGTCTCGGACTTCGTCATCTCCATCAGCTTCTTGCGAAGCTTCTCGATGTCGGCGCCCTTCTTGCCGATGATCAGGCCCGGACGCGCGGCGTGGATGGTGACGCGGCACTTCTTGTGCGGACGCTCTATCACGACCTTGGAGATCGCGGCCTGCTTGAGTTCCTTCTCAAGATACTTGCGGATCTTGATGTCCTCGTGCAGCAGCTGGCCGTACTCGCCGGTGTTCGCGAACCAGCGCGAATCCCAGGTGCGGTTGATGCCGAGACGCAGCCCGATCGGATTGACTTTCTGGCCCATTATGCGGCCTCCCCTTTTTCCTCGACTTCACGAACGACGATCGTGAGGTGCGAGAACGGCTTCTCGATACGGCTGGCGCGACCACGGCCACGAGCGTGGAACCGCTTCATGACGATCGACTTGCCGACATAGGCTTCCGATACGATCAGCGAGTCGACATCGAGGTCGTGGTTGTTTTCCGCGTTGGCGATCGCCGACTCCAGCGTCTTCTTGACCGTGCCGGAAATCCGCTTGGCCGAGAATTCGAGGTCGGAAAGCGCTGTCGCGACCTTCTTGCCGCGGATCAGCGCGGCAACCAGGTTCAGCTTCTGCGGGCTGATACGGATCGTGCGCAACACGGCGCGCGCTTCGTTGTCAGCAAGCCTGCGCGGAGCTTTGGCCTTGCCCATGATTATTTCCTCTTCGCCTTCTTATCCGCGCCGTGACCGTAGTAGGTCCGGGTCGGAGCGAATTCACCGAACTTGTGGCCGACCATGTCCTCGTTCACCGAGACGGGAACGTGCTTCTGGCCGTTGTAGACACCGAAGGTGAAGCCGACGAACTGCGGCAGGATGGTGGAGCGGCGGCTCCACATCTTGATCACCTCATTGCGACCGCCTTCACGAACCTTGTCCACCTTCTTGAGAAGGTAGCCGTCGATGAAGGGGCCTTTCCAAATCGAACGAGTCACTTGGCGTTACCTCTTCTTAGCTCTTGCGCTGATGGCGCGAGCGCACGATGAACTTGTCGGTCGCCTTGTTGGACCGCGTCTTCTTGCCCTTGGTCGGCTTGCCCCAGGGCGAAACCGGATGACGGCCACCCGAGGTGCGGCCTTCGCCGCCGCCGTGCGGATGGTCGACCGGGTTCATGGTCACGCCGCGATTGTGCGGGCGCTTGCCGCGCCACACGGTGCGACCGGCCTTGCCGTCATTGATGTTGCCGTGGTCGGGGTTCGACACGGCGCCGACGGTGGCCATGCAGGAGCCGTGCACGACGCGCTGCTCGCCCGAGTTGAGGCGCAGGATCGCCATGCCCTGGTCGCGGCCGACGAGCTGGGCGTAGCCGCCCGCCGAACGGGCGACCTGGCCGCCCTTGCCCGGCTTCAGCTCGATGTTGTGGACGATCGTTCCGACCGGCATCGAGGCCAGCGGCATCGCGTTGCCCGGCTTCACGTCGACAGCCTCGCCGGCTACGATCTTGTCGCCGGCAGCCAGACGCTGCGGCGCCAGGATGTAGGACAACTCGCCGTCGTCATACTTGATCAGCGCGATGAAGGCGGTGCGGTTCGGATCGTATTCGATACGCTCCACCGTGCCGACGACATCGTACTTCTTACGCTTGAAGTCGATGATGCGGTACGAACGCTTGTGACCGCCGCCGATGAAGCGGGCCGTGATACGGCCGTAATTGTTGCGGCCGCCCGACTTGGTCAGGCCTTCGGTCAGGCCCTTGACGGGCTTGCCCTTGTAGAGGCCCGAGCGGTCGACGATGACCAGTTGGCGGGTGCTCGGCGTTACCGGGTTGAATTTCTTGAGTGCCATTGTCCTGTCCTCGCGGCCTTGCTCAGAGACCCGTCGCGACGTCGATCGACTGGCCGTCGGCCAGCGTCACAACCGCCTTCTTGACGTCGCCCTGGCGGCCAACCGTGCCGCGGAAGCGCTTGATCTTGCCCTTGCGGACGAGCGTGTTCACAGCCATCACCTTGACGCCGAAGAGCGCTTCGACGGCGGCCTTGATTTCCGGCTTCGACGCCTTCTTGGCGACGTTGAAGACGACCTGGTTCTGCTCGGAAGCCATGGTCGACTTTTCAGTGATCGCCGGCGAGACGATCACGTCGTAGTGACGAAGGTCGGTCATTTGAAGCGCTCCTCGAGAGCCTCGACGGCGGCCTTCGAAAGGACCAGCGTGCCGCGGCGCAGAATGTCGTAGACGTTGATGCCCTGGATGGGCAGCACGTCGATGTTCGGAATGTTGGTCGCCGCCAGCTTGAAGTTCTGGTCGAGCTCGGCGCCGCCGATCACCAGGGCGTTGGTGAGCCCGAGCGTCTCGAGGCTCGCGATCAGCGCCTTGGTCTTGGCTTCGGCGAGCTTCAGCTCGTCGACGATGATCAGCGAAGCGCTCTTGGCCTTGGCCGAGAGAGCATGCTTGAGGCCCAGCGCGCGCACCTTCTTCGGCAGCTCGTGCTCATGGCTGCGCACGACCGGGCCGTGCGCCTTGCCGCCGCCGCGGAACTGCGGAGCGCGAGCCGAATGGTGACGGGCGCGGCCCGTACCCTTCTGCTTGTACATCTTGGCGCCGGTGCGCGCGATTTCGGCGCGGCCCTTGGCCTTGTGCGTGCCCTGCTGCTTCTTGGCGAGCTGCCAGCGCACGACGCGCTGCAGGATGTCCTCGCGCGGATCAAGGCCGAAAATCTCCTCGGAGAGTTTCACCTTGCCGGCGTCCTTGCCGCCCAGCGTTGTGATCTTGAGGTCCATTATTCTGCTCCCTCAGTGGCCGGGGCGTCGTTCTTGGCGACAGCGGCAGCGCGGATTGCGGCGGGCTTCGGTGCGTTGGCGGGCAGCGCAACCTTGGCCGCGTCACGGACCAGGATCCAGGCGCCCTTGACGCCCGGAACGGCGCCACGGATCAGGATCAGGCCACGGTCGGCATCGGTCGAAACGACCTCGACATTCTGAGTGGTGACGCGGGTGTCGCCCATATGGCCGGCCATCTTCTTGCCCTTGAACACCTTGCCGGGGTCCTGGCGCTGACCGGTCGAACCGTGCGTGCGGTGCGAGACCGAGTTACCGTGCGTGGCGCGGCCGCCACCCATGTGGTGCCGCTTGATCACGCCCTGGAAACCTTTGCCGGTCGAGGTGCCCGTCACATCGACCTTCTGGCCGACGACGAAGTGCTCGACGGTGAGCTCGGCGCCGACGTCGATCATGTTCTCGGCGGAGACGCGGAACTCGGCGACCTTGGCCTTGGGCTCGACGGAGGCGGCGGCGAAGTGGCCGCGCATCGCCTTCGACGTGTTCTTCACCTTGGCAAGGCCAACGCCGAGCTGGACGGCGGTGTAGCCGTTCTTCTCCTGCGTGCGCTGCGCCACGACCTGGCAGTTCTCCATCTGGAGAACCGTGACGGGAACGTGCTCGCCTGCATCGTTGTAGATGCGGGTCATTCCCACCTTCTTTGCAATCACACCTGAACGCATCGGTTCAATTCCTTTAGAGTTCCCTGTCGGGGCTATCGCCCCTCCACGCCTCTTGTTCCTTCAGAGTTCCGGGTCGCCCCGCGCCTCTTGTTCCTTAGAGCTTGATCTCGACGTCGACACCGGCGGCCAGATCGAGCTTCATCAGAGCATCGACCGTCTGCGGGGTCGGATCGACGATGTCGAGCAGCCGCTTATGGGTGCGCATCTCGAACTGCTCGCGGCTCTTCTTGTCGACGTGAGGCGACCGGTTGACCGTGAACTTTTCGATCCGCGTCGGCAGCGGAATGGGGCCGCGGACGTTGGCTCCGGTGCGCTTGGCGGTCGACACGATTTCGCGCGTCGAGGCGTCGAGCACCCGGTGGTCAAACGCCTTAAGGCGGATGCGGATATTCTGTCCGTTCATGCGTCAATTCCTTGTTCTGGCGCGGCGCGGGCAGCCCCGCGCCCGCGACAGATCCGTTTCAGTCCAATTACTCT
>NZ_RQXT01000079.1 GCF_003863365.1 Mesorhizobium tamadayense | reverse complement strand
ATGAAGCCTGTCGTTCGCAAGACGATCCTGGTTCGAAGTGTCCGGGATCATATGCCTCGCAGGTGCCGACTGCTGAAGAGCCCCGTTTTGACACTTCGGACAACATTCAAAGCGGCGGCAGTCCAGGCACTCATTGAGATCGCGGCAGAAGGGCTGATTGGGCCTCAAGATGATGTCGTGCATCGGCGCTTGTCATGAGTGCAGTGCAAGCTATCCGGGCCGCCGGCGCGCAGTAGTGCGGCCCCCCAACTCAGCCGCCTTCACCAAGGCGTGCGGCGCCTACGTAGAGGTTGCAACCGGTCTCGACCAATTCAAGCTAGCATCAACAAAGCCATATATAAAGCGATCCCAGCGTCACCCATTGTAAAATGGATCCATTGGCTGTTACACACAGGGGCTAAACAAAATGCGAAAGATCCTTTCGACTCATGACGGTAAACGCTTCGACTACACTGCGGGAACCTCAAACAACCCGTCGCGGCGTTCGGCTGACCGATGAACGCGCCCTTCTCGACGAACGGCAGCATGGGCCTGGTTGACCGGGATGAACGTCGGCATGACGCCGTTACGCGGGAAGAAGCAGACTACCGCGTAGCGATCCTGCTCCTTCCGGGCTTTTCCCAGCTGAGCCTGTCGTCCTTCCTCGACCCGCTCAGACTTGCGAATTCGGTTGCCGGTCGTCGATTTTTTGAATGGTCCGTAAGCACGGCGGATGGAAAGTCAGTGGAGTGCGCGTGCGGTATCTCCGTGTCTGCCGACCATGCATTTTCGAAGACCGTAGCAGCGATAAGTTCAGTAGCCCGGCCCCACATGGTCGTCCTCTGCGCCGGCGAACAGGTCGAAACCCAAGCTTCCGCGCCGCTGATTAACCTGCTGCGTCTTTGCCGGCGGCATAGGGTGCCAATGGCCGCCCTCGGAACAGCAACTTGGCTTCTCGCACAAAGCGGTCTGCTGAATGATGCTCCGTGCACGATTCACTGGGGAAAGATGCCGGCGCTGACGGAGACGTTCAGTGGTCTCAACGTCATGAATAACCTGTTCGTCAGCAATGGTGACGTTACCACCTGTGCGGGCGGTTTTGCGCCCTTCCATCTCGTGATGGAACTCGTATCCAATCGTCTCGGGAAGGAAACGGCTTCGGCGGTCTGCCATCACACGACCGCGCTCCAGTGGCGATCTGGCTCGGATATGCAATGGGAGGCCAGTGCCGAATTCGCCGGTGTCAGCAAAACTATGTCTGAGATCATCAGCCTAATGGAGCGACACATTGAGGATCCGCTTCCTCTGTATGACATCGCGCAATGCGTGGGCCGCTCGCGGCGTCAGGTCGAGCGATTGTTTGAACGCTACGTCTCGTGTTCGCCAATGCGCTACTACCTGCGCCTCCGACTGGAGCGGGCGAAGCAGTTGATAGAGCATACGGGCATGCCGCAACTGGAGATAGCCGTGGCCTGCGGCTTTGTCTCGGCGTCCCATTTCTCCAAGTGCTTCCGGGGTGCGTTCGGACGCAGCCCAGCCGAACATCGCGGCTGCTCTAGCGAGGCGACACGATCGAGGGTAAGCGTCCGGCCTGAGGCGTCTTTCGACGCGGCGGCGATCACATGAAGATAATATCCGCTCATTCGGTAATGACACTTGCTGAGATGGAGGGGTACACTTGAAACTGCATGAATACGCCGGTCATGACGCCACGGGGCTCGCGGAGTTGGTCCGCAGGCGCGAGGTCACCACCGTGGAGCTCATCCGCCTCGCGCGCAAGGCACACGACCAGATCAACCCGACGATCAACGCCGTCATCGAGTTCTATGAGGATGCCGAGTCCGTATCCGGCTCGGACACCGGACCATTCGCAGGGGTACCCTTCCTGCGGAAGGACATCGGCGCCAGCGAGGCCGGCCGGCTCCAGGAACAGGGAAGCCGGCTTTTCAACGGTTTTCGCTCCACTGTGGAGAGCTATTTCATGCAACGTGCGCGGGCCGGGGGGCTGCGCATCGTAGGGCGCACCACCACCCCCGAATTGGGGGTCGGGATGGCGCGCATGAGCGAATCCTTGACCAACGGGATCACGCGCAATCCGTGGCAGCTGGACCGAACGTCGGGCGGCTCGTCCTCCGGGTCGGCGGCTGCCGTCGCTGCGGGCATCGTGCCGATTGCGCACGCCAGCGACAGCCTCGGGTCCACCCGCACCCCGGCGGCCTTCTGCGGCCTGGTCGGCTTGAACCCTTCGCGCGGCCGCATCTCCGGCGGTCCGGACCAGCAGGATTCCGGCTTAGGCTTGGGTCGCTACTTTGTGGTCTGCCGCAGCGTCCGAGACATGGCGGCGGCGCTCGATGTCTTTAGCGGCACGCATCCGGGCGATCCGTTTGTCATCCCGCCGCCGGAGCGGCCCTACGTGGAGGAGCTTGGCCGCCCCACCGCCCGCCTGCGGGTCGGCGTGGCCACCTCGCCATGGGGCGAGAGGAAAGTCGAGCCGGAGATCCGCGCGGCCGTCGAGCGGACCGCAAAATCCCTTGAGATGATGGGGCATCTCGTCGAGGAGATGTCCTCGCCCTACGCCCTAGCTGACATGCGAACGGTCGAGGCTGGCGCATGTGTCATATGGATGGCGGCGCTCGATGACGCCGCACGAGCGCTCGGACGCACCGTCGACGAGCAGACCATAGACCCCGTCAATCTCGAGTTTTACCGGGCGGCCCAGCGGCTGCCGCTCTCGTATGTTGCGGAGGTGTTCGAGGCCCAGCGCAAGGTCCGCGCCGACGTGGGCGAGGCGATCAAGGGCTTCGATATCCTGCTAACACCCACATTGCCGTGCACGGCGCTTCCCCACAGCACCATCACCACGATCAACGAGGGTGTCACGATTGACCAGTTTCGGGATGCCAGCCAGTCCCTTTATCAATTCCAGGGAGTATTCAACATCACCGGTCAACCCTCGGTCTCGTTGCCTCTCTTCCATGACCGCGGAGGCTTGCCCATCGGCATCCAAATCGTCGCTCGCTTCGGCGACGAGGCGACCCTGGTTCGTGTCGCCTGCGACCTGGAGCAAGCCATTCCTTGGTCTACGAGGCGGCCCCCAGTGTTTGCAGGCTGCGGGTAGTAGGCGGGCGTGCTCATAGGGCGAACGCGCGCCCGGTTCCGACGCAACGACCCGACCGGGTTGGCCGGGACCCCATCCTGATCGCCATTCCGTTGGGATCGAGGACCCGAGGACCTGATCGCCGACCTGATCCGATGCCGGAGCATCTGCGTGCGTCGACAGATGGGAACGGAGCAATGCGGATCAGTTTGAGGCAGCTCGACAAGGCAGCGAACCTTGAACGAATGCTGAAGATCTTGGGCGGGTGGCCGTCAGAGGCGCCGAGTAGGCCGGTGAGCGCCTGAGCAGGCGCAACTGACCGGGTTGAACAGCATGATTGGGTGCGGCTAATTGGCGCTTCGACTTCAGCTTGAGAGCAGTTCTTGAGGCGCGCACAATACGCAAGAGACCGCACTAACGATGGGGTCCGGGAGGCACCTCGGCGTACGGCCCCAAGAATTGCGAGACATCGGCCGTCTCGCCAGGTCGATCCAACGCGCTTCCTCACCGCGTTTTGGCGGCCGCGGCCGCCTTGCTCAATTGCGCCAATGCGGTTGGCGTGTTCTGCACAAGTTCGCCGGCCGTGAACTATCCGCAAGCCATTGATCTGATATCCTGACTAAGGCGGACAGCGGCTTGGAATTGACGGGATTTGCAGTGTGCCGCCGTTTTCGGTGCCCTTTGTGCTGCAGAGGATGATTCACTCGGTTCAGCGGCGGCGAATTGAGGGGACGGCAGGTGTCCACGCTGTCAAACGGCATTCAACTGACCCCCGATCGGCGTTAAATTTTATGGCTGCCTCCCCTTCGACGATTTTGGATGCTCGCGTGGCACTGTTTTCCGACAGGGAACCAGCATCATCGTCTGCGATCTGGACTGGTGTTGAAATATTTGAAAATGGGATTTGAGTTTGCTCCGCCCAACTTTTCCGGTGAAAGTCTGGAGAAGGTTCTATTTCAAAACCGCCCTATTTTCTCTCATCCACATTCAGCAGCCGACGCGTTTTGGCGGAAACCTCTCACTTACATGCGTCATCCTGGAGATCAGGACGAGGATCCTGATCCTTAGGTGAATGAAGTCAGGAATTGAAGTTGATCGCCATTCGACGGTAACTGCGGATTCAATCGACTGTGATTTCGCACGAAGACGCCAGTCACCGGGAAGGACCGACCTCGAGAAGGTCAAGAGAACATGCAAAAGAGGCTTCAGGGAATGACGGGTGTTGAAACTTTCCGGGATTTGCAACGCGAGGTAACCGAGTGGCGCCGCTACCTGCATGAAAATCCAGAACTCGACTTTCGGGAATACAACACAGCCAAGTTCGTGGCTGAAAAGCTGGCATCTTTCGGCATCAATCATATTGTTACGGGGATAGCTGAGACCGGCATCGTCGCGCTGATCCAGGGCGAGGGCGGCGACGGGCCGACGATCGGGCTGAGAGCGGACATGGATGCCTTGCCTATTATAGAAGCGTCCAACAAGCCGTGGTCTTCGAAAACCCCGGGCATAATGCATGGATGCGGGCATGACGGTCATACGGCCATGTTGTTGGGCGCTGCGAAACACCTCGCTTCCACGCGCAATTTCAAGGGCTGCGCCGCCTTGATCTTCCAGCCGGCAGAGGAGGTAGAATTCCCAAGCGGCGGCTTTAGGATGGTCGAGGAAGGAATCATGGACCGGTTCGGCATATCCCAGGTTTTTGGTATGCATACCAGACCGGGCATAGACATCGGCGCGTTCGGCATTCGCCATGGTGCCACCATGGGCTCGCAAGACGACTTCGACATCGTCGTGAAAGGCGCCGGCGGCCATGCGTCTACCCCCCATCGAACCGTCGATCCCGTTACCATTGGAGCACAGATCATCCTTGGTCTGCAAACGTTGGTCTCGCGTAAGACCGACCCCATGGAGTCACTCGTGATCTCCGTCACAAAGTTGAAAGCCTCACAGGCCTACAACCAAATTCCTGATCAGGTTGAAATTTCCGGCACCGTCAGGGCACTTGCATCCAATCTGCGAGACTTCGCCGAGCAAGAGATGTTAGCCGCTGCCCAGGGCATTGCGCGCGGTTTTGGCGGAGATGTCGATTTTAGATACCTGCGGTCGTGTCCCGTTACCTTTAATCACCCCGAGGAGACCGAACTGGCAATCACGGCGGCCCGAAGCCTCGTGGGGCACGACTGCGTGGACGACAACATGAAAGTGACTATGGGGGCCGAGGACTTCGCCTATATGTCCGAGGCGCGGCCGGGAGCCTACATTTTCATCGGCAATGGACCAACTGTTCCCACGCACCACCCTGCATATGACTTCAACGACGAAGCCTTGCCTTACGGCATCGGCTACTGGGTGAAGCTGGTCGAGACAATTTTGCCTGTCTGAAGTTTCGCTCGGCTTGAAGGTTGTGAGGCGTGGTCAGACGCGGTCGCACCGGCGTTATATCTCACTCGATGTCAGCGACGCTTCGCGCCGTTTCCGTTGATGCTCACCTACTGTTGACCGCGCCGAAAGTCGTTTTGCGAAAGATAGATTACGCCACCTCTGGGAGAGAAGAATGATAGATCTGCTCAGCGATACCGTCACCCTTCCTACCCAAGAGATGCGGCGGGCCATGTTCGACGCGGAAGTGGGTGACGCCGGTTACGATGAAGACCCGACGCTTAATCGGCTGGAAGCGTTGGCGGCGGAAATGCTCGGCAAGGAGGGCGCCGCTTTCCTATCGAGCGGATGCCAGGGGAACCTTACTGCGTTGCTCGCGCATTGTCCCCGCGGCCACGAGGTGATCGTCGGCGATCGTTCCGATCTCTACGACTTCGAAGCCGGCAGCGTTTCGGTGGTGGGGGGTCTCGTCCTGCACCCCGTGCCGACGGAAACCGACGGACGGCTGTCCCTGGATAACCTGCGCTCGGCGATCCGCGACAAGAGCGATTACCAATGCGCGCCGCCGGGCGTCCTCGTGCTGGAGAACCCGCACTGTCAACGTGGCGGGCGTGTCTTGCCCGCGTCCTATATTAAGGAAGTGCGCGAGCTTGCCGACGAGCACGGCCTGCCACTGCATCTGGATGGCGCCCGCATCTTCAATGCGGCGATAGCCTCGAAGAGGACGCCAGCGGAAATGGCGGAGGACTTCGACTCGATCATGTTTAGCCTGTCTAAAGGACTTGCTGCGCCATTCGGCTCCATGGTGTGCGGACCACGGCCCTTCATCGACCGGGTAAAACGCTATCGGAAGCTTCTAGGGGGCGGACTTCGCCAAGCCGGCTTCATGGCCAGTGCAGGTATCGTGGCGCTTGAAACCATGGTGGACCGGCTGGTCGAAGATCACCGTCGGGCGAAGTTGCTGGCGGAGAAAATCGGCGACATTCCCGGCATCCGCCTCGAGTCTCCGGTCATCGATACGAACATGGTGTTCTTTCGGCTTGAGAGGGACGGTCTGTCGGTCCCAAACTTCCTGGCGGCGCTGTCGCAGCGGGATGTGCGCATGGGCACGCTCCGCGAAGGCGTGGTTCGCGCGGTCCTTCACTATCTCATCAGCGATGACGATGTCGATGCGACCGCAAACGCCATTCGATCAGTTCTGCAGGCACAGCCACGATGATGGGTGGCGATGAAATACTCAAGCGGCAGCCCCACGCCTCTCAGCAAATGCCATGAAATTAGTCGAGGTCGTACGGGGTAGAGAAACGTCCTCTTATGTAGTCTCGACAGCGTTTCAGGTAATGAAAAAGATCGGCAAACTACCATATATCCCGGTTTCGTGGAAATCGAATGCTTTCCCTTGGCGCACCGCTTACGGCTCTCACCGTGCGGCGCCACTTATAGATCAGGCTGGTCGCGACATCGTGCTGACGCGCCACCGCCGCCACCATGGCCCCGGGCGCGAATGCCGCGGCCAGTATCCGTCACTGGTCCTCTTCACTCCAACGACGACCACGCTCCGGCCCGGTCAATAACGTCACATGGCTCATGCTTTGCTGCTACTACGCTCGTAAGGACGACCTTAAGAGCGCAGCCTCGCTACCGTGCCATGCTCCCGCAAGGCGGCCTTCGCCGGAGGCGTACTCTGATAGCGCCGGTTCCTTATCTGCCTATTCCTTGGCGGCCGCGGCTGGCGCGCTGACGAGACGCGCAACCAGGCCGACCGGCGCAGCTGTGGAATTGAGAAATTCGTCGCTCTCGAGTAATGCGCAATCAGCGGGCGGAGGCGAACCGCGCATTCCGATTTCGTTCGGATCGGACGCGCGGCCGTCGAGGTAACGCCGTCCATTGGCATTGCCCACCGCATGTTGCTATCACGTAAACGCAGTTCAGGTTTGCTGACAAAATATTTTCTTAATTTGGTCAGGCGATCCGGATGAGTCAGCCATTTAGATGATGTCGTCGAGGGGCCAAATCGGGCGGCGCACATGACGGTATGCTGATCCGAGCGCGCCTCCTAACATCCCGCCCCCGTCCACCCTGATTATGTCGCGCGCAATGGGTTCGAACGCCGCGCGGAAATGATGAGAGGATTTCAGCGCTATGGTTGCGCAGTGGAGTGGGTCGATGCCAAGAGATGTAAACTGGGCGACTTCCGTCCCCTGCTCGTTGCGCGAGATCACCGCAACTTCAATGCCACCGACACGCAGCAGTAGGCTCGGCCCGAAGTTGCGCCATGCGCCTCCGCCTTGGAAGGACGGTCCATAGCAGCGGAAATGGCCGTCAGTGATGGAAACTATCTGCGCCTCCACTTCGAGCGGGCCTCCGCCCATCTCGGGGGCGTGCATGCCGCCTAGGGAAATGCGCCCCTTGTTTCCGACGCCGATGGCGATGCCGGCCCGTACGGCCGCCGGATCGAAGATGGCATAAAAGGCCGCGTCCTGAAGGTCGGCCTCGATCATCGCGCGTAACAGCTCCGTCGCGTCGCCGTAAGCACCACCGCCAGGATTGTCGCTGTTGTCAGCGAGCACCAAAGGCTTGGCGGCGCCGGCCTCGCCGGATTTGGCGCGTTCCACCGCTGCGGCGATGCTGGAGTCTCGCGGGAGGGAGCGAAACTCGCGCGTCTCCCACGCGTAGTCCATAAATTCCTCGGCCATGCGCTGCGCCTCCCGAGGGTCGCCGTCGGTAGTAATGGTGACACTTGGCCCGACATCGTAAATATCGCTCAGAGAGAACCCGGCGCAGACGCTGACCACGAGCGCCTTGCCACAAGCTTCCAGCGCCTCGCCGCGATCGACCAGCTCGCGCATCGGGCCTACCTGGGTGCGCCCGCCATCGAGCCCCTCCAGCATCGGACGCTTGGCGATGACGGTGCGGGGATGGATCTCGCCGCGCAGGGCACGGTCAAGCAGTTCGGCTCCTTGCCATGCGCGTTCATAGTAGTCGATATGAGGATAGGTGCGCACGGCGATCAGCGCCGAGGCGTTCACCGCCATCTTCTCCGTGACGTTGGCATGCAGATCGAGTGTGACGACGATCGGCGCGTCGGGGCCGAGAAGAGCTCGCAGTCGAGCGAGGATCTCGCCTTCCGGGTCCTCGCAGCCCTCAGCGACCATGGCGCCGTGCAGGTTTATGAGCGCGCCATCGCACCCCTCGGCGCCTTCAAGGAACCAGGCGCAGAGCTGCTCAAAGGTTTCCTTCGTAACCGTACCTCCAGGAGTGGCACTCGCAGCCAGTGGATGCGTAAGGGTCCAGCCGAATTTGTCTGATGCCTCGAACACTGCGCCCAACGCAGTGCGCGTACCGCGCCGCGCCGGCGGAATCTCGTCGCCCAGCAGCAAGCCGCGGGCCCGGAAGTGTTCGAGCGTGGTCGGCACCTTGTTGAAGGTGTTTGCCTCATGTTCGATCTCGCCAGTGAGGATGCGGAAACTCATAGGAATATCTTCCGGTTGAAAATCGATGAACATCTAAGCCCAGTGGTTCGGCCGGACGAGCTGAGCCACCAACCGAGGGCTATCGCTAATAAATGCCGCTTCGGGCCGCGCTGGGCTGCAGTCGGATCAATCCAACGCCGTCCTCTATCTCGATTTGGGTCCCGAATGGCTTCGACGCCATCTGTAGCCTCTCTAGAATCGCCCTTGCTCGCAGCGCTGGGGCGAGTCTTGGCACTCCCCGGTTGGCGAGCCGCTCCGTGCGGCGGAGCTCGAGGGGATAGAGCCGTATTTCGGCGAGCTGGTTTTTCTCGAAGCGACTCACGCTGATGACGCTCTCATAGTAGATGGCGTCGGAGAGGGATATGAACCCTTCTAACATGGGATAGCCTCTTGCTACCTCATCGACTGTGACCTCAGCATCCGTATCGACCCGCGGATCCTTCCCGTAGACGTCGAACATGTCGGCCCCGACCGGCGTTCTTAGGTCTTCGTTGAAGAAATTCCCAAGGCCGTAGAAGATAGGCCGGCCTTTGTAGATTTCGATGCCCCTGACGTGATGCGGCCCGTGATTTATGTAAGCATCTGCTCCGGCGTCGATCGTCTTGCGTGCAAATGCCTGTTCATAGTCAGGCGGTTCGGGGCTGAATTCTCCGGGCTCGTGCCCATGGTTCGTGGCCATGCAGAAATCGCCAAACTGCTTACCTCGGCGCACGTTGCGCAGAATATCGTCGACGTCGCGCGGATTGGGTTCAAAGCTGTATCCTGCTTTTTCCCCTGCTTTGAAGAGCACCTCACCAAGTACCACACGGGATGCGTCTTTCGGCGGGGGGGCATACCAGGGAAGCATCTCGCGCACCTGCCTCAGGCTCTCGAGCATCTCTGGCGGAACCACGATGCTTCTTGCCAGGCGAAGGGCGTTGAGTCCTGGTCTGCCTGGCGCCTCGCCGGCAGGATTGCACGCGCGTGACATCGGCGTGAACGTTGCTGCAAATGAAACCAACGCGACGCGGCCGCGAGCAGTCTCCAAAAAGCGGGCAGCGCCGGCTTGTGCGAGGTTTTCGCCCACACCGGCATGGACGATTCTGTGCTCTTCGAGCGCGCGGCTGGTTTCACGCATGCCCTCGACGCTCCAATCGAGCGCATGATTGTTGGCGCGGCTGACCAAGTTGAAGCCCATCGCCTTCAAAT
Organism: Mesorhizobium tamadayense; assembly: GCF_003863365.1. GTDB lineage: Bacteria > Pseudomonadota > Alphaproteobacteria > Rhizobiales > Rhizobiaceae > Mesorhizobium > Mesorhizobium tamadayense. The sequence goes on along the minus strand of NZ_RQXT01000079.1, from coordinate 14,251 downwards.
CAGCACCCAGTTCCGGGGAACCGATCAAATACGCACCGCCGTACTCGGCCTCGGGGTAACCTTTCGACTGGACATCCAATATGTTCGTCTCGAGGTTGCCGAACGTCACGTCTGCTCCCTCAAAGATCCTGAGAACATCGGCAAAGCCTGGGTGATAGCCATTTGTTACGGGCCGCGCGTAAAGAAGGTCGCCGACTGCCGCCATGGTGAAGCCATCACCCACATGGGTGGCAATCGAGCCCACCATGTCGAGCCCATCCTCGTCTTCGAGGACTGGATGATTGCCATTAACAAGCGATTCCATTTGCTCTCCAGCTTTCGTGAGCGAAAGGTCAACTGTGATTAAGACCGCGAGTTCAATGCCCTAACTGCAGGTCAACGTGTGTTGGCTGCATTTGTCTCTCGGCCGGAGCGCGCACATGGCAGGCCACGACGCGTCCGTCGGCCATCGGCACTAGGGGCGGCACTTCGATGCGGCAACGCTCGATCGCAAGCGGACAGCGCGGGTGGAACGCGCATCCCTTTGGCGGATTGATGGGGCTTGGCATCTCGCCCTCGAGGGGCACCTCCAGCCGAACCCGCGTCGGATCCGGCACCGGTGCCGCCGCGATCAGCGCCTCGGTGTAAGGGTGGACCGGCTTGGCGAAAAGCGCCTCGCTCGGGGCCAGTTCCACAATCCGCCCTAGGTACATGACGGCCACGCGGTGCGCGATATGCTCCACGACGCCGAGGTCATGTGAGATGAAAACGAAGGCGATGCCCATTTGCTGCTGGAGATCCAGAAGCAGATTCAGAATCTGCGCCTGCACGGAGACGTCAAGGGCTGACACCGCTTCGTCGGCGATGATGAGAGAGGGCTTGAGCGCCAGGGCGCGTGCGATGCCGAGCCGCTGGCGCTGACCGCCCGACAGCTCGGACGGGAGCCTGTGCATCATTTCGGGCGACATTCCGACCTTCTGGAGAAGGTCAGCAGCAAGCGCGTTGCGCTGCTTGCGGCTGAGACGCTCAAAGTTCTCGACAGGCTCCGTAATAATTTGCCCGGCAGTAAGGCGCGGGTTCAGCGACGAATAAGGATCCTGAAAGACCATCTGCATCCGACGCCGCCAAGCGTGGAGCGCGTCCTTCTTGAGGCCCGCGATGTCGGTCCCGTCGATCAGCACGCGCCCGCCTGTCGGTTCCACGAGCCGCATCAAGAGCCGCGCTATGGTAGACTTGCCACAGCCGGATTCGCCGACGATGCACAGTGTCTCGCCCGCCTCAACGGAAAAGGTCACATCCTCCACTGCCCGGATCACCGGAATGCTTTTCTTGAAGATCCCCGAGCCAAGCGGATAATGCTTGGTCAGATTCTCGACTTTCAGCAAAGGACCGGTCATGCGCCCATTACCTCTTCGGCGCGCCAGCAGGCTGCGGCATGGCTCGACCCGACGTCACGCAGCATGGGCGTCTTCTCACGGCAAATGTCGATAGCGAACGGGCAGCGAGGTGCAAAGCTGCATCCCACAATTGGCTCGCGCAGACTTGGCACAATGCCGGGAATTTCTGGAAGACGGCGCTGTCGGCCGCGCCGCGGATCGGGCACCGAGCGCATGAGACCCTGGGTGTAGGGATGCGCGGGGCGTGCGAATAGATCTGTTACAGCCGCTTGCTCGACAATCCGGCCAGCATACATGACAATCACGCGTTGGCATGTCTCGGCTACAACGCCGAGATCATGCGTGATGAACATCACGGCCGTTCCAGTGCGCTCTTTCAGATCGACGATGAGCCGCAGGATCTGCGCCTGGATGGTAACGTCGAGCGCGGTAGTAGGCTCGTCGGCGATCAACAGTTCTGGTGAGCAGGCAAGAGCCATGGCGATCATGGCGCGCTGGCGCATCCCGCCCGACATTTCATAAGGGTAGTTGTTGACGCGACGCTCAGGGTCCGCGATGCGGACGAGACGGAGCATCTCTTCGGCCTTGGCCATAGCCGTCGAGTGGGTCGCGTTTGTGTGTATCTGCACCGCCTCAGCAATCTGACGTCCGACCGTGTAGACCGGGTTCAGGCTTGTCATCGGCTCCTGGAAGATCATGGCGATCCGGTGGCCGCGGATCTTTCGCATCTCCCGGTCCGACAGATCAAGAAGGTCGCGTCCGTGGAAGCGCACCTCACCCCCAACCGTCCTGGCAGTCAGCTTCGGCAGCAGGCGAAGGATGGAGAGAGCGGTGACGCTCTTGCCGCATCCGGATTCGCCGACGACGCCGAGCGTTTCCCCTTTCTTGACCTGGAAGCTGACACCGCCCAGGGCGCGGGTGACGCTCTCTTCGCCGTAAAAGTGCGTCTCAAGGTCGCGAACGTCGAGAAGGACGTCATCCTCTGCAGATTCTCGCATCAGCATGTCAGCGTCTCCGCTTTGAGCGGGGATCGAACAGGTCGCGCAAGCCATCCCCGAGCAGGTTCACGGCCAGGACCGTGACGGCAAGGCAGATGCCGGGGGCGAAGATGGTCATTGGAGCGATAGCGAGATATAAGCGAGAACTTGCGATCATGTTGCCCCAGCTCGGAATTTCGGGCGGCACCCCCACGCCGAGGAAGCTCAGCGCGGCCTCTGTCAAGATTGCGTCCGCACAGACGATGGCGCCCTGCACCATAAGCGGCGGAATGGTGCTCGGCATGATGTGCCGCCACAGCACCTTCGGCAGGCGCGCTCCACCGCAAAGTGCGGCCTCCACATAGGGACGCTCCCGAACAGCCAGAACGACCGAACGAACCAGCCGCGAGACGCTCGGCAGCTGAGGGATGACAATGGCTATGATGAGGATGCCAATCCCCGGGCCTGTCAGAGAGATGAGAGCAATGGCCAGCAGAATTGTCGGGATCGACATCAGGCCGTCCATGACCCGCATCGCAACGTTGTCGAACCCACGGTTGTAGCCTGCGAGTACACCGATCAGAACGCCACCCAGAGCGGTAGCTGCCGCCGCCGACAATCCTACTATGAGAGAGATCCGTGCGCCGAATACCGTTCGTGCAAGGACGTCGCGGCCAAGATTGTCGCTTCCGAACCACATCTCGGCGGAAGGTGGCTGAAGCCGTTTGAATGGGTCCATAGTCAAAGGATCGCCCGCGTAAAGCGGGGCAGCGAGTGCCAGGATGATCAAGAGGGCCAAGATGCCGCCGCCTACAAAAACCAGCGGATGCCGCCTGGCGAGACGGGGAAGGTCTGATATTCGCAGCCGGCCCATCGGCACGGTATCAACTGGTGCGGAAAGAAGGGTCATATCAGTACCGTATGCGGGGATCGATCAGCGTATAGGCCAGATCGACCGCGAGATTGATAAGGACGTAAAGACCCGAAACCAGGATAAGCACGCCTTGAATGATGGGATAGTCCCGGTTGTTGATGGCATCGACCACCAAACGACCGACACCGGGTATGTTGAACACCGTTTCCGTGATGACGACGCCGGAGATCAAATACGCCACACTCATGCCGATGACGGTCAGGATCGGGACACCGGCATTCTTCAAAGCATGGTGGAAGAGCATGGAATATGACGAGGCGCCCTTTGCAGCGGCCGTTCGCATATAATCTTCCGACAGAACTTCGAGCATACTCGTGCGTACGATTCGCGCAAAGTACGCAACGTAGGGAAAGCTTAAAGCCAAAGTAGGCAGGATCAGGTGCACAAACCAAGGCCCAAAGCCATGGTCAATAGGCTCGTATCCCTGAACCGGTAGCCAGTGCATGCTGATGGCTAGAAAGTATATCAGAAAATAACCGATGACAAACACCGGGACGGAAAACCCAAGTGCCGCAAAGGCGGTGAGGACGCGGTCAATGAAGCCGCCAGTTCGCCAGGCGGCTAGGATGCCGAATGAGATCCCGACCGTCACCGAAAGGCTCAGCGTCAGGATCGACAGGGAAATGGTCGGCTCGAGCCGCTGCGAGATCAGTTGGAGAACGGGGTACCCAGTAAAAATTGAAGTCCCGAAGTCGCCGCTGACGATGCTGAGCGCCCAGTGCACGAACTGAACCGGCATCGGCTCGTTAAGCCCCAGCTGCTCGCGGATGCCAGCGACCATCTCTGGTGTGGCTCGGTCGCCAGCGATGATGTCCGCTGGGTCGCCGGGCGCCAGCCTCAGAAGCAGGAAGACAAAGATCCCGACCATCGTCATGACAGCGATGGTCGAGAGCAATCTGCGCAGGATGTAGGAAACCACCGCTCAGGCCTTCTCCATGTCCCACATAGGGATGAAGCCCCCCGGCATCTCGATCATGCCACTGAGCGTCTTGCGGCGCGCGATCGGCCGGAGAGTTTGACCCAAATAAACGTCGCCGACGAAGTCCCACCAGATCTTTTGCATCTCGCGCGCCAGAGCCTTGCGCTCGTCGAGCGTTTCGACATCAGCCCATTTGGCCCGAAGAGCCTCGTATTCGTCGTTTTTAGGCCAGCCGTACCATCCCTTGTCGCCATTTGCGCTCAAGAAAACTTCCCCGAACGGATCGGTGAGGCCGTAGCCGGAATCGCTCGTGATGAAGATGCTCCATCCACCGTTCTCGACGGTACCCTTGTTTGCCCGACGCGCGGCGAGCCCGCCCCAATCGCTGGGCGCGAGTTCGGCATTGACCCCGACCTTCCGCAGGGTGGCCGCAAGTAGCTGCGCGGCGTCGTTGATCCATGCAATGGTGGTGGGCTGGAGAATGACGACTTTTTCGCCGGAGTATCCAGACTCCTTCAAGAGCTGCTTGGCCTTTTCCGGGTCGCCGCCCTTTTTGAACCATCCCGTATTTTCGTCGTTTGAATAGGGAGTTCCGTTTCCAAAGAGCGATGTGACGGTTTGACCGTACCGGGGATCGGGAACCGCGACGCGGAGGAACGCCTCCTGATCGATCAGGTGAAGCATCGCTTGGCGCGCCTTGACGTTATCGAACGGCTTCTGCAAACAATTCATGCGCATGCATAAGACCCAGCCCGTCTTGTCCAGAACTTGCAGGGCGAGGTTGGAATCGTTTTCGATCGTCGAATAGAAATCGACGGGAGGCTGCTCGACGTAATCAATCTCACCCGCTTGCAAGGCTGCGAAAGCAGTCTGCGTATCGCCAATATTGTCCCAGATGACACGGTCAACCTTGACAATCTTGCCGCCGGCCAACCCGTCGGACGGCTCCTTGCGCGGCACGTATTTTTCGCTGCGATCGTAGGTGAAGCTCGAGCCCGGCTTCGCAAGGGCCTCATTAAACCTGAACGGCCCCGATCCGATATTCGCGGTCACCTGCTCGGTCGCGGGTCGACTTGCGTCCTTCTCGCGCATCATAAAAAGGGGCTGCCCCGAGTTTGTTGCCAGCAAATTGATCAAAAGCCCCAGCGGTTCCTTGAGCGCAATTGTGAAGGTCTTGTCGTCCTTCCTTGAAATATCCTTGGCTCGCTCCATAAGCAGCTGTCCGCCGGGTACCTGGACCCAGCGACGGATCGAGGCGACACAGTCGGCCGCGGTGACCGGGGTGCCATCATGCCAGCTCAGGCCGTCCCGGAGTTCGAACGTATAAGTCTTCTTGTCCTCGGAAATGCCCCACTTCTCCACCATTTGTGGCTGTGGCGTAAGCTTGGCGTCAAGCGAGAACAACATGTCGTAGATTGCCAGGCTATGGTCGATGGTTACGTTACTCGTCTCAACGACCGGATCAAAGACACGAAGATCCGCCGCCTTCACCATGCGCACCGTTCGTGCGCCGGCTGCCGTCGTCTGCGCTCGCAGGACAGAAGGGATCGATAGAGCTGCTCCGGCGGCCATGCCGATCTTGATCACGTCGCGTCGAGAGATTGTCATGTTCCATTTCCCCTTTTCTGAGTTACCACGCGCTTAACCTGCGCCTCCTTTTAATTCTTCGTCGAACGCCAAAGGCAAGCAATATTCGCCTCTCGTTTCGACGAACGACTGAACGGTCGTTTAGGAGATGCTACTATCTGAGAGTGCAGGCTTGGCGCCAAAATGCGTCAATTGCTGAAATGCAGGCCGCATACAGCAGCGTGGTTTGAAATGTCTCCACCTCCGCGAACCGTCCGGGGGCCGTCATGTTCGGTCGCAGGCGCACGAGCCAATCAAAATTACAAGGTAGCTTTTTGAGTGACCTTCCCTGTCGGCGCCGATCCGGCCGGCCATTTAACCGCCGCAGGTCAATCAGAGACGGGCGGGGTCATGGGCGTTCGTCTTCCAAGCGATGAATTTCTTCCAAATGGCATTGGGGCCTTCCGCTTTTTCTGTGTCGTCGGGCTCGGGGATCGCGTCCGTAGGTGCAAGTGCATCACAAAGCGAGGCCCCACCTCGGATCTGCAGTATTCAGCGTAGCTCGCATTCATCACCGCACTTGCGGCGTGCGATCGGTGAGATATCCGAGTCGATGTCGCTGATTGGCACGCTGAAAATCAGCCTTCTGCTGAACGACCTTCTCCTGAACGACCTCAATAAGGGCGCCTTATGCTTGACGAGGTCGTCCGGTGGCACCTTCACGGCCGTGCCGGTGCTGGGTCGATCTGCTTCTGAATATCCTCTCGAATTTGCGAGGCACGAGGTCGTGTACGATCCAAGAAAAGGCGTCCGCCGACAACTGAATCCGGAAACCCCTGTCGCATGAAGGAGCGCTGCTCGCTCGAATTCATAAGCGTCGTCTGTGCATCGGGGACATTCATCGTACTCTCTCCACTACAGTCAGGCATCTTTGCGCTGGTCGGCTAACAGGTTACCAGAAATGATCTTCAGGCAACTGGGGTAGCATTGGACCGGGTAGATGTTGAGCCGATCGCCAAACTCGTGGCAAAGTCGTTGCTGCAACGGGCGGCGCAATGCCGATGGCGTCTGCGCAATGTGTTATGGTGCGGGGACGGGACATGGCTTAACACCAAGGGGCCATGACTTTCTCGCTAACACCGACGAAGGCCCTCCATGCTGAATATCAGAGCACTCCCAATTGCCTGCCTACCTCGGTGAAGGCCTCTACCGCGCGGTCGATGTCGGCGCTGGAATGCGCGGCCGACATCTGGGTGCGGATGCGCGCCTGCCCCTTTGGTACCACCGGGAAGGAAAAGCCGATGACATAGATGCCGCGCTTCAGCATGCGTTGTGCCATCTCCTGAGCAAGAGCCTCGTCGCCCAGCATCACCGGGATGATCGGATGATCCGCGCCCGCCAGCGTAAAGCCAGCACTCGACATCTTCCGGCGGAAGCGGTTGGCATTGGCGTAGAGCTTTTCGCGCAGCGCATCACCATGCTCGACGAGGTCGAACACCTTTAGTGACGCCCCCGCAATGGCGGGCATCAGCGTGTTGGAGAAGAGATACGGCCGCGAGCGTTGGCGAAGCCATTCGATGACCTCGCGCTTGCCTGACGTGTAGCCACCTGATGCGCCTCCGAGCGCCTTACCGAGCGTACCGGTGATGATGTCGATGCGGCCCTCGACGCCGCAATGCTCGGCGGAACCGCGCCCGTGTCTGCCCACGAAGCCGACCGCATGACTGTCGTCTACCATGACAAGGGCGCCGTATTTCTCTGCTAGATCACAAACGCCGCCAAGATTGGCAATGATGCCGTCCATCGAAAACACGCCATCGGTCGCGATCAGCTTGAAACGGCTCCCGTCCGCCTTCTTCAGTTCCTCTTCCAGCGCGGCTAGGTCGTTGTTGGCATAGCGGATGCGCCTAGCCTTTGAGAGCCTTACGCCGTCGATGATGGAGGCGTGGTTCAGCGCGTCGGAAATGATTGTGTCTTCCTCACCGAGTAGCGTCTCGAACAATCCGGCATTGGCGTCAAAACAGGACGAATAGAGGACCGTATCCTCCATCTTGAGAAATGAGGAGACGCGCGCCTCGAGTCGCTTGTGCTCTTCCTGAGTACCGCAGATGAAGCGCACCGACGCCATGCCGTATCCATAGCGGTCGAGTGCAGCCTTAGCCGCGTCCCGCAGGTCTTGATTATTGGCGAAACCGAGATAGTTGTTGGCGCAGAAATTCAGGACCTTGCTGCCATCCGCAATTTCGATCTCGGAAGACTGGGTCGACGTGATGACGCGCTCGGATTTGTAGAGCCCCGCAGCCATCAACCCAGCCAGTTCCGCCGACAAATGTACAATGAAGGCGTTCTTCATCAGCAACTCGGCAGAAATGGAATGAAACAAGCCCTGTAGAGGTAAATGCAACGGCGGCGCTCATCATCGAGTGTTCGTCGAGGTAAGCGTTTTGATGGCGCGCGGTCTCGGCGGCGCAGACAGCGGCCGCATCCTTGGGGCGGCGTCCGTAGAAGCGTGCCTGCTCGAATTTGCGGACGTTCGCGTGAAACGTTGCTCACGGATAGATGACAGCAGTCGACCACGCCGGCTCATCGTGTTTATGCCAGTAGAGATCCATGAGCCGGCGGGTGACGGATCCGACATGTCCATTGGCGATTTCGGTATCATCGACACGGGTCACGGGCATAATGCCTCCTGCAGTTGAAGTGATAAACACTTCTTCCGCCCCTTTGATCTCAGCACGACTAATATCAGCGGCCGTGGCTGAGAGCCCGATTTCAGCACAAAGATCGAAGACAGTCCGTCGCGTGATGCCCGGCAATACCCCAAAAGCGGGTGTCCTCAGGGATCCGTCTTTGACAACGAACACATTGAAGCCGGGTCCCTCCGCAATGTAGCCGTTAGTGTCAACGATCAGAGCTGTCTCTGCACCCGCGTCATAGGCGTCGAAAAGACCCTTCACGAGGTCGAGCCAATGATAGTTCTTGATTGCGGGATCAATTGACTTTGGCGGGATGCGGACGGTGTCGCTGATCGCGACGTGCAAGCCTCTCTCCAGCTGCTCCTTGTTGGCAACCGAGCCAAAGGGGACGGCAAACGCCATGAAGCGGTTCTCCGCCTGGCGGGGATCCCGGCTGAAGGTTGGCGATGAACCGCGCGTGCAGATCATCTCCACGTACGCCGATCTGTGGTCTGACAGCGCGACGCAATCGTTGAGGATCGATGTTATTTTCTTTCGATCATAGGGCAGCTTCATTCGTAGCCGTTCGACGCCCCCGAAAAAACGGTCAAGATGTAAATCGAGGCGGAAGAACCTTCCATTCCAGACGTGAACAGTGTCGTAGGTTGCGTCGGAGTGCAGGAAACCCCAATCAAGCACCGATATTTTCGCTTGAGACATCGGCAGATATTGCCCGTCCATGAAGGCCACCCCGTCCGGATAGCGCCGCCGATCAACGTGATGCTCATCGATAGTTGGAAGGACAGGCAAGATCTGTATCATTGGTCGCCATTCTTTTTCCTTACAGTAGGAATCGATTGCTTTGCCCGCATCGAACGGTCGGGCAACTCACATCGTCCTGACGTAAGATCAACTGCGTCCTCTAGATCGCACACTTGAACAGGCAAAAAAGCTCAATCTGGTGCCGGACGCGAAATGGCGGTTTCAAAAAGCGGTCCAAGTGATGATTTCAGCACAAACCCCGCCCAACGCTACACCGCAACGCGTGGCTCGAACTTGACACGATCAAGCGAAATCATGCTCCGGAATTTTCGGACATTGGGGTTGGTATAGAGCTTTGTCTTGACGAACACATCAAAGGCCTCGACGTCCTCAACGGAGACGAGCAGCACGAAATCGGCGTCGCCCGTAACCATGTAGCACTGGGTAACCTCTTTGGCCGCACGCATTGCGCGCTTGAACTCATCGACAAGGTCAAGACGCTCACGATCGAGCTCTACCGTGACGACAACGGTGAGCGATTTACCAAAAGCCTTCGGATCCACCAACGAGATGTCCGCAAGGATCACGCCATCCGAACGCAGCTTGTTAACTCGACGCATGCATGACGCTGCCGAAGAACCAACCAATTCCGCCAGTTCGGCAAAAGAGAGCCGGTTGTTCTTTTGGAGAGCCGCAAGGATTCTTCGATCTAGGTCATCCATGGAATAATTTCAGCTATGATTGCAACTTTAATAATCGCCTGAAGTGGCGCGACAATCATTGCAGTTTGCGTTAGAAATTGAAATAATGAAATCAATTTTGACCCATGGACGTAACGAATTAGCCGCCGTCCCGTAAATCCACTCCGCCCATGATGGACGCAAAGCCCCGGCATCTCAAACCGCGCCGCAACAGGCCGTCAATCAGAGCTAGTGCGCGCCAAACTGTCGGGACCGGGCCGCCGAGATTGCATGACCGTATTGCCCACCAGAAGGTGCGTCTCTGCATGCTTAAAGATCCGGCCCCTGTTGCATGCGCTTGCCGTCGACACGACCCGCAGCGGCGTAGCTCGCGGGGGGCCTAACGCCAGCAAGGGGGACATCCCCATTTCTGCATAGTTGTCACGGCAGTGCCGCCCTGTCTCCCGACTTCTTCATGCTCCCTTAGACAGGCCGACGACCGTCTTGTCCTTCAGCGTTATTTTGCGAACAGTTCCGCCGTCTCCCGCGCGTCTCGCCGCTCGACCACGAAGTCGAGCGCCTCGGGGTCGAAGCCTCCACCGAATTGACGTGGACGGCGTCGCGAACATACTCACCGCTGGAATGCTTCACGGTCTCGTGCTTGGCAAAGCTCTCACCAATGGCCATGAATGCTTTCCACTCGTCGCTCATCAAATGAGCTCTCGATTCGATCTGCGCTTCAATGACGCGTTAACTTGCTCGCGCTGAGAGACCGGTCACGACCGCGGCACGCGCGTCACCGGCCAGAGTGCCAGGCATGATGTCAGTCGGCCGCCGAACCATTGCCATAACTGGCGTTTTGTCCGTATTCGCCTGACCTTTCCGGCCGCGGCCCGCAGGCGGGTCGTTGGGATTCTTTCTGGGCCTTCCGCCGAGATGGAAATGGTCGATCTCCACCGTGCCGGCTAGCATGTTCTCCCGCGCCACCATGAGACGCAGTGCATGTCCCATCCGCCAAGCCGTTGGCTGACTCACTCCGAGCGCCTCGGCCAGGCGCACCGACGACAAGCCCTTGTCCGATTGCAGTAACAGCCACATGGCCTTCAGCCAAACACGCAAGGGAAGCTTCGTGGAGTGCAAAGGCGTATAATTTAATCGCACCATGGGCGACGCTTGCCGTTCCAGCGGCAGGCCATCGAGGATTATGATTGGGCAGGAGCAGTGGTGGCAGCAGATCGGTCGACGTGCGGTAGCGCTGGACGGCTTCAAAGGTTTTGATACATGTGGAACTTATGCAGGACCATGATTCATTCCCTCAGCCAGCCGATACAAGCATCAAGATTTGGCGCTACATGTGGAGTGCGCCCCTCGGGCCGGACAGGATGGTTTTCGGTAATTGACCGGGCAGCCGGGCTTTCAGAGGATGAAGGCCCATGGCAAAGCACCGAACCCACAGCGTCGAGTTCAAGCAGCAGGTTTCGCAGGAGTATTTCGGCGGCGAGACCCTGCATGCCCTCTCGAAGCGCCACGACATCTCACGCAATCTGATCCGGATATGGGTCGAGAAGTTTCAGGCGGGCGCTCTCGATGAGGATGCCGCAGCGGCAAATCGTCTCCAGCATTATGAGGCGCGCATTGCCGCGCTCGAACGGCTAGTCGGCAAGCAGGCTCTAGAACTGGAGTTTCTAAAGGGGGCTCTGCATGCACGACCGCGGCAGAGGAACGGGCCTACATCCGCGACCACCGGTCCTATGGTCTCTCCGTCGCAGAAGGATGCCGGCTGATGGGCCTCTCGCGCACGACCTTCTATGACCAGGCGCGCAGCGCGGCAGACGAGACGTCGATCGTCGAAGCGATCGCAGCCATCTGCGACGAGGCGATCTACTGGTACCGCAATGAACCGATCGCCGATTATGGCCATCCCACGGCTGCCGAACTCGTCGCGGACGGCCAGGTCGAAGCTGTCCTGGCCTTCATCCGGGATCTCGAAAACGGTGCGCGCGGGTGAAGGTCACCCGCGTCGGGCCGGACGAGATCTTCCATCGCTATCTGACACCCAGATGGGCCTCCCTGCCCACCAGCGGCGCAGGCGCGGAGATCGACGGCGGCCGTTTCAACCGGTCCGGCGTCGAAGCTCTCTGTCTGTCCCGTTCGACCCAGACGGCTCCTGACGAATTCAAGCAGGGCGCCAGCGTCGTCCCGCCGGCAACGCTTGCCGCCTACAAGATCACGCTCGCCGAGGTGGCCGACCTTTCGCAGAGATTCGACCCGAGTGTCTGGGACAGCGCCTGGAGGGAATGGGACTGTGCCTGGCGCCAGATCGCCCGCATCGACAGGAAGATACCTTCATCGTGGAAGCTTGCGGACCTGGTCATCACCGCCGGACTTCGGGGCATCCTGTTTCCGTCGCTGCACCACGCCGGCGGCACCAACCTGGTGATCTTTCCGGCCAATCTTGTCGACGGCGATCATGTCGCGGTCCATGATCCCGATCACCGGCTGCCGCAGGACCAGTCGTCCTGGTCCTGAGTGATTGACTGTATCGCAACGCAACCATGCCCCGCTCACGGCATCTGGTCCTCAACTATATCGTCCTCGCCTCCCCGTTAGCCAACCCGGCTGGAATATCGCCCGCCAGCAGCTTCTCCTTCGACAGCAGCCCGGCGTCCTCGAGCGCCTCGAAATCTGGCAGCTGGCGCAGCGTGTCGAGCCCGAACTGCGAGAGAAAATTTTTGGTCGCACATAGGTGTAGGGCGCGCCGGGCTGCGGCGAACGCGGCCCCGAGGCGATCAGCTCCTGCGCGCGCAGCACGCCGATCAGGTCGCGCGACACTTCCTTGCCGAAGAAGCTCGACAGCTCGCCACGGGTGATCGGCTGGAAATAGGCGATGCACATCAAAACCAGCGCCTCCGCCTGCGACAGTTCTTTTGCCCCCTCGCCCGCTGCCGTGCCGAAGGCCGAGCGGATGGCGTCGCCAAAAATTTTCTTGGTCCGGTGCTGCCAGCCGCCGGCGACCGCGACCAGCTCATAGGGGCGGCCGGCGAGTTCGGCGCGAATGTCGTCGATGACCAGCTCGAGATTGCAGTTCTTTCCCACCACCCGCGCCAAGGCACTACGTGTCACCGGTTCGCTGGCCGCAAAGATCACCGCTTCGACGCGGCCCATCCATTCGCGCCAGCGCAACTCGGCCGGCAGGTGCTCCAGCTCGGTATCCAGCAAAGCCGGCTGAACGTTTGGCTTGCGGCCGGCAGACGCTTCGCTCATCCCTACAGCCCAAACAGTCGAAAAGTGGTGCGGCCGGAAAGCTCGCGCACGGCATCGAGTTGTTGCAGCCGCTCGAACAGGCGGCGCGCCGCAAAGCGCGACAGGTTTTTGCTCGTCAGCCGGAGACGGCATCTTCGTCGAGCAGCAGAAAGATCACGTCGCCGGCGCCCTTGGCGCGCAGCTTTGGTATCACTGCCGTGAGCCTTTCGGCGCGGCGCCCAAATTCGTCTGCCAGCCGGCAGGCATCGGCCGACGCAGCGCCAGCGCCACGCAAACCGCCCGCTCAAACCCTTTTTCTTCGGGTCGGATGCGCTTGCCGCCGCCGGCCTCGCGGCGAAAGGCCGGACCAAAGGCGTGCGCCATCAACAGCGGCAGCGGCCGCGGCCAGCGCAGGCTTTGCGCCAGCACCAGGTCGGCCAGCCACCAGCCAAAAAGCTCGGCATCGGGGCGCATGGCGACGACGCGGGCGGCGATCGCCGCGGCGGCGAACGGCGCCGGCCGCTGGGATGCTGCGAGTTTTTCTATCTCCGTGCAAAGGTCGGCGAGCGCCGCGCCGTGCCAATGGAGTCCGAGCTGGTCGACGATCTTTTCGAGCCGGGTGGGGGTGGCGACAGGGGGCTGCACGGCCAGCTGTCGCCAAGCGCCAAAGACAGCGCCAGCGGGACCGGGATCGGCACCGGCCGGGCAAAGCTGCCAGGCGTCGCGCAAGGCGGCTTCACCCTCGGCGCGGCCGGCGAGCCGCATGCTGGCGGCGGCACAGCGAAGCGCCAGCCGCTGGCGCCAGGCGCCGGCCCAGCTGGCTTGCGCGCGGGCGAGCGTGTCGAGCGCGCCCAGGGCGGCGCCGGCCTGGAAAGCGGCGTCGGCGTCGCTGGCGTCACGGCCAGGCGCGAGCGCCCGGACCGGCACGGTCGGCGGCGCGGCGGGGCTGGCGGGCTCGAGGCGAATCATGGTTTTGCAGGGTAAAGCGGTCGTGCGCTTTGCACCATCAATTTCACGCCAAAACGCACAGCCTGTCGGCCACTTATAACGAACGATAATTGCTTATCGTTCGTTGTTGAAATGTACGGCATGAAACTGTACATCTTGACGCCAGGCCTC
>NZ_RQXT01000078.1 GCF_003863365.1 Mesorhizobium tamadayense | reverse complement strand
GTCAAACGGCCTCGACGAGGCGGCAACAAAGATCAATTTCCGCCCGGCGGCAGCAACCTGAAATCCGGTAGCTCCCGCAGCGCCAGCTCCGGTCCGGCCGGCGAATAAACCACGAAGAGCTGCATCGGCTGGTCGCCGGTGTTGAGCGTCGAGTGGAAGCGGCTTTCCGGCACGTAGATGGTGCAGCCGGGACCGACCTTCGCGACCACCGGATTGCCCGTCTCATCCTCGATCATCTGCTCGCCATGACCGGAGATGACGAAAATGATCTCTTCGGCGCCCGGATGGTTGTGGCGGGTATGGCCCTTGCCGGAGGGCAGGTCGACGACGCCGCCGGAAAAGCGGGCGGCGCCGTTCACTTCCGGCGCGACGGTGAGCGCCAGCTTGCCCCAATCGAAGCCGAAGGCACTGACATCCTTCGGGTAGACGAACATCTTGCTCTTGTCGGCCATTGCCTCATCTCCTGTTCGTGCCGCCGTTCTGTCTTTTTGTCGGAGCATCGGATTTTCCCAAAACCGGCTTCCACTTTTGGGTCCGGTGCTCCAGCGCGACGGCCTTGAAATCCGCGGTCTGCCTGGCGATCGCCGCTTCGGCCGGCAACCGTTCCATCGAGCTTGCGCCGTAGAAGCCGTGCAGCCCCCTGCCGCGCGCCAGGATGTAGCGCGCATCGTCGGGCATCGAGATCGGTCCGCCATGGCAGAGCAGGATGACGTCCTTGCGCACCGAGCGTGCGGCATCGGCAATGGCGTCGATCTCCTTCACGCAGGCATCGAGCGACTTCGCCGAAGTGGCGCCGATCGAGCCGCCGGTCGTCACACCCATATGGGCGACGACGATGTCGGCGCCGGCTCGTGCCATGGCGCGCGCCTCGTCCGGATTGAAAACGTAAGGCGTGGTCAGCAGATCGAGCTTGTGCGCCTCGGCGATCATGTCGACCTCGAGGCCAAAACCCATGCCGGTCTCCTCGAAGCTTTGGCGCATGGTGCCGTCGAACAGGCCGACGGTCGGAAAGTTCTGCACGCCGGAAAAGCCCATCGTCTTCAGTTCGGCGAGAAACAGCGGCATGATGACGAACGGGTCGGTGCCGTTGACGCCGGCCAGCACCGGCGTCTTCTTCACCACCGGCAGCACCTCATAGGCCATTTCCTTGACGATCTCGTTGGCATTGCCATAGGCGAGCAGGCCGGCGGCCGAGCCGCGCCCGGCCATGCGGTAGCGGCCGGAATTGTAGATGATGATGAGGTCGATACCGCCGGCTTCCTCGGCCTTGGCCGACAGGCCGGTGCCGGCGCCGCCGCCGACGATCGGCACGCCCTCGGCGATCATCTTGCGGAACTTTTCCAGGATATCTTTGCGCGGAATGGCGGCCATGCTTGTCGGGTCTCACTTCCTGGCGATGTCGAGGAGAGCCTCGGCCGCGGCCTTGGCGAATTCGGGGTCGTTGATGTGCAGCGGCAGGCGCGTCACAGTGCGGTTATTGGTCGGCTTGATGGTGCGCTCGATAGCTTCGAACAGGACAGAATCGGCTTCCGCGTCGAAGAAGGCCCCGCCCTCGATATCGAGCGCCGACACGCCCTTTTCCGCAATCAGGAAGCGGACCGGGCCCTCGCAGCGGGCGAGGCGGCCGCCGATCCATTCGCCGATCCTGCGGCATTCATCCGCCGTGGTGCGCATCAGCGTGACGTTCGGATTGTGCTCGTAGAAGAGACGGCCACGATATCGTTCGGGGATGGTCGGC
This sequence comes from Mesorhizobium tamadayense, assembly GCF_003863365.1. GTDB lineage: Bacteria > Pseudomonadota > Alphaproteobacteria > Rhizobiales > Rhizobiaceae > Mesorhizobium > Mesorhizobium tamadayense. Next base: position 23,262 of record NZ_RQXT01000078.1, on the reverse strand, counting down.
GGCGCCCAGAAGTTCACCATGTCGAGCGCGCCGACGGAGCCGACATAGGGCAGCTTCGTGCGGGCGATGGCGCCGAAGCGATCCTGCGTCGCCGGCAGCACGCCGCCGAACAAAAGATCACAGACCTCCGTCGTGGTGATGTCGAGGACGCCGGCGAGCAGTCCTGAATCGGCGAGCTTTTCCATCGAGCGGCCGCCGGTGCCGGTGGCATGGAAGACCATGCAGTCATACTTTGCGCGTAGCCGGTCGGCGATGGTTGTGACGCAAGGCGTGGTGACGCCGAACATGGTCAAGCCCAGCGCCGGCTTTCCGGCGGCTGACGGGGCCGGCCTCGCCACCATGCCAGCGATGGCCTGGGCGGCGTTGTGCAGCACGACGCGCGACAGCCGGTTGAGGCCGGCCATGTCGGTCACCGACGGCATCATGACGATGTCGGAGACGTCGACATAAGGCGCGGTGTCGCCGGAAGCGAGCGTCGAGACCATGATCTTCGGCAGGCCGAGCGGCAGGGCGCGCATCCCGGCGGTGACGATCGAGGTGCCGCCGCCGCCGCCGATGCCGATCACGCCGGCGACGTCATCGCGGGACTGGATGAAACGGGCAAACGCGACGCCCATGCCGGCGACGGCCGTGCCGCGATCGTCGATGCCGAGCACCGCGCCGGCTCCATCGGGATGATGCGCGGCGACCTCGCTTGCGGCGATCTCCACCGGCACAGTCGCCCCGCGCGTGCCGATATCGACGCGGGCGACCGCGCCGCCGGCAGCGGCGACGGCATCGGCCAGGAAGGCAAGCTCCTCGCCCTTGGTGTCGGCGGTGCCGACCACGTAGATGCGCTTCATCCGCGTTTCCCCGTCGTCTCTCCCGGTTGGCCGGCGCGCTCGGCGTTGCCGCCTGCCGCTTCTTGCCTGGCCCGGTCGCCAAGGCGTGGGCCATTGCAATTTTTTGAGACGCGCGTATCGTATTGACATGGACGTCTCACGTCAACAAGCCAGCGTCGACGCCGATCAGGCGGCTGTGCCCGAGAAGGGGCCGCGTGCCCGCACCATGCGCCTGATGCTGGAGACGGCGACGCGCCTGATGCAGTCCGGCGCAACGCCTTCGGTCAGCGAGGTTGCGGAGGCGGCGGAAGTCTCTCGCGCCACGGCCTATCGCTATTTCCCAAGCCAGGCAGCGCTGGTGCAGGCGGTCGTCGACGAGGGGCTCGGCCCGATACTGACCTGGAAATCCACTTCCGCCGATCCGGAGCGGCGCGTGGCGGAACTGTTCGCTTCCGCCATGCCGCGCATCGAGGCCTTCGAGGCGACGTTCAAGGCGGCGCTGAAGCTTTCGCTCGACCAGTGGGCCAGGCGGCAGGCAGGCACGCTGGGCACGGAACCCGCCCTCACGCGCGGTCACCGCGTCGACCTCCTGAAGGACGCGATCGCGCCACTCAAGGGTCAACTCAAGCCGCGTCAGTTCAGGCGTCTTGCCCAGGCGCTTTCGATGATGTTCGGCGTGGAAGTGCTGATCGTGCTGAAGGATATATGGGGGTTGGACAGCCGTGACATGATGTCGGTCGCCGAGTGGGCGGCGGGCGCTCTGGTGCGCGCGGCGATGGCGGAATCAGAGGCGAAAACGGGTGGAGTTTCGATCGCAGCGAAGACGACGATGTCTTAAATCTGGTTCGACCAGATTGGAGGCCGAGCTAGCTTTAATAATTGCGAGGCCTCGGTGGAAACAAGGCCTCTGCATATCAAGGAGTAGGAAAGGTAAGGCAAAACAGACGGATACCGCCGCGATTGGCTTGTCGAACCGCTTTTGACTGGACAAGAAAGAGCTTGACGTCCCTCTTGAATTGGTAATACCAGATCAGTATGCATAAAGTGGATCGAAAGTGAGGGCTGCGATCATTTTTCCCGGCAGGGCGAAGAGGCTCGAAACCGGAAATGCCATCACGGGAGGAACTACCAGGGCCGACCATACTGCCGGCCCCGCATGACACGGTAGAATGCGCACAAGGGAGGAAAACTATGCGCAAGATAGTGACCAGCGTGATTGCTGGTATCGGGCTGGCGCTTGCCTGCGGGACATCCGTCCGAGCGCAAGACAAGGAACTCACCATCTTCTGGGCGGAATGGGATCCGGCGAACTATCTGCAGGAACTCGTCAACGACTACACGGCCGAGACCGGCGTGAAGGTCACGGTGCAGACCACGCCGTGGCCGGATTTCCAGACCAAGGCCTTCACCGAGTTCAACGCGCATGGCGACGCCTACGACATGGTGGTCGGTGACTCGCAATGGCTGGGCGCCGGTTCGACGCAGGGCCACTATGTCGACCTGACCGACTTCTTCAACCAGCACAAGCTCACCGACGTGATGGCGCCCGCGACCATCAAGTATTATGCCGAATACCCCGGCGGTTCCAGCAAGTACTGGGCGATCCCGCTGGAAGGCGATGCGATCGGCTGGTCCTACCGCAAGGATTGGTTCGAGGATCCGAAGGAGAAGGAAGCCTTCAAGGCGAAGTACGGCTACGACCTCGACGTGCCGAAGACCTATGCGCAGTTGCGCGACATCGCCGAGTTCTTCCACCGCCCGGACCAGAAGCGGTACGGCGTCGCCATCTACACCGACAATTCCTATGACGCGATGGCGATGGGCGTCGAAAGCGCCATCTTCAGCTATGGCGGCGATCTCGGCGACTACGCAAGCTACAAGGTCGACGGCATCACCAATTCGAAGGAGGCCGCCGCCGGCCTCGACATGTACAAGGAGCTTTACAAGTTCACGCCTCCCGGCTGGGGCAAGACCTTCTTCGTGGAAGACAACCAGGCGATCACCGGCGGCCTCGCCGCGATGAGCATGAACTTCTTCGCCTTCTTCCCGCCGCTGGTGAACAAGGCCACCAACCCCTATGCAGACGTCACCGGCTTCTTCGCCAACCCGGCCGGCCCCGACGGCAAGCGCTTCGCCGCTCTCGGCGGCCAGGGCATCTCCGTCGTCTCGTACTCGAAGAACAAGGACGAGGCGATGAAGTTCCTTGAGTGGTTCATCAAGGACGAAACCCAGAAGAAGTGGGCCGAGCTCGGCGGCTACACCTGCAGCCAGGCCGTGCTGAAGTCGGAAGCCTTCCAGAACGCCACGCCGTACAACAAAGCGTTCTACGACACCATGTTCATGGTCAAGGATTTCTGGGCGACGCCTGAATACGCCGAGGTGCTCGATCAGCTGAACCAGAACATTTATCCGTTCGTGGTCGGCGGCAAGGGCACCGCCCAGGAAGCGCTCGACAAGACCGCCGCCGACTGGAAGGCGACGTTCACCAAGTACAACCGCTACAAGTAAATCATTAGAGCCAGAATGCCGGAGGAGGATTTCCCCTCCGGCATTCCTGTTTTCACGGAGACGATCGTTGGCTTCGGTAGCCCTCACCAATCTCGATCCTGCCTCTAGGGCCGCCGCTCGCGGCTGGTCGGATCTGACCATCCGCAACATGTTCATCATCCCGACGCTGGTTTTCCTGATCGTCTTCAACATTTTCCCGCTGATCTATTCGCTGGGCTATTCCTTCACGAACTTCGCGGCGAACCGGAGCGAGCCCTGGCAGTTCGTCGGCCTGCAGAACTATCGCGAATTGCTAACCGACGATCACATCTGGTCGAATTTCGTCATCACGGCGAAATACGTCATCGTTTCGGTGGCCGGCCAGATGATCGTGGGCTTCGGCCTCGCCCTGCTGCTCAATCGCAGCTTTCCGATGAAGGGCCTGATCACCACGCTGCTGCTCCTGCCGATGATGATGTCGGCGGCTGTGGTCGGCCTGTTTTGGCAGTTGCTCTACAGCCCGTCCTGGGGGCCTATAAACTATGTCTTCGGCCTGGGTGACTTCGCCTGGCTCTCCAATCCCGACAGCGCGCTCTACGCGGTAGCGATCACCGACATCTGGATGTGGTCGCCCTTTGTCATGCTGCTCTCGCTCGCCGGCCTTTCGGCCGTGCCGCAGCACCTCTACGAAGCAGCGGCAATCGACCGGGCCGGTTGGTGGTACACCTTCACCCGCATCACCTTGCCGCTGGTCTCGCCTATCCTTTTGATCGCGCTGATCTTCCGCACCATGGAAGCCTTCAAGACCTTCGACATCGCCTACACGATGACGACCCAGCCGACCGCCGAGCTGATTGCGATCCGGCTCTACAAGCAGGCCTTCCAGCAATGGGACACCGGCAAGTCCTGCGCGCTGGCCTACATCGTGCTGATCATGGTGCTGGCGATCACCAACATCTATGTCAAATACCTCAACAAGGTGAAGGAGCGCTGAGATGGCGGCCGTCCGCACTTCTTCCGAGGTCGCCCTCAACCGCATCGCCATCGTCGCGGTGCTGGTCGCCACGCTGATCTTCCTGGCACCGATCTACTGGATCGCCTCCACGGCCTTCAAGCCGAAGGAACTGGCAGTCAGCGTGCCTCCCACCGTTCTCTTCCAGCCCGAAGTGACACCGTTCATCCGGCTCTTCACCAAGCGGGTGCAGATGCAGAAGACCGTCGACCCGCAGGTCTATGAGGCCGCGCCCTGGTGGGAAAAGCGCATCTATGACGGCGGCGAGCGGGTGCTGAAGGTCGGCAAGGACGTGCAGCTTTCGCAATATCCCGACCGGTTCATGAACAGCCTTATCGTGGCGATCGTAAGCACGGTTCTCGCGGTCGGCATGGGAACCTTCACGGCTTATGGTTTCTCGCGCTTCAAGATAGCAGGCGAGGCGGACCTTCTTTTCTTCATCCTGTCGACACGCATGCTGCCGCCGGTGGTCGTCGCCATCCCGATGTTCCTGATGTACCGGATGGTCGGCCTCAACGACTCGCATATCGGCCTGATCATCCTCTACATCGCCTTCAACCTGTCCTTCTCGGTCTGGCTGATGAAGGGCTTCATGGACGAGATCCCGAAGGAGTATGAGGAGGCGGCGCTGGTCGACGGCTACACGCGCATGCAGGCCTTCTTCAAGATCGTGCTGCCGGAGGCGGCGACGGGCATCGCCGCCACCGCCGTGTTCTGCTTCATCACCGCCTGGAACGAATACGCTTTCGCGCTGATCATGACCAACCGGCGCGCCCAGACCGCGCCGCCTTTCATTCCCAGCCAGATCGGTTCCGGCCTGCCGGACTGGACCACGATCGCGGCAGGCACCTTCCTGTTCCTGCTGCCGGTCGCGATCTTCACCTTCCTGCTGCGCAACCATCTGCTTCGCGGCGTGACCTTCGGAGCGATCCGCAAATGAGTTTTCGCGCTGTCAACGAGAAGTATCTGCTGCCGGCGTCGCAGATCGCCATGGTGCTCGGCATCATCGCGCTCTGCCAGCCGTGGAGCCTCAGCCTGCATTCCTACGGCGTGACGATCATCCTGATCGGGCTGATCGGCTTCAACATCACGTCCAAGATCGCGCCGGAGCGCAGCGAGGAAACCGGCGCCGCGACGCATGAGGGGGCCCGGCAGTGACGCAGATCGAACTTCGCGGCATCGAGAAATTCTTCGGCGCCGTCCAGGTCATCCACAATCTGAACCTCGCAATCGCCGACAACGAGTTCATCGTTCTGCTCGGCCAGTCGGGTTGCGGCAAGACCACGACGCTGCGCGCGATAGCGGGGTTGGAGACGATCGATAAGGGCGACATCCTGATCGACGGCAAGGCGGTGCAGCACCTCAAGGCCGCCGACCGCGACATCGCCATGGTGTTCCAGTCATTCTCGCTCTACCCGCATATGACGGTGTTCGAGAACATCGCCTTTCCGCTGCGCGCCACGCGCATGAGCAGCGGCGAGGTCGACAAGTCGGTGCGCGAGGTCGCGCGGGTCCTGCGCATCAGCGACCTGCTCGACAAGAAGCCGTCGGCGCTGTCGGGCGGCGACATGCAGCGCGTGGCGATCGGCCGTGCCCTGGTGCGCCGACCCAAGGCGATGCTAATGGACGAGCCGATCGGGGCGCTGGACGCCAAGCTGCGCGAGGAGATGCGGGCCGAGATCAAGCGCCTGCACATCAAGCAGGGCTCGACCACGATCTACGTCACCCACGACCAGATCGAGGCGATGAGCCTCGCCGATCGCATCGTCATCATGCATGAGGGCTTCATCCAGCAGGTCGGCACGCCGGACGATGTCTACTCGCATCCGGCCAATCTGTTCGTGGCCCAGTTCGTCGGCAGCCCGGTGATGAACGTCGCCGAGGCCAGCGTCGCCGATGAGGGCGGTGCCGCCACCGTCACCGTCGGCGGTGCGCCCAAAGGCTTCGAGTTCCCTCGCGAGCTTCTCACCAGGCTCAACGGCCACGTCGCCAATGGCGGCCTGACGCTCGGCATACGTCCCGAAGGAGTGCTCGTCCGGCACGACGCCGCGGCCGGCTATGTGCCGGTCGAGGCCCAGATCATCGAACCGCTCGGCTCCTTCGACATCGTCGACCTCAAGGTCGGCTCCAAGATGCTGCGTGCACGCACCAAGGCCGGCTACGTTTCAGGCCCCGGCGAAAAGGTCCATGTCCGCATCGATCCGGAGCAGGCGCATTTCTTCGACACGGCAAGCGGCAAGTCGCTGGGAGTGAGGCTCTGATGGCCCATATCGAGCTGAAGAACGTCACCAAGAAGTTCGGCAGCCATACCGCGCTGACCGGCCTCAATCTCGACATCGCCGACGGCGAGTTCTTCGTGCTGCTGGGCGAGACCGGCGCCGGCAAGACGACGACGCTGCGACTGATCGCCGGACTCGAGAAACCGACCGAGGGCCAGGTCTTCATCGACGGCGTCGACGTCGCCGACTGGGGCGCGGCCGAGCGCGACGTGGCGCTGGTGCTGCAGCAATATTCGCTCTATCCGCGCTACACGGTGCGCGAAAACCTCGAATTCCCGCTGAAGCCCAAGATCCGTCGCCTGCCCGATGCCGAGATCAAGGACCGTGTCGCGCGCGCCGCGCGCACGCTGCGCATCGAGCACCTGCTCGACCGCAAGACCGACCGGCTCTCCGGCGGCGAGATGCAGCGCGTCTCGATCGGCCGGGCCATCGTGCGCAAGCCGCGCGTGTTCCTGATGGACGAGCCACTGTCGGCGCTCGATGCCAAGCTGCGCGAGGCGCTACGCACGGAGTTGAAGAACCTGCAGATGCAGCTCGGCGCTACCTTCCTGTTCGTCACCCACGACCAGATCGAGGCGATGTCGATGGGCGACAAGGTCGGCGTGCTGAACCACGGCCGCATCGTCCAGACCGGCACGCCGCACGAAATCTACAACAATCCGCGCGACACCTATGTCGCTAGCTTCGTCGGCTCGCCGCCGATGAACCTCATCGACGGCAGGCTGGTCGAAAACCGTGCGGTGATGGCGAATTTCGAGCTGCCGCTTTCAGGGGGGGCGGCCAGGACGGGCGGTGCGACCGACGGTCGCCCGCTCGTCTTCGGCATCCGTCCGGAGGACGTCTATCTGGAGAGCGGCGCGCCGGTCGAGGCACGCGTCCACGATGTCGAGAACCACGGCGTCGAGAAGATCGTAACGCTGAGGGTCGGCGATGCCATGCTGAGAGCCACCGTGCCTGCCAGGACCGCCGTCGAGATCGAGCAGCCGGTGCGCTTTGCCTGGAACTCGGACAAGATGGTGATGTTCGACAAGGGTAGCGGCGTCAGCCTGCGACACACCGGATAGGGCATGGCCCCGAAAATCGGAACGGCTTTTGACTTATGTTGAACTCGACATAATGCAGAGCGTTTTTAGCTTGGCGTCGCGCAGAAAGACAGGTGGCGAGAGCGCGCTGCGGTGGATCGCGACGGTGAGCTAAAAACGTGTTGGACTAAGCCGCCGGCACGGGTGGCCGCTATGGGCGTTCAATTGAGCCGCACCGGCGAACAGGTATCGCGTGGGCCTCAGACGCAACGCGGACGCGGCGATTGCAGGGGTCGCATGCGCCGAAAGCGGCACGGATATCGGTTGCGGCAAAGTGAGGACCGGCGCCGCGCCTTGCGAGGAGAGGCTGCCCCGGGGCCGGCGGCGCGCATCTCCGCGGGACCGGCTCGGTTTTCCAGCCGAACGGCCCGTGCAATACGGTAACGATGGAAGCTGAGCCCTACTTTCATGATGTATCCCAGTATGGCGGCGGTCCGGTGACGCCGTCGAAGACTTCGATGACAATCATCTGCCCTTGGTGACAGGCCGGGCATTGCCGGAGGGAGTGCCCGGTAAGGTCCTCGTAGCGGTCGCGATAGTCCTTTTCGATCGGCTCGACCGACGGCTCGGGAGCCGGCATGCCGAGCAGGTCGCGGCAGTGGGCAAGCTTTTGCGCGCGGTGGCGATTGCCGAGGAAGCCGTAGTAGCGGATGCGATGGAAGCCCTCCGGCAGGACGTGAAGCAGGAAGCGACGCATGAACTCGTCGGCCGAGACGGTCATGACCTTTTGCCGATCACCATGCCGGCAGTCTTTCCAGCGGAAACGAACGGCGCCATCCTCGATGTCGACGAGGCGGTTGTTGGAGATGGCGACGCGGTGCGTGTAGCGGCCGACGTAGTCGAGGACCTGTTCGGGCCCGGCGAAGGGCGGCTTGGCGTAGATCACCCATTCGGCCTTTCGAAGGGGCGCCAGGTAGCGCCGGAAGGCGTTACGCTCGCTCAGGGCCTGCAAGTCAGAGAAGAACTGCAGTTCGCCGGCCGCGAAGGCTTTCTCCAGGTGATCCAGAAACAGCCGTCGGAACAGGCGTGAGAGCACGCGGACCGGCAGGAAGAAGCCGGGCTTGCAGGCAATCCATCGCGTGCCGTCCGGCGAGAACCCGCCACCCGGGACGACGCAGTGCAGGTGGGGGTGGTGCAGCAGGTTCTGGCCCCAGGTGTGCAGCACCGCGAAGAAGCCGATCTCGGCGCCGAGATGCTTGGGATCGGCGGCGATGGTGCGCAGCGTCTCGGCGGTGGCGCGGAAGAGCAGGCCGTAGACGAGCGCCTTGTTCTGATAAGCGATGGCGGCAATGTCGCCCGGCAGCGTGAAGACGACGTGGAAGTACTGCGTGTCGAGAAGCTCGGCGCGACGATCCTCCAGCCATTGCGCGCGGGCCAGCGATTGGCAGCGGGGACAATGCCTGTCGCGGCAGCTGTTGAAGGCGATGCGCCGGTGGCCGCATTGATCGCATGCTTCAACGTGCCCGCCGAGCGCGGCGGTCCGGCACAATTCGATCGCCGTCATGACGCGGCGCTGGGCGGTCGACAGCGACGCGTCATGCTGAGTGCGATAGGCTTCACCGTAGCGGCGGAAGATATCCGCCACTTCCGGCCCCGAGCGGGCCATCGGCGCGCGCTCAGAAGTATTGCGGCTTGGCGGGCGGCGGCAAGGTGGCCGCCGGACGCGGCAAGAGCTCGAAGGGGCTCGACGTGGCGCAGACCTTGTTGGTGGCAATCCGTAGGTAATGGGCGGTGGTCGCGAGGCTCCTGTGACCGAGCAGCAGTTGAATGGTGCGCACGTCGGCGCCGGCCTCCAACAAATGGACGGCAAAGGCGTGTCGTAGGCTATGGGGCGTGACCGGCTTGGACAAACCGGAGCGGTCGCGCGCTTTCGCGCAGGCATGTCCCACCGCATCCCTGGTGATCGGCTCGCCGGCACGATCGCCGGGGAAGAGCCACGTCTCCGGCCGGCGCACCTTCCAGTAGGTGCGCAGGATCTCCAGGAGCTTGGGCGACAGCATCACGTAGCAGTCCTTCTGGCCTTTGCCCTGCTCGACGCGGACGACCATTCTCTGGCTGTCGATGTCCGTAGGCTTCAGCTGCACCGCCTCCGAGATGCGCAAGCCGGCGGCATAGCACGTGGTCAGGATGGCGTGATGTTTGACGTCGAGCACGCAGCCGAGGAATTGCTGAACTTCCTCGGGACCGAGGACGATCGGCAGCTTTTGCGGCTTCTTCGGAAGCGGGAGAACCTCTTCAGGCGCCCAGTCCCATTCGAGCGTCACACTGTAGAGAAAGCGCAGCGCCGCGATGGCGGTGTGGATCGAACCGGGCGCCAACTTCTTCTCGTTGGTCAGATAAACCTGATAAGTCCGAATGTCCTCGCGCCCGAGCAGGTCCGGCGACTTGCCGAAATAGCGGGCGAACAGCGACACCTGTTGCAGATACGAGCGCTGGGTGTTGAGCGCGAGGTTGCGCACCTGCATGTCCTCGCTCATGCGCTGGCGAAGTTGGGTCATGACAAGCTCCTTTGTCCGATGGAATGGGCTGCAAGCAGCCATCCCATGCTCGCGCAGTTGGAGCTTCTTTTGCATGTATGTCCGGCGCCACGAACGACGCCATCAGGACCGCACCGTCGGTGCATAGCCTCCTTGCCGGTCCGCGGTCGCGGAGCGGGTTAGTCCAATGCAGAATTATGCAGAGCTGGGATTATGTGGAGTGGGTGCTTCGCCGCGCCTCGGATCAGGTTGCGCGACACGTCGTGGCGTTCGGCCAGGCTACCCAGCGTTTCCTCACCGCGTTGGTCTAGAGGGATTCACCGTTTCACGAAAACGCCGAACCGCTCTATCTCTTTGTTTTCACGCAATTCCAGACGGAAAACCGTTTCACACTTTTCCTGGAATTGCTCTAGGGTACGCGGCTCGCGATGTCGTGATGATAAGCCGCGGAATAGTTTGGCGGCTCCAAGCGTTCGGGATGGCAGACGGCGGGCTTATGCGATGACGCCTGCCGCCACGGGGTTAACCGTGCGAACCTTGGCTACAACCGCTGTTGTCCTGCTTGCAATCATCGTCGGGCTGGCAGGCTACACCTATGTCGGATTCTACAATGTTGCTGCCAGCGAGCCGGACCCGGACTTCGTCCGTTGGTCGCTGGAGACAATCCGGAACAATTCTATTGAACGCCACGCCGGCCACAGTGTCAGCCCGGATCGATCGCTTGACGATCCGGAGATGATCCGCACAGGCGGCCATCACTACAAGGAGGAAGGCTGCGTCGACTGTCACGGCGGTCCGGGAATTTCTCCGGCGGAGTTCGCCAAGAACATGCGGCCCAAGCCGCCAGACCTCACACGAGCCATTGCCACCTTGGATGATGCTGAGCTCTATTGGATAGTGCAAAATGGCATAAAAATGACCGGGATGCCTGCGTTTGGTCCAACGCACAGCCAGGAAGGGCTTTGGGCGATGGTGGCCTTTGTTCGCCATCTACCGGAAATGTCTCAATCCGAATACGAGAAGATCACAGAAGCCTCTGAAGGCGAAGGGCATCATCAGGCTGCAGGTGAAGACTATGGACCGGCTGCGTCTGGCAAGTGATGTGTGCAGGGATGGCGGAAGGGCCGCCTGACCTTCGGCTGCCGGCGTGGCAAGCATGCGCACCTTGCCGGAGGTGATGAAGCGGCCGATGATCAGGGGCAGCCCGGCGTTCCTGCTTGGCCCCAACACATCCGATCAAGCTGGCTGACGCGCCTGCCGCTCGCTCGGCGAGACTCCGGCCGGCCCGGTACTATTTCGGCAGATAAGTCTCGTAAGGCGTCTCGTTGATCAGCAGGATCACGCATTCGGTGTCCGACAGGCAGGCATCGTCATGCATCTCGTTGGCCTTCTGGGTCCAGTAGGAGCCTGGCGACAATTCGACCTTGGTCGCTTCGCCGCCCTCCATCTGCCAATGCGCCCACAGCCCCTTGATGACGACAGCGCGATAGTCCGCCGTGTGCGCGTGGACCGGCGCCCGCCAGTTGCCGGGGACCTTCAGCAATGTGCCGGCCGGGCCCTTCGCCCGCTCGCCCCATAGCGGGCCGAGGCGCTGCGGCTGGTCCGGCGCTTCGACGACATAAGGAATCTTATCGGCCGGAAGATAGCTATCCTCGAGCGCGAATGCCTGCCCCGGAAGCATGGTGAGCGCGGCAAGCGCGAGCGGTGCAAATTGATCAGCCATGGCGGTTCCTCCCGCCGGGGAGCTTAGGCAGTCCCTGTCGGTGGAGAATGACGCGTCGTCCAAAAGACTTGGCAATTCCTCCAGCATGGTAGAGGCTTGACCACGGTGTCAGGATTGCTCGTCGGCGCCGGCGTTGCGCAGATGGCTCGGCGCGACACCCATCACCCGCTTGAAGGCGCGGCTGAAGGAGGCTTCCGAATCGTAGCCGAGCCTCGCCGCCGCCACAGACACCCGCATGCCGTCGCGGGCGAGCCACTGCCGTGCCTGATGCATGCGCACGCTGAGCACATATTTGGCCGGCGTCTCGCCGACCACGGTGGCGAAGCGCTGCGCGAAGGCGGAGCGCGACGCCCCCATCAATCGCGCCAGCGCCTCCACCGTCCAGTCGCGGTCGGGTTGCAGGTGAATGGCGGCGAGCACTCTGCCGACGTCCGGATTGCGGACCGCGGCGATCCATCCGGTGGCATCGCCGCAGCCGTTCTCCACCCAGGAGCGGATGATGGTGGCGGCGAGCACGTCGGCCAGGCGAGCGAGGATGCCGCCGGAGCCAACGCGGTCCATCGTCACCTCGCCGGCCATCGCGTCGAGCAGATGCTGGATGCCTGGCGCATTCGCCATCAGCTCATGCGCGCGCATCAGGTCGGGCATCATGTCAAGCAGCGGATGCGAGCCGTCGAGGTTGAAATGCATGCTGCCGCAGAACAGAAGAGTCTTGGGCCCGCTGCACTCGTTGGAGACGTCGTAGATGTTCTCGCACACCGGCTCGATGGTGTAGCGGCCGATCGGCACCGGAGGCACGCCGGGCGCGCTGGCCAGCACATGCTCGTCGCCGCGCGGGATCAGCAGCGCGTCGCCCACCGATAGCTCGATCCATTCCTTGCCCGGCGAGAACAGCCAGCAGCCTTGCTGGCCGATGAAATGGAAGCGCGCCGCCTTTTGCGCCGGGAAGGAAACGGCCCACGGCTCGCCCAGCACGCAGCGGCCGTAGTCGACGCCGTCCAACCGCAAGCCGCGCAGCATGTCGGTCAGCGGATCGCCGGACGCCGGCAATGCGGTTTTGGATGAATTGTAATTCATTTCGGCGTTTCTAGCATGGAAACTCCAGACAGTCACTCCCTATGTTGCGCTGCAATCAAATGTTGCGCTGCAACTTCCGGAGACTTGCCATGACCGAACCCGCCACGGGCGTCATCGATGCCGCCGTTCTCGACAGGACCGAACCCGAGGAGCGAACCGAGCCCGTGTGGGGCGCCGTGGTCTCGCTGGCGCTAGGCGTGTTCGGCCTGGTGACGGCCGAATTCTTGCCCGCCAGCCTGCTGACGCGGCTGGCGCAGGATCTCGGCGTCAGCGAAGGCGCCGCCGGCCAGGCGGTGACGGCGACGGCTGTCGTCGGCGCGATAGCGGCACCCACCATGGCCATCGTCACCAAGCGGCTCGACCGCAGGCTGGTGATGTGGATGCTCACCGTGCTTCTGATCGTCTCTAACCTGTTCGCCGCCTTCGCCTCCTCGCTGACGATGTTGCTTCTGGCGCGTGTGGTTCTGGGCGTCGCGCTCGGCGGCTTCTGGTCGATGTCGGCCGCCATGGCGATGCGTCTGGTGCCGATGCGGCTGATGCCGCGCGCCATGTCGATCATCCTGACCGGCGTTTCGGTGGCCACCGTCACCGCGGCGCCCGTCGGCGCCTATGTCGGCGACATCTGGGGCTGGCGCACGGCCTTCATGATCGCGGCGGTCGTCGGCGCGCTGACCTTGCTGGTGCAGCTTGCCACCATCCCCAGCCTGCCGCCGACGGGCGTGGCCAGCTTCCGCACACTGGTCGAAGTGTTGAAGCGGCCGACGATCCGCGTCGCCCTCCTGGTCGTGCTGCTCGTAGCCTCAGGGCAGTTTGCCGGCTTCACCTATGTGCGGCCGTTCCTGGAGACGGTGCCGGTCATGCCGATCGAGACGATCTCGCTGGTGCTGCTCGCCTATGGCATTGGCGGCTTCTTCGGCAATTTCGCCGGCGGCTTCCTGGCCGAACGCAACCTGAAGCTTGCGGTCGGGCTGGCGCCGCTGCTGATCGCGCTGTCGGCGCTCGCCATGCTGACGCTCGGCGCCTCGCCAATAGTCGCGGCAATTGCCGTTGCAGGTTGGGGCTTTGCCTTCGGCGCGGTGCCGGTCGGAATACAGACTTGGATGGTGCGGGCGGCTCCCGACCAGGCAGAGAGCGCAGGCGGGCTGATGGTCGCGACGTTCCAGGTGGCGATCGCACTGGGCGCGGTCTTCGGCGGCCTGCTGGTCGACCATGCCGGTGTGGCCAGCGCTTTCGCCTATGGCAGCGCGGCGACGCTGCTTGCGGCCCTGGTGACTTTCGCGATCGGCCCGAAACAGGCTGAATAGCCTTGGATGCCGACAAGCCGGCCGATGTGGCCGGCTTGTCGGCAGAGCGATGCAGTCTGGTCTAGGCCGAGCGGCCGTCGAAGTCGAAGACCTGTATTGCGGCGAGGTCGACATCTTGGAGGCAGTTGATGTTGATGTAGGCGCTGCGTTCGCTGCCCTGGCTGACGTCCTCGGCGAAGGGATGGATTCCGCAGGTTCGGCAGAAGCGATGCACGATCGAAACTTTGCCGAAAGTGTATTTGCCGAGGTCGTCGCCCCAGGCAACCAGGCGCATGCTGCCATGCGGCACGGCCCACAGCAGCGCGCCCTTGCGCGCGCAGATCGAGCAATTGCAGCGCACGACGCCGCCAAGCTCGCCCTCGATCTCGAATGCCACCTTGCCGCAGTGGCAGCTGCCTTTGTAGAGCATCGGTCGTTCCTCTCGCTTCGGAAGGTGCAAAGGCACGCTTGCCGGGTTATCCCTTACTCTGGCCCAAGCTGGTGGCCACTGACTTAAAGACGTTACAGCCTCCAGGGGTCCGACATCGACATGCAATCCGTCCGCGATCGTCTTGAAGCTGTCCTGTCGCGCCTTGCCGATCGCGCGATCGATGAGAAGGTCTACACGAAGCTCTATATCGAGGCGGCGCGCGCGGCGGCGGATGCGGCCGACGCCCGTCGGAAGGCCGGCGTAAGCCTCGGGCCGCTCGATGGCGTGGTCGTCTCGATCAAGGATCTGTTCGACGTCGCCGGCGAGCCGACCAGGGCGGGCTCGCTGGTGTTCGCCCGTGCCCAGCCCGCCGCGCGGGACGCGGCGATCGTGCGCCGGCTGCGCCAGGCGGGCGCCGTGATCCTCGGCAAGACTAACATGACCGAATTCGCCTTCACCGCGATCGGCGACAATCTGCATTACGGCACACCGGGCAATGCGACCAATGCGAGCCTGATCCCGGGCGGCTCGTCGTCCGGCGCCGGCGTCGCGGTGGGCGAGGGCAGCAGCGAGATCTCGATCGGCTCGGACACCGGCGGCTCGGTTCGCATTCCAGCCTCGCTCAACGGTATCGTCGGCTTCAAGCCGACGGCCCGGCGCGTGCCTTTGGCCGGCGCCTTTCCCTTGTCGGCAACGCTGGATTCAATCGGCCCGCTCGCCCGCAGCGTCGTCGATTGCGCGATCGCCGACGCGATCATGGCGGGGGAGGAGCCGACGGCTCTTCAGCCGATCCCACTTAGCGGCCTGCGCATCGGCATTCCGCGAGGCCGGCCCTTTGACGACACGCAAGCCGAGGTCACCGCGGCTTTTGAAACGTGTGTCAGCAACTTCGAACAGGTCGGCGCACGCGTCGCCGATCTGCCGATCGACGACCTCATTGGCGAGATGCGCGCGGCAACCAAGCGCGCCTCGATCGCGGCAATGGAAGGCGCCGAGGTGCATGCCGACTGGCTGGCCACCGGCGCCCCGGTGCCCGTCGATCCGCATGTCAGCGGGCCTTTGGCGCGCGCGCTGACGGTGCCCGCTTCCGTCTACATCAGGACGATCCGCCGCCGGACGGAGCTTACCGCAGCCATGGAGAAACGGCTGGGGGCAATCGATGTGCTTGCGCTGCCGACCGTGCCGATGGTCGCGCCGTCGATCGCCGCCATGGCCGGCGACGAAGCGCTGCGCGAAAGAACGGAAGGTCTGCTGCTGCGCAACACCCAGGTCGCCAACCAGTTCGATCTCTGCGCGATCTCGCTGCCGATGCCGGGAACGACGTTGCCGTCCGGATTGATGTTGGTGGCGCGCAACGGCCACGACCGACGCCTTCTCGGGATTGCCGCAGCGGTGGAGGCGTTGCTGAGAGGTTGAGAGCTCAGCGCGCCGAGCAGTGGCCGCGCTCGCTGTCCTTGGCGGCCCTCTCGATGCCCGTCGCGACCAGCGTCGGCAGGCTGTACTGCTTGCCGTTGAACGTATGCGGTCGGTTCTCGATCGTGCCGGTGATGACGACCTTGCCGGCATAGAGCTTGTCCGACAGGTCGAGCGCCTTGTCCTGTTGCGGCAGGCCATCGATGTCGATCGACACGCCCTTGATGATCCTGCCTGAGGCGAGATCGAGGGCGCTGCTCGAAGGGCAGGGCGCCATCACGCAGCGCAGGCCGTTGTCGCAGGGCATATAGCTGCCTTGTCCGTCGGCGCGAGCCTCGGCCGCAGACAGGCAGAAGACAGCGATCAGAAGGGCTCGCGCGACGCTCTTGGTCATAGCAGGAAGGTCGTCGTCAAATCCGGGAAAGTTGAGGCAAACGGCAAGCGTCAGTCGGCCGGAAAGCGCCGGCGGTAGTGCTCGATCACTTCCGGATTGCGCAGGTTGACCGGCAGCTTGTTGGCAAGCACCAGCAGGGCCTCGCCGGCAGCACCTACACCCATGCGCATCATCGATTCTTCGGTGATGCCGGCCATATGCGGGGTGACGATGACGTTGTCGAAGCTGAAATAGGGATGGTTCGCCGGCAGTGGCTGGGTCGCAAAGACGTCGAGCGCCGCGCCGCCGATGCGGCGCTTTCGCAGGGCTTCTATCAGCGCCTCGTCGTCGACCACCGGTCCGCGCGAGACATTGATCAAAAGCGCATGGGGCTTCATGCGGGCGATGCGCTCGCGGCTGATCAGGCCGCGCGTCTCCTCGGTCAGCGGACAGCAGAGCACGATGATGTCGCTCTGCTCGAGCAGCGCGTCGATCGACAGGACGCCGACGCGCTCGGGTGCCGGACGCAGGCTGCGCGTCGTCGCCACCACATTGAGGTCGAAGCCATGCGCGGCGATATGGCCGACGGCTTGGCCGACCGCGCCGAGACCGATAATGCCGATCGTCTTGCCGGCAAGCTCGCTGGTCGAATTGGCGTGCTCGCGCCCGGCGAGCCAGCCCTTGGCGCGCAGGTCGCGATCCATCACGCGGAAGCGCCTGAGCAGTGCGAGCGCCACGAACATCACGTGCTCGGCGACCGAGCGGGCATTGACCGCCGGCACATTCGCCACCAGCACGCCGGCGGCGGTGGCGGCCTCGACCGGGATCATGTCCAGCCCCGCGCCGTGGCGGATCGCGGCGCGCAAATTGTCGGCGCCATCGAAAAGTTCAGGCGGCAACGGCGCGCGCACGATGACGATGTCGGCGTCTTTCGCTTCAGCGATCAGCGTCCTGGCGTCGAGCGCGGGGGCGATCGCCAGCCGGCCGGCGCCTGCCAGCATAGCCGTGGCGCGCGGGTGCAGCGGGTGCGTCGACAGGATCTTGCGCATCGGGTTCCTGTTGTTTAGCCGCATTTGTGCGACGCCAAGCGACTCCGCTTGGCCGCAAAATGCTTAGGCCTTTTCGAGCGCCGCGCTCTTCGGCTCCGCTCCGCGGCCTTCGATGAGGCCCTTCCAGTAGCTCTCGGCGCCTTGCAGGTGGGCACTCATCAGCGCCTGGGCGAGGTTGCCGTCGCGGCGCAGCAGCGCCTCATAGATCTGGATGTGCTCGGCATGCGAGCGCACGCTGCGTTCCAGATCGTTGAAGTAGATCGGCAGGCGCTGCTCGCCCATCAGATAATAGACGCTGCAGATATTATAGAAAACGCTGTTCTTGGTGGCACGCACGATCTCGAGGTGGAACTCGCGGTCTTCCTTGGCAAGGCCTTCGCCGGCGGCGATGCGCTCCTCGGAAGCCTTCAGTATCTCGCGCAGCCGCTCGAAATTCTCTTCTGTGGCGCGCGAGCAGGCAAGCTCGGCCGCCTTGATCTCGTGGATCTTGCGCAATTCGACGGTCTCGTAGATCTGCACCGGATCGAGCGGCAGGCCGGCGCGCGCAAAAAGCGCCAGCGCCTCGACGCTTGCCTGCTTGGTGTCGATATAGATGCCGGATTTGGCGCGGCGCTCGACGATGCGCATCGCTTCGAGGATGGCCAGCGCCTCGCGGATCTGGCCGCGGCTGACGCCGAAATGTTCCGCCAGCTCGCGCTCCGACGGCGTGCGGCCCGACTCCTTGTCCGAGTTGGAGAACAGATAGGCGGCGAGTTCCGCGAGAAGGTTCTTTTCTTTCATCGTCAGCAGCGTTGCGCGTTCGCCTCCAGGAAGCTCTCCGAGATGGTGAAACCCAGTCCGGGCTTTTCAGGGATCGCTATCATACCGTCCTTTGCTTCGACAGTCTCTTCGACGAGATCATGGATCATCGGGTTGGCGCCGAGCGAATATTCGACGGTGAAGCTGGCGGGCGAGGCGGCACAAACATGCAGCCCGGCAAAGAAGCAGGGCGCGCCGGCCCACAGATGCGGCGCGAAGCGCAGGTTGAAGGCGCTGGCGATGGTGCCGATCTTCATCGCCTCGCTGATGCCGCCGCAGAAGGCGGGATCGGGCTGGAAGATGTCTGCCGATTTCAGCACCGCCAGATCGCGGAAGGCATAGCGCGTTGCCTCGCTCTCGCCGGTGGCGATCGGGGTCGAGCCTGAGGCGCGCACCTCGGCCATGCCCGGCTTGTCGTCGGCAATCACCGGTTCCTCGAACCAGGCGAGGTCGAGATCGGCGGTGAGGCTGATGAAGCGCTTCGCCTCGGCGACGGTGTAGGTGCCGTGCGCGTCGACCATCAGCTCGACATCCGGGCCGATTGCCTGCCTCGCGGCACGCACACGGGTGGCCGAGATGTGCGGCGCGCCGTCCATGGCGCCGACGCGCATCTTCAGCGCCTTGAAGCCTCCCTCGGCGATGTAGGATTTGAGCTGCTCGCCGATGGCGTCGGCCGATGCCCAGCCGCCCGAGGCATAGGCTTGCATGCGCTCGACCTTGCGGCCGCCGAGCAGCCGCCAGACCGGCTGTCCCAAGGACTTGCCGAGGATGTCCCAGAGCGCGATGTCGACGGCGCTGATCGCCGCCACGCTCATGCCGCGCCGCGCCAGCTGCGGCATGGCATGGCCCGCATGGGCGGCCGTGTGGTGGCGCGTGCCGTTGTAGAGCATCTCCCATATGACGCCGATATCGGCTGGGTCGAGGCCGATGAGCTGCGGCGCAATCTCGTGATTCAGCATATGGACCAGCGCGCCGTAGCTGCCGGCGCTGCCGGCGGCATTCTTGCCTTCGCCCCAGCCGACGAGGCCGTCGTCGGTCTCGATGCGCAAAATGGCGGCGTCGAACGTCGTCACCTGACCGAAGTCGCTGCGGTGCTGCTTCGCGACTTCGATCGGTATGCGGACCCACCAGGCCTGGACGCTTTTGATACGCATCTTCATCCCCGGCCCCCTCGCCCGAGGGCGGAAGGGCTAGCTTCGATCGAACCGACTACTTGATCAGCGGCAGCAGCGTTTCGGCGGTGATGCGCATCTGGTCGGTGTAGAATTTTTCCGTGAGCACGCTGGAGCCGTGGTCCTGGATGAATTTGAGCTGCTCGGGCGAGATGTCGACCGGGTTGCGCTCCACCATCTCCGGATAGGGCGCGGCCGGCGTGCGGTCGACGGGCGCGACGAACTCGTTGGTCAACGCGCCATCGTAGCCGATCTCCTTCAGCGTGCCGACGATCTTGGGCCAGTCGATCTGGCCGAGGCCGGCAGCGAAGCGGTTGTTGTCGGCGACATGGAAGTCGAAGAGGCGCTTTCCCACCTGACGGATGGCGTCGTAGACGTTAAATTCCTCCATGTGGATGTGGTAGGCGTCGAGGCAGACGCCGCATTCCGGGCTCACCGCATCGGCAAGCGCGAGCGCCTGGGCGCCGCGATTGAACAGATAGGTCTCGAAGCGGTTGAGCGGCTCGACGGCGATCCTGACGCCGACCTTCTTGGCATGCGCGAAGCATTCGCGGGTGGCGTCCACCACCCAGCCCCACTCTTCCGCCTCGGTGCCGTCGGGCACTACCTTGCCGACGGTCGCGGGAACCAGCGTGATGATCTCGCCGTCGAGCTCGCTCACCATGGTCAGCACGTCCTTGACGTATTGCACCGAGCGCTCGCGCTGGCCCTGGTTCTTGGCGGCAAGGTTGCGTTCGCCCAGCATCAGCGTCACCGAACCCCAGCAGCGGATGCCGTGCTCCTTCAGGAGCGCGCGCGTCTCCTTGGTCTTGTACTGCTCGGGCTCGCCGGAAATCTCGATCGACTCATAGCCGAACTTCTTGATGCGCTTGAGCGTCACCTCCAGCGGCTCCGCCCGCATCCAGTTGTGCGTCGAAAGATGCATGGCTCTATCCTTCCCAGAATTCGCCTGTCATGTTTGCCGCGGCGTTCTCCAGTGAGCCCGCCGCGTGATCTCCTCCCCATGGCGTTCCAGCGGTTTTTCTCGAAACTGGTTCGACCAATTGGGTCTGAGAAAACCTCTACAGCAAATTCACATTATCGGCAAGGAGACCGAACGCGGGGTCTTGCCCATTGGACAATTGTTTGATTTTAATGGATTAAATATTGCCTTGTCGTCCTCGCCGCCGGTTTTGCGGCCGTTTGCGATAGCTTGACCAAATGGCCGGATTTGGTAATACCAGAATGGCGCTGCGCTCTGGCGCCGATACCGAACGACCAAACAGGCTGGCCCTCGCTTCAATCGGCGCTATGCTTGGTCCGTGAAAATGATAGAGGGAGGATGCCGATGCCGACGACTATGAAGGGTCCCGGCCTGTTTCTGGCGCAGTTCGCGGGCGACGCCGCGCCGTTCAATTCGCTGGCTTCGATCACCAAATGGGCCGCAGGGCTCGGCTACAAGGGCGTGCAGATCCCGACCTGGGACGGTCGCCTGTTCGACCTCAAGAAGGCGGCGTCGTCGAAGGCCTATTGCGACGAGGTCAAAGGCACCTGCACTGAGGCCGGCGTCGAGATCACCGAGCTGTCGACGCATCTACAGGGCCAGCTTGTCGCGGTGCATCCGGCCTATGACGCGCAGTTCGACGGTTTCGCGCCTGCCGAGGTGCATAACAATCCGAAAGCCCGGCAGAAATGGGCGGTCGAGCAGATGGAGTTCGCCGCCAAGGCATCGAAGAATCTCGGCCTCAAGGCCTCGGTGAGCTTCAGCGGCGCGCTCGCCTTCCCATATCTCTACCCGTGGCCGCAGCGGCCGCCCGGGCTGATCGAGGAGGCGTTCGCCGAGCTCGGCAAGCGCTGGAAGCCGATCCTCGACGTCTATGACGAGAACGGCGTCGATGTGGGCTACGAGATCCATCCGGGAGAGGATGTGTTCGACGGCGCGACTTTCGAGATGTTCCTCGATGCGGTCGGCGGCCACAAGCGCTGCAACATCAATTACGATCCGTCGCACTTCCTGTTGCAGCAGCTCGACTATCTCGAATTCATCGACATTTACCACGAGCGGATCAAGGCGTTCCATGTCAAGGACGCCGAGTTCAATCCGACAGGGCGGCAAGGCGTCTATTCGGGCTATCAGGGCTGGGTGAACCGGGCCGGACGCTTCCGTTCTCTCGGCGACGGACAGGTGGATTTCAGCGGCATCTTCTCCAAGCTCACCCAGTACAATTACGATTCCTGGGCGGTGCTGGAATGGGAATGCTGCCTGAAGCATCCGGAGGATGGCGCCGCCGAAGGTGCGCCCTTCATCCAGCACCACATCATCCGGGTCACGGAGAGAGCCTTCGACGATTTCGCCGGCGGCACCAGCGACAAGAAGCTGCTGCGGGCGATGATGGGGATTTAGCACTTTACCCTTCCCCTTGAGGGGAGGGTCGATCCGCAAAGCGGATCGGGGTGGGGTCGCCGGGCGTGGAGCTCGGCATGAACCGACCCCTCCCGGCCCTTCGGGCCACCCTCCCCTCGAGGAGGAGGGGTATCTCAGACGAGGAGAGGACAAGAATGGTCGGCGCATCGAAGTCGGAAACGGGAGGCGGACCGATCCGCTACGGCATGGTCGGCGGCGGGCAGGGTGCCTTCATCGGCGCGGTGCATCGCATCGCCGCGCGCATGGACAATGATTTCGTGCTGGTGGCCGGCGCGCTATCGTCGAACCCTGAGCGCGCCAAGGCTTCCGCCGCCGAGCTCGGGCTCGATCCGGCGCGCAGCTACGGCTCCTACGCCGAGATGGCAAAGGCCGAGGCGAAGCGCCCGGACGGCATCGAGGCGGTGGCGATCGTGACGCCCAACAACGTGCATGTGCCGGCGGCAAAGGCCTTCCTGGAGGCCGGCATCCACGTTATCTGCGACAAGCCGCTGGCGACCTCGCTGGCCGAGGCGAAGAAGCTCGCGGCATTGGTCGAAAAGACCGGCAAGGTGTTCGTGCTCACCCACAACTACACAGCCTATCCAATGATCCGCCAGGCGCGCGAGATGGTGGCCAAGGGCCAGCTCGGCGATATCCGCATCGTGCAGTCGGAATATCCGCAGGACTGGCTGACCGAAGACCTCGCCGCCACCGGCCAGAAGCAGGCGTCGTGGCGCTCCGATCCCAAGCAGGCCGGCGCCGGCGGCGCGCTGGGCGACATCGGCACGCATGCCTACAACCTCGCGCGCTTCGTCTCCGGCCTGGAGCTCGACACGCTCTCTGCCGACCTCGACGCCTTCGTGCCGGGCCGCCAGCTCGACGACAACATCAATGTGCTGTTGCGCTTCAAGCCAGTCGGCAAGGCGCATCCCGCCAAGGGCATGATCTGGGCGAGCCAGGTGGCGCCGGGGCACGAGAACGGGCTGAAGCTGCGCATCTACGGCTCGAAGGGCGGGCTGGAATGGGTGCAGGCCGACCCGAACTATCTGTGGTATACCCCGTTCGGTCAGCCGAAGCAGTTGCTCACCCGCGCCGGCGCCGGCGCGATGCCTGTCGCGGCGCGTGTCAGCCGTGTGCCGTCCGGCCATCCGGAGGGCTATCTCGAAGGCTTCGCCAACATCTACCAGGAGGCCGCGCGGGCGATCCGGGCAGCACGCAGGAAGGGCGGCAAGCCGGCCAAGGATGTCGTCTTCCCGACGATCGCCGACGGCGTCGAAGGCATGGCCTTCATCGAGGCCTGCGTGAAGTCGTCGAAGAAGAATGGGGCGTGGACGAAATTGTAGTCGCGTCGGGGCGGCACATGGGGAGTTCCCCCTCACCCGGATTGCCAGCCGAATTGCAAT
>NZ_RQXT01000077.1 GCF_003863365.1 Mesorhizobium tamadayense | reverse complement strand
CCTCTCCCAGCGAAGATGAAACCCGCAAGATGGGCGAAATGGATGCAGAGTATCGCGCCAACGAAACTCGCTATCGTGCGGCGCTGATCACCGAAGACAGCGAGCGTCGTGACGCTGGCAAGGATCTCGAAACCCGGTCTGACCGCGAATATGCCGAACTCGTCGACAAGTTCGAACTGCGCCAGGTCGCTCTGTTCCTCGACGAAGGCGCCAAGATCGACGGCGCGACCGCCGAAGTCATCGCCGAGATGCGCAGCAAGAACGGCTATCGCGGCGTTCCGATTCCGTATGCCGCCCTGTCCCTCGAAACCCGCGCTGGTGAAACCATCGCTTCGGGCGTTCCGGCACCGAAGATGACCGCGCCAATCATCGACCGTCTGTTTCCGCAGTCTGTCGCCTCGATCATGGGCGGCCGGCTGATCTCTATCGGCCAGGGCAGCGAAGAATATCCGCTGACCGCCTCGTCCGTCACGGCAGGCTGGCAGGCCACGGAAACGGGCGCTGTGGCTGGTCCGACCGTCTATTCGACGGCACAGCGCACCGTGGCGCCGAACAACACGCTCGGCATTCAGATGAAGATCACGCGCAAGGCGCTGAAGCAGAGCGGCGATGCGCTCGAGCAGGCTGTTCGCCGTGACATGAACGGAGCCATCGCGCAGGCTATGGACGCGGCGGTGTTTCAGGGCACGGGCGCCAGCGGTCAGCCTTCGGGTCTGTTGGTCGGCTCCTACGGCATCACCTCGACGGCCGTTGCCGCCGCTGCGACTTGGGCGGCTTTCCGTTCGGCCATCGTGCGATTCCTGGTCGCCAACGCTGCCAACTCGCCGGGCGAGGTCAAGCTGCTTATCCGGCCTGAAATCTTCGACAAGATGGACGGCTCGCTGATCACGAATACGGCCGTCAGCGAGTGGGACCGGATGATTGCCAACATCCCGGCTGGCAATATTGCCATGTCGTCGAACGCTCTGGCCGCGCCTACCGGCACGCCGGCAGCGTCGACCGCACTTCTCACGACCGACATCGGTGGCGTGCCTCCGTTCTTCGTCGGTCTGTTCGGTGGCATCGACCTGATCCGTGACCCGTTCAGCGATGCGGCTTCGGGCGGCCTTCGCCTCACCGGCCTTGCCACCATGGACGTGTCGGCTGGCCGTGCGCCCCAGCTGCAGATTCTGACCGGCGTTCAGAGCGCATAATGCTTTACGGCGCTCCGGTTTCCTTGGAAATCCGCGCCGAAGGCGGAGCGACCCGGTTGACGGGTCGCTTTCCTTATGGCTCGGAAACCACGCTCGGCGACGGCAGGCGGGAACGTTTCGCTGCCCGAGCCTTCCGCTCCCGCATCGAGACTGGCGAGAACGTCTTCCTTCTCGCCGGTCACGACCCCGAAAAACCGCTGGCCTCTACGGAGGCCGGCTCTCTCACGCTTCGCGACGGCGAAGACGCCTTGCATATCGAGGCGCGTGTCGCGGCCACGACCACATGGGCAAACGACGCTCTTGCAGCGCTGGCGGCCGGTCTGACGAAGGGCATTTCTCCGGGCTTTCGGGTGCGTTCCGGTGGCGATGTCGTCACGCGCTCGGCCGATGGCTTGTTGCGCACAGTCAACGCGGCGGACTTGTTCGAGGTGTCGCTGGTCACGCTCCCAGCCTACGACCAGGCACAGATCGCGGCCCGCTCGTGGGCGCTTGCGTCTGCCGAAGGCGACGACGCAGGCCTGCACCGCGTTCTCAACCGATGGAGGGCATAATGGCGACCATCAAACAGACAGAAGGCGCTCCTGCGGCTTATCCCGCAGCGCCTTCGGGCCTGTCCACGGCAGCCGCCGCGCTCGACGCGGACATGCTTTGGCAGCGCATCGAGGCTTATATCGCCTGGCGCTTCACGTCCCGCTCCATCGAATGGATTGTGGAGGGCTGCGGCGAGTGGATCCCGCCCTTGGCGCCGGCAACCATCGCCACTGTCGAGGTCTGGCAGGCAACCAATGCCTGGACGACGGCAACGCCCGATCCCTCGCCAACTGGCGGCTACATGCTGCCCGGCGACGGGCCTTACCGCTTCAGCGGCACGGTTGGCGGCGGCACGGTCCCAGCTGCGGTCAATGAGGCATTCCGGCGTCTGGCGGAATACATGGCCGCCAGCAAGCGCGGCTCGCCAGGCACGACGCGCGAAAAGGTCGTCGCCGGTTCCGTCATGGTGGACAAATCGCGCTCTGCCTCATGGGCGGCCGAAGCAATGTCCAATTCAGGCGCGGGCGACTTGCTGCGCAATTTCAGGAGAGCGTGATGGGTATTTTTGATTGGTTCCGGCGCTCTCCTGTCGAGACGCGCTCGGCCATGAGCGGCTTTACCGCCGAGCTTATGGCGGCGCGGGAAAGCTACATCTCTGGTAGGCGCGGAATTGCCGAACTCACGGCTGCGGCACAGTCATGCATTAGCCTATGGGAAGGCGCATTCGCGCTTGCCGAGGTCGACGGCACCAACTTGCTAGACAAGCGAACACTCGCGCTCACGGCCCGCTCTGTGGCGCTGCGGGGCGAGGCAGTCTTCCTGATCCGCGACAAGCTCATTCCCTGTAGCGATTGGGACCTATCGACGCGCGACGGCATCCCGAAGGCTTACCGCCTGTCGATTTCGGAGGCGGGCGGCGGCACCACGCAAACGGCGCTGGCCGGCGAAGTGCTGCATTTGCGCATCGGCGTCGATCCCGCCGCGCCCTGGCTCGGAACGGCACCGCTACGGCGCGCGTCGCTCACTGCCGGGTTGCTCAATGCGCTGGAAAGCGCCCTGGCCGAAGTCTACGAAAACGCACCGCTCGGCAGCCAAATCGTGCCGTACCCCGAAGGGCCTGAAACCGACATGACGACGCTCGGCCGCTCCTTCCGCGGTCAGCGTGGCCGCGTACTGTTGCGCGAGTCCGTGAACGTTTCGGCCGCTGGCGGCCCGGCTCCTGCCGTTGATTGGAAGCCGTCCAGCGTCTCGCCAGACATCGAGCGGAGCATGAGCGTCGAAAGCGTGGCAGCGGCCCGAGACGCCATTGCAGGGGCCTTTGGCGTGTTGCCGGGCCTGTTCAATCCAGCCACCACGGGGCCTATGGTCCGCGAAGCGCAAAGGCATCTCGCACAGTGGACGTTGCAGCCGATCGCGGGGCTTCTGGCGCAGGAGGCGAGCGAAAAGCTCGGCGCTGCGGTGGACATCGACGTCATGGGTCCGACGCAGGCCTTCGATGCCGGCGGCTCGGCCCGCGCTTTGGCGACCATTGTTCAGGCCTATGCACAGGCGAAAGAGGCGGGGCTGGCTCCTACCGTTGTGGATGCCGCACTAGCGAGGCTCGACTGGAAATGAAGTTGGCTTGGCTTAATCCACCGTCAGCCGGTTGGGCGTCGACTCCAGAGGCGGCACGCAATCAAGCCAACGGTTTGCGGCGCCTCAAAGAAAAGAAGGAACGGCAAGCCCGCAAGGCACAGGAAGAGCAGCCCGAAGAAGGGCTGCGGCGGTTTCTGAAGGCGGACCCTGCCGTTGAAGAGACCATGCAGCGGGCAGGGCTGTAGAATCCCATGTTGCTATTCATGTTGCTATTCGCTGCGTCCGCTCGTTACGATTCCTTACAAATCAATAGGTTACGTTTCGACGGATTCCGCGACATAGCAACATGAATTTAGGTGGTTTTGGCTGCTAAGTGTTTGATTTTATTATGGCTGGGGAACCTGGATTCGAACCAGGACTAACGGAGTCAGAGTCCGTGGGTCTACCGTTAACCTATTCCCCAGCAGGCGCGATCGGCATCGCGCGAAGCGGGCGGCTGTGCGCCGCGAGCGCTGCCTTGTAGCCGCCGGCCGAAAATAGTCAACCCCGAGCTGCGTTTCAATCGCAGCCTTTTTTCCATTCTTCTCGCTGACCCACAGAAGGCTCAGGGGTCGCCGCGGCTGTATTGCGAATGCTCGAAGAGCAGTACCACGCAGAGCCCGATAAGCAGCGGGATGATGAGATAAAACAGGCGGAACACCAGAAGTGCAGCCAGCACGCCGACCGGGTCCATGTCTGACAATCCGGCGAGGAAGACGACTTCGAACACGCCGAGCCCGCCCGGCGCGTGCGATAGCTGCGCCACCGAGAACGACACAACGAACACGCCGAGCACGACGAAGTAGCCGGGATTGTCCGCCGCGGGCAGCGCAAAGAAGATGATCGCGGCCGCCGCCAGCAGCTCGATCGGGCCGATCAGCAATTGCCGCGCCACGATCGGCAGCGCCGGATAATGCAGCTGGAAGCTGCCGATCTTGAGCGGCTTGAGATGCAGCCAGCTGCCGAAGACGTAAGCGCCGACCAGGATCAGCATGGCAAGGCCGGCGGCTATCGCCGGTCCGTGATGCGGCGCGCCTGAGAAGCGGTCGACGATCTGAGGCTCCAGCACCAGCACAAGGCCGGCCACAAGCAGGCTGGAGAGCACGAAGGTGATCCAGCAGATCGCGACCAGCACGCCGACATCCTGGCCGGTCAGGCCCCTGGTGCCGTAGGCGCGGTAGCGGATCACCGCGCCCGAGAGCACGGAACCGCCGATATTGTGCGACAGCGCGTAGGTGGTGAAGGAGCAAAGCGTGACGAACAGCCACGACACTTTTTTGCCGATGTGGAGCAGCGCGATATGGTCGTAGCCGGCGAGCGAGGCGTAGGCGACGATCGAGCTCAGCGCCGCCAGCACCCAGGCGCGCGACGGGATTGCTGTGATGCCGTCCCAGACGTCGTCGATCGAGATGCCGCGCAGTTCGTGGATGAGCAGCCAGAGCGAGAACACCACGGCCGCTATGCCGATGACCGGCCAGAAATAGCGCCTCCAGTTCATGGCGTCGTCATCATGAGATTAAGCTCATTGATTATGATGCTGCCCAAACCCTTCCGAACCCTCATTTGAGACATGCCTGATCGAAGCCGGCTATTCAACCGGCAAGAGATTGCCCCGGCGTGACGCCGCCAAAAATCGGACCATGCGCTCTTGGTGATTGCGGATCGCGCTGCTAGTCTGTCCCCAACTTAAAACAAATCGAGGTGCCTGCTGCGTCCTTCCGGTTCGCGCGGCGCCGAAAGGAATTGACGTGGAAGACCACGATACCGGCGCCGGCGCGTCGGCAGTGGGTATGTCTGGGGTGTCGCCGACGGAGTCGGCGGGCCCGGCCGCAGGGCGTTTCAGCCGCCATGCGGGCGCGCATGCAAGACATGCCGACAATCAAGGCGAGAACCAGAAGGGCAAGACCCGCAAGCGCCGCAAGCGCAGGCGCGGCCGCAAGGTGTTCGCCCGCGACGAGAACGGCGCCATACCGCTATCGGCACCCGCCGCCAGCCATCCGCCTCAGCCCGCGGCGGCAACGCCGCAGCCGCCGGTTTCGAGCGTGCCGCGGCGGCCGCAGCAGGAGCTGCCGGTGTTCGCCGCGCTCGACCTCGGCACCAACAATTGCCGGCTGCTGGTCGCGGTGCCGAGCCGGCACGGCCAGTTCCGCGTCATCGATGCCTTCTCGCGCATCGTCAGGCTGGGCGAGGGGCTCTCCGCCAACGGGCGGCTCGGCCAAGCCGCCATGGACCGCGCCGTCGAGGCGCTCAAGATCTGCGGCGACAAGCTGCGCAACCGCAAGATCAGGAAGGCGAGGCTGATCGCCACCGAGGCCTGCCGTTCCGCCGAAAACGGCGTCGAGTTCCTCGATCGCGTCGAGCGCGAGGCAGGGCTGAAACTGGAGATCATCGACCGCCAGACCGAGGCCCGCCTTGCGGTCTCCGGCTGCGGCTCGCTGGTCGAGCGCGACACGCGCGGCGTGGTGCTGTTCGATATCGGCGGCGGCTCGTCCGAGATCGCGCTGATCGACCTGACGCGCGGCCAGCGCTCGCCGCGGCTCGCCAACCACATCGTTTCCTGGACGTCGCTTCCCGTGGGTGTCGTCTCGCTTGCCGAGCGCTTCGGCGGCCGCACGGTGACGCGCGAAACCTTCTTCGCCATGGTCGACGACGTCGCGGCGCGGCTCAAGGCCTTCGACGGGCGCGACCGGCTCGCGCATGTGCTGGCCAGCCCCAATTTCCACCTGCTCGGCACCTCCGGCACGGTGACGACGCTGGCCGGCGTCCATCTTGACCTCGAGCGCTACGATCGCCGCCGCGTCGACGGGCTGTGGATGGACCGCACAAGTGTCGATCGCATGATCGAGAAGCTGATCGGCTGGGATTTCCAGCAGCGCGTCGCCAATCCCTGCATCGGCGCCGATCGCGCCGACCTGGTGCTTGCCGGCTGCGCCATCCTGGAGGCGATCCGCGCTGTGTGGCCGTCCGAGCGGCTGCGCGTCGCCGACCGCGGCTTGCGCGAGGGGATTTTGAGCGAGCTGATGGCCGACGACGGCGTCTGGCGCCATGACGGGCGTAGAGCATGATCCCAAAAAGTGGAATCCGGTTTTTGGAAAAGATCACGCTCAAAAGAGAACTATGATGAGCAAAAAACCGGAAAAGCCGGGCTCGGCCGGCATGCGCGTGCTCAAGACCAGGATCAAGAAGAAGAGCGGCCTGAAGGAATCCTCGCGACGCTGGCTCGAGCGCCACATGAACGATCCCTATGTGCAGCGCTCCAAGGCCGACGGTTATCGGTCGCGCGCGGCCTATAAGCTGATCGAGATCGACGACAAGCACCATCTGCTCAAGCCCGGCATGAAGGTGATCGATCTGGGTGCTGCTCCCGGCGGCTGGTGCCAGGTGGCGGCGGCGCGCACCAGATCGACAGCCGAGAACCCGCATGTTGTCGGCATCGATTATCTCGAGATGGACGCGGTGCCGGGCGCGCCTGTGCTGCTGATGGATTTCCTCGACCCGGAGGCGCCGCAGAAGCTCTCCGAGGCGCTCGGCGGCCAGCCCGATATCGTGCTGTCGGACATGGCGGCTCCCACCACCGGGCACCGCCGCACCGACCATCTGCGCACCATGCATCTGTGCGAGGTCGCGGCCGATTTCGCACTGCAGGTTTTGAAGCCCGGCGGCCATTTCCTCGCCAAGACTTTTCAGGGCGGCGCAGAGAACGAGCTATTGTCGCGGCTGAAGCAGAATTTTCGCGCGGTCCATCATGTGAAGCCGCCGGCTTCCAGGGATGAATCGGTGGAGCTCTATTTGTTGGCGAAGGATTTCAAGGGGTAGTCCTTCCTTCTCCCCTTGTGGGAGAAGGTGGCCTCGCGACGCGAGGTCGGATGAGGGGTGTTCCAGGGAACGCCAGCGTCTCACTCCGCTGGAACACCCCTCATCCGTCTCGGCGCTGCGCGCCGATCCACCTTCTCCCACAAGGGGAGAAGGAAGGGGCGCTCACTTCCCCGCCGTTCCCACCGTCTCCAGCGTTCTCGGCGTCGCCAGCCGGCCATGCCCGGACACCGCGTTGCCTGCGTCGGGCGCCAGCCGCATGAAGGTCAGCGACGCCGCCGCCGACACCGCGGCGATGATGAAGAAGGCGATGTGGAAATCGCTGAGTGTCAGCGGCCCGCCATGGATCGAGGTCGATACTTCGAGGATGCCGCCGGCCAGCGCCACGCCGAGCGCGATCGACAACTGCTGGAACACAGCGGTGATCGGCGTCGCCTTGCTGGTGTCGGCGGCGGAGATCTCGGCATAGGAAAGCGCGTTGACGCCGGTGAAGAACATCGAGCGGATGAAGCCTCCGACCAGCAAGATCGCGAGCATCAGCGCGTAGGGCGTGTCGGGGGTGAAAAGGCCATAGATGGCGATCGAGCCGGCGGCGATGAGCGAACCCCAAATCAGCACCCGGCGGAACCCGGCGAGCCTGAAGAGCAACGCGGTGATGAACTTCATGCCGATGGCACCGATCGCCGAGACGAAGGTGATCATGCCGGACTGGAACGGCGTCAGCCCGAAGACGATCTGGAACATCAGCGGCAGCAGGAACGGCACCGCGCCGATGCCGACGCGGAACAGCGAGCCGCCGAGCACCGAGGATCGGAACACCTGGTTGCGGAACAGCTCCAGCGCCAGCAGCGGGTTCCTGGCGTGCCGCGCGTGCAGGAGGTAAAGCCCGCCCGAAACCAGGCCGGCGGCAATCGTGATGAAGCCGGCGATCGGCGGCAGGGCGGGCAGGCTGACGACGGAGAGGCCGAAGACGATGCCGGACGCCGCAAGGCCGCTCAGCACGAAGCCGGGAAAATCCAGCGGTGGCGTCTCGGTGGGGTCGGTTTCCGGCAGGTAGCGGGTGGCCAGCCAGATGCCCAGAAGCCCGATCGGCACGTTGATCAGGAAGATCCAGTGCCAGGTGAAATAGGTGGTGATGAAGCCGCCGATCGGCGGCCCGACAAGCGGGCCGACCAGCGCCGGCACCGTCAACCAGGACATCGCCGCGACAAGCTCGTTCTTCGGCGTGGCGCGTACCAGCACCAGGCGTCCGACCGGCGTCATCATCGCGCCGCCGATGCCTTGCAGAACGCGCGAGACGACAAAGGCCGGAAGCGAGTTCGAAAGGGCGCAGGCGACCGAGCCGGCGATGAAGACGGCGATCGCGGCACGAAACACGTTCTTGGCCCCGAACCGGTCCGCCATCCAGCCGCTGATCGGAATGAAGATCGCCAGCGACACCAGATAGGCCGTCAGCGCCAGCTTAAGCGCGATCGGGCTGGTGTGGATGTCGATGGCGATCGCCGGCAGCGAGGTCGCGATCACGGTCGAATCCATGTTCTCCATGAAAAGTGCGACCGCTAGGATGAGCGGGATGATGCGGTTCAAGGGAACGCCCTGATTTGACTTCGCGATTTTGGGCCTGGCTTGGGGGCGAGCCGGCACTCCCCGGGCGGTTACCATGCACTGGCCCGGATGTCGCATTAAATTGCTGTCACTTTTGCGCGACCTCAACCTTTAGTGGCGCAACTCTCGATAGAATATCATCACATCGGGAATGAGATTATGAGAGGCGGTTGTCGCCGGGTCGCGGTGTCGCAAGTGCTTGGGAGCAGCGCTGTCTGTCATGTCGTAGTGACGTAACTACAATCAAGGTGCTGATATGGACGAAACCGTTTCGGCTGCTGACGTCGAACGCAAGTTTCCCTCATCCTGCGAGGGGTCCTCGAGGGACGGAGCTATGTCGTGATCAGCCATGGGCGGCCCGTGGCACGGATTGTTCCTGCCGACACGCACCGGGCCGTATTTCCCCGCTCTCGCGCGGTGCTGCTGTCGCGGCTTGAACAACAGCCCCTTGTCGATGCTGGTTACTGGACCCGTGACGGTGCCTGCGAGGACGAACGGTGATGGTCGTGTTGCAGCGGAATAGAACCTGAGGCTTGTCGCAACGATCGGCTTTTCAACGCCAGCGGGACGTGTTACCAGCCAGCGCCAATCCTGAAAGGGAAGATGAGAGTCGGCGCTGGCTATTCCGGTCCAGCGCCTTTTCCGCATTCAAGAGGACTGGCCATGGCAAAAATCATCGAGACGTCCACCGGTACGCTGGCGCTGACCTTTGACGACGTGCTGTTGCAGCCCGGCCATTCCGAGGTCATGCCCGGCCAGACCGACATCCGCACCCGCATCGCCGGCGACATCGATCTCAACACGCCGATCCTGTCGGCCGCCATGGACACGGTCACCGAGGCGAAGCTGGCGATCGCCATGGCGCAGGCCGGCGGCATCGGCGTCATCCACCGCAATTTCTCGCCAGCCGAGCAGGCCGAGCAGGTCCGCCAGGTGAAGAAATTCGAATCCGGCATGGTGGTGAACCCGGTCACCATCGGCCCCGACGCGACGCTCGCCGACGCGCTGACATTGATGCGGACCTATTCGATTTCCGGCATTCCCGTGGTCGAGAATGGCGGCACCGGTGGCCACACCGTCGGCCGGCTGGTCGGCATCCTCACCAACCGCGACGTGCGCTTCGCCTCCGACCCCTCGCAGAAGGTCTACGAGCTGATGACCCGTGAGAACCTGATCACGGTCAAGGAAAACGTCGACCAGGACGAGGCCAAGCGCCTGTTGCACCAGCACCGTATCGAGAAGCTGGTGGTGGTCGACAGGAAGGGCAATTGCGTCGGCCTGATCACCGTCAAGGACATCGAGAAGTCGCAGCTCAACCCGCACGCCACCAAGGACGTGCAGGGCCGGCTGCGCGCTGCCGCCGCCACAAGCGTCGGCGACGACGGCTTCGAGCGTGCCGAGCGCCTGATCGATGCCGGCGTCGACCTTCTGGTCATCGACACCGCGCACGGCCATTCGCAGCGTGTGCTGGACGCGGTGACGCGGGCGAAGAAGCTCTCCAATTCCGTGCGCATCCTGGCCGGCAACGTCGCCACCGCCGAAGGCACGCGGGCGCTGATCGATGCCGGGGCCGATGCTGTCAAGGTCGGCATCGGGCCAGGTTCCATATGCACGACCCGCATCGTCGCCGGCGTCGGCGTGCCGCAGCTCTCGGCGATCATGTCGGCGGTCGAGACGGCCGACAAGGCCGGCGTGACGGTGATTGCCGACGGCGGCATCAAATATTCGGGCGATCTCGCCAAGGCGCTTGCCGCCGGCGCAAGCGCCGCCATGATCGGCTCGCTGCTTGCCGGCACGGACGAGAGCCCGGGCGAGGTCTATCTGCACCAGGGCCGCTCCTTCAAGGCCTATCGCGGCATGGGCTCGGTCGGCGCCATGGCGCGCGGCTCGGCCGATCGCTACTTCCAGGCCGAGGTCCGCGACACCCTGAAACTGGTTCCGGAGGGCATCGAAGGGCAGGTTCCCTACAAAGGACCTGTGGCTGGCGTGCTGCACCAGCTTGCAGGCGGCCTGAAAGCCGCTATGGGTTATGTCGGTGGACGCGATCTTGCCGAGTTCCGCGAGCGCGCCACCTTTGTGCGCATATCAAACGCCGGACTTCGTGAAAGCCACGCCCATGACGTCACGATCACCCGCGAAAGCCCGAACTATCCGGGCGGACTATGATCAGGCTGGCGAACGGCCGGATCGCCAGAGCCTGTGGCGTGGCTTGATCGTGACGGTCCTGCGCCTGTCGCGTCATGCGGCGGCGCTCTCTGTCGCTTCCGCCGCGGTTTTCATTGCCATGACAGCGCTGGAGTTTTTCTATTTCCGCGGCCTGAGCGGCGGGCTCTCCTCTCTCGACATGCGCGTCACCGGCTTCACGCCCGATGAAGGCATGGCGTGGCTGACCGCGCTCGGCCGGCGCGGCGGTGAGATCATCATCGTCTGGCATTATCTGACTTTTGATCTGCTGTTCCCGGCGCTGCTGTCGCTCACCCTGGTCAGTCTGATCGTGGCCTTCGGCCGGCGGCTGAGCATTTTCCGAGCTATGCCTGCCCAATTGCAGGCGCTGACGGCGTTGGTGCTGGTCCTGCCTTACACACTCGCCGCTTACGCGCAGAACTTTGCAATCGCGCGGCTGCTGTCCGATTTCCAGTTGGCCAATCCCGATTCGCTGTCCTTCGCCTCGTCGCTGACCGTGACCAAGTTCGCGCTTCTGGCCATTCCGGTCGCGGTCGTCGCGGTGTTCGCGCTGGCGGTGCAACGGCGCTGAGCGGGCAGGGGCGACCAGACCGCCATCTTCTGGCCGATGCTGGCGACTCTTCCTTCTTTACTTGTGTGAGAAGGTGGCCGAGCGAAGCTCGGTCGGATGAGGGGTGTTCCAGCTTGGCGGAACCCTTCGTCCAAATCGAACGCGTGGCGCAGAGCGCCAACCTCTCGTTTCTTCCAACACCCCTTCCGTCTCGGCGCTGCGCGCCGATCCACCTTCTCCCACAAGATGCTATGAGGGGAGAAGGGAAGGGTGGTGCTACAGATCGAACACCGCGATCCTGCGCTTGTCGAACTTGATGCCGATCTCGCCGCGCACCAGTCTAAGCGCCTGCTCGCCGAACACGGCGCGCCGCCAGCCTTGCAGCGCCTGCACGTCGGCGGCGTCGCCTTCCGCGGCGATGCGGTCGATGTCGTCGCTGGAGGCGAGCACCTTGGAGGCGACGCCTTCCTTTTCGGCGACGATCCTGAGCAGGACCTTGAGCAGTTCCGCCGCCGCGCTCGAGCCTTCCGGCGGCTGAAAGCTCTTCGGCAGTTTCGGCATCGCTTCCTTCGGCATGGCAAGCGCCGTGTTGACGGCGCCGAGCAGCGCGGTTGCTGTCGCGGACCGCTCCCAGCCCTTCGGCGTCGTGCGCAGCCGGCCGAGAGCCGCCGCATCGCGCGGCGCCTGTTGCGCGATCTCGTAGATCGCGTCGTCCTTGAGCACGCGGCCGCGCGGCACATCGCGCTCGCGCGCCTCACGTTCGCGCCATGTGGCCACCGCCTGCACGATCGCCAGTTCCTGCGGCTTGCGCAGCCGCATCTTCAGTCGCTTCCAGGCGTCCTCGGGATGCGGATCGTAGGTCTCGCGCGAGGTCAGGACATCCATCTCCTCCTTCAGCCAGTGGGCGCGATCCTCGCGCTCCAGCTCGGCGCTGAGATGCTGGTAGACCTTGATCAGATGGGTGACGTCGGCGAGCGCGTATTCGAGCTGCTTGTCCGAGAGCGGCCGGTGTCGCCAGTCGGTAAAGCGCGAGGATTTGTCGAGCCGCGCGCCGGTGATGCGCTGCACCAGCTGATCGTAGGAGACGCTGTCGCCGAAGCCGCAGACCATGGCCGCCACCTGGGTGTCGAACACCGGATGCGGCACCAGGTCGCCCAGATGGACGATGATTTCGATGTCCTGGCGCGCGGCGTGAAAAACCTTGACCACGGCTTCGTTGGCCATCAGCCGGAAGAAGGGTTTCAGGTCGATGTCGGGCGAAAGCGGATCGATCAGCGCCGTCACGCCGGGCGCGGCCATCTGGATGAGGCAGAGGATCGGCCAGAAGGTCGTTTCGCGGATGAATTCGGTATCGACGGTGACGAATTCCGACTTCTCGAACGCCGCGATGACGCTCTCGAGCTCTTTCTGTGTGGTGATGACGTGCATCAAATCGCTTTTGGCATCATGTCAGGCCTCTTTCAATTTCAGCCGCAAACGCTTTCGTCAAGCCGCAGCTATTCCTGCTTGTCTGAATCGCCGTTCCGCCGCGCCAGCCGCGCGAACAGCGTCGACGTGCGCAAAAGCGCGGTGAAGCGGCTGCGGCTGCCGGCCGGCACACCCGACCGCACCTGCATACGGTAGAGGATCACGATGATGAGAACGGCGTAGACGGCGGCGCTGAAGACGAACAGCGCGCTCGGCCCAAAATATTGCATCACCGCCGACGCCGCAATCGGACCGCCGATCGCACCGAAGGAATAGAACAGCATCAGCGCCGCGTTGATCAGCACGAATTCGCCTTTGTCGGCCCGGTCGTTGGCATGCGCGGCCGATAGTGAATAGAGCGGCATGGCGAAGCAGCCGAAGATGAAAACGATGACGAAGTTGAGGAACGGGTCGGCGCGCGCCACGAAGGCCAGCGCCAGCGCGGCAAGCATGGCGCAGCAGGTCGTCGTCAACAGCACCGAGCGCCGGTCGCGGCGGTCTGAGAGATAGCCCAGCGGATACTGGATGAGGGCGCCTCCGAATATGCCGACGCTGACGAAGGTCACCACATCGGCAACCGACATGCCGATCTCCTCGGCGTAGACCGGAGACAGCGTGCGGAAGGCGCTGTTGGTGACGCCCACGGCGATGCAGCCGATAGAGCCGAGCGGCGAGATCCGCCAGACGCGCGGCAGGTCGAGCTTGACGTCCTCCGGCGGCGCCGGGTTCGAGCGGTCCCCGAGCGAGACCGGCACCAGCGAAAAGGTGATCATCATCGACATGACGGCGAAGATGGCGAAACCGCCGGCTCCGAAGATTGGAATCAGGAATTGCGCGCCGGTCACCGAACCGATGTCGACCATGCGGTATATGGCGAGCACCCTGGCGCGGTCCTTGTTGCCGACGCCGGAATTCAGCCAGGCTTCCATGACGGTGAACAGGCCGGCAAAGCAGAAGCCGCCGGCAAAGCGCACCGCGCACCACATGACGGGGTTGATGACTAAAACCAGAAGCAGCGTGCCGACCGAGGCGATTGCGGCCAGCGCGGCAAAGGTCCTGACATGGCCGACCGCCTTCAGGATACGGGTGACGGCCAGGCAGCCGAGCAGGAAGCCGGCGAAATAGAACGTGCCCATGAGGCCGATGTCGGAAGCGGAAAAGCCTTCCTGCGCTCCACGCAATGCGATCAGCGTGCCCTGCAGCCCGTTGCCTCCAAGCAGGATGCCTGCGGCAATGAGAAGCGGGATCAGCGGGCGGACGGAAGACATTGGGGGGAGGGATCACGTTTCGGCGATCCTTCTTGGACCATCGATCCCGGCAATGCCAGTGGCAAATGCCGGTCGCCGGGCCACGGGATGATTAGCGTCTTGGGTTTCGGCTTAGGGTGGAAGGTGGACGTTGCCTCTACGCCTCATTTTAATCTAGATCGGTAACAAGGCGTCGGGCTTCACATTGGCGATCGAGGCGTAGGTGTGCGTTTCCCGGACCCCGGGCAGCGGCAGGATGACCCGTTGCAGGAAGTCCTGGAACAGTGCCATGTCGGCGATGCGCGCCTTGACCAGGTAGTCGAAGCCGCCAATCACCATGTGGCACTCGATGATCTCGGGCGCCCGCAAGACCGCCTCGGCGAAGCGGTCGAAGACATGAGGCGCCGTATGGTCGAGCCGAACCTCGATGAAGACGAGTTGTGCCTGCCCGATCCTGACTGGGTCGAGGACCGCCCGCACGGCCCGGATGAAGCCTTCACTGAACAGCCGTTTGATGCGCTGCGATGCGCCCGTCGGCGACAGCCCGACCCGGCGGGCCAGGTCGAGTGTCGTGCGGCGGCCGTCCTCCTGCAACAAACGCAACAGCGAGCGGTCGATACGGTCGAGATCGTCCATTTTCAGGATTCACAATTTTCAGCCAAGAATAGCGTGATAGTCACGCTGAAATAGCCAAAACAGCATATTTCATCACGCTGTCAGGTGGCAATACCGTTGGTGGTTAACTCAACCAGACCAAGGCAAGACCATGACATCAGCCATATTGAACTCCCGCAACGCTCTGGCCAAGGGCGACACGCCGGTGCTCATCTTGAGCGAGGCCGAGGTGAAAACCTGCATCGACCTCCGCCAGCTTCTCGACGTGCTGGCAGACGGATTCGAGGCGCTGTCTGGCGGCAAGGTCGTCAATCCGGCTCGGCCGCAGCTCGACATTCCCCAGGCAGGCTATTCGCTGGCGATGCCGGCCTGGATGGCGGGCATGCATCTGACGGTGAAGATCGTCAACGTGTTCGAGGGCAACATCGCCAAAGGCATCCCCAGCCATCTCGCCACCATCCATCTGTTCGACCCGCAGACGGGATTGCCGGTTTGCGTCATGGACGGCACCTACATCACCGCCGTGCGCACCTCTGGCTCGGCCGTGCTCTCGGTGCGCGAGCTGGCCCGTCGCGATGCCAAGGTCGCGACAGTGGTGGGCGCCGGCGTCCAGGCCGGCCAGCACCTGCACCTTCTGCCACTGGTTCGCGACTTCGCCGAGATACGCGTTGTCTCGAAGGAGTTCGCGGATGCGGAGGCGCTTGCCGCACTACATCCGGGTGTTGTTGCCGTCAGCGATATCGAGGCCGCGGTGCGCTCGTCGGATGTCGTCTGCCTGGCAACGCATTCCTATGAGCCGGTGATTTCAGCCGAATGGGTGCGGCCCGGCACCCATGTTTCGTCGGTCGGCGTCGCGCCACCCGGCGGCGAATTGCCGGTCGAGCTTGTCGGCAAGGCCAGCCTCTTCGTCGAGACAAGCGACGCTTTCGCCCCGACGCCGGTCGGCGCCTGCGAACTGGTCGGCATCGACCCGGAAACCGGAACCGAACTCGGCGAGATACTGCTCGGGCTACAGCCGGGACGGGTCAGTACCGACCAGATCACCGTCTACAAGGCAATGGGCGCTGCCATGGAGGATATGGTGACGGCCGACCTCGCCTACCGCGAGGCGATTCGCCGGGGAATCGGGGGCGTCGCTTCGCTGTAAGGGTGACCGCCACGATGCGCTACATGGGAAAGCGGGGCCGTGATTGCGATCGACTTGATGATGGGCGAGCCGCTCATGCCTCACCGGCCTGTGCTAGTATGTTCTTCGGGTCGGGCGCTTCGCCCACCGGCACGGTGGACTTGCCCGACCGCCGGCCAAGCGAGCCCGCGGTCAGCAGGCTGAGCGCGATCAATGGGATGCCGATGCCATAGGCGGAGCGGATGCCCCAATGGTCCGACACGAAGCCGAGCAGCGGCGGGCCGAGCAGGAAGGCGATGAAGGAGATCTGCGACAGCGCCGCGACGTTGATCGCCGCCGGGCGATCAGTCCGTTGCGCGGCCGCCGAGATCGCCAGCGGGAAGAGGGCGCTGCTGCCGATGCCCAACAGGGCAAAGCCCAGCATCGAGACGAAGGGCACGGGTGAGGCGAAGACGATGAGCACGCCGGCCGCCATCGTTGCCAGCAGCACGCGCGCCACGCCGCTCGGCGAGTGGCGGTCGACAAAGGAGTCGGCGAAGAAGCGCGTGGTTGCCTGCGAGAAGGCAAACAACGCCACCGTGAAGCCGGCGACGAAGGGACCGGAGTCGAACACGGTGCGCATGTAGATCGCCGACCAGTCAATGCTGGCGCCTTCCAGGAGCATCGCCGAAAGCGTCACCGCGACGAGGACCAGGATCGGCAGCGTCGGCCGCGCGAACATCGGCGGTTTGCCGCCGGAGGTGGCGAAGCGGGCCGGCGCCGGCTCAAAGCCGCCGAGAAACAGCGCCATCGCGACTGCCACCATTGGCACCACCAGCGCCAGATGCAACTGCGGCGACAGGCCGAGATGCGCCAACGCGCCGCCGAACAGCCCGGCGCCGAAGAAGCCCATGCTCCAGAACGAGTGGGCCCGGTTCATGATGCGGCGCCTGAGCAGGAACTCCGTCCTGTCGGCCTCGATATTGAGGATGATCTCGACGCTGCCGATCATCAGGCCGACCGGCAGCAGCATCAGGAACAGCGAGACCGGTCCCGGCGCTTGCACAGCGATGGAATAGACAAGCGCGATCAGCGGCACGAGCCAAAGCAGCGCCTGCCGAAAGCCGACGCGTTCCAGGATCGGCGTCGCCAGCGTCAGCGCCGTCAAGGTGCCGATCGGTGTCCCGATCAGGCTGAGCCCCAGCGTGCCGTCCTCGATCTCCATGGCGCGCTTGATGTCCGGCAGGCGCGGGAAAATGTTGCCCATGGCGAAGGAGTAGATCGCGAAACCGGCATAGACGCGGTGTTGAGGGGCGAGTTTCAAGCCAAAGGTCATCGCGGCACTTTCCATTGGGAAGGACGGGACGACATCGCCGACCCGACACCATTTCTTGCATAAACATGCATATCATGCAAGAATGTGCACAAAGAAATAGGATCGTGCATGCTAACCGAGGAACGACACCAATTCATTCGCGACCGGCTGGCGGCGGAGGGAAAGGTGCTGGCCGGCGAACTCGCCAGCCGCTTCGGCGTTTCGGAAGATACGGTTCGCCGTGATTTGCGCGAGCTTGCGAAAGCCGGGCAGTTGCGTCGCGTTTACGGGGGCGCGGTCGCGTCGGCGCCCTTTGCCGCGTCAACCATCAGCCAGCGCGGCAGCCACGCGGTCGAGGAGAAGATGCGTCTGGCGAGGGCCGCGGTGGGTGTGCTCGCCGCCGGGCAGACCCTGTTCATCGACGGCGGCACGACCAATGAGGCGATCGCCAGGGCAATCCCGCGCGACATCGAGCTGACGGTGGCCACCAACTCGCTCGGCGTCGCTTCGGCTCTGGCCGATCTTCCCCTGGTCGAGCTGATCATGCTCGGCGGCAGGTATATCCGCGACCTTGGCACCTGCGTCGGTGGCGACACGCTTGCCGCCGTGGCGCAACTCGGCGCCGATCTGTTCTTTCTCGGCTCCTGCGGCCTCGATGCCTCGCGCGGCGTCACGGCATTCGATTCGGCCGAAGCCGAAGTGAAGCGGGCCATGGCCAGGAACAGCGCCGGCATCGTCATCGCCGCCACCAACGACAAGCTCGCCACCGCGGCGCCCTATCGCGTCGCAGCAGCCGACGCGATCCGTCACCTTGTGGTCGAAAGGACGGCCCCCGCCGCCATCCTCGCCGATTTTGAACGCCAGGGCGCTGAAATCCACGTCGCGTGAACGGCCAAGGCGCTAGCGTGTGTGACCGCTTGCCTTGACAAAGCGGGCCTCTCATGTGCTTTTCGCGCAAATTTTCGAGCTGGGCCCTCGGCCCGCAATCCAGCATCCGGACTTCATCAATGACCATGCATCGTTACCGCAGCCATACCTGTGCCCAATTGAGAAAGAGCGACGTCGGCAATTCCGTCCGCCTGTCGGGCTGGGTGCATCGCGTGCGCGACCATGGCGGGCTGCTCTTCATCGACATGCGCGACCACTACGGCCTGACCCAGATCGTCGCCGACCCGGATTCGCCGGCTTTCAAGATCGCCGAGACCCTGCGCGGCGAATGGGTGATCCGCGTCGACGGAGAGGTCAAGGCGCGCCTGCCCGAGACCGTCAACCCCAACCTGCCGACCGGCGAGATCGAGATTTTCGCGCGCGAGATCGAGGTGCTGTCGGCGGCCAAGGAGTTGCCGCTACCGGTGTTCGGCGAGCCGGACTATCCGGAAGACATCCGCCTGAAATACCGCTTCCTCGACCTGCGCCGCGAGACGCTGCACAAGAACATCGTGGCGCGCACGAAGATCACCGCCGAAATGCGGAAGCGCATGGGCGAGGTCGGGTTCACTGAATTCTCGACGCCGATCCTCACCGCTTCGTCGCCGGAAGGCGCGCGCGACTTCCTGGTGCCGTCGCGCATCCATCCCGGCACCTTCTACGCCCTGCCGCAGGCGCCGCAGCAGTACAAGCAGCTGATCATGGTCTCCGGCTTCGACCGCTACTTCCAGATCGCGCCCTGCTTCCGCGACGAGGATCCGCGCGCCGACCGGCTGCCCGGCGAATTCTACCAGCTCGACCTCGAAATGAGCTTCGTCGAGCAGGACGACGTGTTCGAGACCATGGAGCCGGTGATGCGCGGGGTCTTCGAGACCTTCGCCGCTGGCAAGCC
Source organism: Mesorhizobium tamadayense (assembly GCF_003863365.1). Classification (GTDB taxonomy): domain Bacteria; phylum Pseudomonadota; class Alphaproteobacteria; order Rhizobiales; family Rhizobiaceae; genus Mesorhizobium; species Mesorhizobium tamadayense. The sequence goes on along the minus strand of NZ_RQXT01000077.1, from coordinate 6,498 downwards.
GGTGACTGAGAAATTCCCGCGCATCGCCTTCGATGTCGCCATGCGCAAATACGGCACCGACAAGCCGGACCTGCGCAACCCGATCGAGATGCAGGCTGTCTCAGATCATTTCCGCGATTCCGGCTTCAAGGTCTTCGCCAATATCCTAGCCAACGATCCTAAGGCCGAGGTGTGGGCCATTCCGGCAAAGACCGGCGGCAGCCGCGCCTTCTGCGACCGCATGAACTCATGGGCGCAAGGCGAGGGCCAGCCGGGGCTGGGCTACATCTTCTGGCGCAAGGAAGGCGACAGGCTCGAAGGCGCCGGCCCGCTCGCCAAGAACATCGGCGAGGAGCGCACCGAGGCGATCCGCCGGCAACTCGGCCTTGCTGATGGCGATGCCGCCTTCTTCGTCGCCGGCGATCCGAAGAAGTTCGTCGCTTTTGCGGGCGCGGCACGCACGCGCGCCGGCGAGGAGCTGAACCTCGTCGATCGCGATCGTTTCGAGCTCTGCTGGATCGTCGACTTCCCGTTCTTCGAATGGAACGAAGACGAAAAGAAGATCGACTTCGCCCACAATCCGTTTTCAATGCCGCAAGGTGGCATCGAAGCCCTTAGCAGCCAGGAGCCGCTGGGCATCAAGGCGTTCCAGTACGACATGGTCTGCAACGGCTTCGAGATTGCCTCCGGCGGCATCCGCAACCATCTGCCGGAAACCATGGTCAAGGCCTTCGAGATGGTCGGCCTGGATCGCCAGACGGTCGAGGATCGCTTCGGCGGCCTTTACCGCGCCTTCCAGTATGGCGCGCCGCCGCATGGCGGCATGGCGGCCGGCATCGACCGCGTCGTCATGCTGCTCGTCGGTGCCAAGAACCTGCGCGAGGTGACCATGTTCCCAATGAACCAGCAGGCCTATGACCTGCTGATGAATGCGCCTTCGGAAGCGACCCCGCAGCAGCTTCGCGAGCTGTCGCTGCGCGTTGCGATGGCGAAGAAAGAAGGCTAGGAACCGCAACCAAACCGTTCGGCTTGCTTGAAGAATCGATCTTGAATAACGAAAAGCCCGGCATCGCTGCCGGGCTTTTTGTTTGAGCGTTCCGTTCGATCAGTCTTCGTTCGCCTTGACCTTGACGCCCAGCGTCTTCGGCAGGTCGAGCGGGTTGGACATGGCGCCGGCCATGATCAGCGCGAACGGCACCGAGGCCGGCGGCTCGGCCGAGATCTCGAGGCTCTTCGGATCGTCGAGGAACTTGTTGACCGCCGCCGACACCTCTGCCGTCAGCTCGGGATTGTTGAGCTGCGCCATGCCGAACGGCACGATCGCCTTGGCCTGGTTGGCGATGTCCTTGCCCGACATGCCCTGCTGCTTGCCGACATAGTCGAGCACCTTGCCGGTCAGCGAATCGTCGTCGAAGCGCACCGAGGCGCCGTTGAACGACAACTGCTGCAAGAGGCCGAGCATGGCCATGCCCTGCGCCGAATTGTCGGCGCCCTCCGGCTGCGCGGCGAGCTGCTTCTGCATGGCCTGCATCGACTTGATGAAGTCGACGGTGTAGCCGCCGAGATCGAAGGTCATGCCGAGCGTGCCCGCATTGTCGACCGCGATGTCATATTTCGACAGCTCCATCTTGCCGTCGCTCGGCTGCCAGGTGCCGGCCATCGAGATGGTGCCGGAGATGTTCTGGTAGCCGAGCGCCTCGATCGCTTCCTTCGACTTCGGGTCGTCGACCAGCGTCAGGTCGGCATTGAACTTCTCCGTGTTGGCGGTGAAATCCATCGCCTTGCCGTCGGCGGGCGGGGTGACCTGGACGGCGAGCCCATCCATCGAGAAGGCCGTCTTGTCGCCGACCTTCACCGTCATGTTGGAGAGCTCGGCCGACTTGTACATCATCAGCGAGCCGAGCGGATCGGTACTGCCTTCGGCCGGCACCTTCATGTCATGGATGACGAAGGGGCTGAGATTGAGCGTCACGCCGTCCTTTGTGCGCTCGAAGGCCGAGGTCGAGACGGTCGCGATCTCGAAGCCGCCATTGGCCTCGGTGACGCCCTCCAGCTTCACGTCGCCGATCGGCAAGGCTTCCTTCTCGGCCGCCGGCTTGACGGCGACGCCCTGCAAAACGACGTTCGAATCGTCACCCGAGACCCCGGTCCAGGAAATATCGACGCCCTGGGCGGCGAGCGTTGCCTTGACGCGTTCGGCCACGGCTGGGTCTGCGGCGAAGGCGGCGTTGAGCGGCAGGGTCAGCAGAAAGGTTGAGAAAGCCAGTTTCTTGAGCATTGAGCGTTGGATCGTCATGGCGAGTTCCCTGTCCTGAAAAGTGTTTTTGAATTCTACTCCATCACCGTTTCGCGACGAACGGGACGGGAAAAAGGCGTGTCCCGGCACATTTGTCGAAAACGGCGATGAAAAGCAAACCCGGCCGGTACGCTTTGCATGGCGCGGTGAATTTGTCATGAAGACCGCCGCTCTCCTCCGCCGCCGCGTTGCATGCCGAGATAGAGGGCGCATGTAACTGCTTGATGTTGGCCGGCGCCCCCAGTTGCAGCCGAAGCCTGTTGTAGACGGGCGGCAAACTGGAGTGCCTGGCCTGGCGGTTCAGTGAAATCCTTCACATCGCTTCGCCCGGCCGCGAAGTTTTCACTTTTCCTTCGTCCGCACCCATGCGGTCTGCGGTTTTCCACGCGGTGCTTGCCGCGAATCACCCGCTCGGCTAGTGCAATCCCATGGGAAAAAGGCTTTTGCCGCCGCAAGACAATGGCGGCGGTGATCACATCGAACCGGTCGATCTGAAAGAGGCGCTCGAGAAGCGCTATCTCGCCTATGCGCTGTCGACCATCATGCACCGGGCATTGCCGGATGTGCGCGACGGACTGAAGCCGGTCCATCGCCGCATCATGCATGCCATGCGGCTCTTGCGGCTCAATCCAGACCAGGGCTTTGCCAAATGCGCCCGCATCGTCGGCGAGGTGATGGGTAAGTTCCATCCGCATGGCGACCAGTCGATCTACGACGCGCTGGTGCGCCTCGCGCAAGAATTCTCGATGCGCTACCCGCTGGTCGACGGGCAGGGCAATTTCGGCAACATCGACGGCGATAACGCCGCCGCCATGCGCTACACCGAAGCGCGCATGACGGAAGTGGCGACGGAGCTGCTTGCCGGCATCACCGAAGACGCCGTCGACTTCCGGCCGACCTACAATGAGGAGGACGAGGAGCCGTCCGTCCTGCCCGGCGCCTTCCCGAACCTGCTCGCCAACGGCTCGTCCGGCATTGCTGTCGGCATGGCGACCTCGATCCCGCCGCACAACGCCGCCGAGCTTTGCGACGCAGCACTTCACCTGATCGAGCATCCGGACGCGCCGGTGGCGAAGCTGATGGATTTCGTCCAGGGGCCGGATTTCCCGACCGGCGGCATCATCGTCGACAGCCGCGCCTCAATCCTCGAAGCCTATGAGAGCGGCCGCGGCGGTTTCCGCGTGCGCTCCAAATGGAGCCAGGAGGACCAGGGCAGGGGCACCTGGAGCATCGTCGTCACCGAAATCCCTTATGGTGTCCAGAAGGCCAGGCTGATCGAGAAGATCGCCGAGCTCCTGATGGCGCGCAAGCTGCCGCTGCTCGAGGACATACGCGACGAGAGCGCCGAGGACATCCGCGTCGTGCTGGTGCCGAAGAGCCGCACGGTCGATCCCGGCATATTGATGGAATCGCTGTTCAAGCTGACCGAGCTCGAAAGCCGCTTCCCGCTGAACATGAACGTGCTGTCGCGCGGCAAGGTGCCGAACGTGCTCTCGCTGAAAGGCGTGCTGAAGGAATGGCTGGAGCATCGCCGCGACGTGCTGATCCGCCGCTCCAGGCACAGGCTGGGCGAGATCGAGAGGCGCCTGGAAATCCTCGCCGGCTATCTGATCGCCTATCTCAACATCGACGAGGTGATCAGGATCATCCGCGAGGAGGACGAGCCCAAGCAGGTGATGATGGCCCGCTGGTCGCTCACCGACAACCAGGCCGAAGCCATCCTCAACATGCGCCTGCGCGCCCTGCGCAAGCTCGAGGAGATCGAGATCCGCAAGGAGTTCGACGGGCTTACCGAAGAGAAAAAGCAGATCGAGGCCTTGCTGGCCTCCGATGCCAAGCAATGGTCGACGATCAAGTGGGAGGTCACCACGATCCGCGACAAGTTCGGCCCCGAGACCGGGCTCGGCAAACGCCGTACCCAGTTCGCCGATGCGCCCGAGCATGATCTCACCGACATCGCGCATGCGATGATCGAGCGCGAGCCCGTCACGGTTGTCGTCTCCGAAAAGGGCTGGCTGCGCGCCATGAAGGGTCACCTGACCGACCATTCGCAGCTGGCCTTCAAGGAAGGCGACAGCCTGAAGCTCGCCTTCCACGCCCAGACCACGGACAAGATCCTGGTCTTCACCACCGGCGGCAAGTTCTACACCATCGGCGCCGACCGGCTGCCGGGCGGGCGCGGCCATGGCGAGCCGATCCGCATCATCGTCGACATGGAGAACGATCAGGACATCGTCACCGCCTTCGTCCACGATCCGAAGCGCAAGCTGCTCTTGGTCTCATACGACGCAAACGGCTTCGTCGTCTCCGAGGAAGAGGTCGTCGCCAACACCCGCAAGGGCAAGCAGGTGATGAACGTCAAGGCGCCTGACGAGGCCAAGCGCTGCCTTCCGGTCGCGGGCGACCATCTCGCCATCATCGGCGAGAATCGCAAGATGCTGATCTTCCCGCTGGCCGAGATCCCTGAAATGGCGCGCGGCAAGGGCGTGCGCCTGCAGAAATACAAGGACGGCGGCGTGCTGGACCTGAAGACCTTCACCCTGGAGACCGGGCTCACCTGGCAAGATTCGGCCGACCGCACCTTCACCAAGTCGCGCGAGGAGCTTGCCGAATGGATCGGTGCCCGCGCCGCCGCCGGCCGAATGGTGCCGAAGGGATTCCCGAGGACGGGCAAGTTCGGGTGAAAGCTGCGATCTCCGCCACAAAGGTGGAGATTGCGCAATGCCAAGTCGACCACCGCCTCGGCGCCTTCCTACTGTCCCGCTGAAACTGGGGTTAGCCATCGAGATTGCGGGAGGCGAGCATCGCCTCGGCGCTCAGCATCAAAGCGACAGTTCCGTCATCCTCGATGGCAAGATCGGTGCCAACGATGCGCCCGTATCTGCAACCTGCGCGTTTCATCGACGGCTTTTTGCTGGATGATCCCGAGACACCGGCGACGGACGCTGGAGGGGTCGGTCGTTTCATTTCAGTGTGACCAGGTCTATACTCCACGGGGGACAGGCCAGACCGATGGACCGTAAGCTCTCCGCCATTCTCGCTGCCGATGTTGTGGGCTATTCCGCCCAGATGGAACGCGACGAGGCCGGCACGTTCGAGCGCCTTCGTGCTCGACGCAAGGAACTGTTCGAGCCTGAGATTGCCCGCCACCACGGCCACATCTTCAAGCTGATGGGCGATGGACTGCTGGCCGAATTCGGCAGCGTCGTGGACGCGGTCGAATGTGCCGTGTCGTTGCAGCACGCCCTGGCGGAACGCAACGCCGCCGTTTCCGAGGATCATCGGATTCACGTCAGGATCGGGATCAACCTCGGCGAGGTGATTGTCGAGGGCGAGGACCGATATGGCGAGGGCGTCAACGTCGCTGCCAGACTCCAACAACTAGCGGACCCTGGCGGCATCTGTGTCTCGGCAAAGGTCGCAAAAGAGGTTGAGAAGAAGTTGGCTTTCAGCTTTGAGCCGATGGGCCAACAGAAGCTGAAGAATATCGCCGAACCGGTGCAGGCGTACCGGGTGCTGCTCGATCCCGCGGTGGCGGGAAAGCCCATGGCTGTCAATCGACACCCGCGCTTCAGGCGCAATCTGGCCGTCGCCATTGGCGTCCTTGTTGTCGCAGTCGGCCTTGCAGCAGCGTGGTGGCGACCGTGGGAGCCACCGCTTCGGCCCACCGCTCTGACGGCCAATGCGAAAGCCGACACCCGGCCATCCCTCGTCGTGCTTCCATTTGACAATCTCAGCGACGACAAGGCGCAAGGTTATCTGGCTGACGGTTTCACCGAGGACCTGACCACAGAACTTGCACGCGTGCCCGGCCTGTTCGTCGTATCGCGAAACGCGGCTTCCACCTACAAGGCCAAACAGACTAAACCCGCTGAGTTCGCCGCAGCGCTTGGTGTCCGGTACATACTGGAGGGCTCGATACGTCGGGTCGGCGACGACATGCGTATCAACGCGCAATTGATCGACGGCTCGACCACCGTTCATCTCTGGGCAGAACGTTTCGACGGCCAGTGGACGGATGTGTTTGCGCTGCAGGACAAAGTCGTCGTCAGCATCGCAGGCGCGCTCAAGCTCCGTCTCATCAGCGCCCAAGGCAAGGCAGATGTCGCGGGCGGCACGCGCAATCCTGCGGCCTACGAGGCTTACCTCCAGGGCATGGAAATCTACAATCGTCGCAATACTCCAGACGAGTTTGCGCAGGCGGTGAGGTTTTTCCGGCAGGC
>NZ_RQXT01000076.1 GCF_003863365.1 Mesorhizobium tamadayense | reverse complement strand
TCATTCCATGAAAAATCACAGTCTCGATCGGCTCGGGCCGCGGCAGCAAGCGCGACGGGCGCGGCCAACGACCGGGCCACCGCTCGCCGGTATCGGGCGCCATTGGGGCAATGCGTTGAACAGATCGCTCGGGAACATCGCTCTGCACTGGGGCAAAACGATAGAGGCGATCCTCGCCGACGCGGTTGGCGAGGATGTCGATCACATCCGAAACGTCAGGCTCCGGTGCCTCGGCAAGGGAAGAGATCGTCTGTTTTGCCCGCAGCGGCTCGGCGATGCTCGCTGCAAGCCGCATCAGTTCGATGCCGAAGCCGGGATCGATCGTCTCGATTTTGTCGGTTAGAAGCCGGGTCAAACGCTTTGCATCGCGCACTGGCGTTGCCGTGCCGGCACGGATCGCCTCGATGCGATTGTCGACGCGGAAGAACAGCAGATCGAGCCGCCGTGCGCCAAGTCCCCGCGTCTCGAGCTCGGCGCAAAGCTCGGTCACCAGCTTGCCGGTATAGCGGGCGATCGTCTCGGCCGCGCCGATCGGTTCGGCAAAATTGCGGCGCACCTCGACGATCTCCTCCGGCCGGATCGGCTCGATCGGTTCGCTCACCCGTCCAAAGGCCTGGTCGAGACGTCGGCCAAGTTCCGGTCCAAAACGCAAGGCGAGCGAGGCGCGCGGCGTGCCGGCAAGATCAGCGACTGTCTCGAAGCCAAGCCGTCGCAGGCTATCGATCGTCACAGCGGGAAGGCGAAGGGCAGCGATCGGCAAAGGCAGGATCGCTTGTGCAATTTCGCCGGAGGGAACCACAAGCGTCTGCCGTGTAGCGAAGCGGGCCAATGCGTGGGCTGCGCCCCAGCTGTCGGCGACCGCGGCGCGTGCAGCAAAACCTGCTGCGCCAAGCCGCTCCACCATCTCGGTTAGCATCGCCGCCTCTCCGCCATGCAGATGATCGGCGCCGGTCGTGTCGATCACAATGCCGTCCGGTGGATCGGCCGCAGCGATCGGCGCATAGCGGCGAAGCGCCCAAAGCGCCAGCCGCTCGAGCGCCATTTCGTCGGCGTCGGGCTCGGTGTCGTGGACAATCAGACCCGGAACAAGGGCCTGCGCCTTGCTCGTCGGCATGCCGATGCGCAGGCCGGCCGTTTGCGCTGCCGCATCGGCGGCGAGCACGACACGGCGACGACCATCACGGCCGACAAGGACGAGCGGCGTCTCAGGCAGAGGCGCGGCGTCGCCCGATTTCCTTCTGAAGCGGTCCGTCGGCCACATCGGAAGGAAGAGCGATACGACCCTTGGCATCGCAAGCCTCCACTGTAAAATCTGCACTCTCTCCGGCCCGGCATCGGATCAGCTCGACATGCCAGCGGGCGCGTCCGACGCCCGGCACCGGCAATGGCGTCGACGGCAGGACCGACACCCGCCAGCGTGTCTCTGCGGCGGTCGGCTGGCCGAAATCGGTTGCCTCCGTCTGTCGGCGCCAGCGGCGAAAGGCGATGCCGATGGCGCCGGAGCTTTCGGCGGCGAGCTGCAGGCGCCGTGATGCCGTCATCGAAAGCCGGGCCATCTCGGCAACGACAGCGCCAAAACCGCCACGAAGGCCCTCTTCGAAACAGGCGAGAACGGATTTTTCGTCGCCGGCTTCGACATAGATTACCCGTCCCGGAGGAAGGCCGGCCTGTTCGATCGCAGGCGCGAAAAGATCGGGCCGGGTAACGCACCACAGCACCTTGCCCACCGTGCGCGCGGCAATACCGGCAGCGAAGAGTGCCGCGGCTGCGCCATCGACGGAGCCATTTCCACCACCCGCGACCTCGTGCAGACCGCCAAAAGCCAATCCCCCTCCCGGCAGAACCCTGTCAATCGCGGCCACTCCGAACGGCAAAACCGTGCGGGCGCGCGCATTTCCGCCTTCGAGACGCGCAATGCGTTCTCGAAGCTCGGAAATGGCAGCAGGGGGCGCCGATACACTCATCCGACCCTTGAAACGCGGAAAGCCTGTGATATGTTCTACATTTGTTCTCGTCTTGGCTAAGAGTCAACCGAGATGATGTCGTGCCCCTGCGGAAGGAGGGCATTCGATGCTCGGGTCATATCCTTTTCTATGCGAAAATTTTGGAGTTTTGGGCGCCACGGAATGTCCGAAAATTGTAGCATATTTCGGACTCATACCTTGCCCTTTGTCCCAAATTTGTCGCATATTTCGGACATGCCTATAGTTGAGACCGATACCGATCTTCGCTCGCGCCTGCTTGCCCGCATTGAGTCCAAACCCGACGAGGTCTGGACCCCCGGCGACTTCGCCGATCTCGGCGCGCGCGCCGCCGTGGACAAAACCCTGCAGCGCCTGGCAGCCGCCGGGGAGCTGCGCCGGATCGACCGAGGCCTCTATGACCGGCCGCGCACGAACAACCTGACTGGCCGCGCCACGGTGCCGGACTATCGCGCTGTGATCCGCGCCGTCACGCGCCGCGATCGGGCGCGCGCCGTCATCGATGGTATGACGGCCGCCAACGACCTCGGCCTGACGACCGCCGTCCCCGCCCGAATAGAAGTGCTGGTCGATGCGCGGTTGAAGCCAATCAAGCTCGGCACGCAGGAAATCCACTTCAAATACGCTGCCCCTAGCCGCCTCTATTGGGCGGATCGGCCGGGGATGCGGGTCGTCCAGGCCTTGCATTGGATGCAGGACATGCTGACCCAGAAGGGCGAACGGAAGCGTATCCAGGCGACGTTGCGCCGCCTGTTTGCCGACCCCAAGCACGGCGAGGCCATTCGCGAGGATCTGCGCGCCGGTCTCTCCGCCGTGCCGATCTGGATGCAGGAGTTCCTCCGCGAAATCCTGAAGGCGGCCCCGCACGAGGCGAAGCCATGAGTACCGATGCTTACCGCCAGGTCATCGCGGCATCCCCACGTGACCGGCTCGACCTTTTCCTCGCCACGGCCAATCGGATCGGAGCTCCGGTGGGCAATGTCGAAAAGGATTTCTGGGTCTGCTGGACCCTCAATTCGCTCTACCACGAACGGCCTGCGGGTGAGCCACGGGTGCTTTTCAAGGGCGGGACGTCGCTGTCAAAAGGCTATGGCCTCATCCAGCGTTTTTCCGAGGACATCGACGTTACCGTGTTCCGCGACGATCTCGACGCGGCTGCCTCCGTCGAAGAGCTTGAGGCACTGTCCAACAAGAAGCGTCGCGCCAAGCTCGACGCCATCCGGGACGCCTGCCGTGCGTATATCACAGAGCCGCTGCGAGACTTCCTCACCGCTCAACTTGCCGACATTACGAACGGCGCCGGACGGGTGGAGCTCGACGAAGCCGATGCCGATGGTCAGACCCTGCTGCTCTGGTATCCCGAGGTCGAGCCACGTGATGGCGCCTATGTGCGACCGGCCATACGCCTCGAGTCCGGGGCGAAATCGGCGCTCGATCCCAATCGTCCCATCACGATCACGCCCTATGTCGCGGAGGAAGCGGCAGGCATTGATCTCACCGTCGCCGACGTGACCACGATCGAGGCGACTCGCACCTTTTGGGACAAGGTGGTGATCGCCCATGGATTGCGCCGCTGGTACGAGCGGCGCGGCGAACTGCGGCAGGAAGGCCAGCGCGTGTCTCGGCACTATTACGACCTGCACTGTCTTCTCGGATCCGAGACCGGAAAGGCCGCGCTCGGCGATCTCGATCTTGGCGCCGATTGTGTGCGGCACGCACGAATGTTTTTCGACCGTCCCGACTATGACCTCGCCTCAGCAGTCCCGGGCAGCTTCGCGATCGCGCCCGCTCCAAAGATGGTGGACGCGCTCACGCGCGACTATGTCAATACGGCGGCCATGATCTTCGGCACTCCGCCGAGTTTCGATGACATTCTGGAATCAGCACGGCAGATTGAGCAGGACATCAACACCCATTCCTAGTCGCCTGGTCGCGTCGCTGAAAGCCGGCCACGTCGCGCCATCGGTGATGCTGCGTAAACTCGCCGGCTATGGTCTGCGAGACAGCGCGCAGCACGACGGCGCTCAGGCTTCGTTCTCCCGCAGTGGTTGGTTTTGACCGGAACCGGGGAAAAGAAGAAGAGAGCCATTCCGGGGATATGTGATCTTTCAAACAGCCTGGAGGCGCGGGTCGAAGGATCCAGGATAATGGACGGGACAAGTTACTCCACTTCGAAGCCCTGACTGGTGAACTTCAAGGTACGGCTGTTCTCGGTGACCGTCCGGACCACGTTGTCGGGCGCTCCTGTTGGTATTCTGGCCTCGATCTCAATAGTCACAGTCACCTCTGAGCCGACCAAGCCGACGAGGTGAGAAATTACCTCGTCGGCGATCCGGCCGGCATCACGGCCGACTCGAGCTGGATCAACGACCACGGTGCCGTGGAATCGCCTAGGCGTGCGAGCTGCTGGCCTCACTGAGATGGGACCGTCACCGGGGGCATTAGGCTGATCGCCCGGTTGCTCACCTGTATCTCCGCCGGTCGATAGCACCGGCTTCGGTGCGGCGTCGGCAGCTTGCTGCCGCAAGGCAACATCGGGCTTAACGAGGACCCCGCCAAGGCTATCGACAGAAGCGACTACTTGTTGCCCGCCGCGCAGGCCGCGATACCTCTCTGCCGCCTCGTCAAAGCTGTCTGCGTAGGCGAATGATTCACTTTGCCACAGCAATAGGCTCAGTCCGTCCTGGACCGCCGCTGCGAGCACCTGTGAGTCCTTTATGCGTGGCAGATAAAGATATCGCGCGAAGTCGTCCGCGAGCTGCATGACCCCGACATCATCGCCTCGCCAAAGAGGAATGCGATCGAGCTCCATCCGCAGTCGGGTCCCAGCAAGCGCGGGCACGAGAAGCTCTTCGTTGCGAAGCCGCTTGCTGACGCGGACGGCAAGCGCGTCCTGGCCAGACAGGCGGTACGCGTGCCATTCGATCGGAGATTGCGGGCTAGTTTGCGCCGGAACAAGTAGCCACTGATAGGCCTCAGGGAGCCGGGCAGCAACGGCTCCATCGGCGGACTTCACTTGGGTTTCGGCTTGCTTCAACTGTTGCGGGTCGAGATTGAGGCCTTCTTTCTCTAGGGTGATAGACTCCCAAGCCAGATAACGGCGCACCGCCTCGTCCAAATCTTGCAGCCGCGTTTGATCAACGGCCAGGAAGGTCAACGTGTTCCTGAACAGTCGAGGTGCCGCGCCGCGCGATTCCAAGATGGCGTTGGCTGCTAACTGGGCTTTGTTAGTCGCATCCTTGCTATAGGGATGGTCGATGCTCAGCACGACTAGGCGGGCATCCATATCATCGGGCACGTCCGCACCGGACTGCGGCAAGGGATGGATGCGCCGGAACTCGCCGGCTGAGCGCAGATCAATGCGCAGGCGACGATCAATCTCTTGCACGACGGCATCCGGGTTCCGCTTCAACTGCTCGGCGCGATCATCGGCAAGCTTGGTGACCGTCGGCTGCGTCGAGTACCAGTAGCGGGCGCCGTCCTGATAGAGATAAGTCGCTACTCCGCTCAATCGCCGAAGGGCATCGCCGAACACCGCAGGCGTTTCGCCCGGCATGACGCAGCCAAGTTTCACGCGACGGTCTTCGAGGCCCCTATGTGCCGCTTGCGTGAGCGGGGCCGAGCCCAGGTAGATAGCGCGCGCAACGCGTCGGCACGCCGCAAACTTGCCGAGATTTGGTACTTCGCCATCGAGCCGCAGCGGCAACGAGCTGGGGCCGTCCACGTCCTTTTCGATGACCGGCACCCAGTTGTCCGAAAGATAGCGCGTCAGTTCGAACTGCACCCGGGGATCATCGATCGAGATGTTCGCCGGCAGAATCATCGGATTGCGGTCGCCCTTCTCCCATAAGCTGTGAATCACCGCGGCCATAAGGCGCAATACGCCGCGGGTGCGTTGGAATTTCACCAGCGTCGACCAATCGGTGTAGAGCCGATCGAAGATCTCGGGATGGATTGGGTAGGCAGCCTTGAGCCGCTTTTCATAGTCGGCATCGCGGCACTCAGGCGGAAATTCCTGATGCTGCGTCCGGTAGAGGTCAGCGAAGGCGCGGGCCACTACGTCTCGGTCCCTGAATTGCGCCGGATCGGACATCGGCTCGAACAGCCGTCGTCTCACAATCTCGAAGCCTTCCTCGGCGCTGGCAGGTCGCCAGGAAGATTCGACGCGGCCGACGACATTGCGCAGCCGATCAAGTGCTTCGCGCCCGCGTTGGCCGCCTACTTCGACATCATCAGCTTGGGTGTGAGGCGAGCCCGACGTGTCCGAGGCTGGAAGGCTGATCACCAGCATGCAATTATTCGCCAGCTTCGCCGACTCGGTGAGGACCTGAGCGAAAGTGAACTGGGTTTCGAATCCGCCCGCCGGTAGGTCGGATTGATCGTGGAGTTGGCGCGCATAGGCAACCCACTCGTCGATCAAGATCAAGCATGGTCCGTACTCGACGAATAGCTCACGCAGGACATCGCCCGGACTCGTCGCCTTCTCGTCGTCAGCTCGAATTCTTGCAAAGGCCTTCTTGCCGCCAAGCTGCCATGCCAACTCCCCCCAAAGCGTACGAATGACGGTCCCGTCGTGCTTCGTCGAGGGATTGCCAGGTGATATCTTATTGCCCACCAGCACGACGCGCTTTGCTGTCGGCAGCTTATTTGCCCCGGCCTCCTGCATGATGGAGTCGATGCCGGCGAGCTCCGTCGGGGCAATACCTGAGAACAGGTGATAAAGCGCCAGCATCGAGTGCGTCTTACCGCCACCGAAGTTGGTTTGCAGCTGCACCACCGGGTCTGCGCCTTGGCCGGAAAGCCGCTGCACGGCACCAACCAGCATCCCCCGGAGGCTGTCGGTGAGATACGTCCGCCGGAAGAACTCGACGGGGTTCTTGTATTCGTCGGTACCTTCGCCAAGATGCACCTGCCACAGATCGGCCGCGAACTCGGCCTGCTGATAGCGGCCGCTTGCCACGTCCTTGTGCGGCGTAACGACCTCGCGCCAGGGCTTTAGGTTTCCTGTCGCCTGGCTCTCAATGGCGGTTCCAGCGCTCTTCCGCTTTTCACTCCGCATCTGCTCGTCGAAGATAAGTCGGCGTAGCTCCATTTTCATCTTGCCGACTTCATCGGCCTGCGACGCGGAAACGGCTGTGAGCAGGCGCGCGATTGAATCCAGTGCCCGGTCAGTATCATCACCGGAAAATAGCTCCTGATGCGCCCAGCGGTTGCGGTAGCCACGCACCTCGCCGACGAGTCCACGCTCAGCCGGGCCAAGTGTCTTACGAAACACATCGTTCCAGGCATCCCACATAAGCTTCAACAGCAGTGCCGAGTCCCACTGGGTGATGGGCTTGTCGCGAACGTGCGGATCCTCGGCCATCGCTTGTGCAGCCTGCACCGATTGCCCGTTCTTCAGGGCGCTCTTGACCTCACGCTCGACGAACGGCGCAAGACCGGCCTTTAGGAGTTCGAGGGCTTTGCCAATGCGTTCCTGATTCGTAATTGCCATGGCCTAGGCCCTCCCGAACATGTCAGATTGCGTAGGTGGCGGAACGGTTCGTTCCTGACGTGCGAGGCGGGCGATTTCGGGCCAGCCCAGAACTAGCGCGTTGTAGCCGAGAGCTTCTTGAGACAGTTTTTTCTTCTCACTCACCTTGAACAGCCTGTACGCCAAATCTCGCGCTGCTTCGCTGTTGGAACCCAATTTGCGTAGGAGACCCGAGGTGATCTCGTCTCCAGCGCCCTGATGGTGATACAAACGCAAGAGATGATGCGTCATTTCCCAGACCGTTAAGCGGCTGTCGTTTTCGGGATCCCAGTCTGTCGGTAGCTCGAGGGGCCGAAGCAACCGCACCTTCCCCCCTTTAGAAAGAACAACGCCAGCATGTTGAAGCCCCGACACGGAGGTGACCTTTGCCTTGCTCAATAACTCGGCGTCGCCGAAGTCTCCTTCGAGAAAGCCATTTTGCTCGAACCAAGCAATCGCCCATCGCGTGTCGGCGTCGAACTCGTCTTCGACCTCACTGAGCACTTCCGTCAACATTTGATTGATGGTGTTAATGGCAGACCTGACAGACATGTGTTTGCCTGCGGGGTCGAGGATGCGGTCGTAACGAGAGTAGATCGCCATTCCTGGCCCCAACGCGGCCTGCGCAAAGTCGACAGGCGCAATATTGCCTTGTTGTAAGTGACGCAGTGCGGCAGGAAGAGTTCTCGATAGTTCCTGGCGGAACTGCGCGCTGGAAATCTGTGGCGCTGACGACAGGCGAGGGCGACAAGCAAGAACTATATAGGATGCGAGGGCGTTTGCACCCATAGAAACCATCCGCCATTTCTGTGAAGCGCGAACCGGCCAAGTCGCGGTGATCTGAAACCCGCTTGAAATTAGCGCTTCTAATAATGTCTCCCAACCAGTGGTTAGATCGAGATCGTTGTGCGCACCTGCATCCTCGGCGGCATCTTCATCTTCCTGCTTGAATGCGTAATAGACTGTGAGCGGAAAGCGCGGATCCATCTTACTGCGCAGCGCTGAAAAGGCTTGTCGGAACCCATTCTCGAAATGCTGCTTTGCTCGCAGGGCATCCCCTTCGAAGCGATTCGCTGCCGCTATCAGCTCGGGAAGTTTTGGCACCAAGACAGTTGAAAATATATCCGGATAAACTTTCCCTATCGATCTCCTGAGCCAGACGTAGAAGAAGTCCGACAATACCGCATAACTAATATTGTTATAATATGGTGGATCGGTGCTTACTAAAATAAGCTCAGCACCATTTTGCTCGGCGGCCGCGTCGAGTTGCTTGGCCTCACCAACTCGTGCTTCGCCTACAGAAATCACCTCTACGCAATCAGCCACATAGTCGCTACACGTCTTCCAAGCGCCGACCGAGCTTCCGAGAAAATTCGCCTCGGCAAAATCGAAAACCATCGGAATAGCTTGCTTCCCGAAAAGGTTCATAACTTTTTGATTTGACGGGCTCCATCGGCAAAGACTGTTGTTAAAGTCTGCGCAACGGTCGGCGGCAAGAGCCAGAAACGTGCGCACCACTTGCTCGTAACGGATGGCGTCAGTCTCCTGCAATCCGGCGCGCTCGGCATCCGCACGGATCTGAGAACCGATTTCTTGGATCAGATCGCTTGCGGTGAGGAGCGCTAAGATTTGCCGATCGGTGAAGAGGTGGCCCCAGGAGGATAAGCCGTATGCGGTGCATACGCCGCCCGTGATTTCTGCTCTAGTTGGGAGAGGGCCAGCAAGTAAGGACGCGCGAGCCTCTGCGATATCATCATGCCATTCATGTATCTGAAGCGATTTTTCAGTTTCAGAATTTGGGGCGATGTACATTCGGCCGGATGGTCCGTCTGCGACCACACACATCAGCCTCTCGCGAAGTCTACCAGCCTTACCTTCCGACTGGACATAACTCCGCTGTATCGGTGTTCTGGTCAGGATGCAGATGAAGTCCTGACCCTTTCCGGCCTTTGTACCGAGTCGCGCCTTGGCCAATCCATCTTTCGTTGGCACTCCGGAGTGAACTTCGAATCTCCATCCTTCATCGAGCCTTTCGTCGATTGCCGGATGTACCCAGACTGAATTGTTGCCCTTCGTCGATAGGACGAAAGACGAGGCGATCGGGACATGCTTTCCTTTGGCCGCGGGATTAGGGCTCGCCACCGTTCTTACCCAGATCCAAGCAATTACATTAGCTTCGCCACCGCGGACATTCTCAGAATTAGCCTTAGGATAGTACTTGCCAATTTTCTCGATGGCTCGCTGATGGATGACGCCGGCATAGTATCGGACGTCGGCAGCTAACCCGTGAGTCCCGCGCCAAGCTTCGCTTCCGCCAATCCACTGACGGGAATCTGGATTAACCGGGGCATGCCCACTCCACTGTGGTGCAAGCTCCAGATTGCACCTGTTTAGGAGGACGGCGACCGGGTTGAGATCCCCGGCGTGGGCTTTGAAGCCCAACCGACTAGCTTCGAGCGGTATTGATCCGCCGCCAGCAAATGGGTCAAAGACCGGAGGCAGCTGACCGTCGCAGTTTTTCAGCATCTCAGCTTTCGCCTCGGCGTAGACCTCGGGCGCTTCGTGAAGCTTCTTTCCCATCATCCGACGTATGATATCGAACAACCGCTCACGCTCGGCATTCTGTTCGTCTTCTGTCGGCCATTTTTCCGGGTGCGCTTCCGGATCGTCAACGACGGAGGCAAACAGAATCGCGCGCGCGGTCGGAAGCGGTAGACGTGCCCACCAATGGTGGATGCCCTTCGGGTGCGGGCCAATTCCTGGCATTTTGTCGTAAGCCGACGCGTCGTTGATCTCCGGTAGCGGCAGAGCTACCTCGATCAGCTTCTTCTTCGGGCTATTGCTAACGGTCATGATCAAAAACCAATCGGTACGTTGCTGGGTAGAGGGTGAGTTCGCCGTCGTCGCGCATGGCGCGCAGTCGCGCGCCTGGCACTTCGATGGGGTCACCCTGCGGGGTTGAGAGAATGAGAGCATAGAGATCCGGGAACTTCTCGATTAGCCCCCAGATGTCCGCCTCAAGCTGGAGCGGCTGCTGCTCTAGGCAGTGATCCTTCGGCCAGTAGCGACGGACGAATTCGCCTTTCGCCGTCCGCTGTTCCCAAGGGAAGCGATTGTCGTGGGCCTTGCTGATCCAACTGCCGTTGGCGTGGAAAAAGCGATCGTCGCTCTCCTTCTGATAGCCGAGGGATCGAGCAAATCGCTCGATAATGCTCGGCTTGACTGGTTTCGGAGCGGGTCGCTCTCTTGGCGGCCCAACATCCACGCCGTCCAACTCCCCGTGGATTTCATCTGGCTGTTCGGTCGGCCCGGCCTCGATCGCGGTAGCCAGCTCGGCCACGGCGGTCGGTTCCGGCCTCACCTCAGCGTCCGGGCTTTCCGGTGGAGGAATATGATCGGCCACAGCTTCCACTCCGCCGGCTTGCGTAGCCTGTCCCTCGGAAAGCGGTGTTGCGCTTTCTGATGGCGCGGATCCTGATCGGGGCTCAAGTTTGAAGTTCTCTTCCAGATACTCGGTCACTTCGTCGACCGGTCGGCCGAAACAATAGTTCAAGGCCGCAGTAACATCGGATCGGCCAAAGACCTTCCCCAGCCGCTCCGGCACCAGCCGCGCCAGCTTCGCCCGCGGAAGCTGCTCGACATAAAGCACCCGGTCGAGCCACACAACCTCGGCACGCTTCGGTGTTCCCGCCGGCGCGCCGTCGATATAAGGAATGATCTCCAGCGTAGGTGTGGTCCGCCAAGCAGTGCACGAGAGATCCTCTGCATAGGCGCGGATTCGCTGCGCGTCGCCACTGCCATCGAGTTCAATCCTGCAGAGTTCGGCCCCCAGCCTGGTGAGCCAGGGTTGCTTCTCCGGCGAGCCAGAAAACAGGAGGTCTTGCGGAAGGCGTTCCTCGATGCGGTCCGCAAGACGCGGTAGACTTCCGAAAGGCGACGTTTCCGTAGTCTCCGCCGGCAATCGCTGAAAGTCGGCGGTCTTTTGCTTCACCCATTCATGCAGATGGCTGTACTCCGTCAGAGTCTGCATGGTGAGCGCGTATTCAAGCGACGTTGTCGGCAGCCATTCGCGCGCCAGATTCAACCATTGACCGCACTCGTGCCATATCCGGCTCGCGTGGCGGGACATAAGCGCCCGAACGCGGCGGGCATCGTCCTGCGATAGCGCAGCCCCCGCAGGGAGTTGCTTGAGCCACTGAATGGCCAGATCCGCAGTTGGTCGCTCCGCGACCCCAATTTTTCGCCAAAGCGCCAAGTCGCGAACCGAGGCACGGATGATATCGGCGCCTGGCGCATCATCTTCATCGGTAGAGAGATACACGCCTGACAGTGTGGCCCAGCCAGTTCCCTCGACGAGAATGATCTTCTCCTCCCGAAAGGCGTTCTTGATATTCAGAAGATCGGCCGTCGAACATGTATCGACCATCTGGTCGAGACGCCGATACCATTTCTCGACTTCTTGGATTGGTGGCTGGCTGGTTTGCGCCAGGGCTCGGAGGCAGTCCAGCAGGCGGTCCGGTCCCGTGGGTGTGTTCCTGACTCCGAGCAGCGCTAGCAGCGGCCGAGTAGTTTCTCGGTCAAGCAGCCCATGGACGAAAAACTCGACCTCGATAAGTGACTCGGTATCAGGCGTTCGTCGTAGCATCTCGGCGGGCTTGCGGAGGACACCTCGCGTGTCCGGGAGGCAAGGCAGATCCCGAAATTTCAGAATCCATGACGGCAGGAGTTCATCAGAGCTTATCGCCCGCGTGCTGCCTGTCGTCGCGACATGCAGCGCGCGTGCTTTCGATGCTGACGACCAAAAGGTTTCCGGCTGAGCAAGAATTCGATCGAGAACGCGACCCCAGAGGCGATCGTCATCCTTCGCGCCAGCGGCCCAATGGTTCCAAAAGGCATCGTCAAAGTCGAAATCTTCAACGAAGAAACGCGATGTCTTGTAGTGAAAAGTCGGAGCGGACGATGAACCGCGCTTGCGGATCTCGGTTTCGATCTTCTGCCGGCCATACAACTCGACGCGCTTCTGCTTGAGCGGGGCGAACTCCAGAAGGCCAGAGCGCCCCGAGGAAATCCAGCGCCGCCACTCCTCCGCGGTGCATGAGGTGAAATCCTTCGAATAGTCGGGATGAAGAAGATGCTCCGTACACCAAAGCTTCGGTAACAGAGGCTCCAAGGTTCCGTCTCTGTCGAAAAGAACCAAATGGGCACGCGATCTGAGCCGCAGATCGCTCGACACAAATCTGAAGGAATCGCCGGCCGTTACGCCCAGCTTCGCGGCGATTTGGGCAAGTTGGACGCAGTTGGGAAGGGCTTTCGATTCCTGATTGAAAAATCCGGAAGCTACCTGATCAATGACCTTGTTGACATCGCTCGACTCCTCAAAGCCAAGAGTCTTGAGGACGGCCTGCGCGGCGGATGCCTCCTGATCAATTTCGGCTTCCCCAGCACCTTCCGCGCTCCTGCACTGCTCTGTGATGAAACGCGTCCAGTTTTGATTCAATACTAGCAAGTGCGCGGACAGGAATTCCCAATCTGCATCCGCCTGGAGTAGACGCTTTTCCCCTAATCGCACGACCTCGGCAGCCGAATAGAGGACATTCCTGCCTTGAGCGGGAAATATCCTAAGTTTCGACCGGATCGCCGTCATGCGCCAGCTGGTCAGGTCCGGCGCCAAGTACGCCCATAATTTCAGGAGACTACGCCACAGCTCTGGCCTCGGTAGGTGCTTTGCCTGAAGAGCCGCAAGGACATGTTCCTTGCTTACGCGATCGACCACGCCCCGGCGGACCAGCTTTTCGCGATTAGCGACAGACACATGGCGGGATAGCGCCGGTCGGCTAGCACTGTCGAGGAGGGAAGCAACCTGTTCGGCGGGCCAGACATCGAACATTTCCTCGGGGAAGATGACGCTCTGCCCGCCGGGTCTCAGGTCGCCGTCATTAGTGAGGAGAAAGGCTTGGCCTTCGATCGCGCCATCGAAGGTTTCTTCCACCGTCGTCGTGCAAGTCCCTTCAAGCGAATTGTCATCACGAACAACATCAGCGAACAGCTCATAAGCCCGAGATCGTTCGACCACGCTAGCGTTGGCGTCGCGCAACCATCGAAGCATCACTGATGCTGCGAGCGCCCCGACACGCTCCAAGAGCCACCGATTTGTCGGTGATGTTTCTGGGTCCTTGATCTTCAGGCGGGCCGGGTCTTGGATGAATGGAGCGTTGCAGGCGAAGGGCAGCGAAGTCTCGACCCCCGTGGGCAGCACGACGTATAGCCGCCCATTGGCGCCAAGGACGATCTCGACCTTGCAGGGGGGGAAGTCCGCCTCTTGGTCCGCACCGAGAAGTCTCTCCTGCCGGATTTCGGACAATGCCTCGGCCGGAAACGCCTCTTCTACGGATCGCGCGAGCAGGAAGGCGTGATCAGGATTGTCATGCAGGGCCATCCACTCCGTATCTGGGACTGGCCCGCAACCCATGCTGCCCCAGTGCATTTCATGCTCGCCAATCCGCAGACGACGAATGTGTTTGAAGAAGAGCAGGGAAACCGGACTTTTGAGCCACTCCTCAAGGTTCTTCTCGACCTCCCGCTCCCGATGGCCATCGGCGATTGGTACATGGACTTCGGTGTGGCGTGTTGGAGAGGCGTCGCCATTAAGCCACTTCGGTTCGGTAAACCGCTGGCGCTCGAAGGCCACGGAAAGCGTGGGTGTCAGAAGACGAACTGTGTCCCCAAGACTAAACGTGCTCTTGAAGCCGATCCCTCGGAACCCGATCGTATGCAGCGCACGTTTGTTGGAGTAGCCGAACCGGCACAGAGAAGCGAAATGCTCCTCGGCAAAATCCTCTCCATCATGCGTGAAGATAAAGCAGTGGTCTTCGATACGTACCGTCGCCTCGGTGGCGCCAGCGTCGTCCGCGTTTTGCAGGAGCTCCGAGAGAATATGGCGAGGGCTCTGGACCTGCTTGAAAAGCTGATGCCAAGGGCCGGCGAGTTCGGGATCGCCTTCCAGCTGGTCCCAGCGTCTCACCGCACGCTCGCGTATCCCATCGAAGTAATGTGGCTGCCCGATCATCTGGGCGGCTCTGCACGCGCGATCAACTCAGCAAAATTATAGTTTACGCTGGTGACGCCGAAATCCGGTTCGCGCTGAAACGGCCGACGGACATAGTGAAGGCGGTGATCGTCGCCATCGAATTCCACCATCGCAAGAATGAAATCATCCGGCTTGTTGAGCGAATAGAGGATTTCATTGCGAGTGACTGTGACAGTCGCTGCACCAGACAGCCGCCCCTTTACCTCTATGAAGCGAAGGCGCCCCGTGCCGGGCATGCGGCTTTCGATGTCATATCCGAGTTTTTCCAATTCACGATCGATTGGCTCAAAGCCGAGATCACGTTCGACTTTCATCACGATCTGGCGGGCTTTTGCGGCGGCCGCCAGAGTGTCCGGGGATTCTGTGAATGTGGGCGATCGAACCCCAGTCATTGCAGCAACCAACCCGGCCGGAACGACAAGCATGCCGCCAAGGACGACGGGGGGCAAAGGAGAGATCTGCCGTTCGCGCTTGATCTCGTCCATACGCTTTTCTAGACGCCCCTGAAGGGCATCAGCACGCTTCCGAGCCTCTCCCGAGTTCAGCCGGGCATTTACTTTGCCGGATTGTTCCTGAAGTTTTAGCTGTTCGGCACGATGATCCCAGTAGTTGATTTCCTTTGTCAGCCTGTCCTTGACGGCGGCCTCAGTCTTGCTGAGCAATTCGAGCTTACGTGACCTAACCTCATTGAGGTGCTCCGGCACAACATTGGTGATGGCATAGCTCTGGGCCTTCTGTTCGATCTCCCGACCGATCCAAGCAGACTCAGCCCGAGCGAGGAAAGCTTCCACAGTTGGCTCGCCGTCGTGGAGCGGCCGATAGTCAAGATAGGGTGCGTAGTTCAGATGGCGGGCCTGTTCCTCCGCGTCGATCTCAACGTAGAGCATCCGCTTCGATACGATCCGCCGGTCCCCGCTTCGCGTAATGCCTGCGTCCTGAATGGCATGTTCTAGAAAAAACAAGACGCGCGGAGTTAGGCCCGGATCACGGTCATCGACCAGGACAGTGCCTCGGCGCAAGAGATCGCGATGCCGCTCTAGGGTGAGGTCTATCGCCGCGTCGAGAAGTGGGTGGCCCGGACAGACAAAGGCAGCGAGAGCTAGGCCCTGTGGGGCAACGAGCGACTTTTCAAACGCAATACGCTCGTAGCGGGGTAGTACCGGTTCACCGAACCCAATCAATCGATCACGGTTGCGTATCGGCGCGGGTACATGGGTGACCTCGTATCGCCGTGGCTCGCGCTGCTTTGCATTGCCGCCTAGCTGCTTGAACGCCTCCAGGAAAAAGGATTCGATATAGTGGGGCTGCAGCCGGCGTGCCTCAGCACGCTCCATCTCCTCACGTATCCGATGGACCTTACTTACGTCCATCGAGTCATGTGCCAGCGCGTGCTCCTCTAGCAGGTCTTGAAGCTGGGTCCGATCAAGCGCGCTGTCGACAGCCTGGGTAAGCCTCGCTCGAACCTCCGGTAGATCTCCGTAGCGTATAGCTTCGATGAGGAGCTCTCGCAGCGGGCGTCCCTCGAACTGAAGCTTACCTAGGACATCGAAGACCTGTCCTCCGAGGGTCTTGCGGGCTTGCTCCAGCTTTTCGAGGAGCTTCCGATACACATCGCCCTCTCGGGTTCCTTCCGCGATGAGGTTCCACAGATGACAAACTTCGGTCTGACCAATGCGATGGATGCGGCCGAAGCGCTGCTCCAAACGATTCGGATTCCACGGAAGGTCGTAGTTCACCATCAGATGGGCACGCTGGAGATTTATGCCTTCACCTGCGGCGTCGGTTGCAAGTAACACTTGAACCTCAGGATCGTGTCTGAACGACTCCTGTGCCTTCAACCGCTCCTCGCGGCCCATTCCTCCGTGGATCATGACGACCGACTGCTTGCGACCCAAAAGGGTAGTGATCCGCCCTTCGAGGTAGTTCAGCGTGTCTCGGTGTTCCGTAAAAAGAACCAGCTTTTGCGATGGGGAAGGAGTCGGCTTTGGGATAGGATGAACGCCCGCATCATAAGGAGCTGGGTCCCCCTCGAGTTGGTTGGCGATGACAGCCGGAGTGAAAATCTCGGACAAAAGGTTCGCAAGCTCGCGCCACTTCTTGTCTTCACCGCTACGGCGGATCGAGTGCGCCAGGACCTCAAGGCGTTTCAGGGTTTCGATTTCGTTGCGCAGTTCCGCGATGCTTCGCGCGGCCGTCGCTTGATCGAGTATGTCTTCCTCGGCCGCCTCGACCTCATTATCGGGCGCATCCTCGAGATCCTCGACATCTTCTGCGTCGAGCGCCGGAGCCGCCGCCGCTAGCGCAGGCGCCACTTCGCCGCCGCGTTGGAGCAGTTCCAGCTCTCTGAGCCTACCTTCCAATCGTTCCCTTCGTCGCCTTAGAGACTGGTGGATCGCTTCCGGCGAAGACGCGAGGCGGCGCTGGAGAATGGTAAGGGCGAAACCCACGGTGCCGGCGCGCTTGTCATTCTCGAGAGCCTCCGCTCGATTGAACTCCTCGCGCACGTAGTCCGTGACCTCCTTGTACAGCTGAGCCTCAGCGTCCGAGAGTTTGTAGGGGACGGTATAGGCAATTCGCTCGGGAAAGAGAGGCGTCGCGTCGAACTTGAGTAGATTTTCCTTGACCATCCTTCGCATGAGGTCGGAAACGTCTGCCGCATGCACGCCATCTCGGAATCGACCCTCAAAGCGATCACCATCAAGAAGCGCCATAAATAGCTGAAAATCTTCTTCCTTGCCGTTGTGCGGCGTCGCAGTCATTAAAAGGAAATGTCTCGTCAATGTGCCGAGCAATTGGCCCAATTTGTATCGCTTAGTATATTTGATTTCCCCACCGAAAAACGTGGCGGACATCTTATGCGCTTCGTCGCAGACGATTAGGTCCCAGCGGCAATCAGGGGCCTGAAGCTTTTGCTGCACATCTTCATTGCGCGAAAGCTTATCGAGACGCGCAATAACCAAGTTATTCTCGAGGAACCAATTGCCGGTCCTGGCTGCTTCGAGCTTGTCGTTGGTCAAGATATCGAAGGGCAGATGAAACCGTCTATACAGTTCGTCCTGCCATTGCTCTGCGAGGCTACCTGGGCATACGACTAGGCAGCGATGGAGATCGCCTCGCGCGATCAACTCCTTCATCAGTAGGCCGGCCATAATTGTCTTGCCGGCGCCAGGGTCGTCTGCAAGGAGAAATCGCAGAGGCTGACGCGGCAGCATGGACTCGTAGACCGCGGTAATTTGGTGCGGCAGTGGCTCCACAACGGAAGTGTGCACAGCCAAAACTGGATCGAAAAGATGGGCGAGCCGAATTCGCTGCGCTTCAGATACGAGCCGGAAGAGCGTGCCGTCTCCGTCGAAGCTCCATGGGCGACCTAGCTCTACAAGGCCAATTCTTGGCTCATCATGCCTATAGAGCAGTTCGTTTGCGACCTTACCTTCGGGCGTCTTATAGGTGAGCTCAAGAGCGGCTGAACCATGCCAGTGAACGCTGACAACGGTCACCAGCCCATCTGGCAAGATGCCGCGAACGGACGCATTGGGTTTTAGGTCTTCGAGTTGAGCCATCTTAAGAATCCTCGCGATGAACTTTCGCCGAATTGTCCCGAACACCGAACGGTTGGCTCGTCCCTGCAGCCGTCATATTGAAGAACCGTGTGTCGAGGTCTAGCCGCTTCAGAGTTAGCAAGAGGAGAGCGCTTCGGCATCGCATGGTGGCACTGGCTAACGCTCAGCCGCGCTTCTTGTCGTTCTTGCGGGCCTTGTCAGCCTCGTTTAGTTCTTCAATCGTTGGTGGCACGAGTTGGTACCATGAATAGCCAAACACCTTTTCCCGGTCAGCGTGGAGGTTTTCGATTCTCCAGAGTCCGGCTCCCGGCAAACCTGTCTTTGCGTTCACCACCAAGACAGTCAGCGGCGGAAGGTCATTGTCGGCACACCAGTGCATGATGTGCCCAAGTTGCGTTGCAAACACTCCGGCACCGCCGAAGCCAAGTATATCCGCTAATACTCCGTAGGTAAGTGTTCGACGATTCGCAGCGGCAGCGATCAAAATCGGAAATATTTGCGTCGCTCGGCTTGTTGCGCTCGTCACGTCTGAAAATAGTTTAACTGGCATCTTTTCCCCCTTCGAAGTATCACCATCGCTCTAACTCATGTCTCTGCCATGATCAGTCGCTGGTTCATTGCGTCTGCTAAGACGGCAATACAATGGATGGTTGCTCCCGACATCTGCCTATCATGCCCCAGGACGCGGTTGTCAATCGGCACGGAATAGGGATCCCGAATCGACGTTTCTTGGTCTCGGACGTGACGTTCTCGTAGAGCATCACACTGGAACTCCACGGAAGCCTGTCTGTGGGAGACCTCGGGCAAATATTTCGTCTAGCTAGAAACCGGGCCGGCGACATACTGCGCACCGGCCTACGCCTGCCCTGCCGCACTCGCATCGGCAAACTCGGCGCGTTTCAGCGCGGATTGCACGGCCTCTTTGTTCAGCAAAACTATGTGCTGCGCCCGCGGAGGTTCCTTCTCGGCATCCCGGAGCAATCCGAGCCTCTTAAGGACATAGAACAGCATCGAACAGCGAACCAACAGCACAGCTTTATTATCCGTCATGCCGTAATCCTTTGCCACGACCTTCTTCTGATTTTCGGCGAGCGCCGGATGCGGTGTAATTTCGACCCGGATACGCTCGTGCCATCCCAGGTCATTCTCTCCACCCGCGCCGCTCGGGCCGGGGGAACTTGCTTCGAGAATGCGCGGCAGTATGAAGTCTTTGTACTTGGCGTCGAGGTGGCAGTAAGCGCGCGAGTGCCAGCGAAATCCGTCATAGCCGAAAGCATGGGGCGACATGCGCCGCCACATGGGATCAGGACGAATGCTGTTCATGGACTGGTACAGGACTTCCACGGATTTCTGCTCGCGCATTGCATCGAGGACTGCCCGCAACACGGCCGTATCGACATCACGGTGCGGTGTCAGAGCGATGTCGGATTCGGGATGATACCGAAGCCAGGATTCGGCTGGCTTTGATAGTCCTTCCGCAAGGGAGCGCAGGCGAGACAGGTACGCTTCGGGGCCAGGGGTCAAGAATCTCGGTTCGAAATTTCGGGCCGGGATATAGCGCTTGGCGCTCTTGTCGTACTCCACATTTCCTGGTGCTCGCTCCTGATACAGCGTCAGGTCCTTCGATGCCTGCGGCACCGAAACGCCGAACATGTTAATGATATCCGCGCGGTTCACCCCGCCTTCCCAGAACAGCCGGAACTCTATGAATTCCAGCCTTTGTTCGACGCCCCAACGCACCCCGGGTCGTTCGTTCTCCATCATAACCTCACAATGCGTATAGAAACTATATTGAAATTGAAAGACGATGTGTATAATTCATATTCTCATCAGCGCTGACGGTCAATTGAAAAGCGGGCTCGGGCCATGCGTGGCTCCCCCACATTGCGCCAAGCCTTCAGCGTCGATACGTGTAAAAACGCTATGGACATAGTTACACGATCCGTATAGTTGTTGTTCCCATCGATGCCTCGTCAATGACGATCGGGGCGACCTGGCGAAGCGTAAAACGCTATCGGGCAACAGAGGAGTTCGGAAATGGCAGGCACAGACGATCAGGTTGAGAAATTCCTTCAGGCACTCGTGGAGGAGCTCGCCATTCCAGTATCCCGGTATGAACAAGCCGAGACGAGCTACACGTCCCTGGGCGATTGGTTTCACCGGCCCGAGAGCACGGTGCGGAATTTCGATCCGGCGGTTTATGTACAGGGATCGTTTCGTCTTGGAACGGCGATCCGACCGGTCAACGACGCCGAGGAGTATGATGTCGACTCAGTCTGTGAGTTGAAGCAGCTCACCAAGAACGATCTCACTCAGTTCGACCTAAAGCAGCTCCTGGGCCATGAAATCAAGGCTTATCACGACGCCAAAGGGATGACGAAGCCTGTGCGTGAAGGCCGGCGTTGCTGGATCCTCTCCTATGCAGATGGCGCCCAGTTTCACATGGACATCGTTCCCTCGTTGCCGAATGGCTCAGAACAGCGGCTTCTTCTGGAACGCGCGCAATTCGATGCGCGGTGGGCGGATACTGCGATCGCCATCACGGATCGCGATGTCCCGACCTACCGGGTGCGGACAGCCGACTGGCCGCGCTCCAATCCAAAGGGATATGGGGAATGGTTTAGGTCACGAATGGGTTCGGTCCTCGCCCGGCGCAAGCAGATCCTCGTGGAGTCGTTGAAGAGGCAGGGGATCACGGCTAGCGTCGAGAAGCTGCCGGACTATCGCGTGCGGACACCGTTGCAGGCCGCGGTGATGCTCTTAAAGAGGCACCGGGACAACACGTTCATCGGCGAGCCCGATCTGAAGCCCATCTCTGTCATCATCACCACGCTGGCAGGCCACGCATACGGGGAACAAGACACGATCTCCGGCGCCCTCTTTTCGATCCTGGAGGGCATGGACCGGTACATCCGTCACGATGGTACCAAATACATCATTGCGAATCCCACCGACCCGTTCGAGAACTTCGCTGACAGATGGGAGAAGGACCCGCGCAAGGCGAAGGCCTTCTTCCGGTGGCTCGAACAGGCCCGGCAGGATTTTGGACGCGCCGCCCACGCCACAACGTTGAAGCGCATGAACGAAGCGGTCTCTGCCCGGATGGGCACGGCGTTGACCGACCGAGCAGTGACAAAGATCAACGGAAACGGTGGAGGGCTCCTGCGCACGCCGTCCGCTGCCCCCGCGGTGGCCATCCCGACCTTCGGAAACGCGCCTCGGGTGCCGACGACGCCGAAAGGATTTGCATGAGCTGGTGGCTGACGAACGCCTCCCGTGCGAGGTCCGAGCAGGTCGCGCTCGCACAGTTGCAGGAGCGCGCCGGATGGCTGTCGGCTGTCGGCTGGAGGGTCGGCGACGATCTTCAGCTGATCGTGGATTTTGACATCCAGCACAATGGTGAGACGTTCAGCCTCTACATGGTGTATCCGTCGACCTTCCCGGATACACCGCCCATGGTGTTATCGCGGGACGGTAAGCGGCTTACCTGGCACCAGTACGGGGCGGGAGGAGAGCTCTGCCTCGAGTTCCGGCCGGACAATTGGGATCCGTCGATCACCGGGGCGATGATGGCTGAGAGCGCATATCTTCTCCTGTCGGGTGAGAGGCCGGAGGGAGACGAGGGCGGCGTTGTTCCATCGGCTCATAAGGCGTCGATCGGCCGCGACGCCCGCAACGAGCATATGAGGTTCGTACTTGACCGAGGCGTCATCGAAGTTCTCGAAGGACTTCCAGTCGATACCGCTATACCCATCATCGCCTGGGATCGGTTCGAGAAACCGACGTGGGTTGCATCTCTCGTCAGTGTAGGGGACGAAGGCTCGATATGGTCGAACAGCGGTCCAAAGCCTTCGCGCTCCTCGATCGCTAAGGGGTTCGCCTTTCGCACTACGCGTGAGATCGCCCGCTTCGGGGCAAACCCAGGGCGTTTCGCCGAGCTGTTGCCTGCTGAGTTCCCCGAACTTGCGGAGCAACTGCTGGAAAGCCCCTTTGACGGTTTCGTGCTGCTCGGGGACGCAGACCGGTGGATCGCGCTGAACCTCTATCCGCAAGAAGGCAAGCAGACTGTCTTCGGCTATAAGATGATCGTCGCACCCGGTACATCCGGCCGCTTGCCGGCGAACCACGCCGGTCTTGCAGAGAAGCGGGTCGCGATTGTCGGATGCGGCTCGGTTGGATCGAAGATCGCTACCACTCTTGCCAGATCCGGCGTCCGAAAATTCACGCTCGTCGACGACGATATCTTCTTCTCGGCAAATCTCGTCAGGAATGACCTCGACGCAAGAGCGATTGGCCAACATAAGGTCGACTCCTTGAACGCTCGCCTCAAGGACATCGTGGCGAATGCCGAGATTTCCATGCGGCGCGTGGCGATAGGTCAGCAGGAGAGTGCCGGAACGACCGAGTCCGTCATGGAGGAATTGGCGCAGGCCGACCTGCTGATCGATGCGACCGCCGATCCGCGAGCGTTCAACCTGATGGCGGCGGTCGCGCGCCGGCACCGCAAACCGATGATTTGGTGCGAGGTCTTTGCCGGAGGGATCGGAGGTATCGTCGCGAGGGCGAGGCCAGAGCTCGACCCGATCCCGACGATTGCTCGAGGCCAGATACGCGCCTGGTGCGATGCCCATGGTGTGCCGTGGGCGGCTGCAACTCAAGTGGAATATGGAGCGCAGCGGGAGCAAGGCTCCCCGCTCGTGGCTGACGACGCCGATGTCAGTGTCATCGCCGGCCATGCTTCGCGATTGGCGCTGGATATCCTGACGCGCGAGCAAAGCATCTTTCCGTCCTCGGCCTATGCGATCGGATTGGCTGCGGAATGGATCTTCCGCGCAGCCTTCGATACCTGGCCGATCGCCCTTCTGCCGGAAGGAAAGTGGGGCGAAGCCCAAGATGGTGCGTCCAAGGAAGACCTGAAGGAGCTTCTCGCCTCTCTCTTCCCGGAAGTCGCAGCATGATCCGGGTGGGAGTCTCCCATGAGGTGCGCGATTGTATTAAGCCAGCTCTTCGACGAGCAGGGTCGCGTGAGATTGGCGGCATCCTCATGGGGCAGGAAGTCGCGCGCGGTCATTTTGCGGTCGTCGATTTTTCTCTGGACGAGATTTCGGGAGAACGGGCTCACTTCGTTCGCGACGCCGACCATCACCGGCAGGCTTTGGAGAACTTCTTCGATCGGACAGGTCACAACTATCAGACGTTCAACTACCTCGGCGAATGGCACTCGCATCCAAGTTTTTCAGCGCAGCCGAGCGTTACGGATCTTCGTTCGATGCAGGATCTGGTCGACGGAGAAAGGGGTATCGAGTTCGCCGTGCTCCTGATCGTGAAATTGGGATTTTTCCGGCGCTTCATTGTGTCCGCAAGCCTTCATAGGCGCGGTCGGGAGCCCGAACCTGTCGAACTGACGACCAACTGAGGAAGCCGCAATATGCACTGGGATACCGTTGACTTTGTGATTCGATCGGCCGCCGGATGGTTCTTTCGAGCGCGCCACGCGGAGAGTTGGATTTTCCGCGGTGCTGTCGCCGTGCTGATTGCGATTCATGGCGCAAACTGGGCCTTCAGTTACTCCGGCCCTATCTGGGGCACACCCGGCACCGTGGAGATTGGTACGGCCGGGACTATCCCGGATGGGATCCTCTGGGGCGTCACGATGATTTGCGCTCTGCTGATGATCGGTTCGGCCGTCTGGGCGTGGAGGCGGTACTCGGACGAGCAAGAGCGGCTCTCGCGAAAGAAGGTCTTTGTTATCGAGGGCCGAGGATTGCGGGATGACGACGGTTCGCCATTGAAGGCGGCCGTTCCTGACAGCATCGTTGGTACTCGGATGGACTACCTTCTGGACGTGCGGCAACGGAAGGACGGACTCATTGTTGAGCCCGAGGACCTTCTCCAGCCAATCGGCACGATGAAGACGTGGCTCCACCAGGCTCAGAAGGGAAATGACAGAAGCGATTTGACGACCGTCTATGGCGGACTGACTGCCGTGCCGCTCACCTTTTTGACTGGAGTGCTCCTGGATGACGAGGGCGATGTCGTCGTCATGGACTGGGATAGAACCGCGAGTCGGTGGCGCTTGCTCGATGGGTCGGACGATGGTTTGCGCTTCCAAATCACAGGGATCGAGGAAGCCCGAAGCGCCCGCGAGGTGGTGCTCGCCATCTCGGCTTCATACACAGTGAAGTCGGAGGATTTGGCTACCACTTTCACGCACCCTGTAGTCCGCATGACGCTGCGGGATTCGCAGTCGTCGCACTGGTCTCAAGCCTGGCAATCGGCGCTTGCCGATCAGTTTCTCGGCATTTTGAAGCAGCTCGACGCGATGGGAGTCGATCGGATTCATCTCGTCCTCGCCGCCCAAAACAGTGTCGTGTTCAATCTCGCGCGACGCTACGACAAAAGGAACCTGCCAAAACTCATCGTCTATCAGTACGAACGCCCGCAGGAAGCACGATATCCGTGGGGAATTGAGATGCCGGTCGCCGGAGCACCCGCCGCCCGCGTCGTGCATCTAGCTAGAGCTGGGACGCAATCTCACACGGGTTGACCAGCTTGACACCGGCGGAGCTCATGGCCCGCGAGCAGATGCGGAGCGCGCTACGGTGGTGCCAGCAGTGGAGGACTTGGACGAGCGCTCTCGGCTTAGGTTTGCCCCGGAGTTTGAAGCGACCCGAGATTGAGATGGTGATTCAACGAGTCATTGCCGTCAGCATTCAGGGCGTACTAAGAGTCAGACGATCCCCCACGCCCGAAACCGCCCCCTCCCCGTCATCTCGCGCAGGCCGAGCTCACCGACGAGATTGAGCGCACCCTGCTTCGACACCTTTAGCACCTCCTGGATCATGCCGGTCGAGACGATCGGCCGCGAGAGCACGAATTCGACCAGGACGGCCAGTTTCGAGCTGGTGCGCCGTTGTTTGAGCCGCCGTTCCATCTGGCTTTTCGCCATCACCAGCCGGTCGTGCTCCTTCAGCCCCACGAGCGCCGCCTCGTGGATCGCGTCGAGTGAAGCCAGCAACCGGTCACTGCGATAGCGTGCTCGCCGACGCTCTCGTGGAATGATTTTCGCGCCGAGATGGAGGCAGGCTAGATGGTGGGCGGCAAGGCCCTCCTGCCGCAGCAGCGCGGACACCAGCAGCGGTCCGAGCCAGATGCCATGCTGCAGCACTTCGATGTCCGACCAGGCTTCGAGCAGGATCGCCGCGCGCAACACCGCCGGCAACTCCCGCGTTTCCGCGAGGACGGCCTGCCATTCGGCCAGCCGTTCTTCTTCATCCCAGTCGAGATCGTAGATCAAGTCCGGCCGGTCACGTCGTGACGTTTCCTCCTTTCGAGCAGGCACGTCGGCACCGCTCAGAATCTTCGACGAGCGCGCCAGGACAGCATCGATCTCGGCAAATTCTTCAGCCAGAAGATCGTCCTCACCATCGTCCCGACCGTCGGCTTCAACGGGGCTGGCTCCAGCCCCCTGCCCTTCCCCGGTTTTTTGGCCCGCCGCCGCCGGTACGGCGCCGCCGCGGCCGGTCAGCGCCAAAAAACCGTCGCGGCCGAGCGCCCAGTCCGGTTTTTGCGCCAAAATTCGACGGCGGGTTCGCAGCACCGCGTGCGCGCGCGTCAGTTCGTGGGTCGGGGCGCGGATGTCCATGTGGGCGTCGTGCAGGACGAGGTCCTCGAGGTGGACGAGCTCCCCCACGAGCCAAAGCGCGGCGGCCGCGTCGGCAAAATTCTGGCGCTCGATAAACCCTTCGCGGAGCGGCGAGCGGGCCAGCCGCTCGTCGAGCCGCGCCAAGGCTTCGG
>NZ_RQXT01000075.1 GCF_003863365.1 Mesorhizobium tamadayense | reverse complement strand
GGCCGGCATTTCGATCGTGCTCAGGGCGCTTGAGGCTCCAATCCGTCAGATCGCCGAAAATGCCGGCGTCGAAGGCTCGATCGTGGTCGGCAAGCTGGCCGAAAGCAGGGACCGCAACCAGGGCTTCGATGCGCAGACGGAAACCTATGTGGACATGATCAAGGCCGGCATCGTCGATCCTGCCAAGGTCGTGCGAACTGCGCTGCAGGATGCCGGTTCGATCGCGGCGCTGCTCATCACCGCTGAAGCAATGATCGCCGACATTCCCGCGAAGGATTCCGCCCCGGCGGCAGGCAACGGCGGCATGGGTGGATACTGAGAACAGTGCCTGAACCGTTCGGCCAGCGCGGCCGGACAAAGCAATCCGCACTCCAACCTGGAAGGAAAACCTTCATGGCCATGCAGAGCACGACGAAACAATCTCTCTCCCGTCGTTGGGAGGACTACCAGCCTTCGAAGACCATGCTGGTCTGGGCATGCATCGCGGCCGTGATCGCCACGATCGTCATCGGCTTCAGTTGGGGAGGCTGGGTCACCGGCGGCACGTCCCAAAAGATGGCGGCCACGGCCAGCGACACGGCGCGTGGAGACCTGGCATCCGCCATATGCGTTGAAAGGTTCAACGCGGCGCCGGATGCGGCGGCGAAGCTTGTCGAGTTCAAGGCCATCACCGACAGCTACAAGAAGCGTCAGTTCGTGGAAGCGGGAGGCTGGGCGACGATGCCTGGACAAACGACGCCCGACAAGCTGGGCGTTCAAGGTTGCACCACCGCTCTCGCTGCCTGAAGCTCGCTTTAATTGAAACGACCATCGCCGGGACGTCCGTCCCGGCGCACCTTCCGATCAAGCTTAGCGGGGAATGCGACTGATGATCACCTTCGAAAAGAAAACCGAGCTCCAGCCTGCGCCCGATGAAAGCGAAGAGAACCGCTTCGAGCAGATCCGCAAGGCTGCGAGAGAAAGGCACCGGAAATCCGACACCGACGGAACCCGACGCCGAGCCCGCCAGACGGCCGAGGATAACGGGCTTATCTGAAGCGACCTGGACCGGCATCGTACAAAATCAGACATGGAACAGGCAGAGCCGAGTGCAGTCGGCGAACATGGCGCTGTATTTTTTCGACGTGCGCGACAATGACCGGCTCTTTCCCGACGATGAGGGGACAAGGCTTGCTGGGGGCCTCAATGCTGCTCGTGCGGAGGCTTTCGCAGCCTTGGCAGACTATGTGAAAGAAATCGCACCACCCGACAGCCGCTGCTGCCTCGCAATCGAAGTCCGCGACGAAAACAGCCAACCGCTCTTGAAGGCGACAATGACTTTCGAAGTCGAGTTGATAGACCGCCAATGAAGAATGTAGGCATGGCAATCACGCGGGCGACGGTCGTATCGCATGTGCCACAAGCGATCTGACAATCCGGTTCGCGCGGCCGAGATAGCTAAATGAGAAAACCAGCGCCGCGTAGCTTTGGCACCCGAGGGAGTTCAAACAATCCTCCCAAGGCAGTCGCAGTGGATCAGTCAGCTCCGTGGAGCGCCGCCCAGCTCACAGGATATCTGGTGTCGAAGGACTGAACCGCGATGGTCGGTTTTCTCGTCAAGAGCGGTGTGGCGTTGTGGGCTGCCGCTATTGTCCTCGTCGTATTTTTCGGATGAACCCGCGCACATTCGCGACCCATTCAGCGGTCAGGTATTGTGACTTGATGGATTTATGCCGGGCATGAAACGAACGATATACGCAATCATCTGCGTGGCCTTAATCGCTGCAGGCGCAGCGTTGCTCTTTTCGATATCTCTCGACCCCCCGGATGAACCGTTTACGTCGAGCAGGTCGTAGGGACAGCTGCAATGCCTGGAAGCACTCGCGAAGCGACCGAGACACGATAGCCACGGCCGCTCGGAAACCTTCGCACTAGCCGGAACGAAACGTGGGCGAGGGCGGTTGGGCCTATGGCGGCATTTCACCTGACACGACATATTGACCGGCGATCTGTATGCCCATTTCAGGAACACCGGCTCGATGATTCCCAGCACGCTCCAAGCACCCGACTTCCCGGCAAACGTTCGCGAGCTCGACGATGAAGCGCTGCTGGATATCGTGCAACGGCAAACGGCCCGGTACTTCTGGGAAGGCGCACATCCCGTCAGTGGTCTTGCCCGAGATCGTCAGAAGACCACCGGTGCTCCGGCCAACGATCTCGCAGCTATTGGCGGCTCTGGCTTCGGCATCATGGCAATCATCGTTGCTGTCGAACGCGGATGGATCGATCGCACGGCGGCACTATGCCGATTGCAGCGAATGCTGGATTTCCTGGAAAGCTCGCCGCGCTACCACGGCGTGTTCCCGCATTTCATCAATGGCCGTACCGGTGCGACAATTCCATTCCGTCGCAAGGATGACGGCGCTGATCTGGTCGAAACCACTTTCCTGTTTCAAGGTCTGATCTGCGCCCGCGAGTATTTCGCCGGGATGGCAACCGAGGAAGCACGCCTTCGCCATAGCGTGAACGCGCTGTTGTCACAGGCCGAGTGGAACTGGTTCACACGCGGGGCCCGGCAACTGATGTGGCACTGGAGCCCGAACCACGGCTGGGCGATGGACAGCCCGATCAGAGGTTGGAACGAATGCATGCTCACCTTCGTGCTGGCGGCGGGATCAACTCGCCACCCCATTGATCCGGGCATCTATCACGAAGGCTTTGCTGGTGGATCCGACTTTCGAAACGGGCGCGATCATTACGGGATCGTCCTGCCATTGGGAATGGATTTTGGTGGTCCGCTCTTCTTTTCGCAATATTCCTTCTGCGGGCTCGATCCACGAGGCCTAAGCGACCGATACGCCGACTACTGGCAACAGAACCTCCGTCATACGCAGATCAATTATCGGCATTGCGTCCGCAATCCCCATAACCATCTGGGATACGGCCCTGACTGCTGGGGTCTGACCGCGAGCCATGGGCCGCGAGGATTCATCGCGAGTGCCCCTGACAGGGACTTTGGCGTAATCACCCCGTCCGCTGCCCTGTCGAGTTTCCCCTATGCTCCGGGGGAAGCGATGCGCGCACTGCGCGGTTTCCTGACCAAGCCTCGAAACCGCATATGGGGCCGCTTCGGCTTTGTCGACGCGTTTTGCGAGCCTCGCAACTGGTACTCCCGGACATATCTGGCGATCAATCAGGGGCCAATCATCGCGATGATCGAGAACCATCGTACAGGGCTTTTGTGGAGACTGTTCATGGGCGCGCCGGAAGTGCGCAGGGGCTTGGCGAGGCTGGGCTTCACCAGCCAGCACCTCGACACATCAACGTCTGCACAGGGGCCACGAGCTGCTGCGGGTATGGCCCCACTGGGTTGCACTTAGCGCCGCAGGGTGGTTTCTTCCCTGAGTGATCTGCTGGCAGGTCGGAGCAGTTCGCGAAGCGCGTCCCCGCCTCCTAGCTACTGCTCAGGATGGGGAAATGTCAGCGACTTGGTCTCGAGAAAGTCTAAGCGCGGGCTCCAAGCGCTATCATATATTCCAGAAAACCATGGAATAGATAGCGGCACCAATAAACAACGCAGTCGACATTCTCATGAATAGCTGAAATGAAAAATAATCTCTCATCGCGGCCTCCTTTGTTTCTATTAATTTTTCTCGGCCAAGGTTTGACCATATCACATAAGGATACGATCTGGTAATTTATTTCCAGGCTTTCTAGAGCAGGTCTCGATCAAGCAGCCGACCGTTTGCAGCTGCAATCGAAGTCGGTTTCGTTAGATCGCCCGGTTTGATCGCCTCTCGCTTCGACGATACTCGCTCGCCCTTCAACCTTGGGCTGGATCGCACTACAAAGAGCTCATCAGCGCAGTGGCGGGCGTCCATGAGGCGTCCCCTACGATCGCCGAGCGGCCTTTTCGGCTTCGTCGTTCAGCTTCTCGAGCTGTGATCGGCAAACCTTCTCGATCCGATTGATCAAGTCTGCGACGCGATCTGAGAGCCAGCTGAGGGCCTCCTTGGTGATCTCGAAGTGGCGCGAATAGCGGGCCTTCACGTAGGCCTCGTTGATGATGTTGAACCAAGCCACGAAGCGTTGCTGATCGCGAGGCCACACTTCTGCTAGCTGCTGCGCTTGGTCCTCGGCAAGGCTGCGAAGAAATTTGATGTTGTGGGAGGGAGGACTGTAATTCGTCAAAACGAGAAGCAGCGCCGCATAAGCTTGCTCGATCGATTGATGGAGCAAAAATGCAGCTTCCTTGAGGTTGGATTCCCCGCGAAGAAAGTCTGCTGTCTTTGCAAACACTCTTGCATGAGGCAGCCTGTCCCCAAAGTACTCGTTCGCCAACCGGACGGCCTCAGATGGCTTGGCCGGAATCGGATTGGCGAGTGGTTCATCGTCAAGCTCATAGAGCACGATCCCGTCACGGCGAATGTCGACGAAGAAGTACTGACCCTCCTTGAGCGCTGTATTCACCTCCCGGCGCGAGTGCACGATGAAGCTGACAGGGGTGTTCACCTCGCGCATCAGGCGGTCTGCCGCCGTGCGCCAATAGGCAGCGAAATCCGTCAGTTTGCGGTTATTGACCACAACCAGCAGATCGAAATCTGATCGATATCCCTTCCTGGTATGTGGCTCGTCCACCCAGCCGCCGCGGGCGTAGGATCCGAAGAGAATGACCTTGAGAATGCGGCCGCGCTTCTTGAAATCCGCTGTTGCGCCCTTCAGCGCGTCCTCGAATTCCTCGATCAGCACCTCCACGGCCCGAGCGAGCTCGCGCTGCTTCAGCGGCGGCAGATGGTCGATGCTTGATTTCATAAACAAGGGTCGGTGATCCATCGGGCATGCATAACCGAGACAAAGCCTCGAATCCACACACTGCCATACTCGGTGGGCCAATCAGCATATTTGTTGCAACAAAAAGTAGCAAACTTGCTAGACATGTCTAGGAAAAAGTGTGAAGATTTTGCGCATTGTATGAAGCTTAGGGAGGGTTTTGCGCAACGTGCCCGAGTCCCAGCCAATTTTTGACGCAACAAATGGCGGATTAAGCGTGATCATTCAGTCAGGAGGGGCATCCTGCATGAAGCCTTCGGTCCTTTTCTGGTCGCAGAGTCCCGACCTGTATCTTCTGTTCAGTCACATCCTCGCCACCGAGGGGTTCAGGTCCGTGCTGGCAAGCGACGAGAACCTGGAACAACTGGCGGCGCAGCCATCGGTGGTGGCAATACTTCTCGATACCGAAAACAATGTCGAGCGCGCGTTGGAACTGTGCGCCCTTATCAAGGCCAACCGGGCAACGGGCCATGTTCGCCTGCTGACCCTGATGCCAGGTGGGAATGAACAACACCATCTGGATCTGCTGAGGGCAGGAGTGGATGAAACGTTTGTCCGACCGACATCGCCGGGCAAGATCTTGGCATACCTGCACTCGATCGTTTCGGGAGGTAAGGTCCCGAAAGCGCGGGGGGAAACGGGCATTTTCGATGTGTGGGAATTCAGCCTCGAGACAGGCAGGCGTCTTGTGAGGCACGGTTCCAAGGAGGTCCAACTCAGCCCCACTGAGTTCAGACTTCTGAGCCTCCTGCTGCAGGCGCCAGGCCGCGTCTTCAGCCGGTCCGAACTTATCAGCGCGGCGTGGCCACCCAACTATATCGTCCAGCCAAGAACGGTCGATGTCCACGTCGGGCGCTTGCGCCGGCTGCTCGAGCAAATGACCGGCCGCCCCATTATCCGCACTGTCCGATCGAGTGGATATGCAGTGGAGTTCGATTGAACGAAGCTTTGCGCATCTTCACCGTCGCACGAAGTTGCAACGTTCGGTCGACCGGAATTTATAGGGAAATTGTCTTGGCCTTCGTTGAGGTAGGCGCGGGGCAATTTCACGTTTCGGATTGTCATTCGACAGTTCGGAGCTTGATTTATGAAAGATCGTATTCCCGCTTATTCTGCTGGGCGGACGCATGCAGCCTTCCGAAACACGGCTAGTCTTATCGAGGCGGCCGACACGCATTTCGAGGCCGCTCACTACCAGGGTGTCATGGCACTCTATGTCCGTCCTTCCGAGGGCCGGACAGTCATCCTGAACTACGACAGCCGCCAGATCGTCGACTTTGTTCGCTGCTCCTATCTCGGCCTTGACAATCATCCGGCCATTGTCGCCGGCGCGGTGGACGCTGTGCGAAGCTCGGGCACGCTGCATTGGTCATGTGCCCGTACCCGTCTGAATTTCGCCAGCCTGGGCGAGTTGGAAGCATCGCTTTCCGATCTCTTCAACGCAAAGGTGATCACCTACACCACG
The DNA here is from genome assembly GCF_003863365.1 of Mesorhizobium tamadayense. GTDB lineage: Bacteria > Pseudomonadota > Alphaproteobacteria > Rhizobiales > Rhizobiaceae > Mesorhizobium > Mesorhizobium tamadayense. The sequence continues at coordinate 21,510 of NZ_RQXT01000075.1, read as the reverse complement.
GTGCTCGCCGCCAACATGAGTGCTCTTCCGTTGATTGCCTCCGGGCACCTCACCGGTGGCTATAAGCCGGTCATGGTCTTCGATCGGCTCGCTCACGCCACGCTCGCCTACCACAAGGGCACCATCGCCAGCGAGACACGGGTCGAGACGTTGGCGCACAATGATCTCGCTGGTCTGGAGCGGCTCTGCCGCAAAAACGAGGCGGTCGCCTACATCTGTGATGGCGTCTATTCCATGGGTGGCAGTGCTCCAATCGACGAACTGCGCCGCCTCCAGGAAAAATACGGCCTGTTTCTCTACATTGACGATGCACATGGAATTTCGCTGTTTGGCGACGAGGGGCAAGGTTTCGCCAGGTCGCAGATGGACGAGTTGGGCAGTCGGACCATTATCGCCGCGTCACTTGGCAAGGGCTTCGGCGCATCAGGCGGCATGTTGATGCTGGGCACCGTCCATCAGGAGAACCTGTTTCGCAGATTTGCGGTGGCTCATGCGTTTTCGGCGTCGATCAACACGGCCTCAATCGGAGCAGCACTTGCCTCATCGAGACTGCACCGCACGGACGAGCTCGGTCGACTCCAGGCAACCCTGCAGAAGCGGATTGCCCTCTTCGACGCGCTCATGCCTACTGCGCAAAGCGGAAAGCCGCTTCCGATCCGCACGGTTCATCTGGGCGATGAATTGTTGGCAGTCGCTGCCGCCAGGGTCCTTCTGCAAAAAGGCTTCTATGCGTCGGCCATCTTCTTTCCGACCGTAGCCCGCGGGCAGGCGGGCTTGCGCGTCTGTCTGACGGCAGGCCATTCCGAAGAACAGATCCGGTCGCTCTGTTCTGAAATCGAGATGGTCCGGGATGAAATCCGCAAAGCCCATGAGCCATGACGCGTACGGCAATGGGCTGAGGCTGCTGTCGTATGTCTTTGCGGCTAAGGAGTATGGCAGCTTGAGGCAGGCGGCCAGGGAACTGAGAGTCCGTGAATCCAGTGTAAGTCGCAACGTCGTTAAACTCGAACAGCTTCTGCAGATGCAGTTGTTCGAGCGCGACGTTCGCGGCGTTCGTTTGACCGAGGCAGGGCGAGCCTGGATCGACGTCGTTCGGACACATTACGAAGGTTTGCAGGAAGCTTTCAGGGACACCGCCCGCGGCAATACGGACGCAAAGACGCTCAGGATTGGGCTGTGCGCGGTAGCGGGAGGAGGATTCCTGAAGCGCCTTTTCGATCGCTTCCGCAAATCTTGTCCAGATGTCAGTTTGGCCATTGAGGATATTCCGCGTGAACAATGCCTGACGGCCGTTCGCCGTCGGCGCTTCGACATCGTCTTTGCGCCAGGGCTTGGCAAAGTCATGTCTTGCCGCGCCGAGATGTTCTGGCAGGAGCGTGTCTTCGTTCTAGTACCTGCTAGTCATCCGCTTGCCGAAAAGCGGATTGTCACATGGGCAGATCTTGCGGGGATGCGACTGCTCGTGCCGGTCGGAACGAGCGGACCGCTGCTGGATTTCTCAATGCTGGAAGGTATGGTCGCCGACGGGTGCCGCCCAACTGTCAAGATGTGCCAAGCCGGCCAAGCGACCGTCATCTTCAATGTTCAGCTAGGCCAAGGCGTTACTTTGGCGGGGGAGAGCTTCGCGCGAACTGTCGCCATTGATGCGACGGCATGGAAACCGCTTGATGGCCACAACAGTCTCTGTTCGATCAAAGCTTTCTGGCTTGAGACGAATCCGAAAAGTGCCGTTTTGCGGCTGATTGGGCTTGCCAGAAGGATGGCGAATACGATTCCGAATCCAGAACAGTCGCAAAGCGCGCGCTTTCGTTAGGCCCATTCCAGCAGGTCGCGCACAGATTTCCGGCATTAGGTAGCAAAGGCCATCGCCGGCATCCGGGCGGCCATCGCGGCGGGCTTCGCTGTCGGTGTCCTGCCGCAATGTGCAATCACAGATCGGGTCAGGCAGTTGCGGGATGCGACCCTTCCACCGCTTGGGGAAACCGCGCTCGTTCTAACGTGCTCCCCCGCTGCGCCATCTCGCCTTGCGGGCAGCCTCACCGCGATCGTCACAAAGACGCTTCGAGCGCTCTAACCGCTAGCTGCTTGACCACAAAATCATGTTTCCTGGACTGACGACTCGCTGGTATTCGGTGTGATCAGTTTCAATGTTGGAAAATAGGTGCGGTAGCGGCCAACATCGCGAGTGAGCAGCGGCAGCCCGTTGACGGCGGCATGGGCGCCGATGAAGAAGTCGGGCAGCACGCCGGTGCGCGATCCGCCCGCCTTGCGGTACTGCGTAAATACCTTTCCAGCGAGAAATAGGGCAGCTCGTGGCATCGGAGCGATTTCGAGACCGGCTTCGTCAAGAAACGCGTCGAGATCCTCGATGCGGTCATATCGTACGGCAAGCTCGGCATAGACTGCGTCGTTGATCGATAACGGCCCATTGAGGCTTGCCGCCTCAAGCTGAGCGATCGACCAGTCCGCCCACTTCGGATCGTCAGTTACGAGGTCGAGCAGAACGTTGGTGTCGACGAGCGTCACGCTTCGCCGCGCGTCAGTGCCATGATCGCGTCGGTATCGAGCCCCTTGCCGGCATGGCCACGCAGCTTCGCAAATCGGCTCACGGGCTGCATCTTGTCAGTGCGTGCAAGCACCACGCTACCATCGGCGGCGCGGCGAAAATCGACCTTACTGCCCGGAACGATTCCGAGAAGATCGCGGACCGGCTTTGGGATGGTCACCTGTCCCTTGGCCGTGACTGTAGTCGTCATGTTTCCACCTCGGTAATACCAATTTTCCAGAAGGTATTACTCGAAAGGTCAAATTTCAATCCCCGGGTGGTCGAATTTGACCAAACGACGCGTGAGACGCCGGCATCCCTTCGCTAGCCCGGCAGGAGCGGGATATCGGCATCGCGGTCGAGACACTTGCTGTGTTCGGCCGCTTCTGGCTTGCGACAACGCCCGCCTTGCCGGAGCCTGCCGCGCAGGCAGCACGTGCAAAGGCGGGCGAGCGTTACGAGGGTTTCGTCATGGCCTTGGGCCGGCGCCTGGCGAAAGGACCGAAACTACGGCTGGAAATCTCTGAGGATATCGATCCAATTGACGACAAGAGAATGCCGTCCCCAGCCGGAACGTAGGCTGTTGCTTGCGCAAGCTGCCAGCTTCGGCATCAATGATCACCTAGCCGGCGGGGAGTGTCGCGGTTACCTTGCCCGACATCCCTTGATCTGCCAATTCCCCGAGAAAGCGACTGAACGGCACGATGTCCTGGTGGACACTGGCCTGCTCGAGGGCGGCCATGTAGGCAGCGCGGCGTTGCACGGGAATGACAGCCCAGGGATAGCCGCCGGCCGCCATCATGACATTCATCAAGAACCGCCCCATGCGACCGTTCCCATCCATGTAGGGATGGATATAGACAAAAATGAAATGTCCCAGGACGAGCCGCACCCCCGGGTGCTCTTCCGCCTCGAGTATCTCAAAGAAGGCGGGCATCGCATCCCGCACGGCATTGGGCGGCAGCGGAACATGCATGGAATTGCGGATGAATACGCGATCGCTGCGATAGCCAGCCAAATCGCCGGGCTTGACGATACCGGCTGCAACGCTGGGAGCGAATAGCTCGCGGTACCACTCTCGATGATCGTCATCGACGACACGGCCAGCATTTTCATTGGCCAGCACGGATCGAACGCTACGCTTTACTGCTTCGAAGGCCTGGTAGTAACCGCGCGCCGCGAGCGCGTCGCGGTGCTCGCCGTCTTGCGGGTCCCCGTCGGGATTCCAGTTGCCACTGCGGACCCGATCTATCAGTTCGGGGCTGACCCGGTAACCTTCGATGGAAAGCGAGTGATATGCATCAGTGACATAGATGTCATCAACGTGCCGAAGATAGCCATTGACGTCATTCGGGCGCCCGGGCGCCTCTGGAAAATTATCGATGACCGCGCCGCGCATCTCCTGCCACATCAGCCTGATCCGTCCAGCATAGGGTGACGTCTCGCGGCGCGGCAGAGACAACTCCAGGCGTGTATCAAACGGATCGGCTTCGCGAACAGTGTAACCGGCAGCCTGCATGCTGCGCATGATGTCATCTGCGATCCGCTCGCGACCGATGTTGCGAAATGCACCTGCGAGGCGACCGGCAATTGTGCTGTGACCTCCTTCAAGAAGTCGGGCGAGGATTTCCGATCCATCCGAGAACATTGCCAACGCCGTCCGCGCGTCGGTCGGCTTTTGCGCGAAGATACTGGGGGAGGCTTCGAGGAGCGCTGCCGGCAAGGCGTAGAGACGAAGGCCGTCGATCTCGGCTATGTCGCGGGCGGCCGGCATGCTGGCCCGGGTGTCGAAAATCGATGTGCCGTGCAAAAGCGCGGTGGGTTTGTTGCCTCCGGCCGGGGATCGCACCAGCAATTGCCCCGGCACGGTCCGATTGCCTGCATGAAAGGAGAGGGAGGGTTCGGGGGCGATGCACCAATCTTTGCCGAAGCGATCATTCAAATAGCTGGTGCAAAAATCCCAAAACGAGGCGTACCAGCCCGTTGTCTCACCTTGACGCTGGTGGGGATTGGAAGGAACGTACCAGCCTTTCATGACTTGTTGCAGGAAGCCGTTTTTGAGAAGCCGCTCGCGATGGGTACGTGACAGATCGGTGGAGCGGATGGCAACTATATGCTGATCCTGAAGTACCTTGAGAGCGGCGAGCGCCTCGGCCAACTTCTCATGGGGTAGGGCCATTTTGGACGATCCTTAGGGTTTCGCGTTGCGCGACTGTTAGGTTTTAGGTTGAGCCTTAGTTAGGTAATTATGTTGCGCGCTAGTTAGGTTATTATGTTGCATCCAAATTAGGGTATTGCGCAATAGGTTATTCAAGCGGCTGCAGAACACGCTCTATGTTGGCGCAACAGAATCGCTGATCTTTCGGCCACGTCTATATGCCGCAGGGAAAGATGTTCGCGGGCAACTCGCAACGTCGCCAGCTTGGAGCCCTCCAAGAGCTTCGGGCAATCAGACGCCGCGATTGTCGATGATCCGGGTGGCTGAGCCGCTTCACTCCACCGCTCCTGCGACTCAATGTTTCGATCTGGAAGCGTTCTCGATTCGGAGGAAGGCAACAGCAGCACCGCCGCCCGCCTGTATTTGCACGCCAAAGTGCGACGGCGATGGAAACTTGTTGAACCGGTCAGATTTCTGGTTCTCTTGATCATCCCCGAGTGGGGACGCTCTGAGTTGTTCCCGACTGGAACGGCGACAAGATCGTGGTTCGACATAACAATCCGGAAGGCCGCGCGCACAGTTCGCGCACACAATTGTCCGCGCCGAAATTGGCAGCCGGGTTCGCAGCTGACATCTGCGGCACAGTCGCGCCCGTGCGCTATCCGAACACGGCATTGTTCAGCGTCCTCGCCGCCTGCTTCTTTATCGGGTGGGCCTCGCTTTCATCGGCATTGGCCGCGTTCTTCATGACGCGATGGAACTCGAACGCCATCTGCCGACAAGCTACGGCGACGATTGACGGCAGGCGCTTGCCAGGTCGCGGCTGTGGCGGAAGGCGACCGGCGTGATATCGGCGCGGAACACGCGCCCACATCGCAATGCCGGGGCACAGGTCAATCCGAATCCGAAAGCCGTAAAATTGTACTGCCGTGCGTTACCGATCCTTAGGCATGGTTGAAACTGGCCGACGGCGTTAACGCCACGGTTGCGCTGCTTTTGCGATATTGCCGCCTGCACAGCGTATAAACGCAAGGGTGGGGCCTCCATGATTGACCAGATTCGCTCGCTGCTCGAGCAGCATCCGATGATTCCGCTGAATTTCGGCGCGCTCGCCGACGACGCCAATCTCTACGACGCGGGGCTGACCTCCTTCGCCTCGGTGCAGATGATGCTGGCGCTCGAAGAGGAGTTCGACATCGAATTCCCCGAGACGATGCTGACGCGGCGCACCTTCTCTTCGCTGGCCAACATCGCGGACGCCGTTTCGCAATTGGCCCGCAAGGCGGCGTAATCATGAACGTGTTGAGAAAGATTGAGGCGGCCTCGCTCGCGGAGGCGTCGGAAGCCGCAACCGAACGCATGTGCCGCGTCGCCGAGATCGCCGCCGGCTATGCCGATCCCGTCGACAAGGAAGGCCGTTTCCCGGTGGAGACGATCGAGGCGCTGAAGCGCGAGCGCCTGCTCGGCGTGGCGATCTCGATCGAGCATGGCGGCGAGGGGCTCGGCACGATGCAAATCGCCGACCTCATCGTCCAACTCGGCCAGGCCTGCGGCTCGAGCGCGATGATCTATGCCATGCATCAGATCAAGACATCGAGCTTCGTCACTCACGGCGGCGCCAGCGACTGGCACCGCGCCTATATGCGGCGCATCGCCGACGAGCAGCTTCTCATGGCTTCCGCGACGACGGAGGCCGGCATCGGAGGCAATCTACGCAATTCGATCTGCGCGGTCGAGGTCGCCGGCGGGCGCTTCGCGCTGACCAAAGAAGCCACCGTCATCTCCTATGGCAACTATGCCGACGCCATTCTCGCCACCGCGCGTCGCGCCCCCGATGCGGCAAGCTCCGATCAGGTAATGGTGGTGATCCCGGCCGATGGCAACCGCACGCTGGAACGCACGTCGGTGTGGGACACGCTCGGCATGCGCGGCACCTGCTCCGACGGCTTTCATCTGGTCGCCACAGGTGACGCGACGCAGATATTCCCGAAGCCGTTCTCCGAGATCGCGGCGCAGTCGATGCTGGCCAGCTCGCACATCTTCTGGGCGGCGACCTGGTTCGGCATCGCCGCCGACGCCTTCAATCGGGCACAGGCCTTCGTCAAGGCGGCGGCGCGCAAGCAGCCCGACGCCATGCCGCCGGGCGCGCTGAGGCTAGCCGAGGCGGCCGCCCTTTTGCAGGAGATGAAAGGGCACCTGACGGCCGCCATCCATCGCTTCGAAGCGGCCAAAGGCGACGACGACGCGCTGTCTTCGATTGGCTTCGCCGCCGAGATCAACGCGCTGAAGGTCGCAGCCAGCGAGAAGGCAGGCGCCGTGGTGCGTCTCGCCATGCTGGTCAACGGCATCCTTGGCTACAAGAACGGCACCCCGTTCAGCGTCGGCCGGCACTTGCGCGATGTGGCCTCGGCGCCGGTGATGATCTCCAACGATCGGATCCTTTCCAATACCGCGACGCTCATGCTGATGAGCCGCTTCGACACCGGCCTGGGGGGCTGAAGATGGACGCCAGGACATTCGACTCCAAGTCGCTGCTCGACAGCCTGTTCGAGAACGGCATCCTGTTCGAATCCGGCATCGACGGCCTCTATGGTCGTTCGGGCGCATTCGAGGAGGTGATCGAGCAGTTCGAGCGTCTCGTTACCCGGCTCGGTGCGCCCGACAAGGCCACCCGCATCCATTTTCCGCCGGGCATGAGCCGCGCGACGCTGGAGAAGAGTGGCTACATGAAGAGCTTTCCGCAGCTTGCCGGCTGTGTGCATTCCTTCATGGGCGGCGAGCGGGAGCATGTGCAACTGCTCGGCATGATGGCAGATGGCGGGGACTGGACGGCGCTGCAGAAGGCGACGGACGTCGCGCTGACGCCGGCCGCCTGCTATCCGCTCTATCCCACCGTCGCTGCGCGCGGCCCGGTGCCGGCGCAGGGGCTGCTTTTCGAACTCTCCTCGTACTGCTTCCGCCACGAGCCGTCGAAGGACCCGGCGCGCATGCAGCTCTTCAGAATGCGCGAGTTCGTCCAGATCGGCACGGCCGAGCAGGTGCGCTCTTTCCGCGAAAGCTGGCTGAAGCGCGGCAAGGCGATGATCGAGTCGCTCGACCTGCCCTGCGAAGTCGATCTTGCCAACGATCCGTTCTTCGGCCGCGGCGGCAAGATGATGGCCAACAACCAGCTCGACCAGGGCTTGAAATTCGAGCTGCTGATCCCGGTGACCAGCATCGAGAAGCCGACCGCCTGTTTGAGCTTCAATTATCACCAGGACCATTTTGGCCAGACCTGGGGCCTGAAGTTCGCCGACGGGGAGTTCTGCCATTCGGCCTGCGTCGGCTTTGGGCTGGAGCGTGTGGCGCTGGCGCTGTTCCGCCATCACGGGCCGGACGCGGCGGCCTGGCCGACGGCGGTCCGCGACGTGCTGTGGAGCGCGTGAGATGCTGAGAGCTATCGCCGGCCTCGATCCGGCAACCTACCGGCCGCACTGGCTGCACGATCCGAAAAGGCGCTGGCCGCAGACCAACTGCTATGTCGATCTGCTGATCGAGGTTCTGCACGCGACCGGTCAGGATCCCGTCGCGGCGCTCGGCTTCACCGTGGCGCTGGATTTCGAGGTTGATCAGTTCACCTTCTTCAAGTTCCCGACCGCCGACCTGCAGAGGTTGGCCGGGCTGGACATACAGGAACTGGCGATCTTCGACCGGCTGGAAACGCATGTGCTGGCGCAAGTCGAACTCGGCCGGCTGCCGCTGGTCGAGGTCGACGCCTTCTGCCTGCCCGACACCAAGGGCATCACCTATCGCAGCGGCCATTCCAAGACCACGGTCGGCATCGATGCGCTCGATCCCGAGGGGCGGCAGATGCGCTACTTCCACAATGACGGCTACTTCGCGCTCGAGGGCGAAGACTATGACGGCATTTTCGGCCAATGGGATGATGTGTCGCCCGGCGGCCTGCCGCTGTTTCCTTACGCAGAATTCGTGAAGTTCGACGCCACGCTCCCGGCCCGTGACGCGGTCGGGACAGCGGCGGCGCTGCTCGCGCATCACCTGAAGCGGCGGCCGAAGCGCAATCCGCTCGGCGCCTATGCGGCCGTGTTCGGCCGTCACGCTGAAGCGTTGGCGACGCGGTCTCCGGACTATTTCCATACCTATGCTTTCAACACGCTGCGGCAGGTCGGCGCGAATTTCGAACTCCTCGGCAGTCATCTCGAATGGCTGGGGTTGCACGGCGAAACCTGCCTGGCCGAGGCGGCGCAAGCCGCCGGCGACATAGCCGATGGAGCCAAGGTCATGCAGTTCAAGCTTGCCCGCGCGATGGCGCGGCAGCGTTTCGAGGGCCTAGCCGAGGCAATCGCACCAATGGCGCAGGCCTACGAAACGGTGATGGACGTGCTGGACGACCGCGTGGCGGGCGTCGCCTCCAAGGCGGCCTAGCGAGCCGGCGAGGCGCATTTGAGCATAGGTGGGGGAATGGACGCCACGGTGTCGATCGCCGGCACTGCCGAGTTGCTGGATCGGGGTTGGCGGATGGCCGTCTCGGCGGCCGGCGCTTGGGCTTCGCCGGACAATATCGGCGCAGACGCCGAATGGCTGGACGCGGCCTGTCCCGGCACGGCGGCGGGCACACTGGAAAAACATGGCCGCTGGGACCGCAAGCAGCCAACCCCGCTGCACGACCGCGATGTCTGGTACAGCCGCAGGCTCGACACGACCGGTCCGGTGCGGCTGGTGTTCGAGGGTCTGGCGACGATCGCCGAGGTCTGGCTCGGCGACCGGTTGCTGTTTACCTCGACCTCGATGTTCGAGCGCCATGAGGCTGCAGCAAGCCTTTCAGGCGGCGAGCAGCTCGCCATCGTCTTGCGCAGTCTCGACCGCCATCTGGAAACGGCGACCGGTCCACGCGCCCGCTGGCGTCCTCGCATGATCGACGATCAGCGGCTGCGGCTGGTCCGCACCACCCTGATCGGCCACATGCCGGGCTGGTGCCCGAAATTCGATATCGTGGGGCCGTGGCGTCCCGTCAAGCTGATCCGCGAGAATGGCGGCCAGCGCATCCTCGACGCCGACATGCGCGCCACGCTCGACGGTACGACCGGGCATCTTGCCGTTGCGATCACCCTCGCCGAACCCTTCGACGATGCACAAACGGCGCATGTCAGCTGCGCCGGAGCGCGCGCGCGCCTCAAGGTCGAGACGCCCACCCGGCTGACGGCAGAATTGGACATTGCCGATGTCGCCCCATGGTGGCCGAACAGTCATGGCGAGCCGGCGCTGCACGAAGTAATGGCGACACTCGGCACGGTGCGCTGCCGGCTGGGCCGGGTCGGGTTCCGCCGCATCGAGATCGATCGCGGCGCCGACGGACGCGATTTCCGCCTGGTCGTCAACGGCGTGCCGGTGTTCTGCCGCGGCGCGGTCTGGACGCCGTCCGATCCTGTGCGGCTGCCATGCGAGCGGGCCGAAATCGAGCCCGATCTCGACCTCGCGCGCCATGCCGGCGTCAACATGCTGCGGGTCGGCGGCACCTTCGCCTATGAGGGCGATGCTTTCCACGAGTTGTGCGACGAGATGGGCATTCTCATCTGGCAGGACCTGATGCTCGCCAATTTCGACTACCCGGCGAAGTCCGAGGTCTGGCGGGCGGCGCTGTCGCGCGAGGCGGAAAACCTGTTGAAGCGGCTTCGGCATTCGCCGTCGCTGGCGGTGCTGTGCGGCGGCAGCGAGGTGGCGCAGCAGGCTGCGATGCTAGGCATGCCGGCAGCGATGGATCCGACACCCTGGTTCGACGAGGTCGTGCGCCCGGCCGCGCAGGCGATCATGCCCGATCTCGCGCTGGTGTCCTCGTCGCCCTCTGGCGGCAGCCTGCCCTTCGCCGCAGATGGCGGCCCGACGCATTATTATGGCGTCGGCGCCTATTGCCGGCCGCTGGAGGACGCGCGCCGCGCGCAGGTGGGTTTCGCCAGCGAGTGCCTCGCCTTCGCCAACGTGCCGGAGCAGGCGACGTTGGATAAGCATCTGCCCGTTCCGCCCGGCCACGATCCGCGCTGGAAAGCCGGCGTGCCGCGCGATGCAGGTGCGTCGTGGGATTTCGAGGACGTGCGCGAGCATTATCTGGAGACGCTGTTCGGCGTCGATGCGCGCCGGCTGCGCACGGAGGATCCGGCGCGCTACCTCGACCTCTCGCGCGCCGTCACCGCCGAGGTGGTTGAGCGCACGATCGACGAATGGCGCAGACCGGCCTCGCCGACGGCGGGTGCACTGCTGTTTTTCTGGAAGGATCTGCGCCCGGGCGCAGGTTGGGGCGTCGTCGATTCGACCGGGCGGCCGAAATCGGTCTGGCATGCGCTGAGGCGCGCCTTCGCGCCGCTCAGGCTGACGCTGAGCGACGAGGGCGTCAACGGGCTAGGCGTCCATCTCGTCAATGACGGGGCAAAGCCAGTCGAGGCGACGCTGTCGCTTGCCTGCCTGCGCGATGGCGTCACCCCGGTGGTGACGGCGCGCCGGCCGGTCAGCCTGCAGGCGCGCGGGGCGCAGTCTCTGTCGGCGTTCTCGCTGCTCGGCGCCTTCTTCGACCTGTCTTATGCCTATCGCTTCGGCCCGGCCGGTCACGAGGTGACCGTGGCAAGGCTGGAAGACAGCGACGGCGAGATCCTGGCCGAAGCCTTTCATGTGCTTCCCGCCGCCATGATCGCGCGACGCGATGTCGGTCTGTCGGCGCGGTTGGTGCGGGCGAAAGACGGCTGGCGCTTGCGGCTCGCCTGCAAGCGCGCCGCCTATCACGTCGCCATCAAGGATGGGCTGTTCCTCGCGCGCGAAAACGGCTTCCACCTGATGCCGGGCAAGGCGAAGGAAATTTACCTGGATGGGCCGGCCTCGTCCCTGCCGGCCGGCATCGTGACGGCGCTGAATGGCGATCGCGACGTAGCCTACGATGCGCCGCAAGCTGACAATGCAGAAATCGGGGCAGAAATCGGGGCAGAAATCGGGGCGGAGATCATGCTTGTGTTACAGCCCGCCAGGAGCATGACATGAAGGGGGTAGTCTTTGCCGACACGATCGGCTGGCTTCATGCAAGCAAGGGCACCCAAGGGCGCGGCCGGGGCGTCATCATCGCCGGGGCGCATGGCCACGAGGACCTGTGCAGCCGGCGTTTCCTGAGGCTGCTGGCCGACAAGTTGGCCGAAAACGATCTGCCGGCGTTGCAATTCGACTATCCCGGCTGCGGCAACGCCGCCGGGGATCATTCAACGCCCGGTCAGGTGCAACGGTGGGCAATCAGCATAGGCGCTGCGATCGATCGGCTGAAGCAGGATTGCGGCGTGGCGGACGTCATTTTGGTCGGCTTCCGGCTTGGTGCTCTGCTGGCGCCGCTGGCGGTGGCCGGACGCGACGACGTGGCCGGTCTCGTACTGCTTGCGCCGCCGTCCTCCGGCAAGGCCTATGTGCGCGAGATCACAGCCATGTCGCGCATGATCGACGCGCCGCTGGCCAGCCGTTCGGCGGGCGAAGGGCTTTTCACCGAGGGGCGCGAGGCCGCCGGCTTCCGCATTTCGCATGAGACGCTGGCCGATCTTTCGGCGCTCGACTGGCGCCATGCCGCAGCAAGCCTTCCATCCCGGCCGATGCTGGTGCTTACAAACGGCAAGTCGCTTGCCGCTGACGAATTTCATGTGCAAGGGGCGGGCGCTGCGGATATCACCACGGCCGAATTCGATGGCTATCCTCTGTTGATGTGCGACCCGACCGCCAACCGGATTCCGGCCGCCGCTCTCGATCGCTGCGCGGCCTGGATAGCCGATCATGCCGGCGAAGCGATCGCAGGAAAGGCAACGCCGCGCTATGCGTCGGAGATTCTGGATGGTCCGCACTACACGGAAAAGCCTGTCCTGATCGGACCGGCGCCGATGATCTGCGGCGTGCTTTGCCGGCCGCGCCGACGGCAGGCTGTGGCCGAGCCGGTGATCTTCCTCAACGCTGGTGGCGTGCCGCATGTCGGCTGGGCGCGCGGCACGGTGGAAGCGGCGCGGGACCTGGCGGCGGAAGGCGTAGCTTCGCTGCGCGTCGACCTGCCCGGACTTGGCCTCAGCGATCAGACCGAGGAAGGGCGCCTGTTCCTCTATGACGGGCGTACCCGCCATGATGTGAGCCGTGCGATCGACTGGATGGAACGAGCCGGCCATCCCGCTGTCGGCTTGGTCGGTACCTGCGCCGGCGCATTCCAGGCTTTTCACGCCGCACGGGCAGATCGGCGGGTGCGGACGCTAACCATGATCAACCCGCTCTGCTTCGCCTGGAACAGTTCCTACGCGCTGGAGATGGCGGTCTGGAAGACTTACGAGACATCCAAGGCCGTGCTCGGGCAGAACGCCACCGCCATGCAGGAGAGCCGCGAGCCGGCCGCCTCGACATGGCGCGGGATCGCTTCGCGCCACGCCCGGCTGATTGTCCGGCGCGGGCTCGAGGCGATCAAGTCCACGTTGTCGATGCTGCATCCGGCCGCGCTACTGGGACGGCGGCGGGTGGAACGCTGGATGCGCGACCTTTGCGGCCGGGGCGTGCGGGTTCTCTTGGTTACCTCGGAAGGCGACCTGAGCCTGAAGGAGATCGCCCGTCATTTTGGCTCGGAGGAAGAGCGGCTCGACAGCATTCGTGGCGTGACCAGGGTCTCGCTGCCGAATGCCGACCACACGTTGACGCCGTATCACGCACGGCGCGCCGTGATCGCCCGGCTGATCGATCATGGCGGCGTCAGGCACGACGGCTACGCTCGTTCCGAGCCGGTGCGCGCGACGACAAGCCCGTCCTTCCTGGTGCCATAGGAGCCAATGGCCCGCGGCACGCACAGCAGCGCCGTGAGGTCATAGTGGGCGATTTCTATTATCGAGGTAGGTCGGACGGCTGTCTCGTCAAAAGCCACACCCGCAGAGGGGCAGGATTTGAACCTGCACCCACCAAGATGGTGCGGCAGATCACAGTTTCTGTTAATCTAAGCACGTGTTGCCGTGAGTAAGAGTCTGAAAGTCGTGCGAACGATGACGTGGCCGCTGGAGACAATTCCGCAAGTCAGCAAGATCGGTCGCTCAGCCGATATAGAAAACGACCGATGGATGCGAATGGCATGATCGATGCTGCAGGAGCCGAAACCCCGTAGACCGTTGTCCAGAACTGCAGTCGCGGTGATTGCAGTTATCTGTCTGTTGATTCTTGCGGCCTTCTTTATCGGCTTTGAATATTCCACGCCCGACGAGGGGGCGCTTGTCCTGCCAGGAGGAGCGCAACAGCCACAATAGATCGATCCGGGAACTGCTGTGTCGGGAAGGCTAAGCCTTTTTGTTTTTCTGGTCGGAGTGGCAGGATTTGAACCTGCGACCCCATCGTCCCGACGACGGGAGCGGCCAGCAAAAGCCCGGATTTCCGGCATTCTTGTCATGGCTGGCGGCTTCTGTTCACCTTTGTTTCCGACTTAACCGTGGAGTTTTCTGTGGGGAGTGGCGGGAGCGTTCGCCTTCTGTCCCTCCCGCCATTCTCACGACGTTTTTTGGGAGGCTTCGCGAGCGCGCCTTGGAGACGATCGCTTCGGCGGCATCTGCCTGGAAGTCGGGGTGATGGTGTCCGTAAGTCTGAATCAGCACTTGGACCGTCATGCCGAGGAAGCCAGCGGCCGCCCACGGGTCCGAACCCTGCTGCATCAGCCACGTCGCGGCTGTGTGCCGGAAGACGTGCGGCGTGATGTCGGTGCGGAACACGCGCCGAATGCTGCCGTCCGGTGCTGCCACCTCGTCATACCAGCCGAGACCGGCCGCCTCGACCACCGAGCGGAAGGCCTTCTTGATCGACTGCACTGGTTTGCCGTTCCATTCAACGACGTAGTCGTGCGCGATCATGCGGCCGATGCTTGCGCTTTTTCCACGTCCCTTGGTCTTGATCTCAAGCGGCGTCACTGTCCAGCGCCGCACATGTGCAAGCAGCCGGTCAGGCAACCTGACCGGTGGTTGGCGCTTGTTCGTCTCGCGGCGGGCGGCGCGGCGGTAGAAGATGCCGCGTTCGAGGTCGACATGTCCGGCGCCCTCTGTTGGCCGGATGGCCGCGCCGCAGACCGCGGCCGACCGGGTGCCGGTGTATAGAGCAACCAGGATGAACCGCGCGACGTGGCGTGCGGTGCGGCGGTCGCTTGGCTTACCCTTCCATGACTGGCGCATGCGCCATGCGGCACGAAGTAAGGCGGCGGCTTCGTCGCGTGTCAACCAACGGTCGCGCGCTACAGGCTTCGCTGGCAGTACGATCGCAGGTGCAGACGTTATATAGCCTTCACGGTGGTAGTTGTTCAGCGCCGCGCGCAGATCCTCCAACTGACGTCTGGCAGCGGCGCCATTGCCGTGCGCCTTGGCGTAGTCGCGACAGACCTTGCCATTGATATCGCCGATCTTCCTGTCGCCGAACCAGCTTAGCACGACGATCAGCCGTTCGGCGGTTTCCTTTGGCTTGGCGTGTGATGGCGCGACGTCAGTAAGATAAACGCTAACGGCGTTGGCTACCGGGACGGTGGCCGGATCACAGCCGCGCTCGCGGGCCGGCCGGTATTTTTCGACGATGTGTTGGGCGAGCCGTCTCTCAGCGCGTTCGCGGTCGCCAGTGCTACCGCAAGCGCTGATGAAGGTTGCGCCATCGCGGATGAACCAGCCGGCTCCGTTGCGCAGGCTGCCGTCCGCCTTTCTGCTTTCGGCGCGCCAGACCAGGCGCGCTCCTTTCGATGTCCGCGGCATAGCTCTCTCATCTTAGCGATCGCTGCCAAAGTCACGTATTCCTTGCCTGCGATCAGCTCTGTCTGAAGGCGGCCAGCATCTCGTTCTTTTCGCAAACCTGCCGCGCCAATAGAGCCATCTGGAAAGGCAATTTCGGCAGCTATGTTGAGGCGGAGCGGTATATTGTCGTCCAACTGCTCTGGAATGCTCATGACTTGCCTTTCGGAAGACGCCGGGCAACGGGCGCCATCGCATAGGGTCTATCAGGCGACTATCCGATTGGAATGTACGGATCTAAGAACGACCTGTGAACGGTATCAGATCTCTCGTGCGGTGATTGGGACACTCTGGAGTAAAAAACGGCGGTGCACACAATGATCACCGGTAATCCCAGACCGGCTAAGTACTCGCTCGAATGTAAGAGTGGTTGGCTCGGCGACAGGGAATCGTGAATATAGGCCTCTCTTGTTCTGCGCGGATGTTGCGGCCGATCCCGGACTCAAATGGCCCGAACTTAACGGCCGGCGTAAGGTTTGATAGAGATCGCGGCGCTGATCGAGACCGCGCCTAATAGCCTGTCCCGTCGCTATACATCACAAGATGCTGCACTGAATGCGGCGTCGGTCGACGACGAGACGTCGGTTGCGCCCGTCTTGGCGGCGGCAGGCAGGTAAAAAGGCCGGCCCATGAAACGCCTAATCCAGCTTTTTTGTTCTCGATTGGCGTAGAGATCACGCTGCGCCACCTACTTTATTAGCAATAGCTTACACTCGAAGAAGAACGTAGCATTGGCGTTTTCAGGCGCTGTGTGGGGAGTACCAATGCGCATAATTCTGGCTCTGGCCGCGCTCACAACCTGTTTCGCCATCTGGGATCGATTTGCGAACGATGGGACCTATAGCGCCACCCTGCAACGAAATATCTTTGGCGCGGTGCTCTCTGGTTGACCAGTCGTGATCAGCGGAGCCACCGCTCGCTGGCAGGGCCGTTCCGCACCAGCCACGACATAAGGACGGTCGCTAACCAAGTGCTGACCTAGGTCGACAAATGATGAACCGATGGCCACCTCGCGTGTCTGACGGTGTCCGGTGCCGGAATATTGGACCGAGCACGCCGATGCATGGCTGCAGGTTGGGTCTCACGCATTTGCTACCGACCCTCGGGCGCCGCGGCCGGGGCCGTCCTGTCGATCCTGGTACATCCTTCGCTCGCCAGCCGGGGCTGGAATACGAGGCGCAGGACAGTGAGAGCGTCTTCGCCTTTGCCCCGGCTCGCCCCCGGGCACGAGGCGACCTTTGCCATCAAGGGCATGCAGGCCGCGTCCTGACGCCGGTCACCGACAGGCCCCGCCTCAGAAAAAGAAGAGCCGCTGGACGACGTCAGGAAGCGCCGGTTACGGCAGTCGAGAAAACGGCTGCCGCAGCGAGTGACTAGGCAACGAGGCTCAACGACAGGCTCATCACGGTCGAGACGAAGCAAGCGCAAGAACGTCCTGTCGAGTGAGAAATTCCAGAACGCCACTCTGACCAGGCTTGATCGGGTACAAGACAGCATTGTCGGACTATCCAATGCCGTTGCAGCGCTCACCGCCACCGTCCAAGCGATCGCAGATCAGAAACGCGGGGAGGCCCGCTAGGCCGTGATTACCTGCTGGACTTCGGTCCGATGAAATCTGGGACCGTGGCCCCGCAGTGGAACATAAAGCTCGAAGTCGTCGTTGCCGATCACAGTGAAACCCTGACAAAGAGAGGAAGTCGTGGCCGACGGGGTAACAGCGATGTCGTGGCAATCTCCTGGAGCAGGACGCAAATCGTTTCTCCGCAACGTTTGCCCGCGAGCCGGCTGGCTTCCTGGGATGAACGGCTATGAGCAGGTCAATCGTGAGCGATTCCGTCGAAATGGAAACCTTCGAGACCGAAGACCTCGAGAAACGGCATTACGTTCGCGTCATCGAAGACGGTGTTGTGTTTATGAAGGCATTCAACTCAGAGAGGGATGCAACCGCCTTCGCCACAAGCGAGAAGGCACGCCTCGGACTCCCTGTAACTCATAAGCGCTGAAGCCGTGAGGCCAGAACTCGTCTGGCGAAGATCGATCCCGCCTGTACGCCGGAGTTGCGCGTATATGCCAAGCCCTGGCGCTGGTCTGCGCCGGGGCTTTTAGTTTTCGCCCCGTGGCTTCGTAAACTCCTCAAGCCGACTTAGTACTGCGGCCAACAACTCATCATGATCAACGGCACCGCGTTGAAAGAAGGTCAACACTGTGAGCGCCAGAGCCTGACTATCTGTCGAATCGCGGTCCAACATGGCGTCGGCGCATATCTGATCGAACACGCGCTGGCAGATGGCCAAATCTTCCGGCCCCAGGAATTGGCTTTGCGGAACCCGTAGCATCACAACGCCTCGCAGGGCGGGAGCACAACGAGTCTCTCAAGCACCGATGCCCATGACATAACCGGTGACGTTTTCGATTCATAATGCGTCTGGTGGTTGGTTCAATCAGGATTCATTGTACAATTTTTACCAAGTGGCGCGGGTGCATTGCCCGTCTCCTTTGGCGCCCTAGTTCCGCGCAGCGGCGTTCGCGTCCGTCGCGACAGATGACTGACGCAGGCAATGCTCGTCCGGCCAACGCGCTCATGAAAAAGCCCGTCGGCACGAAGCCAACGGGCAGAGTTCGGCTGGAGTCACCTGGTTGCGCAACCGGAAGCTATGCGCGCAAGCAGGCACCAGACAAACCGGTTGAGCACTGCTAAGTTCCACTATTCTTCGGGTTCAAGACTCCAGTCCCCGGCGCCTGTAGGACCAAGGTCGCAGCAGCTAACTCTTAGGTCTAAACGGCGAAACATATACCCAATTATCTCATTTGCATCGGGACCGGCGGTGATTAGTCCCTTCTCGTCGGTTGTCGAACACCCGCCGTTTCCTGCGATTGCGGCGGGTGTTCTCATCGGAGCAGGTGCATGCAATTGGGCGAGATCATCGCGAACTTTTTTGCTGCCCTTCTGGTGATATGCGTTCTCGCGGTCGTGTTCTTCGTAGGTGGTGGCAAGCCGCTATGGCCGGAGCATGAAACGAAAATGATCATTCTGCCGCCGCCAGATGCGATAACAACCGGATCAGTCAGAACGCCAACTCACCCACCTTTGCCTGATACCATTGATGCGGGGCTGGTGCAGCCGAGACCCCAGCCCGAATAGCGGTTTGGCCAGCACGCTTGCAGCCATCAAGAAGGCGCTAGGTGAAGGCGTCGGTATCCGCAGCCGCCGTTGCGCGAATAATCCTTCCATGCCGGAACCTAATCGCCGAACTCCCGTTCGTGTGTACCGCCGGTAACAACTGAATGGACATCGGCGGCAGAGAGACAGCGCAGCGCTCCCGTCTGTTCAAGGCATCAGCGAGTGCTTTCCCCGTGTTTGAGAGCGAGCGACAGCGCGCCGAGCGCGTCAAGGCGGAAAAGGGATTCCGGGTCCGGCACCTTATGCGCGAAACCGGCATTACCGAAGCCCAGGCACTCGACCTCATCGATCTGATCGGCAATGATACGAATTCGCTTCTTCGCGAGGCGCGGCTTTTGAACAAGTAGCTGGTCCAGCAGCATTCGAGATCGGATGCTCCGCTCATAACTCCATCACCGCGGCTCTTTCGCGGGCCGGTTTTTTGCCTGTCGGCGGCGCCGCATTCTATTGGGTGCCAATAACACCACCCTCACCAGCGGAGCGATTGGATAGCGTCGGGCCTCCAGCGGTAAAGACAACACCGGCTCTTTCAAATGCTTGCCGCATGGCCGCCAGTTTTCTCGGGCTCGGTATCCTGTGACCATTTTCAAAATCGCTGATCGTCGCCTCGCCAAGATTGGATCTGGCGGCAAGTCGTACGCGCGACCAGTTCAGCAGCCCTCGTGCCGCTCGCGACTGATCAGCTGTTAGATATTTCAAAGGCAATCTCCGCCCGGATCGTTACGAGTCGAGCTTCAGTCGTTTATGCGTTGGCTGCTCGTGCCAGAGCACCTGCCGCAAGTCGCGCCGGTCGACGGCCTGTCCGCAGTAGGGGCAGGTGTGGAAGTGATCGATTTCCTCCGCCGGCTGCTTGCCGTGTCGGGTGCCCACAACCGGCAGTCCAAGATCTGAAACCTTCGTCACGGTCGGAGCTTCCTGGCCTCTCGTTTTAGTGTCTTCCGCTCGCTGCCATGCTCGCTGATCAGTTCCCGAACCTGTTCGGGGGTGATGCGGTGCTGCTTGGCGAAGTAGCGAACCTCATAGTCCTCATCGGCTGAAACGTGATCCCGGTCCCGGAAATCGCGATTGTTCTTGTCGTCGGCCATGATTGTTCCTCCTGCCTCAGCAACAGCGAGCCAAGGCCAAGGCTCCTGCCAAACATCTATTCACGCACGGCAACCCGCGAGGTCGAGGAACAGTCGGCGATGGAATCGGTGTCCACCGTGACCAGGCCGCCGCCGTCAATCCAGACCGTGACCTTGCCATCCTCTTCATCTACGCGCGTCGCAAACCCGCTGATTTCGACCCTGTCACCCGCCTTGGCCTTTTTCTCGTCGCCAACTCGCGGACCTCGTGCCATCGATCAACCGCTCCTAGTCAGAGCTAATTACCTAAACATGCAAATTAGCTAAAATGTTCCGGAACTGCCCGCGGCCGCGTGGCTTGAATCGCGGTCCTGTCGAGTTCGCGTCGATGCGTCTGAACTTCATCCCGCCGCTGATGCCTTGCCTCGTCGACAAGCCGCCCGAGGGCGACGCCTGGATTCACGAGGTGAAGTTCGACGGCTATCGATCGCAGATTGCGATCGAAGATGCGGAAGTCCGGATCTTCACCCGGCGCGGCCTCGATTGGACCGCGAAATATCGCGACCTGGTCGAGACGGCCAAAGGACTGAATGTTCAAAACGCGATTATCGACGGGGAAATCATTGTTCTCAACGATGACGGCGTCTCGGATTTCGGTGAGCTCCGCAGAGCCATCAGTCGGCGCCAGCACGACCTCTACTTCGTGGCCTTCGATCTCCTGCATCTAAACGGGCACAGCCTGCTCGACATGCCGCTTGAAGACCGGCGCGAGGTGCTGCACGCGATCATCCCCGAGGGTGAGCGAATCCAGTTCAGCGAAGCGCTGCCAGGCACAAGCTCCGCCGTCTTCCATCTTGTCGAGCAGGCCGGGCTGGAGGGCGTCGTTTCGAAGCGGAAGGACAGCAAATATCGCTCCGGGCCGTCGACGAATTGGCTGAAGGCCAAGTGCTACACGATAGATGAATACGAACTGCTCGGCGTCGAGCGAGAGGCCGGCAAGCCAGCTTTTGCCCTGATGGCGGAGCGCGGCACCGGCCGTTACGTCGGCTCCGCTTTCATCACCCTGAACCGAGAGATGCGCGAGCGTCTCTGGCAGCGCGTCCAGGAGCACGCAGGGACGGCGCCAAAGGGGATGAAGCGGCCGGCGACGCACTGGGTCAAGTCGGGGCTGATCGGCCGCTTGAAGCATCTCAGGGGTGAGGAAGACCTGCGGCATGCGTCGCTGCAGGATTTTCGCGAGGAGGAGGGAACTTAAATCAGTCGAGCGCTTTGTGTCGCATGGCAAAAGCAATTCGGGTCATACTGGGGACACGGCGCGATGGTGCTGGCCGCTTCAGCAATATGAGCTTGTGCTCTGGTATTGGGCGACTTTCTTTCTGATCTGAGGCCTGTTGGGGGCCATGGAAACGCATTGCGCCAAACGGATATCGGCCTTCGACCTCGACGCGTTACGCGAGGCTTTTAAAACGTCGGCTCGCGAGAATGGCGTTACAGGCACCGAGTGGGCGGTATTCGCCCAGATATTCCTTAAGCAGACAACCGCCGAATTCAGCGAAGATATTTTCTTGGCGAGTCCACTTGAAGGGACCGGAGAGCAGGAATAAATCCCTATCGGTGCGGCGACCCACTCACGAGGATCGCCAATGACGATGAAATTCCCCTTTGTTGAAGACACGCTCGGCAAAAGCTCGAAGCCGGCACAGGTCTGTCGGTCTATTGCCTCACCTGTAGGCGAAACGCGGTCCTGGACGTCGCCGCTCTGGTCAAGCGCT
>NZ_RQXT01000074.1 GCF_003863365.1 Mesorhizobium tamadayense | reverse complement strand
TTCCAAAGACGCTGTGATTGCGCCATGATCGCCGCGGGTGGCGGTGCCAGATGCGATACCCGATTGGTCATGCGACACTGGCCTTCTCCCTTGTTGCGTGGGTGGAAAACCAATCCTGGCGAAACATCACGCCGCCATCCACGCCCTCATAGCATCTTGTGGGGGAGATGGTCGGCAGGCCAGAGGGGGGCGCTGTCCCGCCAGCTTATCCGTATTCTTCGGTGCGCTTTTGTGGCCTCGGTTCAACTGAAAAGTCGAGATCCTTCGCGCCCCCCTCTGCCCTGCCGGGCATCTCCCCCACAAGGGACCCACAAGGGGGTGTTTGGCTGTCACCGCCGCCCCGCCACTAAGGGAGATCGGCCTACCTTCAACCGATTTGCATCATTTGCACCCGCAATCTCCGCTTGATGCCATTTGTGCAACGCGATACGCCGTTGCGCAAATCGACAGACCGGAGATTTCCCGTGAGCGCTGAAAAGACCAGAACCGAAACCGATACTTTCGGTCCCATCGAGGTGGCTGCCGACCGCTATTGGGGCGCGCAGGCGCAGCGTTCTTTGGGCAATTTCAAGATCGGTTGGGAGAAACAGCCGGCCTCGATCGTGCGCGCGCTCGGCATCGTCAAGCGTGCGGCCGCCGAAGTGAACATGGAGATGAAGCGGCTCGATCCCACCATCGGCAAGGCGATCGTTGACGCCGCGCAGGAAGTGATCGACGGCAAGCTCGACGAGCACTTCCCGCTGGTGGTCTGGCAGACGGGCTCGGGCACGCAGTCCAACATGAACGCCAACGAGGTGATCTCTAACCGGGCGATCGAGATGCTCGGCGGCGTGATGGGCTCCAAGAAGCCCGTGCACCCCAACGACCAAGTCAATATGAGCCAGTCGTCGAACGACACCTATCCGACGGCCATGCACATCGCCTGCGCCGAGCGGGTCGCCCACCATCTGATCCCTGCCCTGCACCACCTGCACAAGGCGCTCGACGCCAAAGCCCGCGCCTTCAACCACATCATCAAGATCGGCCGCACCCATACGCAGGACGCCACGCCGCTTACCCTCGGCCAGGAATTCTCCGGCTACGCCGCCCAGGTCGCGTCTTCGATCAAGCGCATCGAACTGACACTGCCCGGCCTGCAGGAACTGGCGCAGGGCGGCACCGCCGTCGGCACCGGCCTCAATGCGCCGGTGGGTTTTGCCGAGAAGGTGGCGGACCGCATCGCTGCCATCACCGGCATCGCCTTCGTCACCGCGCCGAACAAGTTCGAGGCGCTTGCCGCGCATGATTCCATGGTGTTCTCGCATGGCGCGATCAACGCGGCCGCCGCGGCCCTGTTCAAGATCGCCAACGACATCCGCCTGCTCGGTTCGGGCCCGCGCTCGGGCCTCGGCGAGCTCTCGCTGCCGGAAAACGAACCGGGATCCTCGATCATGCCGGGCAAGGTCAACCCGACCCAGTGCGAGGCGCTGACGCAGGTCTGCGTGCAGGTGTTCGGCAACAACGCCGCGCTCGCCTTCGCCGGCAGCCAGGGCCATTTCGAGCTCAACGTCTACAACCCGCTGATGGCCTACAACTTCCTGCAGTCGGTGCAGTTGCTTGCCGACGCCGCGGTCTCCTTCACCGACAATTGCGTGGTCGGCATCGAGGCGAGGGAAGACAACATACGGGAGGCATTGAACCGCTCGCTGATGCTGGTGACGGCGCTCGCCCCCACCATCGGCTACGACAACGCCGCCAAGATAGCCAAGACGGCGCACAAGAATGGCACGACGTTGCGCGAGGAGGCCTTGGCCACTGGGCTGGTCAGCGAAGCCGACTACGACCGGCTGGTGCGGCCCGAGGACATGACGCATCCGGGGTAGTGCGATGCACGGTTTGTCTCGGCGGCCATTGCATACGTCCGAGATTTGCCGAGGGCTCCCCAACTCTCGTCATCCTTGGGCGTAGTGACGCGAAGCGGAGCGAAGACCCAAGGATCCATGCCGTGACCATAGCCAAGGAATGCAGCGGAGCAGATTCTGCACCGTAGCAGCGCTTTGATGTCACAGGATCCTTGGGTCTGCGCTGCGTCGCCGCGCTCCTTGCTTCGCCCAAGGATGACGACGCGATGGGCGTTTCGGCCAATCTCCAAGGCATATGCTGCGACAACGCCAGCACTATTGCGTCAGGTTCTGTGCCGGGGGACCAGCATTTGGCGGCGGGACAATTTACTCCCGCAACCAATTTCGGCGACATGAATTTCGCGCCGATTGGGCAATCGCAGAAACATAGAATCTGTGAACAATGTGTCGCCACATAAGCGGCTTTGGTGAACAGTCGTCGTCGTCTATCTGACTGGGCATTCAACCCATTCGGAGACTCGCCATGTCCATCAACACTTCTACCGCCGGCGCCGGCACTGCATCCAACAGCTCTACCACCATCCTGCTCGGCCGCATCCTGCTCGCCGTCATCTTCCTGCTTTCCGGCTTCGGCAAGCTCACCGCGATTGCCGGCACCGCCGGCTATTTCGGCGCCCTCGGCCTGCCGCTACCGACGGTCACCGCCGTTGTCGTCGGCCTGATCGAACTGCTTGGCGGCCTCGCCGTCCTCGTCGGCTTCCAGACCCGGGTTGTCGCTTGGGTGCTCGCCGTGTTCACGATCGCCACCGGTCTGGTCGCCCACACCGGCTGGGCCGACCAGATGCAGATGATCCAGTTTCTCAAGAACCTCGCCATCACCGGCGGCTTCATCCTGCTCGCCTCCTCCGGCGCCGGCGCCTATTCGATCGACGCCAAGCGCGGCTAAGCCTTCTCCTCCCAAGCCTGAGATGAAAGCGGCGCGGAATTTTCCGCGCCGCTTTTTCGTTTTCTGATTGCAGGCGTAAACTGCGCCGGCAGCCGGTGTGATCCCGATCGGACACCGGCAAGGGAGGCTGCAATGTTTCGCAATGCACTGCTTCTGGTCTCGCGGCTGCTGCTTGCCGCGCTCTTCGTGCCCTCAGGTTTCCAGGCGCTGACCAACATCGCCGGCACGACCAGCTATTTCGCCGGCCTCGGCCTGCCGCTGCCGACCTTGGCCGCTTGGGGCACCGGGCTATTCGAGCTGATCGCCGGCTTATTGATCCTTGCCGGCTTCCAGACGCGGATCGTGGCGCTTTTGCTTGCCGCGTTCTCAATCGTCGCCGGCCTCATCGGCCACTACGGCCAGGGCGCTGACGATGCGACTTTAGCCTTCATGCACCAGCAGATGCTGATGAAGGACATTGCAATTGCCGGCGGCTTCCTGGCGCTCGCCATGGCGGGCGCGGGCGCATGGTCGGCAGATGGACGCAGCTTCGGCATCGACGCCGAAGTGACCTGATCCGCTACTTCACCGAAACGCTCGGCCCGCCCTCGACCGCCAGCACCAGGCGGCGGTTGGTGACCCTGGCCAGCTGCGCCAGCCGGCCGGCCGGGCGTTCGCCGTAGAGGTCGGCGAGCGACGCCGGCAGAACCAGCGCCAGCGCGCCGTTTGGTCGGCTTTCCCATTTCAGCCGCGGCATGACGCCGGGCATCGCCGCCGTCAGCAGGTAGACGACACGCATCATTGCCGCCAGCGCGCGGGCGCGCTCGAGCATGCGCGGCGGCGCCAGCGCCTTGATCTCGGGCGCGATGCCATCGTTGAAGACGCCGTCATGGCGGTAGGCGCTGGCCAGAGCCAGATAGGCGCGGCCGGGATGATCGACGCCGATGAAGGAGGCATGCGCGATGATGTTGAGCGACTGCCTGCCGCGATATTCCGGATGCGCGCGCCAGCCGATATCGGCAAGCAGGCAGGCGGCGTGGCGATAGCGCGCCTCGTCCACCGTCTCGTCGATGCCGAAGGCCTTGAAGGCCTTGCCCGTCCATTCGACGAGATCGTGCGCGTGGTCGACCGAGCGCGAGCGCAGGAGAGCAAGCTCTTCCGCCGCCGAGATCAGCGGATCGGCCTTCTGCTCGGCCGCGTCCAGCAGCGAATAGAGGAATCCCTCGCGCACGCCTTGCGCCGAGACGACAATCTTGGAGGGCTGCATGGCCGCCATGATCTCCTGCAGCACGACCGCGCCGTAAGGCAGCAGCGAGCGGCGGTTCTTGGAGACGCCCTCGATGCCTTTGACCTTCTCGACCTCGCCCTTGGCCACCTGCCTGAGGAAGTTCTGGGCACTGTCGGCGGCGATCTCGTAATGATGCATGACGCCGAGCGGGTAGTTGTTCATCTCCATGTGCAGCCGGGCGAGGTTTCGCCAGGTGCCGCCGACGGCGTAGAAGACCCTGCCCTGCCCGCCCTTCAAGAGCTTCGCCCGCGCCAGTTCCTGGCGCGCGATCTTCTGCGCCTGGGCGAGCGAGTTCTTCGCCATGTCCTGCAGGCGCAGGCCGCCGAGCGGCAGCGTGATGCCGTCGCCGATCGCTTCGCCATTGATGTCGACGAGCTCCAGGCTGCCGCCGCCAAGGTCGCCGGCGATGCCGTTGGCCGGGTGGAAGCCTGAGATGACGCCGAGCGCCGAATAGTGCGCTTCCTCGCGGCCGGAGAGCACACGGATCTCGGTCTTCAGCACCTCCTCGGCGCGGTGGATGAAGTCCGGGCCGTTGACTGCCTCGCGCGCGGCAGCCGTCGCCAGCACATACATGTTCTGCGCGCCCGCCTGGTCCGAAAGCGCGCGAAAACGGCGGAACTCCTCCATCGAGCGCGTTACCGCCTCGGGATCGAGCTTGCCTGTCGAAACGATGCCGCGGCCGAGACCGGCCAGCATCTTTTCGTTGAACACAAGCGTCGGCGAGCGCGCCAGCCCTTCATAGATGACGAGGCGGATCGAGTTCGATCCGATGTCGATGATCGACAGCGGCCTCCGGTCCTGGAGCCGGCCCTGGGACGTTGAAATCACGCGGCGGCGTTCTTCTTGCGGCGCTTGAACTGGGCAATGCGCCTGGGCGCATGCGATTTCAGCGCGTCACCCCGTCCGGAAAGGCTCGGATTGGTCATGAAATATTCCTGCGCGTTGAACGGTTCCTCGCCCTCCTCCAGCACGACGCGCCGGGAGGTGCCGTCAGCCAATACGTCGAAACTTTGCTGGTTGTCCATGATGTTGCCGAGCATGATCTGGCCAAGCACCTGTTCATGCACAGTTGGATTGGTGATCGGCACCAGGGTCTCGACGCGGCGGTCGAGATTGCGCGGCATCATGTCGGCCGAGGAGATGTAGACGACCGCCTCGTCCGACGGCAGACCGTAGCCGTTGCCGAAGCAAAAGATGCGGCTGTGCTCGAGGAAGCGGCCGACGATCGACTTCACCCTGATGTTCTCGGAAAGGCCCGGCACCTGCGGCCGCAGGCAGCAGATGCCGCGCACGACGAGGTCGACCTCGACGCCGGCGCGGCTGGCGTCATAGAGCGCGTCGATGACGGTCGGATCGACGAGCGCGTTCATCTTCATCCAGATGCGGGCCGGCGTGCCCTCGCGTGCATGGGCGATCTCCTCGGAGATGTGCCTCAGGATGCGGTCGCGCGCCGTGAAGGGCGACACCGCAAGACGCATCTCCTCGGCCGGTTCCGCATAGCCGGTGATGAAGTTGAATATCTGCGCGACATCGCGCGCGATCGTCGGATCGGTGGTGAAGAAGGACAGGTCGGTGTAGATGCGGGCAGTGACCGGATGGTAGTTGCCGGTGCCGAGATGGACGTAGTTGCGCAGCCGGCCGTCCTCGCGACGCACGATGAGCGACATCTTGGCGTGGGTCTTCAACTCCAGGAAGCCGAACACGACCTGGACGCCGGCGCGTTCGAGGTCGCGCGCCCAGCGGATATTGGCCTCCTCGTCGAAGCGCGCCTTGAGCTCGACCAGCGCCGTCACCGACTTGCCGGCCTCGGCCGCATCGATCAGCGCCCGCACGATCGGGCTGTCGTTCGAGGTGCGATAGAGCGTCTGCTTGATGGCGACGACTTCCGGATCGGCCGCCGCCTGGCGCAGGAACTGCACCACGACGTCGAAGGATTCGTACGGGTGGTGGACGATGATGTCCTTCTCGCGGATGGCGGCCAGGCAGTCGCCGCCATGCTCGCGGATGCGCTCGGGAAAACGCGGATTGTAAGGCGTGAATTTGAGATCGTCGCGCGGGACGGCGACGATTTCGGAGATCTGGTTGAGCGCCAGCGGGCCGGTAAGCACGCTGATGCGGCTCGACGAGACGCCGAGCTCGCCGGCGACGAACTCGCGCAATTCCGCCGGCATCAGTGTGTCGAATTCTATGCGGATGACGGACCCGCGGCGGCGGCGCTTCAGCGCCGTCTCGAACAGGCGCACGAGGTCTTCCGACTCTTCCTCCACCTCGATATCGCTGTCGCGAATGATGCGGAACGTGCCCGAACCCTTGACCTCATATCCAGGGAACAGCTTGCCGATATAGAGGCCAACCGCTTCCTCCAGCGGGATGAAGCGCACATGGTGCTTGCGGTCAGGCAGACGGATGAAGCGCCGCAGCGCCACCGGCAGGCGCAGCAGCGCGCTCATCTCCTCGCCGTTCTTGCGGTGGCGCAGCTGCAGCGCCATCGAGAAACCGAGATTGGGGATGAAGGGGAACGGGTGCGCCGGGTCGATCGACAGCGGCGTCAGCACCGGGAAAACCTGCTCCTGGAAATGCTCTTCCAGCCAGGCCCTCTCGTCCTTGGTCAGGCCGTCGCGGGCGATGCTCTCGATGCCTTCCTTGTTGAGCAGCTCCATCAGCGTCGACAGGCTCTTCTGCTGATCCTCCTGCAGGCGCTCGACCTCGCGCAGCAATTGCTCGAGCTGCTGCTCGGGCGTGCGGCCGTCCGGGCTCTTCAGCACGATGCCCTCGCGCACCTGGCCGGCGAGGCCGGCGACGCGGACCATGAAGAACTCGTCGAGATTTGCGGCCGAGATCGACAGGAAGCGGACGCGCTCGAGCAGCGGATGGCGCCCGTTCAGCGATTCCTCGAGCACGCGGCGGTTGAACTGCAACCAGGAGAATTCGCGGTTGACGAAACGGTCGGGATTGCCGCCGTCGGGGGTCGCCGCCTCGACGGTGATGAACTCGCTCTGCACCGGCTTCAGTTCGTTCATGGTTCCCTTGCCCGCAATCGTCCTTTTGGAGCGCTACACACGGCCGGACGCGTAATCGACGCTCTAACACGCTTTCATGACGCATGATCCGTCACGGAACCGCTCCGATTCCGAAGGTCACGCGCTTAACCGGCTCAACTTATCCTCTGCCAGCCTTTTGCGACAGTTTCATTTCATCGATCTTGCAAACTGGCCGGTTATGATCCAGATGCAAACTGGCCGAAACATTCCGAATTCAGTTGGGAGACGACGATGGCAGGCGGTTCCATTCCCCATTTCCAGAACGATGCGGGCCATCCGGTCATCGACATCGGCGTCAAGCAATTCATGTGCACCGGCGCCAATCCGCCCTTCGACCATCCGCACGTGTTCCTCGACATGGGCGACGACAATGAGAAGGTCTGCCCCTATTGCTCGACGCTGTACCGCTATTCGCCGAAGCTGAAGGCGACGGAAACGGAGCCGGCCGGCTGCCTCTTCATCGACCAGGCCGCCTGATCCGCAGATCATGGATGACTGCTAGATCTTGGATGACCGCTAGACCATGAATGAGGCGCGGTCCCGGCAGGTCGTCATCGCCGGGGCCGGTATCGCCGGACTGACGGCAGCCCTTGCCTTTGCCGAGCGCGGCTATGCCGTCACGGTGCTGGAACAGGCCAGGCAGATCGAAGCGGCCGGCGCCGGCATCCAGCTTTCCCCCAACGCGACCCGCATCCTGCGCCGGCTCGGCGCGCTCGACCGGTTGCGGCTGAGCGCGATCAGCCCTGAAGCGGTGGTGCTGAAGGACGCCGCAACCTTGCGCGAGCTGGCGCGGGTGCCGCTGGGTCATACAGGAGAACAGCGCTGGGGCGCGCCTTATCTCGTGGCGCACCGCGCCGACCTGCAAGCGGCGCTGACGGCGCGAATGGCGGAGCACCCCGAGATCCAGTTCGTCACCGGCGCACGGGTGACGGACATCGCCGTCGCGCCGCAAAATATCGTCGTCACGACCCAAAGGGACGACGGCAGCATGGAATATGCCGCCGGCCTTTTGGTGGGTGCCGACGGCGTCTGGTCGTCGGTCAGATCGCAACTTGTCGGCAGGGAGCCCGCTTTTACGAGAAGCCGGTTTTCCGGCGAGTTGGCCTGGCGCGCTACGGTGGCGGCGCAAAGCCCCGCCGGCCTGGCCTTTGCGGCGATCGGCGCCACCGACTGCGTCACCACTTTCCTCCATCCCGGCTTCCACATGGTCGCCTATCCGGTGAGCAAGGGCAGCGCCTTCAACCTCGCCGCCTTCACCAAGGGCGAGCGCATCGCCGAAGGCTGGTCGGGCCATGCCGACCCCGCCATTCTCGCCGGCGCCATGCGCGGCACGTCGGCGGCGCTGGCGAGGCTTGCCGCGCTCGCCGGCCCGTGGACGGCGTTTCCGATCCACACCGTCGAGCAGACGCGCTGGACGATGCCGGAAGGCATCGCGCTGATCGGCGACGCGGCGCACGCCATGACGCCCTTCGCGGCCCAGGGCGCGGCGATGGCAATTGAAGACGCCGCGATGCTCGCCGGCCTGGTCGCCGACTTCCGTGACGACCCCCGGCAGAGCCTTGCCACCTGGGAAAACCTCAGGCGGTCGCGCATCGAGAAGGTGCTGAGGCGCGGCGCGCTCAACCGGCTGGCCTGGCACGCCTGGGGTCCGGTGGCGATCGCCCGCAATCTGGTGCTCGCGACGCGGCCGGCGGAGAGGCTCGCCGCGGATTTGGACTGGCTCTATGGGTGGGAGGAGCGGAAGGTTGTGAGGCGGTAGGATGTCGAGGCAGCTAACTCTTGACGTAATGACTATTTGTAGTTACATTTTTGTGGTTCCATCAGATGGAAGAATTGCGATTTGAGTGGGATCCAGAAAAGGCTGGATCCAATCTGCGTAAACATGGCGTGAGCTTCGAGACTGCCGTGCGCGTCTTCTCCGATCCGCTCGCGCTGACGGAGCAGGACAGGATAGAAGATGGCGAATATCGGTGGCAGACGATCGGTACGGTTGACGGCTTGCTCGTATTACTGGTTGCTCACGCTGATCGGGAAGAACAAGGGATTGAGGTGATCCGCATCATTTCAGCACGCCGAGCCACAACGAGAGAAAGAAGACGTTATGCGCAAAGTCGTACAATATAAATTCGACCCGGCGAATCCACCTCAACTGACCGAAGCTCAGAAGGCGGAAATCGCAGCGCTGAAGGCTCGTTCGGATGATGATGTCGATACGAGCGACATCCCCGAATTGCCCGAGGAGTTCTGGCAGAACGCCGTTCGAAATCCGTATTTTAAGCCAGTCAAGCAGCAACTGACCCTTCGCCTCGATTCTGATCTTGTTGCCTGGTTCAAGAGGCGCACGCCCGAGGGTCGCGGCTATCAAAGCGCCATCAACAAGGCTCTGCGCGAATATGTGATGCGGCATCGCAAGTCCGGCTGATCAGCCGAAATCGCCTTCAATCATACAGCCACATCGACCACCCCAGCGACACCGGCAGCGGGTTCCACCAGCCGGTGCGCAGGCCGGCGGTGCGCAGCGCTGCGGCCGTCCAGGTGTTGCAGCCGACCAGCGCGTTGAAATGACCGTTGGCCTCGTAGAAGCGATCGAAGCTGAAATAGCCGGCGTTGACGATGACCATCGGCCCGTTCGAGCCTTGCTGAAAGCTCGATTGGATGTAATCGAGCAGCGCCGAGAAATGCTCTTCGTCTATGTCGAAGCCGGCGACATCGGGATGCGGCTCGGCAATCGCGCCGGCGAGATCGACATGCATGACCGAGGCATCGAGCGTCAGCGCCTTCAATACCGGCACGGCCTTCAATTCCGACCAGGTCGGCGTCTCCAGATAGAAGGCGCGGCCGCCCCAGCCGAAGACGAGGTAGCGCGCCGCCGGTGCATCAACCGGCAGCCCGGCATCGGCGAGAAAACGGAAACGCCGGCGCACGCCCTCGTCGACCGGTATCGCTATATCGGTGTGGATCGGGTTCCTCAGCACCAGTATGTGCCGGGTGCCCTCGCCCGCGGCCGCCGCGGGCAATAGCGGACGCGGCACCAGCGTGCCGAGCATTGCGGCAAGCGCTGCGGCAGCGACCAGCATGGCGAGGAAACGCCAAAGCTTTCTCAACAAGGCGCGGTGGTCCCCTTCAACGCGATGGCCCCGTTCGACGAACGGCAACTCCAGTCGATCGCCCCAATAGCAAAAAAGCCCGGCCGTTTCGCGGCCGGGCTTTTCGAATTGATGTCAGACAGCTCAGTGCAGGATCTGCGACAGGAACAGCTTCGTGCGCTCATGGCGTGGATTGTCGAAGAATTCGGCCGGGGTGTTCTGCTCGACGATCTGGCCCTGATCCATGAAGATCACCCGGTTGGCGACCTTGCGGGCAAAGCCCATCTCGTGGGTGACGCAGAGCATGGTCATGCCTTCCTCGGCCAGACCGACCATCGTCTCCAGCACTTCCTTGATCATTTCCGGGTCGAGCGCCGAGGTTGGCTCGTCGAACAGCATGATGCGCGGATTCATGCACAGCGAACGGGCGATCGCCACGCGCTGCTGCTGGCCGCCGGAGAGCTGGCCCGGGTACTTGTGGGCCTGCTCCGGGATCTTGACGCGCTTGAGGAAATGCATGGCGATTTCCTCGGCCTGCTTCTTCGGCGTCTTGCGCACCCAAATCGGCGCCAGCGTGCAATTCTCCAGGATGGTGAGATGCGGGAAGAGATTGAAGTGCTGGAACACCATGCCGACCTCGCGGCGCACTTCGTCGATCTTCTTCAGGTCGTTGGTCAGTTCCTTGCCGTCGACGATGATCTTGCCCTTCTGGTGCTCCTCCAGCCGGTTGATGCAGCGGATCATGGTCGACTTGCCGGAGCCGGACGGACCGCAGATGACGATGCGCTCGCCGCGCATCACCTTGAGGTTGATGTCCTTCAGCACATGGAACTCGCCATACCATTTGTGCATGCCGACGATGTCGATGGCGACATCAGTGGTCGAGATATGCATTTTCTTGGCATCGACCTTGATCTCTTCGGCGCTGACGGCGTTCTCGATGGCCATGGCCAAATCCCCTTTTTATCGTTTGTAGCCGGTGTCGAGCCGGCGTTCGGTGTACATTGAATAGCGCGACATGCCGAAGCAGAACAGCCAGAACACGAAGGCGGCGAACACAAGGCCGGACCGGGCGGTTTGCGGCGTCGCCCAGTTGGCGTCGGACAGGTTCTGCTTGACCACGCCCAGCAGGTCGAAGATCGAGATGATGAGCACCAGGCTGGTGTCCTTGAACATGCCGATGAAGGTATTGACGATGGCCGGGATGACCAGCTTCAGCGCCTGCGGCAGCACGATCAGCCCCATCTTCTGCCAATAGCCGAGGCCGAGCGAATCGGCGCCTTCATATTGCCCCTTCGGGATCGCCTGCAGGCCGCCGCGCACCACTTCCGCCATGTAGGCGGCGGCGAACAGCGAGACGCCGATCAGCGCCCGCAGGAACTTGTCGAAGGTGACGCCGGCCGGCAGGAACAGCGGCAGCATGACGCTGGCGAAGAACAGCACCGTGATCAGCGGAATACCGCGCACGAACTCGATGAAGATGACGCACAAGAGCTTGACGATCGGCATTTTCGATCGGCGCCCGAGCGCCAGCACGGTGCCCAGCGGCAGCGACACGGCAATGCCGACGAAGGAAAGGCTGAGCGTGACCAGGAGGCCGCCCCAGCGCGGGGTTTCGACGACCGGCAAGCCGAACACGCCGCCGGACAGGAGGAAGAAGGAGACGACCGGCAGCGCCAGGAAGAGCAGGATCGCGTTCAACCCCTTGCGCGGCACCTTCGGGATCAGCATCGGCACCAGCAAAGCAGCGAACAGGATGGCGACCAGGATCGGCCGCCAGCGCTCCTCGATCGGATAGGTGCCGAAGATGAACTGGCCGAACTTGGCGTTGACGAAGGCCCAGCAGGCGCCGGTCCAGCCTTCCGGCTGGATGCCGCCTTGCGCCGCGGTGGTGCAGACCGTGCGGTCCGGCCCGGTCCACTGGGCGTTGATGAAGGCCCAGTTGATGACCTGCGGCAGGATCCAGGCGACTATGGCGATGCCGAGGATGGTGAGGATGGTATCGCCGACCGAACCGACGAGGTTCTTGCGCACCCAGGCGATAGCGCCGCGCTCGCCAAGCGGCGCCGGCTCGGCCAGCACCATCTCGGTGCGCACCCAGGATAAGTCGTGTTCCTGCATGGCCCTACCTCTCCACCAGCGCCATCCTGGCGTTGACCACGTTCATGACCGCCGAGGTCACGAGGCTCAGCACCAGATAAGCGATCATCATGATCAGCACGCCCTCGACCGCCTGCCCCGTCTGGTTGAGCACCGTGCCGGCAGTGGCGGTAAGGTCCGGATAGCCGATGGCGATCGCAAGCGACGAGTTCTTGGTCAGGTTGAGATATTGGCTGGTCAGCGGCGGGATGACGATACGCATCGCCTGCGGCACCACGACCAGCCGCAGAATCGGACCGGAGCGCAAACCAAGGGCGCCCGCTGCCTCGGTCTGGCCCTTGCTGACGCCCCTGATGCCGGCGCGCACGATCTCGGCGATGAAGGCGGCCGTATAGCAGGACAGCGCCATGAAGAGCGACAGGAATTCCGGCTTGAGCTGGAAGCCGCCGGTGAGGTTGAAGGTCGACTGCTTCGGGAAATCGAAAGTGAGCGGCATGCCGGCGAGCAGGAAGGCGAGTACCGGCAAGCCGACGATCAGCGCGACCGAAGTCCAGAACACAGGAAATTGCTGGCCGGTCGCCATCTGCCGCTGGCGCGCCCGGCGGGCGACGAACCAGGCCATGGCGAGCGCCACGACGAAGGCGACGGCAATCAGCCAGGAGCCCTCGCCCCAAACGGCGCGCGTAATATAAAAGCCGCGCTGGTTGAGGAAAGAACCGAACGGCAGATGGATGCTCTCGCGCGGCGGCGGCAGGACGGCGAGAACGCCTGAATACCAGAAGAAGATGACCAGCAGCGGCGGGATGTTGCGGAAGATCTCGACATAGACCATGCAGATCTTGCGGATCAGCCAATTCTGCGACAGGCGGCCGATGCCGACGATGAAGCCGATGATGGTCGCGGTGACGATGCCGGCGGCCGCGACGATGATCGTGTTGAGCAGACCGACCACAAGGGCGCGACCGTAGGTCGAATCGGACGTGTAGGCGATCGGCGTGTCCGAGATGTCGAAACCCGCCCTGCCCCTCAGGAACTGGAAGCCGGAGGCGATGTGCAGGCGCGTCAGGTTGTCGATGACGTTGTTGACGATCCACCAGATCGAGCCGAACAGCAGGATAATGACCAGCGTCTGGAAGAAAAGGCCGCGTATTTTCGGGTCATTGATGAGGGAGCCGCGGCTCGGCTCCTCACGAAGGGTTTCCTGCGATGCCATGCGACCGTCCCCTGGAAAGAGAAACCGGGAGGCAGACGATCTGCCCCCCGGATCACGTTTCGGTCAGCGGATCGGCGGAGCGTATTGCAGGCCGCCCTTGGTCCAGAGCGCGTTGATGCCGCGCGCGATCTTGAGCGGGCTGCCCGAGCCGACATTGCGCTCGAACATTTCGCCGTAGTTGCCGACAGCCTTGACGATGTTCACGACCCAGTCGTTGGAGACACCGAGATCCGTGCCGAACTTGCTGTCGGGTTCGGTGCCCAGGATACGCTGAACGTTCGGGTCCGTCGAGGTCTTCATCTCATCGACATTGGCCTGGGTGATCCCGGCTTCCTCGGCGTTGAGCAGCGCGAAATAGGTCCACTTGACGATATGATACCACTGGTCGTCGCCCTGGCGCACGGCCGGACCGAGCGGCTCCTTGGAGATGATCTCGGGCAGCACGACATGGTCGGCCGGCGAGGCCAGCGTCAGGCGGATGCCATAGAGGCCGGACTGGTCCGTGGTGTAGACGTCACAGCGGCCGGCGTCATAAGCGGCGTTGACCTCTTCCAGCTTCTCGAAGACGACGGGGTTGTACTCCATCTTGTTCTTCTTGAAGTAGTCGGCGAGGTTGAGCTCGGTCGTGGTGCCGCTCTGCACGCACACCGCGGCGCCCGAAAGCTGCAGCGCCGAATTGACGCCCGGCAGCTTCTTGGCGTTGATCATGAAACCCTGGCCGTCATAATAGGTGGCGCCGACGAAATTCAGGCCGAGCGCGGTGTCGCGATTGATGGTCCAGGTGGTGTTGCGCGACAGGAGATCGACCTCGCCGGACTGCAGCGCGGTGAAGCGCTCCTTGGCGCTGAGCGGCGTGAACTTGACCTTGGAGCCATCGCCGAAGACGGCGGCCGCGACGGCGCGGCAGAAATCGGCATCGAGGCCCTGCCACTCACCCTTGTCGTTCGGCGCCGAGAAGCCGGCCAAGCCTGTGGACACGCCACATTGGATAAAGCCCTTCTGCTTCACGGTATCAAGCGTGGTGGCCGAAGCGGCCGAAGCCATCAATCCGAGCGCAGCCGCGCCAAAAATGCCGATTGCAATATGTTTCATGACCCACAGACCCTTTTCTGCTTTACAGGCGCCCCCTGCTTCCCAGGCAGCCCTGATCTTTTTTCGTTTGTGAATGCAGCTCCCATTAGGGCCCACTCCCGGACCCGCATCGTTAACGATGCGCTGCCTCCCATTCACGAAACGCATCGAAGGCGATTATTCCTGTGAGGTCAAGGGAAATGACCGAATTGCGACGGGTTTGAAAACCGATTGCCGCAAACGCACGAATTGCAGGCAACAGCGCCCGCGAATTGATCAAGAGCTGCAGCCGGAACCGGCAAGTCCGACCATATAAACAGGCGAATCCGCCGCGAAATCCGCACGCGACGATTACTGTGCTTTACTGGTCCGCACCGTCATTAGTTGACCTTGCGGCAGTGTATCGGCCGGAAGATCCGTGACGATTGCCGCCGGGCGCGAGCGGGGCCATTGCTGTCGGCCGGACAGATTTGGCATAGCCAAAGACCTTGTCTGGCGGGCGCCAGGCGGTTGCGGGAGCCGGACTGCCGCACTATGGCTGGCCTCCTGAGACACTACGACAGGCGACGAACCATGGCGACAGACGGCAGCAAGATCGGCATCAACACGCGGCTGGCCCATTCCGGCAACGACCCGCGCGACTATTTCGGCTTCGTCAACCCGCCGGTCGTTCATGCCTCGACGGTGCTTTATCCCGACGCCGCCGCGATGGCCTCCCGCAGCCAGAAATACACCTACGGCACGCGCGGCACGCCGACCATGGATGCGCTCACGCTCGCCGTCGACGCGCTGGAGGGATCGGCCGGCACGATCGCGGTGCCGTCGGGGCTGGCGGCGGTGACGGTGCCTTTGCTCACCTTCGCCTCGGCCGGCGACCATGTGCTGATCGTCGATTCGGTCTATCATCCGACGCGCAATTTCGCCGACACCATGCTGAAGCGCCTCGGTGTCGAGGTCGAATATTACGATCCGCGCATCGGCGCCGGCATCGCTTCGCTGATCAAGCCCAACACCAAGGTCGTGTTCACGGAATCACCGGCATCGAACACCTATGAGGTGCAGGACATTCCGGCGATCGTCAAAGTCGCGCATGCGGCGAACGCCATTGTCATGATGGACAATACCTGGGCGACGCCGCTCTATTTCAGGCCGCTCGATTACGGCGTCGACATCTCGATCCATGCGGCGACGAAATATCCGGCCGGCCATTCGGACGTGCTGCTCGGCCTGGTCTCGGCCAACGAAGCCTGCTGGAAGAAGCTCTACGAAGGCTTCTGCACGCTGGGCTGCTGTTCGGGCCCGGATGACGTCTACCAGACGCTGCGCGGCCTGCGCACCATGGGGGTGAGGCTCGAGCACCACCAGAAAAGCGCGCTCGAAATCGCGCGCTGGCTGGAGGCGCAGCCGGGCGTGGCGCAGGTGCTGCATCCGGCGCTGGAGAGCCACCCCGACCACGCGCTATGGAAGCGCGATTTTTGCGGATCAAGCGGCGTCTTCTCCATCGTGCTGAACGGCGGCGGGCAAAAAAAGCAGCACGCCTTCCTCGACGCGCTGACGATCTTCGGTCTCGGCTACTCCTGGGGCGGCTATGAGAGCCTTGCGGTGCCAGTCTTCCTCGGCGACCGCACCGTCGCCAAGGGCTCCTATGCAGGGCCGCTGATCCGCATGCAGATCGGGCTGGAAGATGTCGAGGACCTCAAGGCCGACATCGAGCGCGGGCTCAAAGCGGCAGCCGCTGCCGAGTAAAGGGCAGTCGCCTGCCGGGCCGATTCCACAAACGCCCGTAACGCGTTGGCGCAATTGAGAAAGCAGAGGCCGCTGGCGGCATGCCGCGCGCGTGGCCTCGCGCAATAATATTCTTTGCGGCAGCGAATATACGGATTGGTTTGGCTTCCAAATCCGTGGCTTCGGCGGCATTGCGAGCAGCGCAAATTCCACCCATTCGATGACTCAAGCCATTCAACCCCGGGGCCAGCCATGGCGTTTCGCGTCTTCGTTCCGATCCTTGCCGGCGCGACGCTGCGCGAGCGGCTCGCCGCCTGCATCGGCGCCACGATCGGCATCGCGCTGACCGGCGTGATCAGCGGGCTCGCCATGGGCAACGGCCCGCATGTGGCGCTGCTGGTGGCGCCGATGGGCGCTTCGGCCGTACTGCTGTTTGCCGTGCCGTCGAGCCCGCTGGCGCAGCCCTGGTCGATCATCGGCGGCAATACGATTTCGGCGCTGGTCGGGGTGACGGTGGCGCATTTCGTGCACAACCCGGTCATCGCCTCGGGCCTCGCCGTGGCGCTGGCGATCGCCGCAATGTCG
Organism: Mesorhizobium tamadayense; assembly: GCF_003863365.1. Taxonomy (GTDB): domain Bacteria; phylum Pseudomonadota; class Alphaproteobacteria; order Rhizobiales; family Rhizobiaceae; genus Mesorhizobium; species Mesorhizobium tamadayense. Next base: position 11,516 of record NZ_RQXT01000074.1, on the reverse strand, counting down.
TTCACGCGCTCGCTGCATCCGCCAGGCGGTGCCGCCGCGCTCACCGGCGTGCTCGGCGGACCGGCCGTCATCAGCGCCGGCTTCCTGTTTCCCTTCGTGCCGGTGGCGCTGAACTCGATCATACTGGTGGCGCTCGGCCTCCTGTTCCACAGGCTGTCGCGGCGCAACTATCCGCATGTGCATGTGCCCGCCGCCAACAGCCACGGCACCGCCGACCGGCCGCCGGCCGAGCGCGTCGGCTTCCGGCCCGAGGATGTCGATGCCGCGCTTGCGGCGCTCGACGAGACGTTCGACATCGATCGCGACGACATCGAAAGGCTGCTGCGCCAGGTGGAATTGCAGGCGATGGTGCGTGCGCAGCGCACACTGCTCTGCCGGGACATCATGTCCCGCGACGTGATCTCGGTGCCGGAGAATGCCAGCGCCGACGAGGCGCGCAAGCAGCTGCTCGACCACAACATCCGCACCTTGCCGGTGGTCGACGCCGAGGCGAAGCTTATCGGCGCCGTCGGCCTGCGCGAGCTGACGAGAGCGACCGACATCGTGAAAAGCGTGATGTCGAAGGCAGGCACCGCCTCGCCCGACACGCCGGCGATGAGCCTGCTGCCGGTGCTGACCGACGGGCGCAGCCACGCGGTGGTGATCGTCGACGCCGGTCGGCATATTCTCGGCCTGATCACCCAGACCGACCTGCTGGCCGCCGCCGCGCGCTCTCCGGCTGCAGACAGGCGGCAGCTGAAGGCTGTAGCATAGCGCCGGCGCAAAGCCTGGGAACCTTTTGCCGGCAGGCGCGTCCATTTATCGGATGCAACGCCTGTCCGGAGATCGGGGCGCGATGAGAAAGTCCGCAACGCAGGCCGCCGCGATTTCGGCGGCCGACGCTATCGCCGCCGACATGGCGCTGGTGCGCCGGGCGCTTGCACGCGAAGCGGGCGCCTTCCGCTTGATCATCAAGACGCACAACCAGCGGCTCTACCGCATCGCGCGCGGCGTGGTGCGCAACGACGCCGAGGCCGAGGACATCGTGCAGGAAGCCTATATGCGCGCCTTCGCCAGGCTGGACGGCTTTCGCGGTGATGCCTCGCTCTCGACCTGGCTGTCGCGCATCGTCATCAACGAGGCGCTCGGCCGGCTGCGCAAGCGAAAGCGCATCGTGGCAATGCCTGAAAATCCGGAGGCGCAGATCATCCGGTTTCCCCTGAGCCCAAGCGACGATCCGGAGCGGACGATGGCGCAGCGGCAGATCCTCGGGCTTGTCGAACGGGCGACCGACAGCCTTCCCGACGTCTATCGCACCGTCTTCGTCGCCCGCGTCATCGAGGGCCTGAGCATCGAGGAGACCGCCGACCTGCTCGGTGTGCGGCCCGAAACCGTGAAGACGAGACTTCACCGCGCCCGCGCGCTGGTGCGCAAGGCGCTGGACGACGAGATCGGCCCGGTGCTGCTCGACGCGTTTCCTTTCGCCGGCCGGCGCTGCGAGAGGTTGACGGAGGCAGTGATGCGGAGGTTGGGGTTCGAGGGCTAGCGCGCTTCGTCGTGGTCTGAAGCTCGAAGCGCAGCGGGACAGCACCCCCCTCTGGCCTGCCGGCCATCTCCCCCGCAAGGGGGGAGATTGGCAGTTTCATTGGCGGCGCTCATTCAGCAACGCCGGAGATTAGCGAAAGAGGGCGAGACATCTGATCTCCCCCCTTGCGGGGGAGATGTCCGGCAGGACAGAGGGGGGTGTGACGGAACGCGGCGTAGCAGCGCTCGCTCCGCACTCGAATGTGAAAGTCGGGAACGTTTCACGCCGCCCCGCATCCAATGGCCGTCAACCCAAATGAGCCCGCTGCCGATGTGCCGGGCGAAGGAGATGCCATGTTTACCCGACCGATCGCAGCATTCGCCGCCCTGCTCCTCATGAGCGCTGCCCCGCTGGCTGAGGCCGCCGAAAAACCCACCGACCCGCAGATCGCCCATATCGCCTACACGGCCGGCACACTCGACATCGAGGCCGCCAAGCTGGCGATCAAGAACTCGAAGACCAAGGAAGTGGTCGACTTCGCCAAGGACATGGAACGCGACCACGAGGCGGTGAACAGCCAAGCGCTCGCCCTGGTGAAGAAGCTGAAAGTCAAACCGGAAGACAACGCCACCAGCCAGGCGCTGGCCAAGGCGGCGAAGGAGGAGCGCGCCAAGCTGGCGAAGCTGAAAGGCGCCGCCTTCGACAAAGCCTATATCGAGAACGAGGTGGCCTATCACAAACAGGTCAACGGCGCGCTCGAGACGCTGCTCATCCCCTCGGCCAGCAATGCCGAGCTGAAAAGCCTGCTGGAGACCGGCCTGAAAATCTTCCAGGGGCATGAGCAGCATGCCGAGCATGTCGCCGGCATGCTGAAATGAGGGGCGGCCTGCTCCCGGCCGCGCTGGCACTGGCGCTTGTCGCCTCGCCGGCGCTCGCCGCCACGATCGAGGTGACGATCGACAAACTGGTGTTCTCGCCGCCAAGCGTTCAGGCCAAGGTTGGCGACGCGATCGAGTGGATGAACAAGGATGTCTTCGCCCACACCGCCACGGTGAAAGGCGGCTGGGAGGTGATGATCCCGCCGAAATCGAAGGGCAAGGTCACGCTCAAGCAAGCAGGAGCGGTCGATTATTTCTGCCGCTTCCACCCCAACATGAAGGGTCACCTGGAGGTCTCGCCCTGACTTTCGAAGCCGGCGGCGCGCCGCCGGTCTCTCCGCACCGATGCCAGGTGCGGCGTTCGCTATCTTTTCCGATAGATGCTGATGTGGCGCCAAGTGCGAGCATCAAACGGCTCGCGCTTCCAGCCACCATATCGCTGATCGAGTTCCAGGCCGGCGCATCGGGCCATCAGGTCAAACTCCGGAGGATATGCAAGCCTCAGCCTCAGCGGGACCATACGGACCGTGTCGTTGCCGATATCGATGTGCGACAGGTCGAGCACCTGAGTGACTGGATCATACCGGCATGCGGCGATGTGGACCGAACCGGTTCCGGCATGGGAGATTTCGACGAAGCCGTTGTCGGCCTGCTTCGGCGCGGTGGGAATCCGGCACTCGAGCAGGAAAATGCCACCCTCATCAAGGTGCCGGGCCGCATTCTCGAAGCATTTGACCTGGCCATCCTGGGTAATTACGTTGCCGATCGAATTGAATACCAGATAGACAAGCCCGTACCGGCGGCCCATTTCGACCGCCGTCATGTCGCCCTTGACGACGCCGATCTCCGATCCGCCCGGCTTGGCCCTCAGCATTTCGATCATGTCCGGCGATAGTTCGATGCCATCGACGCGCAGGCCGGTGGCCGCCAGCGGCAAAGCAATTCGCCCGGTGCCGACTGCAAACTCCAGGCAATCCCGTCCGGCCGCGATCTGCTTCAGGAATTGAACCGTCTCATCTTCGTCGCCGCGCAGCTCATCGTCGTAGCGCCTTGCGACGTCGCCGCGAAAGCTGTCCTCAGGTCTGAACCCTTCCATATTTATCCTCCGTTGCCACCGAACCCATTGCATGTCGCCCAAAAGTGCGCAGCGGTTTTGGGAGAACGACATGCATCAAAACAAGGACTTAAAGCGCGTCGCCTGAATCCGTTTCTCCGCGAACGCGCTTTAGTTAGGATATGCAACGCCCTCGGCAACCGCCGTCGGCCTCGCCTAGGATGCTGGCAAGTGCCGCTTGCGGATGCCCGATAATGCGCCGGGCGAGCCCTGGACCAAGAATCCCGGGCAAGAATTAGGGCCAGCCCGCCCGGCTTGGGTGGTGCAATGCACGAACCGGATGGCCATTATGAGGAGAGTCTTTATAACGGTCGCCGAGATTTCCGAATTAGCCAAGGGGAGACGATGCGCTACATACGTCCGCAATCAATGGAAGATGCCGTGGGCCTGTTGGCCGGCGCGGCCGGCCCGGCCGCCATCCTTGCCGGAGGCAGCGACCTTTTGGTGAGAATGAAGGGCGGCTTTGTCGAGCCTGAGCTGATCGTCGACATCAAGGCGATCGACGGTTTAAGCGAGATCAGGGAAACGGCAGACGGTTTCAGCATCGGCGCCGCGGTGCCTTGCGCCGTGCTGGGCGAGCACGCGGCGCTGAAGAAGGCATGGCCCGGCGTGGTCGAGGCGGCCAAGCTGATCGGCTCGAAGCAGGTGCAGGGACGCTGCACCATCGTCGGCAATCTCTGCAACGCCTCGCCGGCAGCCGACAGCGTGCCGGCGCTGGTGGCCGCCGGCGCCAGGGCGGTGATTGCCGGGCCGTCGGGCAAGCGCACGATTCCCGTGGAAGCCGTGCCGACAGGACCGGGCCGCACCTCGCTTGCCAAGGGCGAGATCATCGAGGCGATCCTGCTCGACAAGCGCGCGCCGCATGCGGGCGATGCCTATCAGCGCTTCATTCCGCGCACCGAGATGGACATCGCCGTGGTCAGTGCCGGCGTGAACCTGACGCTCGATGACGCGGGCGTGATCAAATCGGCCCGCGTGGCTGTGGGCGCCGCCGCGCCGACGGTGCTGCTGGTCGAGGAGGCGGCGCAAGTGCTCATCGGCTCGAAGCTCGACGAGGCGACGCTGGAGCGGCTCGCCAAGGTCTGCGCGGGCGCCTGCCGCCCCATCGACGACAAGCGCGGCACCATCGAATTCAGACGAAAAGTTGCGGGTGTGCTGGCGAAGCGTGTCGCCGCCACCGCTTATGAGCGTGCAGGAGGCAAGTGATGGCTGGCGTAGCGGTTTCAACGACAATCAACGGCGATCACGTCGAGTATCTCTGCCAGCCCGACGAGACGCTGCTCGACGTGCTGCGCGACCGGCTGGGCTTGACCGGCGCCAAGGAAGGTTGCGGCACCGGTGACTGCGGCGCCTGCAGCGTCATCGTCGACGACCGGCTGGTCTGCTCGTGCCTGGTGCTCGGCGCCGAGGCGGAAGGCCGCCAGATCGAGACCATCGAGGGTATGGCGCATGGCGATCAACTGCATCCGCTGCAGCAGAAGTTTCTGGAGCACGCGGCGCTGCAATGCGGCATCTGCACGCCGGGCTTCCTGATCGCGGCCAAGGACCTGCTGGCCAAGAACCCCGACCCGACCGAGGAGGAAATCCGCTTCGGCCTCGCCGGGAACCTCTGCCGCTGCACCGGCTATGACAAGATCGTGCGCGCCGTCCAGGACGCGGCAAACGTGATGAAGGAAGGCTCAAGATGAATTTCGATCCGCGCTACTCGGGACGCAGCTTCTCTTCCGTCGGCACGCGCCCCATCCGCCCCGACGGCGTCGACAAGGTGACGGGCCGCGCCCGCTACGGCGCCGACTTCAACATGGCCGGGCAGCTGGTCGGCCGCGTGCTGCGCAGCCCGCACGCCCATGCGGTGATCCGCAAGATCGACACCTCGAAGGCCGAAAAACTGGCCGGCGTGAAGGCGGTGATCACCGCCGCCGACCTGCCCGACCTCACCGATGGCGATGCCGCAATGTACGACATCCTCGACAACTGCATGGCGCGCAAGAAGGCGCTCTATGACGGCCATGCGGTGGCCGCGGTCGCGGCGATCGACGCCCGCACCGCCAGGCAGGCGCTGAAGCTGATCGAGGTCGATTACGAGGTGCTGCCGCATGTGACCGATGTCGACGAGGCGATGAAGCACTCAGCACCGCTGATCAACGACGCCATCTTCACCGAGGGCCTCGAGGAAAAGCCGGTCAAGCCCTCCAACGTCTACAAGCGCACGCAATATGGCCATGGCGACGTCCACCAGGGTTTTGCCGAGGCCGACATGATCGTCGAGCGCTCGTTCAAGACCGAGCAGACGCATCAGGGCTATATCGAGCCGCATGCCTGCGTGGCGAGCGTCAATCCCGACGGCACGGCGGACCTGTGGGTCTGCACGCAAGGCCATTTCGTCTACCGCCAGCACTGCGCCCAGCTTCTTGGGCTCGAAGCCTCGAAGCTGCGCGTCACCTCCTCCGAGATCGGCGGCGGTTTCGGCGGCAAGACCCATGTCTGGGCCGAGCCGGTGGCGCTGGCCCTGTCGCGCAAGGCAGGCCGGCCGGTGAAGCTGGTGATGACCCGCGACGAGGTGTTCCGCGCCTCAGGGCCAACCAGCGCCACCTCGATCGACGTCAAGATCGGCGCCAGGAACGACGGCACGATCACTGCCGCCGAAGCGACGCTGCGCTATAGCTGCGGCCCCTATGCCGGCATGTGGGCCGAGATCGGCGCCATGACGGCGTTCGCCTGCTACAAGCTCGAGAACGTCAAGACCGTCGGCTACGAGGTGCTGGTCAACCGGCCGAAGACGGCGGCCTATCGCGCGCCCTCGGCGCCGATGGCGGCCTTCGCGGTGGAAAGCGCTGTCGACGAGCTCGCCAAGGACATCGGCATGGACCCGGTCGACTTCCGCATCAAAAACGCGGCTCAGGAAGGCACCCGCGCCTCCTACGGCCCGGTCTACGGCCCGATCGGCATCGGCCCGACTCTTGAAGCGGTAAAGAACCATCCGCACATGAAGGCACCGCTCAAGCAGAACCAGGGGCGCGGCATGGCCTGCGGCTTCTGGTTCAACTTCGGCGGCCAGACCTGCACCGACCTGAACATCGGCATGGACGGCTCGGTCTCGCTCGCCGTCGGCACGGTGGATGTGGGTGGTTCCCGCGCATCGCTGTCGCTGGTGGCGGCGGAAGAGCTCGGCATCGACTATTCCCAGGTCAAGGCGGTCGTCGCCGACACCTCCAGCCTCGGCTACAACGACATGACCGACGGCAGCCGCGGCACCTTCTCCTCCTCCATGGCGACCATCTCGGCCGCGCGCAACGCGATCAAGGTGCTGCGCGAGCGCGCCGCGCAGATGTGGGACATCCCGGTCGACGACGTGGTGTGGGAAAAGGGCCATGCGGTCGCCAAGGGCGAGAAGCACGGCAATCTGGGAAAACTGTCGCTGAAGGAGATCGCGGCGCAATCCGGCAAGACCGGCGGGCCGATCGCCGGCCACAGCGAGCTCGTCGCCGACGGCGCGGGCGTCTCCTTCGCCACCCATATCTGCGACATCGAGGTCGATCCCGAGACCGGCTCGACCAGGGTGATCCGCTACACGGTGGTGCAAGACGCCGGCAAGGCGGTGCACCCGACCTATGTCGAGGGCCAGTACCAGGGCGGTGCCGCGCAAGGCATCGGCTGGGCGCTCAACGAGGAGTATATCTACGGCAAGGACGGGCGGCTGCAGAACCCGGGCTTCCTCGACTACCGCATCCCGGTGTGCTCCGACCTGCCGATGATCGACACGCAGATCCTCGAGATCCCCAACCCCAACCACCCCTACGGGGTGCGCGGCGTCGGCGAGACCTCGATCGTGCCGCCGCTGGCGGCGATCGCCAATGCGGTGTCGAACGCGGTGGGAGTGCGCATGACGCACATCCCGATGTCGCCGCCGCGGATTCTCGCCGCGCTCGAGGCCGAACGGGAAGGCTAGAGCAATTCCAGGAAAAGTGTCAGCGGTTTTCCGTCGGGATTTGCGTAAAAACCAAGAGAGCATGATGCCGAAAAGTGCGAAGCGATTTTCGGATAGCATCATGCTCCAATGAGGGTCTGGTCGGATGGTCGAAGTCACGCTCTGGGGCTCGCTCAGCGCCGCCGCCGGAGGCCAGAGCAAGCTCGACATCGAGGCCAAGGACATAAGGGAGCTGTTCCGCAAACTCGCGGAACAGTATCCCGCCTTCGAACCCCTGATCGATCGCGGCATCGCGGTGGCGATCGACGGGACGATCTATAGGGACACGTGGTCGAAGGAATTGCCGCCGGGGGCGGAGATTTTTCTGCTGCCAAGGCTGGCGGGGGGGTGATGGGGGTGCCTCCTCCACACGTCGCATGTGGGGCTGGAAGCGGGACCGGCCCTCTTGCGTCCCCGGACTTGCAACGCGCACGAAAGCAGCTTCTTGGACACGGTCGAATTACGCCCTTCGCACCCACTTCGGTCTTTGGCCTAAACACTGTCGCTTATCTGGTCGGAACGAAATTCTTCAGTAAGTGAAAATCTCGCGCTGCTCGGCCTTCCCTTCCTCGCCTGTCAAAGTGGCTGTCACTTTCACTCGCAAGGAAAACTTTAGCCCAAGGCCGTCTACCAGCGCCTTACCGGTATCGGTCAAAAGCACGGCTTGTCCACGGCCAAACAGCTCAGCATCGTACGGCGCCACCCGCTGATGTGTCCCTTCCACCCATCGAATAGTCTTCGCAACGAGCTGTTCTTGCGCATCGTAGAGCTCAAGGGGATTGGAGGGTACCAGTTACGTTGATCTTGCCCAAAAAGTCGCCGCGCTCCAATTCCTAAATCGTGAGCATGTACTTCTTTTTAAGGGCAGAGTGCGGATCACAGAAATGATGCGGGCTTAACAATGAAGCCCACGATTTTTCGTCCCCGCCAGCTGCGCGGCTGGCTTGTCTAACTTTATCAAGGTGATGATCTCATTGGCGCCGATCGTCTAGCCTCATATTGCCAACGCCCGCGCCTCCCCTAAGCCCCCATCGTCGGCTCCGTATTCACCTCCAGCGCTTCCTCCGCCTCATCCTCGTCGCCGAGAACCTCGCCGTTTACCCCCAGCGGCCGGCCTATCCAGATCGGGTCGACCAGATGGTCGCGTTTGGGGTTGGTGGTGTTCGGGTGGATGAGGATGCTTAAGCCCCCGTGGTTCAGCATCAGCCATGGAACCAGCGTGGCGAAGATCTCGGTCGCAAACGAAACCTGATACATGGCCTGCTGATGCGGACCGACCGGCTCGTCGCGCCAGTTGCCCAGGCGCACGCGGAAACGTTCGCCGATGCGAAGACGCAGCCATTCGGCATGTTGCCGCTCGGCCGGTCCGTCATAGTAGATATGGGCGTGATAGCTGGCGATCTCGGCGATTGGCCTTGGAGTGGTATTTTCGCTCACCTCGATGCTCCCCTTCGATCGTTATCATGCCCGGCGGAACTGTAGCCGAAGCGCGGAGAGTTTGTCTGCAGCCGGCGCGACGAGCCCGCAAAATTGCACAGGGACGCCTTCGGCGAGACAATCTTCGGCTTCTCGATGCGCGTCGTCCCGAAGGGCCGGACAACCGCAAATGGCAGCGCTGCCCCCGCTCCGTCTCGGCTTCGCCGAGCCGCCGTGCCGGGGCGAGCCACGGGTCTCGCCCGTCCTTCGGACCCCCATTCCATGGGGGCGAGGAAGGTGCGTCTCCCACCTCACCCCGCCCTTCCGTTCCGCCCCCCACTCCCCCAAAGCGCCCGCGTGAGCAACCCCCGCTTCCCCTTCCTCGGCGCCAGCTCGACATCGCTGACCAGCTTCGCCCCTCCCTCGCGCCTTTCCAGCGTGATCTTGCGGCTGTGGAAGGCTTCCAGCTCGGCGCGGTGGGCGACGCTGATGATGGTGACCTTCGGCAATGCGTCGATCACCGTCTGCATCATCTTGTCCTGGCTCTTCTCGTCGAGCGCCGAGGTCGCTTCGTCCAGCACGACGATGTCGGGGCAGTGTAAGAGGAGACGCGCGAAGGCGAGGCGCTGTTTTTCGCCGCCGGAGAGCGTCTGGTCCCAGGGCGCGTCCTCCTCGAGCCTGTCTTTCAGGTAGTCGAGGCCGACCTTGTCGAGGGCGGAGTTGATCTTCTTGACCGGCCAGTTGTCGGCGGCGGCGGGGTAGGCGACGGCGCGGCGCAGCGTGCCGGTGGGGATGTAGGGGCGTTGCGGCAGCATGAACAGCCGCCTGTCGGCGTGGAAGTTGACGCTGCCGCCGCCCCACGGCCACAGGCCGGCGATTGCCCGCACCAGCGTCGACTTGCCCGTGCCGGATTCGCCTGCAACCAGCACCCGCTCGCCCGGCTCGATCTCGACCTCGGTTTCCCGGACCACGCCGGTGCCGTCGTTGAGCGTGACGGAGAGATCGTCGAGGCTAAGCATGGCGCCGTCTGTGGTCTTGCCGTGCTTGATGCGTCCGAAGGCCTCGCTCCGTTCGGCGCGCTCCAGCCCGTCGAGCGACATCATCAGCGAGGCGATGCGGCGGGCCGACGCGTTCCAGTCGGCAAGGCGCGGGTAGTTGTCGACCAGCCAGCCGAATGCGCCCTGCACGATGGCGAAGGCGGACGCTGCCTGCATGACCTGCCCAAGCGACATCGAGCCTTCGAGGAATTTCGGCGCGCAGAGCAGCACCGGCACGACCGGCGCGAACAGGCTCGACCCTTGCGAGACCAGCGCGGTGCGCATGTGCTGTCCAGTCAGCAGCACCCATTGCCTCAGCACATGGCCCAAAGTGTTGTCGATGCCGCTGCGCTCCTCCTGCTCGCCGCCGAGCAGGGCGATGCTCTCGCCGTTCTCGCGCACGCGCGTGAGCACGTAGCGGAACTCGGCCTCCGCCTGGTTCTTCTGCTCGGAAAGCTGCACGAAATGGCGGCCGATGACCACCATCGAGGTGGAGGTGATGGCGGCATAGATGACCGCGGTGATGACGAGGAAGCCGGGGATGGTCACGCTCGCGCCGCCGAGCGGTACAGTGAGCGCGCCGCCGATCGTCCACAGCACCACGATGAAGGTCGAGGCCGACAGGAACGCGATGAGGACGCCGGAAATGAAATCGACAGGCGACTCGGTGGCGATCCGCAGATCCTCGGTGAGGCGGGCTTCGGGGTTGGTGTGATCGCCTTTGACGAGGTTGAGCTGATAGTAGCGGCCGCCGGCGAGCCAGCGCGCGATGACCGATGTGGTGAGCCAGGAGCGCCAGCGGCGCTGGATCGTCATGCGCAGATAGACCTGCGCGACGACAAGGCTGGCGGTGCCGGCCACCAGCGGCAGGAAGACGGCGCTCAGCATATAGACGGTGCGGACGTTGCGTTGCTCGATGGCGTCGAAGAACGCGCGGTTCCAGACATTGATGCCGTACTGGAAGCCGACATTGACGACGATCAGCACCAGCACCCCGATCGTGAACGGCCAGGCGAGCCTGTCGCCGTGCCGGCCCCAATAGCCGCGCCCGCTGATCCAGAAGCGCCGCAAAAGGTATTTCTTGCGCGCCCGCTCGGCCTGCTCAGGCGTCAGCTCAGGATCGGGCTCGACGGCCTCCGGCGGCGGCCCGGCCTCGCCGTCCACCTCGGGCGTGGCTTCGGCGGCCTTTTCTTCGGCGGCCTTTTCTTCGGCGTAAGGGCGGCGCGGCTTCTCTTCGCGGCTCTCCGGCTCCGATTTTTCTGGGCCCGGCTTCTTCTGGCGCGCCCGCGCGCCACCGTTTGGCGGTTTAGGTTTGGATCTAGCCTGAGACATCAGGCCGACAACGGCCTAAAAATCAGAAAGTTTCACGATGTCCGCCACGATGCGGAGTTTGCGACCCAGGTCATCCGCCCCGTCGGGCAATCGCATAGGGCAGCGCCAGCCCCCTCCTCCGGCCGCTACGCGGCCGCCTTCTCCCCATGGGGAGAAGAGACTGGCGCCAACGCTGGCAATCTCCTCTCCCCTCGGGGAGAGAAGCTATGGGGCTGGCGACGAGGGTGTGGCACCATCGTTGCTGTGAGGAACGGATGGAGTGCCCCTC
>NZ_RQXT01000073.1 GCF_003863365.1 Mesorhizobium tamadayense | reverse complement strand
CCTAGGCGCTTGCCTGCGAGACCGTCTGGCGAGGTGATCTTGGGGTCGGAGGTCAGCACCGACAGATAGCCGGCGAGATAGCCGTCGGAAAAATCGACCGTCTTCTTGCGTTGCTCGGTCGTTCCAATTGCCGCGACCGCGACGTCGAAGCGCTGGTTGGCGACCGACGGCATCAGCCCCGAGAATTCCTGGCCGGTAAAGGTCACCTGGTCCGGCTTGAAGCCCATCCGGCTCACCACGTTCAGGAAGAATTCGAGATCGAAGCCGGTGAACTTTCCGTCGGCCGTGGTGAAGGCATAGGGCTTGGCGTCACCCATCGTGCCCACGCTGATCGTCTTGGGATCGACAAGGTTATACGGATTGTCCGCCGCCCAAGCCTTGGGCAGCGACAGGACGGCGAGCGCGACTGCGAAGACGAAGGAGCCGATGCGCTGCCACCGGCTCGGTGTGAAAAGACCTCTGATGCTCATGGTTGTTCTCCACTCTGAAGATCGGCTCGTGCGAGGGGCGCAGCGAGCATTTCGATACGGCATGCGATCTGACGCCTCCGGGCGTTCTTTTTCTTGTGAGACCGGTCTCAAACATGAATGAGACCGGTCTCTTGACATTTGTAGGCATGAGAACGACCATCCGTCAACGAATTTGAAAAGCGATTTTTCCACAATGAAGCGCCCGCCCAAGGCTCCCTCCATTACCGTCAGCGACGTCGCCCGCCAGGCAAAGGTCTCGAAGGCAACCGCCGCGCGCGCGCTGGGCGGTTATGGCCGGGTGAGCAAGACGGTGCGTGCCGCCGTGCTCGAAGCCGCCAAGGCGCTCGACTACCGGCCGAACGAACTGGCGCGCAGTATGACGACCGGCCGGTCGGGCAGCATCGGCGTCATCGTCGGCGATATCGAGAACCCGTTCTTCTCGCTCGCGGTGCGCGGCATAAGCGACGTCGCGCGCCGGTCCGGCATCAACGTCATCCTGGCCAATTCGGGCGAGGAGGTCGAAGCGGAGAAGAGCGCGATACGCGTTCTGATGGCAAAGCAGGTCGACGGCCTGATCGTGACTCCCGCACAGTCTGGAGATATCGCCCATCTCAAGGAGATCGCCTGCCCGCTGGCACTGCTCGACCGGGCACTGCCGGAGCTCGACGTCGACACGGTAACGGTCGATGACCGCAATGCCGCGCTACGCGCCACGCGCATGTTGACGCAAGCCGGGCACCGCAGGATCGCCTATGTCACCGCCGCGGTGCTGTCCGGGGATTTTCGTGGCGCCGAGTCGAGCATCAACACCTCCACCGTGCGCGAGCGCATCCTGGGGTTCCTCGATGCCTGCCGTGAAGCCGGCATCGAGGAAGCGGAGCGCGACATCCATTTCGGCAGCGGGCGGTCGGAGAGCGCGCACGCCGTGCTCCTGCAACTGCTCCGGAGCGCCGATAGGCCGACGGCGATCCTGGCCTCCGACAGCGTCGTGGCGCTCGATCTGTTCAAGGCGATCCGCGAATGCGGCTTCGGCATTCCGCGGGACATATCGCTGATCACCTTTCACGACGCCGATTGGACGAGCGTGACGACGCCGCCCATCACCGTCATCGACCAGCCGGTCTATGCGTTGGGAAAATCCGTGGCAGAGCTGCTGATACGCCGCCTGAAAGGCGATGACCGGCCGCCCGAAAGGATTGTGCTCCCGACGACGATCATCGAGCGGATGTCGGTCGGCCGGTCGCCGGAAGCAATCGGGCAGGGTCTCAACCGATCATGACCTAGTCGGACGAACATACCAATTGGCCGGCGCGACCCATCCGAGCCACGCCGGCCCTCTCGGGTCCCCGGAGGGATCAGCTCTCCAGCCAGACCTTTTCGAAATGCTGCTCGAGCGCCTGGTGCTGCTCGCAGCCATGCACGCCCTTGCGGTAGGTGCGGTAGACCGAGCGCCAGTAGGGCTGAATGATGACGCCGGAGTCGCGCAAATTCTGCTCGATCTTGGCCATGATCTCCTTGCGCGCCGCGGCGTCCGGCGTTGCCAGCGCCTTGTCGAGAAGCTCGTCGAACTCCTTGTTCGAATAGGCGCTTTCGTTCCAGGCCGCGCCCGATTTATAGGCGAGCGCCAGCACCTGGACGCCGAGCGGACGGCCGAGCCATTCGGTGCAGGAGTAGGGGAACTTGCTCCAGTCGTTCCAGAAGGTCGCGGCCGGCAGCACCGTGCGCTTGATCTTCAGGCCCGCCTCGCGGATCTGGGCCGCGATCGCGTCTGCGGTGCTCTTCTGCCATTCGACATCGACCGAGATCAGCTCGTATTCGTGGTCGGCCTTGCCGGCCTCGGACAACAGCTTTTTCGCCTCGTCCACGTCGCGCACCGCCGGACCGATATCGGCGAATTCCGGATGCATCGGGCCGACATGATGGTTGTCGGCGGGCTTGCCCCTGCCGTCGAGCCCGAGCTTCAGCACGGCCGCATTGTCGACTGCGAGCTGGGCGGCGCGCCGCACCTTGACGTCGTCATAGGGCGCGTTGCCGACATTGAAGCGCGCGACGATGGTCGAGCCGGTGGCGATCTCCGAATTCTGCAGGCCCATCTGCTCGGTCTGCGACACCGCGTCCGAGGCGGTCTCGTGGTCGGTGTCGATCTCGCCGGATTCGAAGGCCGACAGCATGGCGTTGGGGTCGGAGCCGTAGTCGACCCATTTGATGCCGTCGAGATAGAACTCGCCCTTCCACCAAGGCTTGTCCTTGCGCTTCACCTCCGCACCCGTCTCGGCATCCCAGCTCACCAGCTCGCAGGGGCCGGTGGTGATGGCCAAAGCCTTCTTTGGATCGGCATCGCCCTCGTAGGAGCGGTGCATGATCAGCGCCGGATAATCGGCCATGCCGGCGATCAGCGAGATGTCGGGCTTGGGCAGGTTGAGCTGGACCGTGTAGTCGTCGACCTTCTCGATGCCGCCCTCGACCGGCTTCTTGGTGTCGGCATTGACCAGCGCGCCCATGCGCGCGGCGACCGAATTGCCGGCGACGGACGCATCGCACCAGCGGTTGAGATTGTGGATCAGGTCGTCGGCATTGAAAGTGTCGCCGTTCGACCAGGTGATGCCCTTGCGCACATTGAGCGTGATAATCTTCGCATCGTCGCTGGTCTCCCAGCTTTCGAGCAGCCACGGCTCGAAGGTGAAGTCGGTTTTCCACCGCACCAGATATTCGTTGCAGTGGCGCGCGACATTCGACATCTCGACGCCGTCGAAGGTGCGCGGGTCCTTGAAGCCTTTGACGTTCATGGCGACGCGCAAAACGCCGCCGCGCTTCGGCTCCTCGGCGCGGGCAGGCGACGTGCTGAGCCCGCCCAGCGCCAGGGCGCCGGCGGCGCTGACGCCGAGGCCGGCCATGAGCGCCAGATACTCGCGCCGGCTGATCGCGCCCTTCTTGAAATCGTCGGCAGTCGGCTTGGCTTGCGGGTGCAGTTTTCTGTCGGTCAGCATGAATTTCATCGTCGTTCCCTCTGTTGTTGGGCGCCCTGGTTGCCGCCATGCGCGGGGGCGGATGCGACGCCGGGGGCGCCATCGCCTGCCAAGGGATGATAGGGCTGGTTTCCGCAGGGAAATGTTTGGTTTTCCGCAGTTCTTGTGCGTTGTTCCGCAAGGCACGGGCGACGCCCCCTCATCCGGCCGCTTCGCGGCCGCCTTCTCCCCGCGGGGAGAAGAGATCTGCGCCGGCGCTGACAGACACCTCTCCCCTTCGGGAGAGGTCAGCCGAGCGAAGCGGAGGCTGGGTGAGGGGGAGCGCCGTTCAATACGGCCACTCACCTCGCCCAAGCCGCCCAACCTCCGCAACAATCCGCCCAAACGCCTCCGCCGCGCGCGGCACGGTTGCGCGGGCGCGGAGAAAACTGTGCACCAGCCGAGGCTCCTCCCGCCACACAGCCTGCCCACCAGCGGCGAGGATCTTGTCGCGATAGGCCTCACCGTCCGACGACAGCGGGTCGCATTCGGCGGTGACGATGACCGTCGGCGACAAGCCGGAGAAATCGCGGTCCCTGAGCGGCGAGAAGGTCGAGTCGTCGGCCGACTGCCCGGGCGCGGAGCGGATACGGCGGTAGAAGTCGATATCGGCAAACGTCAGCAGTGGCGCTTCCGCATGCTCGACATAGGAGCGGGCGGTCTCGTCGCCGCCCAGCCCGGGATAGATCAGCACTTGGCCGATCGCATGCCTCGGGTGATGCCGCGCCCTCTGCGCCGCCGCGGCGGCAAGATTGCCGCCGGCGCTTTCGCCGCACAGCACGATCGGCAGCGCGCTTGTTGCCGCGGCCCATTCGAACACGGCAAGCGCATCGTCGAAGGAGGCGGGATGCAGATGCTCCGGCGCCAGCCGGTAGCCGGCGGAGACCACCTCGAAGCCTGTGCAGGCGCAGATCTCGGCGCAGATGTCGTCATGGCTGTCGAGGTCGCCGAGCACGAAGCCGCCGCCGTGATAGTAGACGACGGCTGCCGCTGCCGCTTTGTTCGCCATGCGGTAGCGCCGGACCGGGATCGCATGCGCCGTCGTGGCGACGAGGCCGTCGCTGGTCGCCACCCCTTCAGGATGGCTCTGGTGGAACGCCACGCACATCTTGTCGTAGACCGCGCGCTGCTCGGCGATAGGGGCTGCCACGATCTCCGGCGGATACCAGCCATTGACCTTGTCGATGTAATCCCAGAGTTCCGGATCGAGCAGGGCGGCATATTTGCCGCGCCTTGCCGGATCGGCTGGGTCGCCGGCCATCGCCGTCAGAGCTCGGCGTAGAGTTGTGCCGCGTTCTCGAAGGTGAAGCGCAGCGGCACCGAGCCCTCGACCTGCCACACGCTCACCGTATCGCCGGCCATTAGCCGGCAGGCGTCGAGCGTGTTGGTGACCGCGCCGCCATAGAGCCGGTTGGCGAGGTTGAGGATGCCGGTCTGGTGCATGGCGGCACTTGCGCTGCCGCAAGCGTCCTTGACCAGCAGCACGCGAAAACCGCGCGCCACCGCGTCCTTCACCGTGGCGTCGATGCAGGCCTCGGTCCACACGCCGGCGATCACCAGCCATTCGACGCCGGATGCCTTGAGCTTGTCGGCAAAATCGTTCTTGCCGAAGGCGCTGGCCTCCTGCTTGACCAGCATGGCTTCGCCGTCGCGCGGCGCCACCTCATGGCAGATCGCCGTCAGCGGATCGTCCTTGTCGGAAAAGGCCGACTTGCCGCTCCCGTCCATGGGATGGAACGGCCGCGCCTCGGCGAGGTCAACGATATAGGCAAAGTGGTAAAGCGGCACGAAGTTGCGCCGCGCCGCCTCCTGCAGGCGCTGGACGTTGGCGAGGATGTCGGCAAAGCCCTCGACCAGATAGCGCTTGTCCTTGCGATGCTCCTCCTGGAGATCGATGAACACCGTGGCCACCGTGCCGCGCCGGATGGAAATGAGGTTCTTCATGCGGAATGTGCTGTCGATGCGTGGGCGCTACTTGTCAAGAAATTCGTCTTCGTAGGGGAAGCGCGAGAGCAGCTCGGTGCCGTTCTCGGTGATCAGGATCTCGTCCTCCAGCTTGACGCCCTCGCGGCCGCCTTTCTCGCCAATGTAGCTTTCGACGCTCACCACCATGCCGGGCACGATGATGCCGTCGCGGCCATAGGTCTCGTAATCCATCGCGTGCGCGATGAAAGGCGTCTCGCCATGCATGCCGACGCCGTGCATGACCGAGGTGTAGCGCTGGTCGACGAAGCGATCCGGGATCTTCCAGGCTTTCTCGGCGATCTCGCGAAAAGCCATGCCGGGCCTCACGATCCCGATGTTGTGCTGCACCTGGTCGTGCGCCATGCGGTAGAGCGACTTCTGGTAAGGCGTCGGCTTGCCCGGCCCGCAGCGGAAGGTGCGCGAGAAGTCGGAATAGTAGCCGTAGCAGCCGATCGTGTCGGTATCGAGCGCGAGCAGCTCGCCCGGCCTGATCTTGCGCCCGCTCGCCTCGTTGAACCACGGGTTGGTGCGCTGGCCGGAGGTCAGCAGCCGGGTCTCGATGAACTCGCCGCCCTGGCGGATCACCTCGCCATACATGATGGCGAACAGCTCGTTTTCGGAGACGCCGGGCTTGATTGCCTCGCGCACGGCGGCCACGGCCGCCTCGGCGCCGGCCATCGAGACCTGCAGGCACTTGACTTCCTCCGGCGTCTTCACCGCGCGGACAGCCAGGATCTCGCCCTGGCAGTCCTTCACGTCGCAGCCGCGCTTTTCCAGCGCCAGCGCCTGCAGATGGCTGCAGCGGTCGAGCCCGAGCTTCATCGAGCCGCCGCCATGCTTCTTCAGAAGCTCCGTGATCTCGTCGGCGAACGGCCCGGCGGTCTCGTCGTCGCGCCCGGAAACGGAGGACCAGACGAGCTTCGACGGCCGCGCCTCGTCGATCGTGTCGAGCACCATCGAGACATGGTAGCTCTGTGGGTACTCGAACAGCACGATCGGCCCATCGGTGGGTATGAAGAAGTAGCGGGTCGAGTTGCGCAGGAAATAGCCGAACATGTTGCGCGAGCCGGTCGCGTAACGCTGGTTATAGGGATCGAACAGCACGACGCCGCCATAGCCCGCTTCGCGCATCCAGGCGCGCAGCTTGGCCAGCCGCCCTTTACGCAACGCGTCCGCGTCGATGAAGGACGGCTCGGTGTCGGAAAGCCACATGCCGCCGGCGGGGTCGGCCGCGGCCGGGTGGCGCATGCGGTCCTTGAAGTCCACATCCTCGGTGCTGTCGGGATCGAAAACGACGATGCTCATGGAGTGCCTCCTGTTCCGGTGAACATAGCCGGGCGGGACGCAGAGCTTGTGCGGCATTCCGCAAATGTCATGCCGGATGCCGCAGAGGCGGCGGGCGTGAGCCGAGCAGCGCCGCAATACTTCGCGCCCCCTCTGTCCCGCCGGCGTCTCACCGCGCCAGCGCGCACCTAATGCCGCCGCACCGCCTTCGGCGCGTGCCCATGCTCTTCTCGAAACGCCCTTGCAAAACTCGACATCGAAGCAAAACCACACGCAAGCGCGACGTCGCGCACCATCAGCGTCGAATGCGCCAACAGGTCGGCGGCGCGCTTCAGCCTGAGCCGCCGGTAATAGCCGTTGGGCGAGATGTCCAATTCGGCGCGGAAATTGCGCTCGAGCTTGTCGGGCGACACGCCCAGACGCCGAGCGAGTTCAACCATGCCGAGCCGCTCCTCGACCGCGTCCTCCATGATGGCGATGGCCGACAGCACCAGCTCGTTCTGCACCCCGGTGCGCAGGCGCAGCGGCATCAGCTTGCGGTCGACGCTCGATCGCAGCGGGCTGTGCACGAACCATTCGGCGACGCCGGCAGCGAGCTCGGCGCCGTAATCGCGCGTGATGATCTCCAGCATCATGTCGAGGCTGCCGACGCCGCCGGCCGAGGTGAAGCGCTTGCGGTCGATGACGAAGAGGTCGCGCCGAAGCTCGATCTCCGGGAAAGCTTCGGTGAAGGCGGCCTGGCTGGTCCAGTGCAAGGTGCAGGCGTGGCCGTCGAGCAGGCCCGCGCGGGCGAGGAAGAACCCCGCGTCCGCAACCGCCCCGATATGCGCGCCGCCACGCAGGCTCTTTCTGATCCAACTCATCGCCTCGTCGGCCACGACGTGGTCGGCGTCGCCGCCGGAGCACACGACGATGCGGTCGGCCTTCGGCGCATCGGCAGCCGAAAAGCCCGGTTGGATGACGACGCCGTTTGATGCTTCGACAGTGCCGGGATCAGCGCCGACGATCACCCAGCGGTAGCAGTCGCGCTTGGCAAGAATGTTGGCGGCGCGCAGCGGCTCGATCACCGAGGAAAACGCCATCATCGGAAAGCCGGGAAAGACCAGCACCGCGAAGGTGAGGGGTGCTTCGCTCGCCGACGGTTTTGCCTGGCTCCGCGCAGTCATGGCTGGCGGCCATAGCGCGGCAGCACGATGTCGGCGGTGAGCGGCGCGAGCTCCATGTTGCTCGCCAGCTCCGGATGCAGCCAGATCATCTCCTCGATCTCGGCCGCCGGGATCGGCTCGCCCGCGATCGACAGCTCGAAAAGCTCCGCCTCGACATGGGCGTCCGGTTCGTTGGCGGCGGGCGCCGAGAAGGAGCCGAGATGGGAGGCCGTGGCCGGATCGACAACGATGCCCAATTCCTCGCGCAATTCGCGCGCAAGAGCGACGGCGGGCGCCTCGCCGGGCTCGATCTTGCCGCCGGCCTGCATGAAGGTGGTGGTGCCGCGCTTGCGCACCAGAAGCAGCTTGCCGCTGTCATCCTGGATCACGGCGGCGGCGATCCGGATCGTTCTGGAATGGCTGGTAGTCACGATAGGCTGTTTCCCGGCGGCGGCTTTGGTGGCAGAGAGAGCGGGACTGTAGCGGGCGCGTCAGCGCCCTTGCAACGGAGAAACGACCAGGATGTTTGCGGCAACCGCCATCGACACGAGCAACAAGCCGGCCTTCTACAACGAGCTGGCGACGCACTTGAAAGCGCTGCTGGAAGGCGAGCGCGATTCCATCGCCAACGCCGCCAACACCTCGGCGCTGATCTACCAGATGGTGCCCGACCTCAACTGGGCGGGCTTCTATTTCTTGGCATCCGACGACGAGCTGGTGCTGGGCCCCTTCCAGGGCAAGCCGGCCTGCGTGCGCATCGCGGTCGGCAAGGGCGTCTGCGGCACGGCGATCGATCTCGGCATGTCGATGCCGATCAAGGATGTGCACGACTTTCCCGGCCATATCGCCTGCGATGCCGACTCGCGCTCGGAACTCGTCGTGCTGCTGCGTGACGCCGACGGCGTGTTCGGCGTGGTCGACCTCGACAGCCCGCTGCCTGGCCGCTTCGACAAGGACGACCAAGCCGGCATCGAAAAACTTGCCGCGATCTATGTCGCGGCGAGTTCGTTTGAGGACTAGGCCAACTTCACCAGCATCAGGCTGAAGCAGGCAATAAACAGAAAGGCCGAAAAGGCCAGCAGCAGCGGTCGCAGGCCGCGCGAGCGCAACTGCGAGATGTCGGCCTGAAGGCCCATGGCGGCGAGCCCCATGGTCAGCATGATCTGAGCGGCAAGGGTGATCGCCGAATGAACCTGCGCCGGGACGGTCACCAGGCTGTTCAGCGCAACGACCGCGACGAAGGCCACGACAAACCACGGCATCGGTGGTTTCGTGGCGGAAACGTCGGTGCTGCGGCGGCGCGCGATCAGGCCGAGCGCGATCACCATCGGCGCCAGCATGGCGACGCGCGTCAGCTTGGCGACGGTCGCCGTTTCGCCGGCAAGTGTGCCGTTCTGGAAGCCGGCTCCGATGACCTGCGCCACCTCGTGGATCGAAGTGCCGGCCCACAGGCCGAACGCGTGCTGGTCGAGGCCGAAGAGCGCCGCCAGCAGCGGGAAGCCGAGCATGGCGACGGTGCCGAACAGCGTGATCGCGGCGACGGCGTACGTGACGTCCTCGTCGCGCGCATCGGTGACGATGTTGGTGGCGACGATCGCCGAGGCGCCGCAGATCGAGGTGCCGGCGGCGATCAATTGCGCCAGGTTGGCCTCGACGCCGATCAGCCGGCCGATCGTGACGGTGAACAGGAAGGTCGCGCCAAGCGCGGCGGCGACGATGCCGACGCCGCCGAGGCCGATGCCCGCCACCTGGCCGAGCGTGAGCTGGAAGCCGAGCAGCACGATGGCGAAGCGCAGCAGCCGGCGCTGCGAGAAGGCAATGCCGGCTTTGGCATGCGCCGGCGTGCCGAGCACATTGGAGTAGACCATGCCGGCGACGACCGCCAGGATCATCGGGCTGAAAAGCACGAAGCCGGAGAGATTGCGCGCCGAATAGGCGACGCTGGTGATCATCGCCACGAGCACGATTCCCGGGACGGTGCCGGCCCAGACCGAGGCAGGGCTCTTGCTTCCGGCCGAATTCAGGCCGTTTGGAAGATCGTTCGCGGTGACGGGCAGGAAAGACAATGCAATTCTCCAGGCATGCTCGCCGGGGAAATGCCATTCCATGACCAATCTTTCCAACGAATTATTCGAGTTATAATGATCGAATTTTCAGAACAGTTGGGCGGCTGGATTGCCGAGACGGGCTGATGCCTGCTGTCGTTTCGACACGGCCGGCTTGACAGCGTCCCGGCTCCCCGTCCAACGTCGAGCCATGACCGCCTTTCCAGCAAATCCGCAGCGACGCCGCCGTTCGAAGGAGCGGCAAGCTGATTGCGTGAAGACAAAGGCCGGCTAAGCAAGTCACCCGGTTCGTCCATCCCCAGCCCGCCCATCACAACGATCGGCGGGCTTTTTGCATTTTGGAGTGTCTGAATTGCCGCTTCTTCCATCGAGTTTCGGCGGGCCGCGCCGGCGGATGCCGCCGCCATCGAGGCCATCGTGCGCGCGGCCTATGCCAAATGGGTGCCGGTGATCGGCCGCGAGCCGCTGCCGATGCGCGCCGACTACGACAAGGCGCTGGACGAGCACCAGTTCGAACTCGCCATCGAGGACGGCCGCATCGTCGGGCTGATCGAAACCATGGCGCATGACGATCATATCTGGATCGAGAATGTCGCCGTGGCGCCTGCAGCGCAGGGCAGGGGTATCGGGCGGAAGCTGCTCGACAGCGCCGAGCGCAAGGCCGTTGAAACAGGCTGCCGCGAACTTCGCCTGCTGACCAACGGCGCCTTCGAAGACAATGTACGGCTCTATCGTGGGCACGGCTACGCGATCGACCGCGAAGAGCCGTTCATGAACGGGACGACCGTCTATATGAGCAAGAGATTGGCGCCTTAAAGCGCACTGCCTGAAACGGATTCAGGCGACGCGCTTTAAGTCTTGTCTTTAACGATGTCGTTTTCCCGAAACCGCTGCACAGTTTTGGGCGGTATGCATCACGAATTCAACCCACTGGCTCAATCGCCTTCGCTTGCGTTTGATAGGGCGGTTGCCGCGTCGTTATTTCTGACGATATATGACGGTCACCTCACCAAGCCGGCGGCCCACAGGGAGCGAAAGCATGTCACACGATCTGCAGTTCTATATCGACGGCGCCTGGGTCGACCCTGTGGTGCCCAACAATTTAGACGTCATCGATCCCTCCAGCGAAGACGCCTTCGCGCAGATTTCGCTGGGCAGCAAGGCCGATGTCGACAAGGCGGTAGCGGCCGCCAAGCGTGCCTTCGCCACCTTCGCCTTCACTGCAGCCGAGGAGCGTCTCGACATCCTGAACCGCGTCATCGACGTCTACAAGAAGCGCAGCAAGGATCTTGCGCTCGCCGTCTCGCGCGAGATGGGCGCGCCGCGCCAGATGGCGCTGGACAGCCAGGTCGGCGTCGGCCAGGCGCATCTGGAGAAGATGGTCGAGGTGCTGAAGACTTTTCGGTTCCGACAGGTGAAAGGCTCGTCGCTGATCGTCAAGGAGCCGATCGGCGTCGTCGGCCTGATCACGCCGTGGAACTGGCCGCTCAACCAGATCACTTGCAAAGTCGGCCCGGCTCTCGCCGCCGGCTGCACCATGGTGCTGAAGCCGTCCGAGATCGCGCCGCTCGACGCCATTATCTTCGCCGAGATCATCGACGAGGCCGGCGTGCCGAAGGGCGTCTTCAATCTCGTCAATGGCGACGGCCCGACCGTCGGCCAGGCCTTAGCCAGCCATCCGGACGTCGACATGATGTCCTTCACCGGCTCGACGCGGGCCGGCATCCTGGTCGCCAAGGCGGCCGCCGATACGGTGAAGCGCGTGCATCAGGAGCTTGGCGGCAAGTCGGCCAACATCCTGTTCCCCGATGTCGACCTCGCAAAGGCCGTCACCAAGGGCGTCGCCGGCTGCTTCGGCAACAGCGGCCAGTCCTGCAACGCGCCGACCCGCATGCTCGTGCCTTGCGACCGGCACGACGAGGCCGCCGGCTACGCCAGGACGGCAGCGGAAAAGTTCACGGTCGGCCCGGCCGATGCGCCGGGAACCAAGCTCGGCCCGGTCGTCAGCCAACTCCAGTTCGACAAGATCCAGGACCTGATCCAGAGCGGCATCGACGAAGGCGCGACCCTGGTGGCCGGCGGCCCCGGCCGTCCCGCCGAGCTCAACCGCGGCTATTATGTCCGCGCGACGGTCTTCGCCAACGTCACCCACGACATGCGCATCGCGAAGGAAGAGATCTTCGGGCCGGTGCTGTCGATCATGCCCTATGACACCGTCGAGCAAGCGATCGAGCAGGCCAACGACACCGTCTTCGGCCTTGCCTCCTACATCCAGGCCAAGGACATCGAGAAGGCGCGCCAGGCCGCGGCCCGCATGCGCTCCGGCAACGTCTACATCAACTATCCGACCTGGGACGCCGGCCTGCCCTTCGGCGGCTACAAGCAGTCCGGCAACGGCCGTGAATATGCCGAGTATGGTTTGGAGGATTTCCTCGAGATCAAGGGCATCGCGGGGTACGAGGCGGCGGAGTAGGCTGCACCCTTTGCAGCAGGCGGCGGACACAGGCAGATGATGGAGGGCGCGGTCTTGGCTGCGCCGTTTGCCTTGGGCCAATGGCCACCGGCAACCGATCGGCCCTTTCTCCCTCGCCGTCTACTCGCGCCTTGCCTCGATGATCCCGACCATTGCCCGGGTAAATTCGACCATGCTGTTGGCCGTCATGGCTGCATTGTCGGGGCTCTGGCCGATATGCTCGGCGGCTCCGCAGCATGAGCGGCGGATGCGGTCGTAGTATGGGTCCCTTTCATCGTCGGGCAAGTCAGCCAAATTCAAGGCTCGACGGTGAAGCATGCGCAACAGCTGCGCCAGCGCTGTTTCGACACTCATGCGTTTGCTCCGCATCGGTCGAACGTCTCGGCACATAAAGTGCCGGATCGTCGATCAGGGGGCAGTTCTCGTCCCCGATCCGGAAAGCTGCGCCTTAGCCGTTAACATATCGTTGATTGCTAATATGACCGACGAGTCCTCCAAGCGGGTTCGCCGGCGGAAGCAAATCGTGGCCGAGCGGTTGCAACCAAATTGCAGGACGACTTCGCCGGCGCTACGAATACTGCTCGGCCGCGTTGACACTTCGAAATTTAACAATCGCCGGAGTGCACCATTAACGGTGCTTGGTAAGGGTTGATTCAACCCTTGCTGGTAATATACAAAGTGGCGGCTCCGACTAGGGGTAGGGTTGCCTGAAAGCCGGAGCCGCCTGCGCGGCCGATGGGTAGTGTCCGCGCTGTCCCAGAATAGGACAGCGCGGTCTACGATTCGTTAATTAGCTAATATATGATCGTGTGGGCGAAGCCGGCGAATAATAATGTCGGCAAACGTCATATTCTAAGCAATTGAATTCTCGTGATAAGTTCTGGCCGGGGAACCTGGATTCGAACCAGGACTAACGGAGCCAGAGTCTGCTGGCCGCCCCTATTCCCCGGCAGGGCGCGGTCGGCAAAAAGCGTGCGAAACGGACGGCGATGCGCCGCGAGCGTCTTGGTCCGAACGGCGATGCTTGAAACCCAAGCTAACCGAAAATAAGCATTCAATGACAGGGTGAACGGCTACGCCGACAGTATCGGCGGTCCGGCAACCGTTGGCACTGGCCACGAGGATGGAAAGGACTGCGTTGTGTCGTTGTTCATAAGAGAACTCTTCGCACTCCGCCGGAGCCTGGTCCTTTTGATCGTCTCGGCAATCGGTGTGCTTCCGGCGTTCGCCCTTGAGCAGGTCAAATATCCGGAGCCGCCCGACACTTTGGCTTTCAAGGTCGAGAAGAACGGGGAATCGGTCCCGGTCACCTTGCGGCAGTTGGAAAAGCTCGGGCTTTACAGCGTCACGACCCCAAGTCCGTTTGAAAAGGGGCAGCTGACATTTCAAGGCGTTCTGTTTCGGGACGTGCTCAAGCTGATCGGGTTGGAGGGCGAGGGATCCGTCACCCTGCCCGCGCAAGACGACTATGTGCAGATAATTCCGAAGGAAGACTGGAGGAGGGCCCTCTTCTCCTTGCCACTCGCCAGGACGGAAAATTGCTGACCCGGCGCACGCAAGGTCCCACCCGGCTGATCTATCCTCTCGCTGACCATCCTGCCTTCGATACGCCAGTTCGCAAACCACGATGGATCTGGCTGATAAAGACGGTCGCGCCCGGCAATTGACCTCCCAGCGTGACTTCCGTCGATGTGGGCTAGAATAAGGGTCCTGCGTGTTCCCGCCACCTACGCGGCCGCGATAGCCGCGGCCGGCATCTGCTCGGCCGTGTTGATCGCCGTACTCTTCGCGAGCGTCAGCAGGATAGAGTCCGCGATGCCTCGTTTCGGCTTCTTTGCCATTCGCGAATTCCACATCGCGATACGTTACGTGACGCACCTGCGGGATATGATTTCGCTCGCCCAGGCGGCCCGCAATTCACCGGAAAGCCTCGATCATCTGGCGGCGGCAAACGACCTGGTCTTCATTCGTTTCGAGCGAGTCGACGGCGGCGACACCATCAGCGAGATCCCCGCCTACGCAGGCATCGTGCCGCGGGTCAATGACGCGGTGAAGCGGCCTGATGCCATTATCGAGGCCGGTCTGCCCCTGGACGAAAAGAGCTTGAAAGAACAGGGGCTCGAGCTCGACCAGATTGTCAGTCGAATGAACGACGAATATTATAAGTATGGGGAAGAGGTGAAGGCCGACCTTTATTCGGCTGAGAAGAACCTGAACAAGTTCAATTACCAGATCGCCTTTTCCTTGGCGATTCTTTCAGCGCTCGCGATAGGAACCGCCGTGTTGCTGATTGGCCGCCGCGAGACGATCAGGAAACTTGAATTTCTCGCCTGGCGAGACGCGACGAAGGAATTGAAAAACCGCGCCTGGATGTCGGCCAACAGGGATGGGCTGCTGGAACGTGCAAAGCTGGCCGGCAAGCAACTTCGGCTGTTCCTGATAGACCTAGACCATTTCAAGAGCGTCAACGACACCTTCGGTCATCACGTCGGTGATCTGGTGCTGAAAACCGTCGCCGAAATCCTGCAGTCGGTCGAACGGCCTGACGAAGTGGCCGCCGTCCGCCTGGGCGGAGACGAGTTCGCCCTGATCGCGATCGGGGATAGGAACCTGGCTGGTCTGGGAGACGGTCTTCGCGAGCAACTGAACCGGTTCGCCGACCTGGAAGGCCACCAGGTGCGCATCGGCGCCAGCATAGGCATGGCCTGTTTTCCGGATCATGGGTCCGATATTTCCACCTTGCTGCGCAACGCCGACAGCGCGCTCTACGCGGCGAAGACGGAAGGACGGTCCGGTTTCGTGACGTATTCGCCGGCGATCCTCAGCCGGATCGACGTGCAGCTCGGCGAGGAGGCGGCGATCAAGCGCGCGCTCAACTGCGATGAATTCTTCCTGGTTTGGCAACCGCAATTCGAACTGGCGACAGGGCGCATGATCGGCGCCGAATGCCTGGTGCGCTGGCGCGACCCGGTTTCGGGGGCGGTTCGCGCGCCGGAGTCATTCATTCCGACGGCGGAACGGAGCGATTTGATAGTCGAGATCGACAAGGTAGTATTGGGCAAGGCCTGCGCGCAGGCGGCTCAATGGATGCCCATTTCGGCGGATGGTTTCGCCTGCGCGGTCAATGTTTCGGGCAAAAGCCTTCAGGACGATGCATACTTCGTGCATCTCGTTGAAGTGCTTCGGCAAACCGGCGTGCCACCGTCGCGCCTCCAGCTAGAGATAACCGAAGGGGTCTTCATCCAGGACAGCCGGGCGGCTTTAGACCATGTTGACGAAGATTCGCGATATCGGGGTCAGTCTGGCGCTCGACGACTTCGGATCCGGATATTCGAGTTTTGGATATCTTGCCGATCTCAACCTCAACCGGCTGAAAATCGACCGGTCATTTTTGACCGACCTGGAATCGTCCGCGAAGAAGCAGGATATCGTTCGGGGAATAATCGCTCTGGCCAATTCCCTCGGCCTGACCGTCATGGCCGAGGGCATGGAAACCGAAGGGCAACTGACGTTCCTGATCGCGGAGCGATGCCACGGCGCCCAAGGGTTCTTCATGTCGGAACCGATTGAAGAGAAATTGCTGACAAATCAGCTGATCGCACGACGCGGCGGTCTCAAAGCCAAAGCCAGAGCCAAGCTGAATCTCTCTGCCTGATCGTCTGCTCTATTGCCGGGAACATTTGGCTGGGGTTCCTGGAAGCTTTTCGAACTTTGCGTCGCGTTCACAGGCTTATCGGAAGCTGGAGCGCACCGATCCGACGAGAGGCTTCGTGCTCATATCTTCGCGGAGCGCGGCTTGCCGCCGCGCAGATGGCCAAAGCGGAAGACATCTGAAACGGCTGAGCGGACCATCAGCATCTCGCCGATATTTTCGTATGTTATGAGGCCCACCAGACGTTCGGCATTGTCCATAACGGCGACGGCCGGCACATTAGTGTTCTGCATCAGCCGCAGGCCTTCCTCCAGGCGTTTGCGGTAATGTATTTTCGGGATGTCGGTCCGCATTGCATTCGCAACCGATGCTGCAGGTCCTTTTTCCTTCAATGCGCGGATCATGTCGTCGCGTGTCACCAAACCGTCGAAATGGCCAGCAGAATCGATGACGGGGAATTCGTGCTGCGTGGTGGCGAGCAGCATTTCGACTGCCTCGTCGAGCGTCGCCGACTGTTCCAGCCGGATGAACTCGGTAATCATCACATCGGCGACCAGGACGCTTGTGGCCATCTCGCGGATTAGTGCGTTCTGCGCTTCCGCTGCCGCTGCGAGATAGACGAAGATGCCGATGAAGATCAGTAGCGGATTGTAGAGCAGTCCAACGAAGCCAAGGACGAAAGCCAAACCTTGCCCGATCGTGGCAGCGACTTGGGTCGCGCGCGACCAGGAAAGGCGTGCGGCAAGAGCAGCGCGCAGGACACGGCCGCCGTCCATTGGGAAAGCTGGAATCATATTGAATAGGACGAGGAAGATGTTGACCCCTGCGAGCCTTGCGAAAAAGCTCGTGTGCGGGTCCTCGATTCCGGCCATTTGTCCAAAGCCTGCCGGGCCGCCAAGCACGATGAAGATCAGCACAGCGATCGCGACATTGACCAGCGGGCCGGCGACCGCAATCACAAACTCCTGCAGCGGTTCTTCCGGCATGCGTTCGAGCCTGGCTACGCCGCCGATCGGCAAAAGTGTAATGTCTGGTGTGGAGATACCGAAGTAGCGCGCCGCGGCGATGTGGCCGAATTCATGCAGGACCACGCAGGCAAAGACAGCAACGATGAAGGCGACGCCTTCCCAGGCCGCTGGCGCGCCGCCGATCTGATAGTGCGTTAGCCAAATCCAGACAAGAAGGAGCAGGAAAGTAAAATGAACGCGCACGGTCGTGCCTGCGATCGTTCCTAGACTCAGCGACCAGCCCATGTTTATCCACTCCGAGAGGCCTCACTTTTCACCATAGGCCTTGGCGGGAACCTTGCAATCATCCGTCGGCCTTCAGGCGCTCTTGCTCATGGTCCGCTGAAGGCTGGGCAGGCGCGAGCGCCAAGCACCCGACTTGACTTGGTTGCCGGTCCGAGCTTGCGCTTGGGATTAGTCAAAAACCGCTCGCGTCGGATCGGGGAAGCCGGACCTCGGGGCCTCCACGGATCGCGAGTTTTGAGCGATTGTCTACAGGCCCGCGAGCTAACGAAAGGTGCTAACGAACCCCGCTAATGTGATTTTCTAAGGTATTGATTTTACTGAAAAAATGAACTGGCAGGGTTCCTGGAAGCTTTTCGAACTTTCTGCCTTGCGCCTCAGCCGGAATTGCGCGTGCATTTGAACGAAATTCGGATATGGCTGCGGGCCATCCGGTGCTCGGCCTTGATGTGGCCGATGACGTCGGCGGGGCGCTTCCGGCCCTTAGGTCCGGTTGGCATCGGCGCGTTGCTCCTTTGCCCTCTTACAGATATCATCCAATTTTTCGCGGACCCGGTCGTTATCAAACAGCAGCTTGGCGCGTGAGAATCCTCTGCTACGAAGCTCCCATTCGATGGCAAGCCATCCTTCATAGTCGCCAGATACCGCAAGTTTCCCGGCTTCGCGCCACATAAGCAGGTCACGCTCTCGGGACACACCCTTTCTCCGTGCTTTTGCGCTAAGCATATAGGAGGTCGGGCCTATATGTGAAATGCAATATGCATTTCGGAAAATTTCAAAACTGAGACGCTACCTCTAGTGGAACTATATTGCGCTGGATTGCAAATTCAGCCGGAGAGTTATGGCCAGTCGCAAGGGCGCCTCGCGCTAAGCTTGCAGCAGTGCGCCACCATATTGCGCCCACAGATGTTCGCAGTTCGACATCCGTAAGCTTGGCGTTCCGGTTTCCCCATAGAAGACCATTGCACCGCGGACGTCGTATCCAAGCACCGACGCATTGGCTACGAACTGGATGGCACGTCCTAAGCTCATGGCGCCCATCCGGGCCTCAATTCTGTTGGTGAGATCGACCACCCCGCGGATTTCCGCGTCCGCGCCTCGGCCGGCCCAAACAGCGGTTGAGATCGCATCGTCCAGAGCAAGGAGCATCATGTGAGTCCCGGTAAGCAGCGCTTGCTAACTTCGATGCGCGAAATTTGTTCCACTTCCCTGAAACAATCTGAGTCAACTATCCAGCGACGAGTATCGGCCCAAGTCATCGCCCGATGATCGGCCGCCCAAGCTCTGAAATCTTCATCCTCGAAGCTTCTCCGCCTCACGCGCCAGCGTCTTCCGGTCGTTGCCGTGCTGCTTGATGAGATCGCGGACCTGTTGGACCGTCAAACCAACCTTGTTGGCAAAGTGGCGTAGTTCGTAATCCTCGTCCGCCGATACGCGGTCACGGTCCAGAAAATCGCGCTTCGTTTTGTCGTCTGCCATGGCTGCTCCTCCTGAAGAGGGAAGAACTGCCACCTGGCAAGGCGTTTGATATCCGGGCGTGCGTCACATAACTCACGAACGAATTTGATGGTCTCGCCAATCGTCCGGATATTTCCATGATCCGTTTTGCAAATGATGGAACTCCTGCGCACCGTCTCCGCTCACGCATTGCTCCTGCGAGGCCGTTGGATTCTCGGGCGTGGCAAGCGACGTGAAAGCCGCGTTGAGACCACTGAAGAAGCTGCGCTTAAGTCGCTGCGCCACAGCATTTTCTGCGAGGGACATATTTTTACATTTTGAGATTTTTTTTACATTTTGTGATTTGCGCGATACCGCTAACGGGGCTCTGTTGGGTGCAAGCCATTCGGGCTTCAGGCGTTTGGGCAAAAAGGGCGGGGGTGTGAAAGGGCCAAGCATGGCCAATACGAACACCATTGTCTTGAGTGGCGACTATGGCTACCGCCAATATAAAGCATCCGGTCTGCCCGCCGACACCATAATCGATGCCACCAACGCCTCGTGGATCGTCGCCAATCAGGGAAGCCCCACCAACCTCTATCCCTTCGCGGTCGTCAACCCCGGCGACAACCTCGTGGCTTTGGGCGGCACGATCAACGGCACGGTCTCCCAAACCGGCGACTGGGAGAGCATTTACGTCAACTCCGCCGCAGTCCGCGTGAATTCAGCCCACAGCTTTGTCATCGACGACTGGACGATCACCAAGCCCTGGGATGGCATCCGTGTCGGCGGCTCTGGCACCTTCCTTATCGAGGATAGCTATGTCGGCTACTCACGAGACGACGCGGTCGAGGACGACGACGTCATCGGCGGCACCATCCGGGATTCCCTGTTCGATCACGTGTTTTCCGGAGTGAGCCTTGGCGACGGTGACGTGGATGGGTCTGACAACTCGGTCACCATGGATGGCATGCTTCTAGGCATGGGAGAGTACCTTCGCAAAGGCGAGATGACCCACGGTTCGCCATTCAAACTCGACAAGGGCACAGGCGCTAACGATATCGTACCCAGCCTGCACTTTATCGACTGCGTGGTGGCGATCACCGACGTTCACCACAACGGCTTGGATCGGGTGCAGCGGGCCTGGGACAAGACGGTCGAGTCGCACGGCAATTACTATCTCAACCTCTCCGACACGCCGCTGCCGGCGGATTATCCAATGCCGCCCGCCGGCTGGACGGTCCTTCAAGGCCAGGCGGCCCGCGACTATTGGGCCCACGCCAAGGCGGCCTGGCATGCAGTCCATGACGGGACCGAACCGACACCGTCACCTACGACCCCGCCGACCGACCCGACACCGTCACCTCCGACCCCGCCGACCGACCCGACCCACGGAACGACCGGGAACGATACATTTGTCGGCACTGGCGCGGCCGATAGCTTTGATGCCCTGGCTGGCAACGATACACTGCGGGGCCTGGGTGGCAACGACGTGCTGACCGGTGGCAGGGGCGAGGACACCTTCGTGTTTGACACGGCCTATGGCCCCGGCAATGTCGACACACTCACCGACTTCGACGCGGAACATGACGCGCTTTATCTCGACAGTGCCGTCTTCACCAAGCTCGGCGCCGGTTCATTGTCCAGCCCGACGCAGGTGAACTCGTCGTATTTCGAGTTGCGAGAACACGCCGACCACAGCAACGATCACCTGCTCTACAACCGGGCCACGGGCGTTCTGTCCTATGATCCCGACGGCTCGAAATCGACCCCGCAGGTGGAAATCGCCCACCTAGAGCCCGGGGCGGCCCTGACCTATCACGACGTGTTCGTCGTTTGATCGCTCATGCGATCGGACCATGGCACCGGGCGAAGGTCGGGCAGTTCACCCGCCGGTGTCCGGTTCCGACGATCGCCGATCAAAATGGCAGCGGAGCGCCGATGCTGCCGGCACTGGCCGCACCACGGTTGCGCATAATCCGGCGGACGAGTTCCATTTTGGGTAGGTTGAAGGCCGCAGGTGGCAGGGTCGGGCCTATCTTTCCCGAAAGGCGCGCTGGAACGAATCCACCAGCGGCTTGGTCAGATAGCTCAGAAACGTTCGCTCGCCGGTCGAAATGAAGGTTTCGACCGGCATGCCTGGGTAGATCTGCTCGGGCTTAACCTGCGGTGGCAGCTTATCAGCCATATTAAGCCGCACGGTGTAATAGGGCTGTCCAGTGCTGGGTGTGATCAGCCGGTCCGCCGAAATGTAGAACACCTTTCCCGGCACTTTTGGTGTTGTCCGCGCGTTGAGGGCTGTGAACATCATGTTCGCACCTTGGCCGACTCGGATAGAGTCGATGTCTTCAGGCTTGATCTTTGCCTCGATGATAAATTCATTCGTCGGCAGAATCTCCATTGCAACCTCGCCAGCACGGATGACGCTGCCTTCGGAATTGTAGAGTGAGCGGACAATGATCCCGTCCACCGGGGCACGAATGGTTGTTCGCACCAGGACCGATCGAGCGGCGTTGATTTGTTCCTCAAGGTCGGCCACCTCCACTCGGGCTTTGTTCAGTTCCGTGACGGCATCCTCGACCCGGCTGGTTGTAAGTCTTTCAATCTGTTGGCGCGCTTCCACGATCTGGATCGCCGAGCTGGCGATTTGCGCCTCCAGGGATCCCGCCTGACCTACCAACTCGGCGGTGCTACGCAGAAGATCGGTGTATTCAGAACGATTTGTCAGTCCCTTTTCCAGCAAGTGCTTTTTGCGTTCCGTCTCGGCATTGACGATCGCGAGCTGGTTTTCCGCAGCATCCTTCTGCGCCTTCAAGCCGGAAACGGCTTCCTGAAGGGCAGCCACCCGTTCCCTCAGGATTTCCTGATCTGCGGCATAGCGCGCTAGCCGAGCCTGAAACTCCTTGGTTTGCTCTGCAAAGACGTCAGTGAATTCGGACGCGCCTGAGTGGGCGCCTAAATCGCGGGGCAGGACGATTTTCTCCAGGCCGTCCCGTTCTGCCTCGAGCCGCGCGATCTCGGCTTTTTGTGCGACCCATTGTTTGAGGACTCGGTTGAGCTGGGACTGCGCCACCGTTGGATCGAGCACGATCAGGGCCTGGCCTCGTATGACTCTGTCACCCTCTCGGGCCTTGATGCTGCTGACCACGCCACCTTCGAGATGCTGGATCATGACATTCTGTCCAGCTGCTGCAACCACTCCTGGCGCGATCGTTGCTCCGGCAATCGGCGCCATTGCGCCCCAGAATCCGAAGCCAAGCAAGAAAACGGACACGCTTGCATACCCCGCCAGCGTGATCCGATCTGTGCGTGTATCGACGTTGCGCTGCCAGCTGTACGTCCTGGCGCCGATGGTTTGGCTAGTCATTAGCGACCTTTATCTCCCCGCGAGCAGATGAGGGGAAAGGCACCACTCCTTCGCGCGACTGAGAGGCTGCGGGCCGCCCCGCCTGGGCCCGTCGCTCGACAAGTCTATCGAGCACGCCCTTGGTCAAACCGTAGATCTCGACCTGGCCATTGCGTAGCATCAATATGCGATCGCATTTGGAAGCGAGAGAGGGCCGATGGGTTATGACAAGCACGGTCGTTTTTCGTGAACGCGCCCCGATAATCGCCCGCTCGAGCGCGGCTTCGCCGTTGGAATCGAGATTTGCATTGGGCTCGTCGAGAACCAGCACCTTGGGATCGCCGTAGAAGGCCCGAGCAAGCCCGATGCGCTGACGCTCGCCACCCGAAAGGCGAACGCCGGTCGGGCCGATCAGCGTCGAATAGCCATCCCTCTGACCCAGGATGAGCTCATGCACTTGGGCCCGCTGGGCTGCTTGCACTAATTTCTCGCCGGGCGCATCCGGTTCGAAACGAGCGATATTCTGGGCAATGGTTCCCGGGAAGAGTTCCACATCTTGCGGCAGGTAACCAATATGGCGGCCGAGTTCTTCCGGATCCCAGTTCCGAATATCGCCGCCGTCGATCCGGATCGCCCCCGAGCGGGGCTCGATCGCACCGACGATGAGGCGCGCCAGAGTCGATTTTCCAGCCTGGCTCGGGCCCACAATCGCGACTGTTTCGCCGGCGGCGACCTCAAAGGTCAAGCGCTTTATCAGCGGCAGCGACCCGTCGGCCGCGCCCGGAAGATGATAGACTACTTGGTCCACGCTTAACGCTCCTTCAGGAGCCGGCAATGCTACGCTTTCGTGGTTGTCGGGTCCGGATCGGAGAGCCGAAAGCCTCTTCCATGCAAGATTGGCGTCGATGATCTGCCGCCAACTCCCAATGATCTGATCAAGAGGTTGCAGAGCGCGCGCCGAAATCATCGAGGATGCAAATATCATACCGGCGGTCATCTCGTTGTGCAGAACCAGATAAGCGCCGACCCCCAATATCGCGATCTGCAGTGTCGAACGAGTGGTGCGCGATACACCGCCATAAAATGCATTGATGCGAGCGAGCCCATCCGAGGCGTGTAGAGACCCGGAAAAACGGGTTCCCCAGAACTCTATCGCGTTGGACACCATGCCAAGTGCGCGAACGGTTTCGAAGTTTCGGGCGAAGGCCTGCGCCGAATTCAATGAGGCGTTGAGACTCTCCGCCGCCTCCTTGCCAGGTCGCGAGCTCGCGACCTGGTTCAGCATGGCGATGGCGACCATGAGAACCGCCCCGACGACCGTCACAAGGAAGAGCAACGGATGGATGAAATAGAGCAGGCCCACGAAGATTGGCCCGAAAGGAAGGTCGAAGAGAAAGAAAATGGTTCTCGAAGCGATGAAACCTCGCAGGGTGGCCAAGTCGCGCAAGGCTTGGACATCGCCGAGGCCAGCGCGCGGGCCACTCATTGCAGCGAGAAAAGACGATGTGCCCAAAGAGACATCCAGTCGCGCCGCGAGCCGGCTTGCATATACACCCCGCACGACTTCGAGCACGCCGAAGAGCAAGAGCGACGTAAGCGCAAGCAATGTTAGGTAGGTGAGAGTGTCCAAATTGGCGGCGGGCAAAACCCGATCATAGACCTGCAGCATGTAGAGAGGCAGAACTAGCACCAGGGTGTTCATCACCGCGGAGAACAGGCCCATTTCGACCACGCTCTTCGATAGCACCCTTCTATTCGTGTAAGTGGGCATCCCCGAAATCGTCTCTTTTTTGGCTAAGCGGTCATTTTAGACAATCTTTATATATCATGCCAGGCAGCCGCGCTATCGGTTGCGACCTTTTGACAGCCAAGGAAGAGCCGAAACGAAGGCTGAGCCTCACGTCAACGATTGCTGCAGCAGCCGAAGAAGAAGCTCGTGGGGGCAATTTATCCACAGGGCATCCAGTTTGGCTGGGGAACCTGGATTCGAACCAGGACTAACGGAGTCAGAGTCTTTTTAGGCTCATTGAAATCATTGTAGTTTTTTCACCTTTGTCGCTGTCGTGTTGCTATCAGACCAAAAGCGCCGCTGCTGCGTTGTCCATAGCGCCCGCATCGTCGCCCTTCGGGAACAAATGCGAATAGGTGTCGAGCGTGACCTGAATAGAGCTATGGCCCATGCGATCCTGCACGATCTTGGGCGGCAAGCCGAGTCCGCCGTCCTCCGGGCGGTTGATTAGCCAAGACGCATAGAAGTGCCTGAGCGCATGGAGGCCGGAATATTTCGGCTCTAGAATGGGGTTGCCCTTGGCGTCCTTTCCGCCTGTGTCGATCGTGACGCCGGCCGCAAGCTGGGCGGGGTAAAACCAGCGCTTGGTGATGTTCGCATAGAACTCGATTTTGCCCGTTCCAGATGGGAACACGAGCCCAAGCGCACCGGCTGGACAATCCTTTTGCCACTCCTTCAGCGCTTTCACTAAGTCGGCGGGGAGGGGAATTGTGCGGCGTCCCTTCGACGACTTCGGGGATCCGATTTCATGGTAAGCGTCGGCGCGCTGGCGGATCGTCACCGTCGCTTTGTCGAGATCGAGGTCAGTCCAACGAAGCCCGCGAAGCTCGCTTGCGCGCATTCCTGTTAGGATTGCCGTCATAAGGAACACGCGCGGCTTACCATTAGCTGCGGCCAGCATGGCGCGCACTTCTGCGGGCATGGGGATGTCGACGCCTACCTGCACTTGTTCCTTGTGGCGGGCTGCGGCTTGCGCCTTGCCCTTCTTGCGGCCAAGGTCTTTGACCGCGTTCTGAACGACAAGCCCGCGCTCTTGCGCGTCGGAAAGCAGCGCACCAAGCGACACGCGAACGGCGCGCACCATAGCGGCGCTGCGCCCATTGGCGGCTAGATTGTCGAGGAAGGTCCGAACTGCGGGGATGGTAATTTCGTTCAGCTTCTTTTTGCCGATGAACGGCAC
This sequence comes from Mesorhizobium tamadayense, assembly GCF_003863365.1. Lineage (GTDB taxonomy): Bacteria > Pseudomonadota > Alphaproteobacteria > Rhizobiales > Rhizobiaceae > Mesorhizobium > Mesorhizobium tamadayense. Next base: position 3,562 of record NZ_RQXT01000073.1, on the reverse strand, counting down.
GACATGAAGATTAACGTGTTGCGTATATTGCGCGACCGTCGAGCGCTCTAATTCCGCGCACGATGCTAGCCAATACTTAGCAGCTTCCGCTACCGTTACCGTTGCACTGTCCGCAACGTGGACTTTGCCATTTACCTCAATGCGCGCCTTCGCTTCGAATGCGAGCGCGTCCTTTTTCTTGGAAAACGTCTTTATGTGACGCTTCCCCGTCTGGGCGTAGTAATCAACGATCCAGGCGGTTTTCTGGACCCCTTTGGTTTCCCATGTGCGCTCGCGAATAGACATTGCCGACCCCGTTTTGATGTGACTAACGGAGTCTATAGCAACATGGCGTATCGGGCGCAAATGGAAAGATCACGCACACCACACACGGAATGCGAGAAAATGCTTGACATTTTTGGCGAAATATGTTAACCGCTGACACACTGCGGAACCATCCAAATACTACGGCCGCAGAAAAACCCTGTCAAGCACTTTTTTCGACGAAGGAGCATTTTTTGGAACCGGCAAATGACAACCTTGCCTCCGACATTCTCCGGGGAGCCGACGCAATCGCTGCGTTCTTGGGCTTCCCGCGGAGGGCGATTTACCACCTCGTTTCGAAGGGCGGTATTCCGCACTTCAGGCTCGGCGAAACGGTTTGCGCGCGCAGATCGACGCTGACAGAATGGATTTCTGAACAGGAGAGGGCGGCGTAATGGCGACAGATTCTTGGAAGCTCACAAACTTTGAGCGCGTCCTTCCGCTTGAGACCGAACGGGCCGTCTTTGATGTCGAATTCCAGTCTGGCGCGATTGTTCGCGAGATCCAGATTGTCCCAAAAGGCGACGGCTGGCAGTTGCAAAACTGTGATGGCCTTTCGCCGCTTCTGCATGTGCCTGTGATGGAAGCCGCAGTCATCGAAATTAGGAACAGACCTCACTTTTAATCCTACCCCGCCCGCGGCCTCAATCTCCTAAGCAACCCACCGCAAGGGCGCCGCGGGCGTTTAAACCCATAGTTCCAACCGGAAATCTCACATTGCAAATCCTATCCATTCGGCGCTCACAAGCGCCGGGCGCTGACGCGCGCTTTGACATTGCCATAACCGACCAACTCCGCTTGTTTGGCTTGTGCTTGACCAAGAACGCCAGCGGCGCTTGGCGCACCTATGCACCCCGAAACAGCGGCGTGCGTGTCGCGAGTTTTCATCCTGCCTTGGCTGATCAAATAACCAGCGCTGCCGTAGCGGCGCTGGAGGGCGGCAGCCATGTCGGAAGCTAAGGAGCCGCGCACCGTAAAGCCCGGCTCTCTTCTGTCGCAGTGGTGGACGCTTGGCGCGATTGCTATCGATAGTCGCACGGCCGGCCGACACATGACCGTCGCCTGGGTCATTATTGACCGCTACATGCAGAGCAAAGGCGGCAGCCGCGCCAGCCTGCGCTACATCGAGAAAGCCACCGGACTTTCAAAGCCAACCGTGATCGGCGCGTGCCGCGAGTTGGTCGATTGGGGCTATTTCACCCGCCATCTTGGCGAAGGCACCCGCCCCAGCGAGTACGGTCCAGAATGGCTAGTGGTAAACCCCTCTTTACCGCAAGCTAGTGGTCAACAGGGGTTTACCACAGGTGGTCAAGATGGGTTGACCACTACAGCGGCTAGCGGTCAACAGGGGTTTACCAAAGACCTACTTACGTCACCGGCTGACAAGCCGGCTGACAGTAAAGTAGGAAATGAAGATACCCCCGACACCCCTGCGCATGGCCTTGCGGCCAGCGCGGGGTCGCGGGACCCGTTCGATAGATTCTGGCAGTCCTATCCGCGCAAGTATCAAAAGCCAAAGGTGAGAGCCGCTTGGGACAAGCTCGCGCCAGACGCAGATATGGCGGAGCGCATCATCGATGCTGCGGCGCGCTGGGCAGATCACTACCAGGCAAATCCGGTCGACAAGAAATGGATCCCTGCACCTGCGAACTGGCTTGCCGGCGAGCGCTTCGATGAAGACTTGCCGTCCGTCTATGTCGACGCAAAAGAGGCGGCCATTGCCAAGGCGAAGGACAAGCCGAAGAAGCCTGCCGTTGCCGACAATGACAACGCCGAGGTCGAGTGGGTTGGCGATGTATCCGCGTTCGTGCCAGCCGGGCGCCATGTAATCAGGATCAAGGATGCCTGGTATCATGTCGACGGCGACAATCATGAGGCGACTCTGGTCTTTGATGTCGATGACCAAAACATTGTCCTGACCGATGTAGAACATTGCTTCTTTGTGCAGCACCAAGACGAGAATGTGCAGATCAAGGGTCAAAGGCACCTCAACGACGCGTGCAATTCGGCAGGCATCGCCGATATCCAGGACATAGAAGAGTTCATAGGAAAAGACGTCGAGGTGATCGTCGGCAAGGACGGCAGCATTCGTTACATTCCGGTTCGGGAACGGAAAGCAGCGTGAGCGTATCACTGTCTTAAGAAAAATCGCCTGCAAATACTAACTATAGTGTTTGCAGGCGCGCTCAACGCTAGATACTGCGCAAAGAAGTGAGACCGGCCTAAGCCGGCAAAACCAAACACAGGATATAGGGAACACCCATGAAAAAGGATGTGCCGGTTTTTGACCGGGCGCAAGAACTGCCTCGCTTTCTGGACGATCGTGGCGAGGGAGAATGGAGCCACAGGACCGCCGTCAAGGTACGCGGCAAGCCGGTCTTCACGATGAGCGACGGCCCGACGATAGCGTGGCGCCAGGCGGCACAGGCGCGGCGCCTGACATCGAATCGATATCGCGGCCAACTGGTCGCTGATAATCAGAACTGGCCGCTGGGTAAGCTGTTACGGGCCGAGGGCGAGGACTATCTGCTGAAGGTCGCTGAGCGCTATCGCGACATGCACGACGCAGCCACGGCGCCGCATGATCTGGTCGGTCAGGACATGGCTGACAATGTGTATCTTATGGCCGACTTGAGGCTGGACGAGTCCACCGGCGACCTGACCGACAAAGGCGTTAAGAGGGTGGCTGGCCGAAAGGCGCGGCTCGACATTCCGGCAACGCGCGCTGTTGCGGCCGACCCCGACAAGACGAAGCGGAGGGCGAAGCCTATTCCGAAGAAATGGAACGGAGATTGGCCGCTCCTGCACCACATCGACGCGACCCGCGAACTAACGGCGGCACGATCTGCGCTTGGCTGGCTAAGGGAGGCATTCGAGGCGGCGGTCTGCCATGGCGAAACGCTGGAAACCATCGGCCGGGACCATGGCGTCGGCAACCCGAAGGGCGCGGCTGGTGGCGGTCGAGCGCTGGTTTTCCTAGGTCTGCAAGCCATGAACGAGTTCTGGCTTAAGCCTGCACGGCGAGTGGCTGCGGCATAGGTCGTACCCCAATTCCTTACCCCGTTGGGTAGGGAGGGAGATATATTACAGTTTCAGGTCACTTGCTGGCCTGACGGTGGCAGCGCCTGAGGGTTGCAGCCACCGACAATTCCACAGATAGGCGGGGTTATCCTGCGGCGCGGCCAGCGTCGTTCAAGCACGGGCGCGGCCCGCCACCAGTTCATGGACATCCGCGAACGTGCGTCTGGCAAGCCTTGCC
>NZ_RQXT01000072.1 GCF_003863365.1 Mesorhizobium tamadayense | reverse complement strand
GAGTCTCTCCGGCGGTGAGCACTCTCCCTGGGTGGCGCATCAGACAAAGCTGAACAGCAAAGCCGAGCCGATTGTGTTCTCGCCTGCGAAGGCCAATCTCAACCCTGTCAGCCGACGACAGCGAATAGTGTCGGATGAGGCTGTCCTCATCGGTCGGCACACTGAAAAGTCTATGCCGATCCTGATCTTTGAGAAGCTTTCGTCTGCGCATCGCTCGACTCCATCACAGTACTCGATGGAACGATGACAAACTGGGCGGCACATACGTCAGCCTTGGCCACGGCTATCCACAGAGATCAAGTGCAAGGCGACCGATTCATACTCGGGTTCTCGCTAGGCATCCCACAGATGGGCACTCGGCTGCTGCGGGTCACCTTCGACGACAGTCACACTTACTGATCTCGAATTGATTGTTGAACCTCGGTCTTAAGAGCGGCAGTGCTGACCTCAAGCTCCTTAACCGATGTCGAAATGAGTTTGGCCGCATGGCACGCGCAAGCGGAGCACCCTGGCCAGCCATTGTGCTCCAATCCGCGCTCATTCCTTGCTTTTGCAGCAGCATGCAGCGCCTTTCCAGCATCGTAGGCGATCTCTGGGCAAACGGACCCTACGAGCTGCCAACAAGATCCGCCGACGATTGCGTCTGACTGACCCCTTGTTTTTGCTCCACCTTTCCTAAGCCCGCTGCAGTTGTCGCACCGGCTCTGGTCTTGCCGGCTGAGGCCGTGAATGCGCCTCAGACGCCACCGTCATGAAAGCCTGAAGTGCCGCGGAGAGATACTCGTCGCTCCGCGTCACAAAAACAGTCGGCGCCGACCGCAGGTTGTCAGGTAGCAGGTGTATGATGAGCTGTCCGTTGGCTGCCGCATCCTGAACGACTCCCCGAGGTAGCATGGCCATCCCTACCCCGGCGGCGACGCAGCCGATGATCCCGTCCATTGTTCCGAGTTCCATCCAGCGGACATGCGTTACCCCACACGCCGCCAGGAACATGTCCATGCGCCGGCGGTAGGAACAGCCCGATCGAAAGGCGAGGACCTTCAGAGCCGGTGATGCGGCCAAGGCCTTCAGATCCGAAAGCTCGCGAAACCGCGGCGAGGAGATCACAACGAGCTCTTCTTCGACGATCGATAGGCTTTTCAGTTCAGGATGAGCGATGGGGCCGGAGACGAACGCGCCATCCAGTTTGCGTGCGACGACCTCGCTGACGAGCTTTTCCGTCGGGGCAGCCTCCACCAGTACGTCGACCTCTGGATATTCTGCAGCATAGCGGATCAGGATCGGCGGAAGGCGAAGCGCTGCAGTGGTCTCCATCGAGCCGATCCTGAGTAAACCGCACGGCGTACCGCGGTCTGTGACGACGCGCTTGGCTTCGTCCAGAAGCTCTCCGACGCGCTCGGCATAGGGAACGAGCTGAATGCCGGTGGCTGTCAGTGTAACCCCTCGCCTGGAGCGATGAAAAAGCGGAGCACCGATTTCCTCCTCAAGCGATTTTATTCTCGCGGTGACGTTGGATTGCACCGTGTTGAGTACACCGGCAGCCCCTCCGATACTGTTTGCTCTCGCAACCGCCTGGAAAAACCTGAGGTCGGCGCTGTTCATCAGCCATCTCCTTTTCAGATGAAAAACATCTGATCTAATCGTTTGTCTTAAGTCAAGTGTCGCAATAGCGTCAAAGAAAAATTTCCGGGAACTTCCTCAAGCTGGGAGAAGTACAGATGACGATACGAACGCGTCTGACAGAATTTTTCGAAATCGAGCATCCCATCATCCTTGCCCCGATGACACCGGCCGCGGGTGGCGCGCTTGCGTCCGCCGTCGCCGACGCCGGCGGTCTGGGCCTGTTGGGTGGGGGATATGCCGATCGCCAATGGTACGAAACAGAGTCGTCGCTGATCACCAATGAACGCGTTGGCTGCGGGTTCATCGCCTGGGCAGTCGAAGCCGACCTTGATCTGTTTGACCGCGCACTTGCGGAGCGTCCGTCCGCGATGATGCTTTCGTTTTCGGATCCGGCGAAGCTCGCGGCACGGGTCAGGCAGGCGGGTGTTCCGCTGATTTGCATGATCCACACACTCGAACATGCCCGGCGCGCAATCGACGTTGGCGCCGACGTTCTTATTGTTCAGGGGACCGAGGCCGGCGGCCATGGCCTGGTCGCGCGGTCAACCATGCCCTTCGTTCCCGCAGTCGTGGATCTGGTGGCAAAGATTTCGCCTTCTGTCATTGTCGTGGCGGCAGGCGGCATTGCCGACGGTAGGGGCCTGGCCGCTTCGCTGATGCTCGGAGCAGACGGGGTCCTGATGGGAACCAGGTTCTGGGCTACGCGCGAGTCGCTCATCCATCCGGCAGCCAAGGACAAGGTAGTCGCTGCCTCTGGCGACGAGACAATCCGGACTTCCGTCTACGATATCGTCCGTCAGAAGGCCTGGCCCGCTGGCTATACCGGCCGACTGCTCAAAAACGGCTTCATCGACAAGTGGCACGGGCGGGAAGAAGAGCTGCGCACGCTGCATTCCGAAGAATTGTCGAAGGTCGAGGCGGCATGGGCCTCTGGCGACTATGACACGGCCAACGTGACTGTCGGTGAGGCGGTTGGCCTCATCAACGATCTGCCGTCGGCGAAGGACATCGTTCGCCGAACGGTGCGCGAGGCAAGCGAAAGACTTGGCGTCTACGCATTCGATCAGCGCATCGCGAGCTGACTTACCACGGCCCTGAAGAGAGGGCCGACTGCTTTTAAAAACATAAAGGGGAACTGCAGCATGCAACAGCTACAGGAAAGGGGCGACTCCGTCCGCAAACCAGGTATCTGGACCGTCGTCCTTGCATCAAGCGCCGGCACGGTCATCGAATGGTACGACTTCTATCTTTACGGAAGTCTGGCGATTTTCTTCTCAACGCTCTTCTACCCTGCCAATGAACCGACGGCAGCTGTTCTGATCAGCGTCGCAACCTTTGCCACAGGCTTCCTCGTGCGCCCATTGGGAGCCCTGCTGTTCGGCAGCATCGGCGACCGCGTCGGACGCAAGAGCACGTTCTTGATGACGCTCATTCTGATGGGCATTGCGACCGCGCTCGTCGGCGTCTTGCCAACCTTTGAGACCGCGGGATATTTCGCGCCGATCGCTCTTGTGGTCCTTCGGCTGATCCAAGGATTGGCGATCGGCGGCGAATACGGCGGCGCCGCCGTTTACGTTGCAGAACACGCACCGGCGAACCGGCGCGGGTTCTTCACGAGCTTTATCCAGACAACGGCAACCGTCGGCTTTTTTCTGGCGATTGTCGTGGTGCTTACGTGCCGGCTGTCGCTCGGCGAAGAACTCTTCAAGCAATGGGGTTGGAGAATTCCGTTCCTGCTATCATCGGTTTTGATCGTGCTGTCCCTTTATTTGCGCCTCAAGCTTAGCGAATCCCCGGTCTTCGAGGAGATTCGCAAAGGCGGGAAGACCGCAAAGAGCCCAATCCGTGAGAGTTTCGCCACCGGTCATGGTGTGCGTTATGCAGCCTTTGCACTGTTCGGGGCGACCGCAGGCCTGGGGTGCGTTTGGTACACAGGCCAGTTCTACGCACTGTATTTCTTGCAGAGCGTGCTGAAGCTTGACTTCCTGACAGCGAACATTTGCCTTGCTGCTGCTTTGGTGATCGGAACGCCCCTCATCGTTTTCTTCGGCGCCTTGTCCGACCGGATCGGCCGCCGCAAGTTGATTGTCACCGGCTTCATTCTGGCAGCCGCGTTTTATGTTCCAATCTATCAGGGCATCGCCGCCGCCGTCGCTGCCCAGAACTTCGTTTTGGTAACAGCGCTGATCGTCGCCCAACTCGTTTTCGTCGGATTGATCTATGGCCCTATGGCAGCTTTCCTCGTCGAGCTCTTCCCGGCGAAATTGCGCTACACCTCGCTCTCGCTGCCCTATCACATCGGCACAGGCGTGTTTGGCGGCTTTGTTCCCCTCATCAGCCTGTCGCTCGTTGCCTACACGGGCAACATCTATGCGGGCCTGGCCTATCCCATTGCGATCGCGATCATGAGCGCAGTCGTAAATGTTCTCTGGTTCCCCCGCGCGCTGGCCGGGGAGCCCGAGGCTGCCGCAACCGGCCTACCGGCGAGGGCAAACTGAATGTTCACGGGGACGCCGAGCGCGCATCCCCCGCCCTCTTTCCTATTTCCGAGGACGACCCATGCCGCTGATAAAAATTAACCTTCTGAAGGGCCGATCGCCTGGGGAGCAGGACAAGATCCTCGACTGCATCCATGAGGCGGTGGTCAGGGCTTTCCATGTACCGCCAGCCGATCGCTATCAGATCCTGATCGAACACGAGAGATCGCATGTGCGCGCGGAGGATACCGGTCTTGGTCTTTTTCGCAGTGACAGGCTGATCATTATCGAGGTGATCTCCCGAGCCCGGTCAACTGACGACAAACAGGCATTCTATCGTTTCGTTGCGGCAGGGCTTTTGGATGTGTGTGCGATCGACCCTGCAGATGTGGTGGTCAGTATCATAGAAAATGGTGACGCGGATTGGTCCTTCGGCCTTGGTCGAGCTCAATTCATAACCGGCGAGCTTCGCTGAATCAGGCATCGCGGCGGTGAAGGACATTAATGTCTAATGCCAGTCCGACCGGCCGCGCCATCAGCTTTGACCGGCCGCGCGCAAATTCAAACAACAAGGAGAGAGCAGCTATGAAACAGCTACACCGAACCGTTGCAGCATCACTGGGAATGCTGATGACAACTTTTTTAGTTTCGGCGCAAGCCAAGGAGGCCATCATCAAGCTCCAAGTCGAAGGCCAGACAATCGTAGGCACGATGGTCACGCCGGATGATGTCACGAATCCTCCCGTCATCCTGATGCTTCACGGTTTCACCGGCAGCCGCAACGAATGGAGTTCGGAAGCGGTGAAGGAAGGCCTTTTCGGGCGTGCCGCGCCGGTGCTCGCAAGGAATGGGATCGCTTCGCTTCGGATCGATTTTCGCGGCAGCGGCGAGAGTGAGGGCAAATTCGAAGACATGACCGTCGAAACCGAGATAACGGACGCACAAGCGGGGCTCGACTTCCTATCGACGAATGACAGCGTCGACGGCAAACGTATTTCGTTGATGGGAATGAGCCTGGGCGGTGCGGTCACGACAGCAGTTGCCGGCCGGACGAAAACGCCTTTAAAATCTGTCGTCCTCTGGAACCCCGGCATCAATCTTCCGGCAGCGTTCATCTCCATATTTGGCGAGAAGCAGATGGCGGAAGCTGTGACAGCGGGCGATAAAGTCTATCCGGCCAAGCGCGTCGGAGATGGGAAGGAAATTCCCTTGAAAGGGCGCTTCTTCGAGAGCCTCTACGCGGTGCAGCCTGCCGGCGAAATCTCGCGCTACAAGGGGCCGCTGTTCCTCGCGGTCGGCACGCGCGATAGCATCGTCTTTCCCCAACCCGTTCTCGCCAAGTCGTTGCTGGCTTATCACGACGGTCCGGAAGAACTGTGGGCTGAACCCGTTGATCATGGTTTCGGCGTTGAACAGAGTGCCAAGACCGTGGACAAGCTGATCTTAGCGACGGTCACCTTCCTAAAGTCCAACGGCGAATAATCTGCGCGTCGAACGGCGCTCGCTTGGCCGCCAATTCCGCCGGAATTGGCGGCGTCTTAGCGAAAGCGGTAACGCTCGCCTGTCGGTTATCCTTCATGCAGGATGCCTGCCCGCGTGAACCTGCCCGGTTCCCGAGTACATCCGCCCCGTGACATGCGCCACCGCCAAGCCCCGATCCTTCACCAGCCTCACTGCCTCAAGCTTGAACTCGCGACTGAACTTCCTTCTCTGCATTTCCACTCTCCAGTTCCGTTAAACACCTTATCTCGGTGTCCACGAAACCGGCAGCAGGCCACTGGGCGCCGAGACCGCTGAGAGCGAACCTCCGATCAGGTCGCAAGGTACGACGGCACGCCGACGATAACGCAACGGCGGATTTCCTGGCGGAGATAGTTCACGCAGCCGAGGATCCAGCGATCGAGATCTGCGACACTTTCGGGAGGATGCGCTACCGGAAGGCTGGGCTTGCGCCACCACAATGCAGCGCTTGCAAGGTGCATCCGCTCGACCGTGAGGCCAAACAGCAGGCTTTCGCCGAACGGCTCTTCCGCAGCAGCCGAACCGAACTCTACCGGAGCTGCGGGGGCGGCCTCGGCGAACCTTGGCGGTTCTACAACCGCCTGTCGCGCACTTTCGAGCACATCGAGCTGCCAATGTGGATGTCCGGCATTGTTGCCGAACATACCGCTGCGCCGTCCGATCCATTCGCTCCGGAGAATTTGCGGCTTTTCGAGTTCCCCCTCTCGACCAACGTGAAGTGTGAATCCGCATTCGATGAAGCGGAAGCTTTGCTCCCCGCCTTCTCTATGCCAATGCTCCCGGTAGCCGATCCACGCAAGCACATCGTTGGCGATACCGCAGAGCGGGATGACGCGATGCGGTTTACCGCGATTGCGTGCGATTATCTCACTGGCCCGCCCACCAAGGCTCAACGCCGCTTGGAGACTGGCAATCTCACACGGCAGAGAAACCTCGCCCGTCGCTAGATCTAGCGTTCGGGCCAATTGGACCGCCAGCGCCTTACTCCGTTGCTCGAAGGCTCCCGCCGACAGCTTCGGCTCTTCCGCTTCAGACCTCGCCAAGCTCGGCTACTCCGTAAAGTCTGCCCACAAGGCGATCGATGTCTGTCGGGTTCGGCGACTGACCCCGTTCATTGGTGATCGTCGCCCGAGCAAGCTGGCGGACAACCGCACCGGAAAGAGGGTCTTCTCCTTGCTCCCAAAGGTTCGGCAGGAACACTGGGCTGACAAACCGGCTGCTCAGATCGAGTTGCCCTCCGGCGATCGTCACCGAACGAAAAGACACAAGCTTCATGAACGCACGGGAGTTCAATAGCGCGGTATAGGCGCGCATAACATCAAGGGAGACGCTCGCGTCGATATCGCTCTCTTCAGGCTCATCGACAGCATCCGATGCAGGATTGTCATTCTGCGACGGCTGGACGCGATGGGATTGAAGCTTCGGCGACCAAACATGGCCGGTCGAGGGCAAATAGCGCGCGTCTTCGTCGAGCGCGAAGCTACCGTCGGAGCCGAAGAACTTCGAGATGATCCGGGGACGTTTGTCGAAGGCGAAGGCGCCGGCCCGCGGATGCATCAGGCCCCACCAGTCACTCCGTTTCGCACGTACAATTGACGCGCGGTTCCGCAGGGATTGCTCATTGGATTTCAGCACTTGACGATAATAGGTCGGAACGGCTGCCGCCAACTCGACCTCATTGGCAAAGAGTGGTCCATTTGGGCCGTGCGGGTAGAAGAGATGGTAGTACTTGAGGACACGGCCATCTTCAATCGAGTCGGTCATGATCGCGTCGCGGAAATACTGCTGCTCACTTGCCGGCAAACGAAGCCTTCGAAACGCCTCGTCGTCAAAAAGGAAGACCTTCAGATTGCCTGTCTGTACGCCCTGCGCGATATCGAACAGATCGCCGACGGTGGGCGTCTGCCGGGCTTCAATCGCGTCCAGAACTCTCCTTTGATTGGGCGTCAGGATCCGCCATGGCATCTTCTTGGCCAGAACGGCTGAATCGGATGCGAACAGCTTCCAGTGCTCGTCGCCAACGGCGATGGCGGGCGGAGTTCCCGCCGTCTTGCGCAGCTCTCGCAGCGCATCCCCGGTGGCGCCGGGATCATTTTCCGTGACAAGGGCAGTGAACTCAGGCTGGCGGGGTTGACCCTTCGCGATCACGGCGCAGGCGACGTGGACCAGAGCCTGACTGAACAGACCGAAATCGCCGATGCTGGCGAGCAGCCGGACATCGCCGTCGCTGCCAAGGTGCTCGCGCCATGAGGTCGCGGCTTCGTGGGTCAGCAGGTTCGCCGGAAAGAGCGTTCCTAGCGCGCCACCGGACCTCAAGGCTTCGAGCGCCCGTGACACGAAGGCCATGCTGTAGTCACCACGGCTGCCTGCACGGTCGCCAACAACGGCGCGCAACTGTGCCTTTTGCTCTGCCGTCTGAGCGATCACGGAGATGAATGGGGGATTCATCACGGTGACATCAGCCTCGGGAAATCCGCGGTGGGAGAGTGCGTCTTCGACCAGAAGATCGAGTTCCGCGCCGCCGGCCGGTGTCCAGTCCCTAAGGGCAAGCGTGAGGGTGAAGCGCGCCATCGCAATTGCGGATCCCGAGATATCGCGACCCACAATACGCAGCGCGCCGTTGAACCCCGCCCTGCGCAGTCCACGCAGCGCTTCATGAAGAAAGGCCGCCGATCCACAGGCTGGGTCACTGAGGACTAGATGCTGGCGTGAGCTGAGATGAGCAACCTGCAGCAGTGTATGATCGACGATGCAGCGCGCCAGTGCTGGTGGCGTGAAATGCGTTCCGCCGCGCGACGTCGGCACAGATGTCGCGGCATCGACAAAGCCAAAAAGGTCTGGGGGCGGGGCGCGCACGAGATCAAAATGCGCCTCCTGAAACAGTTGGCCGCCGGCATGCCGGACAGCGAGATGCGGGTGCAGCGCAAGAGCAGACAGCGTTGAAGGGGCATTTCGGATATCACTGAGCGCCTCCTCCAGCGTAGGTCCAGCCAGAGCGTCACGTAGAGACGCAGCATCAGTAGGCAGGCCATCGGCTTCCGGTTCGCGCGCCACAGCGTTCTCGGCGATGAGGTCGCCGAGAACGGTGACGAAGGCATCGATGCTCCGGGCATCCGGGAGGCCTGCATGGGCGACCAACGAACGAATGCGGCCGAAAAGGCTCACGAGGTGCTGGACTACGGTCCGGTTCGATCGCAGCCGATCGCGACACAGATAACGGTAGAAGGCATCCAGATCGCGGTTGACCGAGGTTAGTGAGTAGAGCTGTGCCTCGCCTGCGGCATCCCACCGGACTACCTGGACGTCCTTTTCAGTCACGGCCACGTGATGTGGGAGGTCACTCGACCACGCCCAGCCGGCGACATCGGCCGGATTGGGCCTTTCCTCGACGACGGACAAACCGAAGGATCCATACCCGCCATCGAGCAGCACTTCATGATAGCCGTCGCCGGCGTCGGCTTCCGCGCCGAACATCGGCGATCTCGCAAGGCCGAAGCGCTGGCTCCATGCGGCGGTAAGTCGAGGATCGATCATCGCACCGTTCTCATCGGCGCAAGGAGCGGCAGCGGCATCTGTTTCTCGAACTGGTTTGTCGCTGCGTGCTCGGCAAGATGCGCAAGGTGCGGATCAAGCGGAACGACAAGTGCCGCAGCATGTAAGGAGACCGAACGCACTGTAACTAGTTCGGCCGAATGCTGACTCGCGAACAGCGCGGCCTGACCCCAGAGATTGGGGAAAAACTGCCCGTCAAGCCTCTGGCGCAGATCTGCGATACCGATCGCCCAGCCGCTGGCGCGGCCACCGAAGACGCTAAACACTTCTCCGAAGACGCGCAAAGAGATCAGATCCTGCCATGAATAGAGCGCTACCCGGCCAGGCCCTCGTGCTGCGACTGTCGGCTGAAACAGGCCGCGTTTCCCACACCACTCGCGAAGCTGGCTTTCGGACAACTGAGTGAGGCGAAGCGCATCTGAGAACTGGACGGGTTCCATGACGAATGGGTAACTTGCCGCTTTGAAGGCGTCAATGTGCTTCATCATTATTTCGCACTTGGCAATTCCTCCTCAATTTGTGTGGCGCGGTGGCAGCATTCGTGCTCTCAGCAGTTCGGGGCCTGCCCTGCCGTACATTGCGTGCTTGAGGGTCTTGAGGCGGTTGATCTGACCTTCGGCCTGTCCGTTGCTCCGGGCAGCTCGATGGCGTTGTTGACGGCATCGATGTCTCTGCGCAAAACACGGGCGAATCGCATGATCGGAATGATGTCGGAGTCGATTGCATTGTCGATCCAGAGGTCCAGTGTTTCCGACATCTTGCTCCGAAGGATACCGGTGTAGGCACACCTCTTCGTATTCCAGTTGATCGGGTGATCGTCCAAAAAATCCACGTGATGCACGCCAGAAGACGTCGAATCCGAGGCTCGGATCCAGTTGTTCCTTAGCAGGTCCAAAGAAGGCGCGACCCTGCTTTCGGCTCTCTGTGAAGATCATCTACGACGCGCAGGCGACTGGGCGCAGAGACCTGCCGGGTGCGCCTTCCGTGGTCAGTCGGCCGTGAACTGTCCGCAAATCGTCGATCCGTCACGTTGATTAAGGCGGACGGTTTGGAATCGCAGGATTTGGGGTATTTTGGCGCTGTTTTCCTGCAATTCGGTTTTGCGATTTCCTTTGTGCTGCGGAGCGTGATTGATCGGGATAGGGGGACGCCTCACGGCGCCGCCCCTCCCACACCACCGGGCATACGGGTCCGTACCACGGCGGTTCGATCGGATTAAGCTTGGGCAGAGACATGGAGTCGAGGGAGACCGAGGGACTCGAAGTAATGGTTGCGCAGGGCCTGTTGGACCGCCGGATGTCCTGACATGCGCCAGAATCCCGTCGGTGAACCGGCGGCTACCGCAGCTCCGAACGTTGGTACGCCATGACGGCGCAGTTCCTTGAAGCGGTTGTGCCCGTTCCCCCATTGCCGCCAGAGATACATGCGTAGTCTTCGGCGGGTCCACGCTTCCAAGTTCGTAAGCACCCGCGGGGTCTGGCAGAAGCCGAAGTAGCCGCGCCATCCGATGAGGTATGGCTTCAGTTCCTTGACCAGCTGCGGCAGACTTATGCCCCGGGTCCGGCGTGTCATATCCCGGATCAGCGCCTTGAATTTGTCGAGGGCCTTCGGCGCGATGCGCCGCTCGCTCCCGTCATTCGCGATGCTGAATCCCAGGAACTTCCGCTCCTCCGGCCGCGCCACCGCACTCTTCGCCGCGTTGACCTTCAGCAACAGCTTCTGGGTCAGGAACCGGCTGACGGAGGCCATGACCCGTTCGCCGGCGCGGCGGCTGCGAACATAGATGTTGCAGTCGTCGGCGTAGCGGCAGAAGCGGTGACCCCGTCGGGCCAGTTCCTTGTCGAGGTCGTCGAGCAGGAGGTTACTTAGGAGGGGCGAGAGCGGACCGCCTTGCGGGGTCCCCTCGTCCACCGGACGGACCAAGCCGTCCTCCATCACCCCGGCATTGAGGAATGCCCGGATGAGTTTGAGCACACGCTTGTCCGCCACCCTCGCAGCGACGCGCGCCATCAGGCTGTCGTGATTGACTCGATCGAAAAATCTTTCGAGATCAAGATCGACCACGTAGCTGTAGCCCTCGGCAATGTAGCATTGCGCTTGGGCTACCGCCTGATGAGCGGAGCGTCCCGGACGGAAGCCGTAGCTGTGCTCGGAGAATGTCGGGTCCCACTGCTCCTGGAGAACCTGCAGCAGGGCTTGCTGGATCAGCCTGTCGACGACGCAAGGCACGCCGAGCTTTCTGACCCCGCCCTCCGGCTTGGGGATTTCGACCCGCTTGACCGGCTGTGGCTGGTAGGTTCCCTTGAGCAATCGATCCCGAATGCTTGGCCAGTGCTCACGCAGGTAGCCCTTGGCGTCGTCGATGGTCATCCCATCCACGCCTGGACCGCCCTTGTTGCTTCGAACGCGTTTCCACGCTGTTTCCAGATTCTCTCGGTTACATACCGTCTCCATCAGTTGTTCTGTCCAAGCCGGGCTTTCGGGTGCCGACTTCGCCACGAGCGGTTCGGCCCCTTGGTAACCGCTGACTGGGGCTTCACCCCGGTCCCTCGGTTCCAGGGCCAGTGAATACTGGGTCTTCTGCCGCTTTCCACTCATGAGTTGCCCGTCCTACTTGCCACTTCCAATCGTTCGGGCCTTCGGTCATCGTTTCCGGCTCGGCCTATCCGTTTGCTCCGCCTTTCGGCCTTGGAGTGCCTCACTAGCCTTGCCGACGGCATCACCTACTACGCCCTCTGCTGACTCCTGCATCACGGTCAGGTCACCTTGCGGTTCCCTCAGTTCCGAAGTCGGAACATGACGCAGGCCTCCCCAGGTAAGTTCAATCGCCTTCCCCGCGCACCTGCCGGATCTACAGCCCTGCCCCTTGATGGATATGGACTTCGCGACACGTTGCCCGCTCGTCCGGCCAGGGATGCCTCATATCCGGTTTCTGTTCGTCAGGTCGCGGTTTTGCTCCGCGCTTCCTTCAGACACCACCTCGCGATGATGCCCTTGCGCTTTGCTAAGCCTTCACCTCCATCAGGTTGGCTAGGGGACTTTCACCCCCAAGCGGTTGAACATGCTGGGCACACAACTAAACCGCTGCCGCGGTAGCTGATGCGGGGGTCTGGCCTGACGAGGCCCTGTCTGAGAAGATTTGGTGTCGAGCCAACCTTCCAGACAGGAGTACCCTAGATGGCTCAGATAAGCCCTCTGCGTCAGCGGATGATTGAAGATCTGACGATCCGCAATTTTTCACCGAAGACGCAGCGATCCTACGCCGCCTTTGGTCCACACCTCGGAGGGCCAATCGGCTCCGGCGGCTCCACGAGATCGTAGTCTATGTCAGGAGACAGATGCCGAACCAATTAGGCGGCCCGACCAGAAACTTAGAGGCTCACAGGCTCACTGCTCCCTTGTACCGCCACGACCAGGCTTTTTCGTTTTTTCTTCCATCGAGCGTTTGATCGACGACACTTCTCGGCTCAAGGCTCAACAGCATCGATCGCGCCTTGTCATCAAGGCTTAGCGGGCGTGTCTCCCCGTCTTCGTCCCGCCACATTGCAATAGTCCTATTCGGTGGGAACTTACCGGCCGCAGTGCTTCGCTCCATCAGGCCAAGAGAAGTCACGGTCAGCACCGACGTACCCGGATCCTCCGCGAGGGTTGCCGCATAGCGGGCTGGCCATCTCGCGGGTATTTGAGGCCCATCCATCAGGATCGCAAATAGTAGATTGGGGCCGATCGCCCTGAGGATGTCATGGCAAGGATCGCTCCGAGCCAAGTCTTCACATATCATCGTGGTGAAAACGGAGGTCTTTCTGAAATGGAAGAAATGTATCTCGCGTTGCGCGATTTTGTGGCTTTCCCACCAGGCGGAGCTACAATCTAGCGATTTCGTAAGATCGTAGTCCTTGATCTGCGATTGCGCCAACCGCCAGCGGTGATGCTTCCTCCGGCTTGTCAGCAGATATCGACTTTCCTTGTGTTTCAACTCCGCCAACTCGTTGTTTTTCCACATGGCGGTCAGCACGAAATTACCCTCTTCCCCTTCACAATTCGTGCTGCTTCCCGTGATTGCGAACTCCATTTCCGGTGCAATCTCCTTAACGCGTCCGCAAATCTTGTTGAATATCGCTTCCGTCAGCGCATATTCTGGAAAAATTATTCCATTCAGGGATTCGCCTTTAAGCTTGAGTTTCGCTTTGGCGACCTCCTCGGCAACTAACTCGATTATCCAATCTTGGTCCACCAGCCATTCTTGGACCACTTCGAAATTTCCCCATTTGGGGCGCCTATCGTCGTGAGGCAGTGCAGTATCCTTGGTACGTATCCAGTTGTCCCTCATCTCGAAGGGCAGCGGAATAATCAGGATATCCAGAGCGTCGGCGTCTTCGTCCAGTTTCGAGTTAATCGGCTGGTGCCAGTGGCATCGAACGTTTCCAACATGGGGAATGTACGCAACGTTTCGGGTCAGGTTTCGCATATTGCAACCAACTGCGGATATTCTGTTTTTGGGCTGAACACAGCCCACGTCTGGATCGCTATCGCGACCGAACGTCGGAATTTGTCGCTTCGCCCTATAGGCCCCCTGTTCGGTCAACTTCCGCGGCCGTGCGAAGGGCTGGGCGAAAAACTGTTCGAACGCATTCACCAGCCACCGCGGGTTGTCCGGGTCGCGGGGCGATCCGAGCCCGGCACAGGCCTGGTCGGCGATTATCAGCAGTTGGAGGCTTGCTTTCCACCATTTCGGCACATTTTTCCGGGCGCTTTTCTGCGTATAGAACGATGCCCTTATTGGCTGCACCCAAGCGGCGATGACCACATCCCACAGGTCGTAAACGAAATCCGGAGTCTCTCCATTCTCGGACCAGTCAGTCCCTGCCCGCTCGCATTTCGCTCTGTCTTCCAAACTCAAAGTGAAGCTCATGGGCTGCTCCCCAGCCCGAGGAATTACGTCCGGATCAGGATCGAAATATGTGAGCAAACCGGAAATATGGAGGACGTGCGCGGCAGTAGCGAAAAGGTCCGTGGGCCAAATTGGTGGGTCAAACCAAGGTATCGACGTGTCTTCGAGACTTTCCTCAGGCGAGATAACAGGCTCTTGGCCGTCTTGCTCGGGAATAAGGGGCACGGTTCCCATTGGCATGATGCTCACTACGGTGTCGCCGACCGTGTGCCGCGCACTTTCTTCAGCCATTTTGTCCCGCCCCCGTTTTTCCCGGCGCGACCTTCTACTTACGGGTACAATATTTGCAAGGTCGGTTTCTGCCATCTGCCCATGCAACTGTTGACAACGGGCTGCCTCGGGTGCATTGGAACCATCGCATGGGGGAGCCGTTTTGACCGTACCGTAAGGTCGACCCGTTATGGTTCCGTTAGGAATTTCGGGGCCATCTTGACCATGTCGGGATCCGGGTGTCTTATGTGCGGTGCACGTGCTTCGCGGCGGCTAGAAGGATGACGAAGGCATGTCCTCAATGATTTCGAAGGAACTTCGCGTTGAAGTTTTGGCGGAAGCCAAGCGGAATAAGGCAGGCACCGTCGAGTCGGTCCAGCGCATGTATCGGAAGCGGCTTGAGAAGTCGGAGAAGCGCGGTCATCTTCCGGCTAGCGTGAAGGCTGCCTATTCGCGCCAAATTGAGCGCATCCCTGAAGAGTTCGCGCTGTAGGTCAAAGATTGCGCGTTTGAGGAAGGCGGCCCTCGTGCCGCCTTTTTTATTCCGTAGTGGCTGCGATGAGCGTCGCCGCGTCGATCGAGAAGCTGACTACCCAGCATAAGCCGTGTCAGCCGGATGTAGAGCTACGAAAAGCGGAACGGCAACCCAGAAACTTGCCAGCGCGCTCGCTGCGGCGGCATAGCGGTTAATAGCGGACTGCTTCGCAGCAATGGCCTCGCGCAGCTTCATAGACGTAAGACCGTCGTCTAATAGCGAGATTTGCAAGCGCCTTTTTAGGTGCGGGAAGTCGTTTGGCGGGAGCATGGTCGTCTACGCGGTCGACATGCGTCGCCGCATCATGGTGCTTCGCGGGACGGTCCTTCCAATGTATGTCTCGCACGCTCCGGGCAAACTCGTGGTGCAACGGTCTTAACGGAATGGACCAGCCTCGGTCCCGGCAGGGACTCCTCTTCACGCCATGGGCGCTGCAGAGCTCGAGAGTTAAGCGGTGGCCATCGCCCTGTTGAAGAGCTCACCGGAGCGGAGCATCGCATGCATGATGACGGCGAGCTTGCGGGCGACAGCGACAGCGGAGCGTTTGAAGCCGATCTTCTCGCGTAGTTTTATACCCCAATTGCGTAAATCGCTGTCGGCCCGGCTGCGAGTCAGGATCACTACCGCCGCTTCATAGAGAAGCGAACGCACATGGCTGTCTCCGCGTCGGGAGATATGGCCGTCATAGTCTACTTCGCCCGAATGATAGCGCCGGGTCGTCAACCCCAGCCAGGCGCCTACCGAGCGCGATCGCTTGAAGTTCGCTGGATCCTCGACGGCAGTTAGGTAGGCAGTGGCTGTGATCGCACCAACGCCGGGGATCGACATCAGCAACTCACATTGCTGGTTTCTACGCGCTTCGGCGGATCTGCTGCCCCAACCTGGCCGCCTGGAGGCGCAGGCTACGCCATGCTTCGACCAAGGGCAGGATTATCCTCGAAAGGCCGGCGTTGTCGGCCAAGAGGGAGCGAACATGCACCTCAAATTTGCCACCCATACTGCATGGAACGATAAGGCCGAACGTCTTCATCAATCCCCGAATCTGGTTCGCCACGTCCAGTGTCGTTCGCATGAGTTTCGTTCGAGCCGCGACCAATGTCCGAGAAAGCATGCTGTCGAAGCCCTTTACCCGGACTTCGCGGAAGAAACCGACCTCCGCCAGGTGCGCGAGCCCATCGGCGTCATTGGCATCGGTTTTGTTCGCGGCCATGTCGAGCGCCGCTTTGGCGTGACGGGCATCGATGCAAATGGCCGGCAGTCCCTCGGCGCGCAGTGCATGATAGAACCATATCGAGAGGGGGCCTGTTTCGAACACCACGCGTTCCGCATTTGACGCTCGAATGCGGATAAGTTCGGCTATGGTGGCGGGATCAGAGGCGCACTTCCCGCGCCAGATCCGCTTACCCGCGTGACGGATCGAAATTGCCGTCTCTTTCATAGATACGTCGAGACCGATATACTCTGTCATGGCTGTTCTCCATTGATGCTGGGTCCGGCGTCCAGTCGAGAGCCCGTATCTCATCATATCGGGGAGCAGCCACCTTCCAATCATGGGCGGTGATCGCGGGATTTCGCCAGTCGCGCCAGCACGCGTTAGCCGCCGCCAGCGTCGGCGAGTTCGCCGCCTCGTCCTGCCGGGAGAGCAGACGATCGGCCTCGCTGAACGCGTGCCTCGGGATTCGCGCCCGCTTCAGCACTCGAACGCCGACCCCTTGCGGTGCGAGCGGACTGGCCGCGAGGAGGCCACCTTGGGCATTCCGGCGGCTTCTCGACAGGATGCAGCCACCGGATGCCTGAGCAGTGATTACCTGGAACGCACGTCGGTCCTGCGCCGTGACAGGATCGGGATCGAATGTGCCGCGGGACAAAACATGGCTTGGGATCAGCGGATCCTCAGCAGCGCGGCGCGGCCATGAGCGCGCGGTCATACCGAGCAAACGAACCCACCGGCGAGGTGCCGCGGCGAGATGACTCGCCGGGCACCACACGGCACAGGCGCCCGGATCGCGACCGTCGGGTAAGCGAAGCTCCTGCAGTGAGAATTCCAGCGCCTTGGCAGGCGCGCGCCGCAGTGCCTCACTCCACAGCACGCGAGCGGAGGTCCCCAGCAAGATAGTGCCAGCCTGCCTTGCCGCGGCCAGGCCGTTGGCCAGCATTTCGAGAACGGGCGTCAGGATCGGCCTCGGATCGATACCGTCGGTTCGAAGCCGGCTCGCTGCGTCCAGCGCGCGCAGCCATTGGTCATGTTCGAAAAGGGCAGCACCAGGTTGCAGCCCAAACGCCCAGTTAAGCGGCAAGTCTTGCAAGGCGTGGCTCCGGCCTGCGGCGTGACTGAAGAGCCGGCGAAGGCGGTCCTGACTGAGGCCATTCAACAGAACGTCGGCAAGTGCGCCACAAGTTTGGCCTTCGCGCGACGCGAGTGCCAGCACACCGTGCGAGAAATGCAGCGGCAGGTCGGCGTCCGCTGCCAAGGCGAGAAAGTGTTCGTCCCATTCCCCGGTTGAGGTGGCGCAAATCGCAATTTCTTCGGGTCTCGCCTGTCCGGATGCGATGAGCTCGCGCATCCAGCGTAGCGCTTCCACTACTTCAGCAGCAGGATTGGCGCAGGACACCATCTCCATGGCAACAGCTGTTTGGTGCTGGTCAGTAGTGATCTCGCCCGGGAACCAGCTGACGTCCGTGGCGCCGGGACTGTGCCAGGAGACGCGCACCGTCTCATTGAGGGCCTGAAGCAGGGGCTGCCAGACCGGCGCGACGCTGACGACGCGGTCAAGCTCCATCGACCCCAGCGCGGCCGCCGCATGGACGAGGCGCTTCAGCGCGGCGTCGCGAAGGTCGCGCGGCGTCAGCACGCCTCTGGGTAGGTTTGCGCGGACGCGCTGCTCGATCTCGGCAATATCCGCCAGTCGGGCGCTGCGATCATCGCCTATCGGCAGCGAAAGGTCGGCCCGCCAGATTTTGGCGAGCGTCCTTGCGACGGCACGGATCATACCTGGAAGCTGCCGGATACTTTCTAGCTCGGCAAACCCTCCGGCTTCGAGTGCAGCCCGGACGGCTGTATCGAGGTCCTCGGATCGGGCAGGTCGTGTAAAGCCGCCGGCCAAGCGGGCGGCCAGTTGCGGCATAGTAAGGATTTGCACGCCGGTTTCGCCGCGGCGCGCAGCCGCGATCCGGCGCATCCGAAAGGCGAGAGGGCCTTCAACGACAACGGTCTGGCGTATCATCCGATGTCCTTTGTTCCTCGAACGGATGGTCGGGTTTCGAAAATCTGGTCCGCGACCTCATTCCGTGCCCAAGCGACCCTTTTGGGCGCGCAATAACATGTTGCGCCCCGAACAAACACTATGACGACTACAAAGCCGCTCGTGATGGTGGATTTTCACGTGGACTTTATACACTCGGATATGTTTGATCAGAATTCGATTTGGGCTGGGCGCAACGCGACGCATACAAGCGAGTAGCATGGCTGGAGCCGAATCGGCTTCCGCAGGGGGATTGATTGAACATTAGCAATTTCATTTGGAACATCGCCGACGATGTTCTTAGGGATGTCTACGTTCGCGGCAAGTATCGGGATGTGATCCTGCCGATGACCGTAATTCGTCGGCTCGACGCAGTGCTTGAACCTACCAAAGATGCCGTGCTTTCCATGAAAGGGCAACTGGACCGGGCCGGAGTAGCCAACCAGCATGCGGCGCTGTGTCAGGCTTCGGGGGAGGCCTTCTACAACACGTCGCAGTTTCGGCTTCGCGACCTTGCTTCCCGCGCGCGTCGCCAACAGCTGAAATCAGACTTCGAAACCTATCTCGATGGCTTCTCCCCAAACGTCCAGGAAGTGCTGGACAAGTTCAAGTTCCGCAACCAGATCCCGACTCTCGTCGAGGCCGATGCACTCGGCTTCCTACTCGAAAAGTTTCTCGACCCGACGGTCAATCTCAGCCCAAAGGCGGTGTTGCACCAAGACGGCAGCGTTCGTCTGCCGGGGCTCGACAACCACTCCATGGGAACAATTTTCGAGGAATTGATCAGGCGGTTCAACGAAGAGAACAACGAGGAGGCCGGAGAGCACTTCACCCCGCGCGACGTGGTCGAACTCATGGCGTACCTGATTTTCATGCCGATCGCGGACGAAATTCAGTCCGGCACCTATCTCGTCTATGACGGCGCGTGTGGCACGGGCGGCATGCTCACGGTCGCGGAAGAGACCCTGGTCAAGCTGGCGTCCGACCATGGCAAAGAAGTATCCGTCCACCTGTATGGGCAGGAGGTCAACCCGGAGACCTTCGCCATCAGCAAGGCGGACCTCATCCTAAAGGGTGAAGGCGCTGAAGCCGAGAATATGAAGTACGGCTCGACCTTGTCCAGCGACGCGTTCCCGTCAGGCGAGTTCGATTTCATGCTGTCGAATCCACCCTACGGCAAGTCCTGGAAATCGGACCTCGACCGCCTCGGTGGTAAGAAGGACATCGGCGACCCACGCTTCGTTATCGATCATGGCGGTGATCCCGAGTACAGCCTGATCACCCGTTCCAGTGACGGCCAGATGGTGTTCCTGGCTAACATGCTGAGCAAGATGAAAACGGCGACGAAGGTAGGAAGCCGCATCGCCGAGGTCCACAATGGTTCATCGCTGTTCACTGGCGATGCTGGATCGGGCGAGAGCAATGTGCGGCGCTGGGCCATCGAGAAAGACTGGCTCGAGGCCATCATCGCCTTGCCTCTGAACATCTTCTACAACACTGGCATAGCCACCTACATCTGGGTGCTTAGCAATCGCAAGGCACCATCCCGTAAGGGCAAGGTCCAGCTGATCGATGCAACGGCGTGGTTCAAACCGCTGCGTAAGAACCTTGGGAAGAAGAACTGTGTTCTCGGACCGCACGACATCAAGCGCATCTGCGAAACCTTCCTCGACAGCGAGGAAAGCGAACAGTCGAAGGTCTTCCCTAACGATGCATTCGGTTATTGGAAGGTGACGGTCGAGCGGCCGTTACGCATAAAGGTCGATCTTTCTCCGAACGCGCTGCGGCGCTTTTCAAAGCTAGCTACCGCGGCAGCCGAAGGGCCACTTGTCACGCTCGTGGACAAAGTCACTCTCAGGCTGGGTGAAGGTCCGCATTCCGACTTCAATCGATTCCTCAAGGAAATCGAAACGGAGGCGAGCAAGCGCAGCGTCCGAATGACGGCAAAACGCGAGAAGCTTCTGATGGCTGGACTGGGCATCAAGGATACGGAAGCGGCGCCGGTCATCAAGAGAGTGTCCAAGGTCCCGCCGAATGCCGACCCCCAAGCTGACGTACTTCATGGCAGGTACCATCGAACCATCGCCGGAAAGCCGGCCGTCGTCGAATACGAGCCGGACACTGAGTTGAGGGACACCGAACAGGTGCCCTTCCTGGAGGAAGGGGGCATTGATGCCTTCTTCCTTCGCGAGGTCCTTCCCCACGCATCTGACGCCTGGATCGACCCGTCGAAAACGGTCATCGGCTACGAAATCTCGTTCACCCGGCACTTCTACAAGCCGCAACCACTGAGGACGCTTCAGGAAATTGAGGCCGACATTCGGGCGCTTGAGCAGGAAACGGATGGTCTTCTTGAAGACGTGCTGACGGGACGTCTCTGACCATGGCCACACAGCGCTACTCGGTCACACCGCATCCGATCGAAATTCTGCTCACCTGGATAAAGTCGGGCGAAATTGCCATCCCCGGACTTCAGCGTCCCTCCGTGTGGGATGCGACCAAGGTTCGCAATCTGCTCGACTCGCTCTACCAAGGTTATCCGGTTGGATATCTGATCGCGTGGATCGGCGACCGCGATCCGAAGGCCTACTTCGCTGACCTGTCGGCACAATGCAACGGCGGGCAGAAGAATACGGCGGCACTACCACGATTGAGGAGATGCGTTCAAACCTGCGAATGAGCTGCCTTCCCGAATGCTTGCTCGAGGGTGAGGTCCTGACGTTCGATGATTTCCTGGAACAGCGCCGCAAGCTGATGGCGCAGAAGATCAGGAGCTATTTCCGGGGGCTTTGAAATGCAGTTGGGGACACAAACGGAAGTGGAGGGCGATAAATGGCTGAACGGGATGACTTGCTGGCGGCGATAGCCGGGACAACGGCCGACTATAGGAATGGTGAGTTGGATCCGCCGACTACCGATCACGTGAACAGATGGATCAGCCAGTTTGAACAAGGAGTACGATTGCCCATTTTGCGGGAAATGGCGCATGTAGCTGATGCAAGTTACTTCAAGAAATCTGAGGTCCAAACGTTCTTAAAAGCGCTAGTTAGAAACAAAAAGATTGTCGGCGACAATCCGAAAGAATTCTGGAATGCAGTGAAGTTCTTAGACATTCAAAAGGGCGGCTCCAGTCAACGAGACATGATTCTGGCCTTTGATGAGATCCTGTCTGATGAGATTGGCTGCCGCGTAAATAAAAATGGAAGATCGACAACATTTATGTACTTGGATGACGTTATTTTTACCGGAGGGCGTATAAGGAGTGATCTTGTCGAATGGATTAAGTCAGACGCTCCGGCGAAAGCAAAATTACATGTAATAGTTATAGCAATGCATGAAGGCTTCTATTACAACAGAGATATAATTGCAAAGACTTGCAAGGATGAGAAAAAGGATATAGAAATAACTTGGTGGAGGGTGGGCGTTTTTGAGAATAGGAAGTATTATCGAAACACCTCCGACGTTCTTTGGCCAGTGGAAATCCCTGACGACGCCCCGACCAAGGCATATGTTGAGAGCTTGAGGTATCCCCTGATCCCACGGACGGCTGGAAGCGTCGGGTCGTTGAAAATTTTCTCCAGTGACGCTGGTAGGCAGCTACTCGAAAATGAGTTCCTTAGGGCTGGAGTCCGAATTCGAGATATTTGCCGAAACCTACCGTCTGTGGAGCGTCCATTAGGCCACTCGTCTCTGGAGACAATCGGCTTTGGATCCACGGTTGTCACTTACAGAAACTGCCCGAACAACGCCCCACTAGTGTTCTGGGTTGGCCATCCTTGGTATCCTCTTTTTCCCCGGAAAACGAATTCCGATAGCCGAGTCGAACGACTATTTCGCAACGTAAGATTCTAATGTCCCAACCCAGCCAGGTTCGTACCTATGATCCCGCCGCAAGCGTCGTCTTTCTGAAGACGAACGACCGGTTCGGCGGTCTGTCGAACATGGCGCCCGGCTACCCGCTGCGGGTGAACGGGATTCGGATACGCACGACAGAGGCCCTCTATCAGGCGTGCCGCTTTCCGCATCTGCCGGACGTGCAGCGCAAGATCATCGACGAGCACAGCCCGATGACGGCAAAGATGCGCAGCAAGCCGTTCCGCAAGGACTCACGTCCGGATTGGGACGCGGTGCGCGTAAAGATCATGCGCTGGTGCCTGCGGGTGAAGCTGGTGCAGAACTGGCGCGAGTTTGGCAGGCTGCTGCAGGCGACAGGGGACCGACCCATCGTCGAGCAATCCCGTAAGGATGATTTCTGGGGCGCGAAGGTGGCCGAGGGCGAGTCGCTCGTCGGGATGAACGTGCTGGGCCGCCTGCTGATGGAGCTTCGCGAGCAGCTGAAGGGCGATGAGGCAGAGAGCCTTCGGTCCATTGAGCCGCTGGCGATCCCAGAGTTCTTTCTGTTCCAGCGGCCGATCGAGTTGATTTGCTCTGAGGGCCCTGCATCGCTGGCAGCAGAGGTTGAGCCTCGTCCATCACGGCCTGTTGCTGCACCGCCTCCGCGCGACCTGCCGCAACCTTCTCTTTTCGACCAGCCGGCGATTGCCCGGGGGAAAATGAATATTCAGCCAAACAATCGCCCAGTCGAGGTGAAATCCAATCAGCGCCCCGCAGCCTATCCATCTTACAAGCCGGCGCGCGTTCACTGGCTCGGTGAAATTCCTGCTCACTGGCAGGAAAAGCGTGGGAAGTACTTCTTTCGCGAGATTGATGAACGGTCGGCAACCGGCGAGGAGGAGCTTCTTTCGGTCTCCCACACGACCGGCGTCACTCCCCGCAGCCAGAAGAACGTGACGATGTTCAAGGCCGAATCGTACGTCGGCCATAAAGTCGCGAAGCCGAACGACGTCGTCATCAACACGATGTGGGCGTGGATGTCGGCACTTGGCGTCTCAAAACACGTGGGGATCGTTAGCCCAGCTTACGGGGTCTACCGTCCGCTGAACCAAAGCGATTTTCTGCCCGAGTACATCGATTATCTGCTGCGAACGCCGTTGCTGAAATGGGAGTACATCTGCCGCTCGACCGGCATCCGCTCATCGCGGCTCCGCCTCTACCCCGACAAGTTCCTGGACATCGCATTCCCCTGTCCACCGCGCGTGGAACAGGAGCGCATGGTCGCATTTCTCCGCGCAAAGGAAGTGCAGGTCCGCCGCTTGATCCGCAACAAGCGGCGGTTGATCGGGCTGCTGAACGAACAGAAGCAAGCAATCATCTATCAGGCGGTCACGCGCGGCCTGAGCCGCGACGCGCCGATGAAGCCCACCGGCATCGATTGGATGCCCGCGGTTCCTGCGCATTGGGAGGTTGTTTCACTCAAACGCGTCTGCTTCCTCCACCGAGGCTACGATCTGCCGGACGAGAAACGGATCGAAGGCCCTTACCCCGTGGTTTCGTCCGCTGGAGTGATTGGAAGTCATGACAAATTCATGACTCGGGGGCCAGGCGTAGCCACGGGTAGGTACGGATCAACGGGAAGGCTGTTCTACATCGAAGAAGATTTTTGGCCACATAACACGGCTCTATATGTCTCGCAGTTTCAAGGAAATCTACCACGATACGTCTTCTACCTGCTCCAGACACTTAGATATGATGAGTATTCGGACAAGTCCGCAGTACCGGGTATAGATCGAAAAGACCTTCATGACATCCGCGTTGCTAAAGCACCGCAGAAGGAGCAGCAGGCGATAGCCGGCAAGATTGACGAGGACTTGGCGGAGCTAGATCAAGCGATTGAGAAGATTGTTTCAGAAATTCGCCTCATCCGCGAGTATCGCGAGCGCCTGATTGCTGACGTCGTCACCGGAAAGGTGGACGTTCGCCATATCGAGATTTCTGCTCCTGCCAATGAACTTGCCTTGGATGAGGACGAGGCGTTGGAAGAGTATCTGGAGCCTGAAGAGGCCGAGGTAATGGAGGGGGCGGATGCCGACGAGTAGGCCAGCAATCCCCATCGAAATAAGGCGTGACGCCCTCTTTGAGGCTCGTCACCATTGCGCGGTTTGCTGCACCGCACTACCGCTCGAATACGCACACGTTATCCCTTGGAGCAAATCCCAAGACCATTCGATCGAAAATCTGATCGCCCTTTGCGCGAACTGCCATGAGCGCGCGGACAACGAGAAATGGGGTGTAAGTTACCTTCAGCGCTACAAGAAGACGCCTTGCATCATTGCTCGCGCTGTACCGCCGCCGATGACCGTGGAACAGAAGACGCTGGTCGATCTGATCGTCTCGCGCGACCCGGATTCAATGAATGACAAGGAGCGGCAACGCCTCGTCTCGATGGTGGCTGCCTATGTGGGGGTCCCATTCGGGCAAGTATCGGTCGTATCGGTGGTCCAAGCCAACAGCTCGAGAGTCCGACTGGAAATGCCGTCGGAGGCAGCGAGACAACTAATCGAAGGCTTCGAAACGCAAGACCCGATGCTGCAAGCGTACCTGGACGATGTAGGACTTATCCGGGTGGAGCTTGGCCCCCCGGTCCAAGGAGGCAGCCGAATGCGGCAGTACACCGACACCAGCGAGAAGGGTCTAGAATCCCTTATCGTGCGGTCGTTGATCGAGGAGGCGGGCTATGCGGCGGGCGACCCCAAGGATTTCGATCGCGACCACGCCATCGACCTGGCGAAGCTGTTCTCCTTCTTGAATGCCACGCAGCCCGACGCGGTCGAGGCACTGGGGATCAACGACGACGGACCGAGGCGTTTGCAATTTCTCCACCGCCTGCAGGGCGAGATCGCAAAGCGGGGGATCATCGACGTGCTGCGCAACGGCGTGAAGCATGGCCCCGGCTCGGTGGAGGTGTTCTTCGGCAGCCCGACGCCAGGCAACATCAAGGCCGAGGAACTGTTCGCGGCGAATATTTTCAGTGTAACGCGGCAGCTGCATTATTCAAAGGACGCGTCCAAGCTGTCGCTTGATGCGGTCCTGTTCATCAACGGCCTGCCCATCGCTACGTTCGAGCTCAAGAACAGCCTGACCAAGCAGACCGTTGAGGACGCGATCGAGCAGTACAAGCGCGACCGCGATCCGAAGGAGTTGATGTTTCAGTTTGGCCGCTGCGTCGTTCACTTCGCGGTGGACGATCACGAGGTGAGGATGTGCACGGACCTGAAAGGCAAGGCGTCCTGGTTCCTGCCGTTCAACAAGGGCTGGAACGACGGCGCGGGCAATCCGCCGAACCCGCATGGGCTGAAGACCGATTATCTGTGGAAGGAGGTTCTGACGAAACGGAACCTCACCGACATCCTTGAAAACTATGCCCAGGTGGTCGAGGAGACGGACGAGCGGGGCAGGAAGAAGCCGCCGAAGCAGGTCTTCCCGCGCTTCCACCAGCTCGGTGTGGTGCGCAAGTTGCTGGCCGATGCCAAGGCTTCCGGCGCCGGGCGGCGGTACCTGATCCAGCACTCGGCCGGTTCGGGCAAGAGCAACTCGATTGCGTGGCTCGGCCACCAGCTCATCGGGCTGGAGACTGGCGGCATGCCGACCTTCGACACCGCTATCGTAGTCACCGACCGGCGCGTGCTCGACAAGCAGATTCGCGACACCATCAAGCAGTTCGCGCAGGTGTCCTCAATCGTCGGCGCAGTTACCGAAGGGTCGCAGCAGCTGCGGACCTTTCTGCAGCAAGGCAAGAAAATCATCATCACCACGGTGCAAAAATTTCCGTTCATTCTGGATGAGATAGGGGATGGGCATCGCGGGCGTACCTTCGCCATCATCATCGACGAGGCGCATTCCAGCCAGGGCGGCCGCACGTCGGCGAAGATGAACATCGCGCTCGCCGCCAATGGGGCGGAGGAAGACGAGGAAACGGTCGAGGACACCATCAACCGTCTGATGGAAGCCCGCAAGGTTCTGCCAAACGCGAGCTACTTCGCCTTCACCGCTACGCCGAAGAACAAGACGCTTGAGATTTTCGGCACGGCGGTTCCGGAGGGGAACAAGGTCAAGCACGTCCCCTTTCATAACTACTCAATGAAGCAGGCCATCGAGGAGGGGTTCATCCTCGACGTTCTGAAGTACTACGCTCCAGTCGAGAGCTATTACCGCCTAATGAAGACTGTGGAAGACGATCCCCAGTTTGACACCAAGCGGGCGCAGAAGAAACTCCGGCGCTACGTCGAATCCCATGACCACGCCATCCGCAAGAAGGCGGAGATCATGGTCGATCATTTCCACGATCAGGTGATTGGCCACCGTAAAATCGGCAGTGCTGCGCGCTCCATGGTGGTGACCAGTGGGATTCATCGCGCTATCCAGTACTTTCATGCCTTTGGCGCATATCTGAAGGAACGCAAAAGTCCTTATCAGGCTGTCGTCGCCTTCTCGGGCGAGCATGAATATGGCGGCCACAAGGTGACTGAGGCGTCGCTCAACGGCTTCCCTAGCAACAGAATCGAGGAGACGATCCAGAAGGATCCGTACCGCTTCCTGATCGTCGCCGACAAATTCCAGACCGGCTACGACGAGCCGCTGCTGCACACGATGTACGTGGATAAGACGCTGTCCGGCATCAAGGCCGTGCAGACGCTGTCGCGCCTCAACCGAGCACATCCGCAGAAGTACGACACCTTCGTGCTGGACTTCATGAACGATGTGGATGGCATTAAGGCCTCGTTCGAAGACTATTATCGCACGACGATCCTCAGCGAGGAGACCGACCCGAACAAGCTGCACGACCTGAAAGCAACACTCGACGGCTATCAGGTCTATTCGTGGGAGCAGGTGGAAGTCCTCGCAGCGTTGTATCTTGGCGGCGCCGATCGGGACAAGCTCGATCCCATCCTCGACGCGTGTGTCGCCGCCTACACAGCTGACCTCGATGAGGACGGCCAGGTGGATTTCAAGGGCAAGGCAAAGGCATTCACCCGAACCTATGGCTTCCTCGCGGCGATCCTGCCTTACTCGAGCGCCGAATGGGAAAAACTCTCGATCTTTCTGAACTTCCTGACGCCGAAATTGCCCGCGCCAGAGGAACAGGACCTCTCGAAGGGAATCCTTGAAGCCATCGACATGGATAGCTACCGGGTCGAGGCGCAGGCCACGATGTCGATAGCGCTGCCCGATGCAGATGCAGAGATCGGCCCTGTGCCTCTTGGGGGCGGCGGCGGCAAGCCGGAGCCAGAACTCGATTTGCTGAGCAACATCCTAAAGACGTTCAACGAGATGTTTGGCAATATCGACTGGAAGGACGCTGACAAGATCGCGAAGGTGATCGCCGAAGAGCTTCCAGCAAAGGTTTCAGCCGACAAGGCATACCAGAATGCCATGAAGAACTCGGACAAACAGAACGCCCGCATCGAACACGATAAGGCGCTTCAACGGGCCGTGATTGAGCTGCTGTCGGATCACACAGAGCTATTCAAGCAGTTCAGCGACAACCCATCGTTCAAGAAGTGGCTTTCGGAGACGATCTTCGCCGCGACCTATGAGCAAGGAGGAGCGCCGTGACCACCGTAACACTCAGCTATCAGGCCGACCAAAACATCGAGCAGACGCTCAAGGCGCTGCAAGGGTACGGCATAATGGCTCTGGAGCTGATCCAGAACGCCGACGACGCACATGGCACGACCCTACGTTGGATGTCCGCCAGGATGGTCATTGACAGGTACGGAATGATGCGACCTTCACTATGTGCGGGCTAACCGAACAGACGATGAGTCCACGGGACGAGATCTCGACCTGAGAAAGCCGTGTAGCTCAATGCATGATGCTGCATGATTTGGATTTGCCGAAGCGCAAGTTCTGGCGATCCTACATGGTCCCCCACGCGCGGTAGCGCCCCCGGCCCGTCACCTCGCGGATGCCGAGTTCGGCGACGAGGTCGAGCGCGGCGCGCTGGCTGACCTTGAGCTCGGCCGCGATCAGGCCCGCCGATACCACCGGCCGCGCAAGGACGAGCTCGATCAGCGCCGGCAGGCTCGAATTCTTTCGCCGGTTCCTGAGCCGGCGTTCCATCTGACCTTTGGCCAGCGCCAGCCGGTCGAGTTCCTTCAGCCCGGCTGCGGCGGCCTCTGCAAACGCGTCGAGGACGGCCAGCAATCGGGTGGTCCGGACCGGGGCGTTGCGCCGTTCCCTGGCAATCAGACGCAGCCCCGAGTTGAGAGCAAAAAGGTGCGAGCTAACCTTGCCGCGTTCCCTGATCAGCGCGGCCACCAGCAGCGGGCCGAGCCAATGCTGGTGCTGCAGCGGTTCGATGTCTTGCCACGCCTCCCAGGCGATCGCCGCGGCCAACACGGCCGGGATGTTTTCGCGGCGCAGCTTGTCGACGACGGCGAGCCAATCGGCCAGACGCTGGTCCTCGTCCCAGTCGAGATCACGGATCAAAGGCCCGAGGCTGTCCGACGAAGCGTCCCGCCCTTTTGCCCCCTGCCCTGCAGCGTCGACATCCTTGCCGTCCGCGTCGCGCTGCTCGAAATTTTCGCTCGCCAGCAACCGGCTGGAGCGGGCCAGTACGGCGTCGATCTCCGCCAGCTCTTCGGCAAGAGCATCCTCCTGGCCGCTATCTTCAGCAAGGCTTTCGCCGGCGCCCTTTTCTGGCCAGGCAGCCGCCGTCGCTGCATCGGGTTCGGAGACATCTCGTCCCGGACTCACCCCGTTGCGCCCGCCTTGCCCTTCGCGGCCGCGCAGGGCCGTGACGCCTACGCGAGAAAGCGCCCAGTCGGGTGGGTGCAAAAGAATGCGGCGGCGGGCGCGCAGCACGGCATGCGCCCGAGTGAGTTCGTGGGTCGGGGTGCGGATGTCCATATGGGCGTCGTGCAGGACGAGGTCTTCCGTGTGGACGAGTTCGCCTTCCAGCCACAGCGCCGCGGCCGCGTCGGCAAAGTGCTGGCGCTGGATAAAGCCGTCTCCGACCGGGCTTTTGAGAGCGCGCTCATCGAGCCGCGCCAAAAGGTCTTCGGC
>NZ_RQXT01000071.1 GCF_003863365.1 Mesorhizobium tamadayense | reverse complement strand
AAGGGGAGAGGAGATTGCCAGCGTTGGCGCCAGTCTCTTCTCCCCCACGGGGAGAAGGTGGCCGCGAAGTGGCCGGATGAGGGCGCCGGCGCTGCCATATGCGATTGCTCTGTCCTTGTGGGGAGGGGTCAGAGGCGGGGGTAGTGCCGCGCAAACACTTCCGAATTTAGTCAGATCGCCTTCGCGTGCAGCGCGCCGCGGTAGGAGTCGCGGAGATAGCCAAGCGTGGCGTCGGCATCGACCGGCCTGCCGAACAGATAGCCCTGTCCGCCGGCGCAGCCGAACTGGACGAGGCGGTCGGCCTGCGCTTCCTCCTCGATGCCTTCGGCCACCACGTCCATGCCGAGCCCTTCGCACATGGCCAGAATGGCGCGGATGATGTGCTCGGACGGCCGGTCGTCGAGGATGGAGGAGACGAAGGCGCGGTCGATCTTGAGCTTGTCGAAATGGAACTCGCGCAGGCGCCCAAGCGAGGACTGGCCGGTGCCGAAATCGTCGAGCGAGACGCGGATGCCGACACGGCGCAGATCCTCGACGATCTTCTCGGCTGAGGCGGGATCGTTCATCAGGCCGGTCTCGGTGATCTCGATCTCGAGCCGGCGCGGATCGAAACCAGTGCGGTCGAGGATCGCCAGGATATGCAGACCGGTGTTCTGGTCGACAAGCTGCGACGGCGACAGGTTGAAGGACAGGAACAGGTCCTTCGGCCAGCTGCGCGCCGCTTCGGTCGCCTTGCGCAGCACGAGTTGCGACAGCGGGCCGATGATGCCGCGCTCCTCGGCGATGGGAATGAAGACGCTGGGCGGCACCATGCCGAGATCGCGATCGGTCCAGCGGGCCAGGGTCTCGAAGCCGATGGTGCGGCGGGTGGTAAGATCGACGATGGGCTGGAAATGCGGCTCGACCTCGCCGGCCGAGACGGCGCGGCGCAGCGCCTGCTCGATGCGGGTGACGCGCTTGGCGGCCTCCTCCATCTCGCGGGTGTAGACGACGACGCGGCCGCGACCCGAGCGCTTGGCGTGGTAGAGCGCGGTCTCGGCCTTGTTGATCAGGATCTCGGTGGTCTCGTCGCCGGAATAGAACAGCGAGCAGCCGACCGAGGCCGACAATCTCGCGGTGCGCTCGCCGACGTCATAGGGCGCCGACAGGATCTCGATCAGCATGCGCGACTTCTCGGCCGCCTGCTCCTCGCTGAACACCATGGGATAGAGGAAGGCGAACTCGTCGGCGCCGATGCGGCATACGGTGGAATGGCCGTCCATCGAGGCGCGCAAGCGCATCGCCACCTGGATCAGGATGTCGTCGCCGGCCTTGTGGCCGAACAGGTCGTTGATCGGCTTGAAGCCGTCGAGGTCGAGGATGCCGACGGTGAAGGGCGCGGGGTCATCGGCGCGGTCGCTGATCAGGCGATCGACCTTGTCGAAGAAGCGACGATGGTTGCCAAGCCCGGTCAGCGGATCGGTGAATGCCAGATCCGTGTTTTCCCTGCCTGGCTGCCCGGTGCCAAACGTCGTTTGCATCATGTCCCTGTTCTGACGGCGGTATTTATGTTCAGACTGGCAGCAAAGCGTTTAGGAAAGGTATCGGAAAATCGATTTTCCCGAAGGCCCCCAAAAAAGGTCTGCCACCAGCATCGGCCAGGGGCGAAGGCCCCATCCACGCGTTGATCGCGAGCGCGACCAAGGCGGCAAGCAGCGCCGGCATGAGATCGGACTTCCAGGTGGCGGCGACCTTGGCTGCGCTCATCGGCAGGCCTTCGGAGATGGGATCGGCTTAAACCTGGCCTTAACGGCTTCAATAAATAGTAAAGCGGCCCGGAGACGCCGGGGCCGGCATTGGCGCGGCCGGAGGGCTCAAGCCGGGCGCCGGAGACAGACATGCCGCATGAAGTCCGCAACGAGCCGGCGATCGCCGTGCTGCTACCCTGCTACAATGAGGAGCCGACCATCGGCGAGGTCGTGCGACGCTTCCGCGAAACGCTGCCGTCGGCAACGATCTATGTCTACGACAACAATTCGCGGGATCTCACCGCGCTTCGAGCCCGTTCGGCCGGCGCAATCGTCGTGCGCGAGCCGCGGCAGGGCAAGGGCAATGTGGTGCGCCGCATGTTCGCCGACATCGACGCCGACATCTATGTGATGGCCGACGGCGACGGAACCTATGCGCCGGAAGATGCGCCGCAGCTGATCAACGTCTTGCTCACCGAGCGCTCGGACATGGTGGTGGGCACCAGGCGCGGCGTGACCGACGACGCAGGCCGCTCCGGCCACGCCTTCGGCAACCGCATCTTCAACCGGCTCTACAAGGGCCTGTTCGGCGCCGATTTCACCGATATCTTTTCCGGCTACCGGATCTTCTCGCGGCGCTTCGTCAAGAGCTTCCCGGCGGTTTCCGGCGGCTTCGAGATCGAGACCGAAATGTCGGTCCATGCCTCGCAGCTCAAGCTGCCGGTGAACGAGATGGCGCTCGACTACGGCCGCCGCCCGGAAGGCTCGTCGTCGAAGCTGTCGACCTTCCGCGACGGCGCCAGGATCCTGTGGATGTTCGCCATGCTGCTGAAGGAAACGCAGCCGCTGCGCTTCTTCGGCACGTTCGCCCTGTTCTTCCTGGCGGCAAGCCTCGGCCTGATGATCCCGGTGCTGATCGAGTTCGCCGAGACGGGGCTGGTGCCGCGCTTGCCGACCTGGGTGCTTTCGGTTGGATTGCTGCTCTTGTCGATGCTCTCGGCGGTGACCGGGCTGATCCTCGATTCGGTGTCGCGCGGCCGCGCCGAGCAGAAGCGCATCTTCTATCTTTCGATCCCATCCGGCCGCATCGAGCGCCGCGCGGGCGCAACGGAGATGACACCCCCGAAGAGCGAGCCGCGCAAGGCCTCGCGGGCGGCCTGATGGGCCGGCTTACCCGCTTCGTTCTTGCCGGCGGCATCGGCTTCGTCGCCGACGCGGCAGCGCTCTGGCTGCTGCTTTCCGTCACGCCGCTCGGACCGCTGACGGCGCGCGGTCTGTCGATCGGCTTCGCGCTCACCGTCACCTGGCAGGTCAACCGCCATCTGACCTTCTCGCGCTCGAGCCGCGGCATAGCGCAGGAAGGCGCGCGCTATGGCGGCGTCGGCATCGCAACCAGCATCGTCAATTATCTGGTCTACTGCGCCATCCTGCTCGCGTTGCCCTCGCTGCCGCCGCTGGCGGCGTTGGCAGTCGCCTCGCTGGTTGCGATGGCACTGTCCTTCCTCGGCTATTCCCGCCTGGTCTTCGACCGTTAACGTCTGGCCGATTGGCAGAAGCCTTCGAGTTCCTTATATCGGCGGCAGCTGCATCAGCCCGAAAATCGGGATCGATTTTCGGTAAGCACGATGCATTGGTTCAAAGGTGTTGGAGCGTACTTCGTGCTCCATGGAGACCAACATGCCGCTGAAGATCGCCGTCCAGATGGACCATGTCTCCACCGTGTCGATCGCCGGCGACACCTCCTTCGCGCTGTCGCTGGAGGCGCAGCGGCGCGGCCACAAGCTTTTCCACTACACGCCCGACCGGCTGTCGATGCGTGACGGCAAGGTGTTCGCGCGCGTCGAGGAGATGCAGGTGCGCGACGAGAAGGGCAACCACTATTCGCTGGGCGAGCCGGTGCGCACCGACCTGTCGGAGATGGATGTCATCCTGCTCAGGCAGGACCCGCCCTTCGACATGAACTACATCACCACCACGCACATCCTGGAACGCATCCATCCGAAGACGCTGGTGGTCAACGACCCGGCCTGGGTGCGCAACAGCCCGGAAAAGATCTTCGTCACCGAGTTTCCGGAGCTGATGCCGGAGACGCTGATCACCAAGGACCCTCTAGAGGTGGCCGCCTTCCGCAAGGAGTTCGGCGACATCATCGTCAAGCCGCTCTACGGCAATGGCGGCGCCGGCATCTTCCATTTGCACGAGGCCGACCGCAATCTCGCCTCGCTGCTCGAGATGTTCGGCCAACTGTTCCGCGAGCCCTATATCGTGCAGCGCTATCTCAAGGACGTGCGCAAGGGCGACAAGCGCATCATCCTGATCGACGGCGAGCCGGTCGGCGCCATCAACCGCGTGCCGGCCGAGCACGATTCACGCTCCAACATGCATGTCGGCGGCCGCGCCGAGAAGACCGAGTTGACCGAGCGCGAGCGCGAGATCTGCGCCCGCATCGGGCCGGCGCTGAGGGAGCGCGGCTTCATCCTCGTCGGCATCGACGTCATCGGCGACTACATGACCGAGATCAACGTGACCTCGCCGACCGGCATTCGCGAGGTGCACCGTTTTGGGGGAGCAGATATCGCCAGCCTGTTCTGGGATTGCGTGGAAGGCAAGCGGGGGTAATTCTCTCCCGGATGCTCGGCGGAGACGCGCAGCGAACGATGTTCCCGTAATGTTCTTGCTCAAAGCGGGCGATTATATATTTGACAAACCCGGCCCGACGGGGGCTAGATTCCAGCCATGACGCTAGCGTCCGTCTCGTAGAGACATTGGAAAAAACACGCTGAAACAAGCTGAAAAACAGAGCGGCCCGCCCCTCCACAAGGCGGGCCGCTCGCGTTAAGGTTGTGGTTCCTGCTTGGGGAAGGGGGAACTATGGTTTCGCGAGGCGTCACGGTTGATCTGATTTTTACCGCTGCGGCGGGCGTCGCTACTATCGTATGCGTGCTCTTGGCTCAAAGGTACAAGGTCAAGCAGTCAATTCTTATCCGCTTGTTTTTCTTGATTATGATCGGGACAATTTTGCTGGAAATGCAGGTGGCAGTCGCTCTCGGGGTTTATGTTCCAGCCCCATAGGGCTGGCTAGTCCGCCTTCATCCGGTGAAATGGGGCAGGCCCGGGTTCCGGGTCTACGCCATGGATGGGCTGGCCGGTGCAGTAGGGGTACTTTGGGGTTTGCCGCACCGGCCATTGCGGGGTTAGGTGGCAACCGGTTCCCCGCGCTGCTCAACTTATAGGCATATTAGAGATTGCTCAACCACTCCTAGGTGCCCTATCGCGCTTAAGCCTATTGACGCCGCGAGACGCCGCGCCTGATCGCATCGCCGCCGCGCCAGCCCCTGTCCCGTTCGCGTTTTTGTCTGTGAAAAGCGGGCAGGACAACCCTTTGGGGTCGTCGCCCTAATTCGAATCGCAATATTTGATTCGGTCTAACTCCAACCGGCCACGGGACCCGCCCTGATAGCGGCGGGCGCGATCCCGCGTTCCGGCTGGCCGAGAGCAACTCGGCTTCGTTGGAGGACAAACACATGAGCCTATCATGTGCATGGCCTAAGGCGGTTTACGTCACCTTCTACGTGCGTATCCGCAACGGACGTCTCGAATTCGTCCGCGAGCATTGCAGGAGCTATCCGTCCTACTAAGACGGAAAACCTCCCAAGGGACTGGCCCCGCTTCGGCGGGGGTCTTTTTTTGACCAGTGAATCTTGGCTGATTTGCCGGTTCATTGCAATTGACCTTGTAGTTAACTTTAACGACCGAGATGCTGAACGAAGCTGCCATTCGCGCTGTGGAAGACTAATGTCGGCTCCGGTCAAAGGCGACCTTCTCCGGTGGACGATCCATGCTGATGGTTTGCTACATTAATTTCCACCCGAAACCCACATCGTCTCTGGTCGTCGCCGGGTGCTGCCTGAAGGCGTAACAGTGACCCTATCCAGCCGTTGCAAGCACGCTGCCGGAAGGCCTTGAACGGGTGGAAAATCGCCGTACTGCGCGCCTGTCGGAAACCACGTGATTGCGGAGGGACGTCGCCTGGCCTATGCGCTGAGGCTGGCTCACTCTAGCGTCCGCCCGTTAAATGGAATGGCTACGAAGCTGGGCAGACCCGGGCCGCCGCGCTTGAGCACCTTGATCATGGCCTCAAACCCATAGAATCATTACCAGGGCGCGGTCGTCGAGCGAATTTTTCGGCAGCCTATTGATGTGCGACTTGGGACGCTACCGATATCAATTCCTCGGGTTTCGGCACCCTGAACGTTTGGAGACCAACCTCCAGAACTTCAGTGAAGCTCCAGCGCACGATGCCCTCCCGGTCGATTAGGAACTGACCGACAAGCTGCCCCTGGCCGGAAGCCATCATCTGCTGATCGGCTTCCGCAATCTCATATCCTTCCTTCCTGTTGAGAAACTCGTTCATTGCCATCACGTCCATAGGTTCTGGCAACTCGCCCGGAAGGTCAATCCGTATCGCCGTGACCGTGTCCATCCCGACCTCGCGCAAGCCGAAAGCACGATGCGAGGCCCGCTCCGGGTCGGACGCGGCGAGAAGGTGGGGCATCGGGTGGTAGCGGAAATAGAGCCGTGCCCGTTCGACCGGCGTATTGACCACTGCCAGGCATTCGACGCCTTTCTCACGCAGAGCCGGATTGAGTTGCGCCATGGCCGCGACGTGACGGCGGCAGAACGGACAGTGCAGACCGCGAAACAAACCAATCAACAGCGGGCTTCGGCCTCGAAAATCATTGAGCGCAATCTTGCCTTCGCGCGAGATAGCATCGAGCACTATATTGGGCGCTGGGTCGCCCGGCTGCAGTGGGCGGTCAACACTACACATGGACATGGACAAACTCCTCGCCCAAGCTCAGTCGGCAAAAGGCAGCAACACTACATTTCGGGTTGGGCCCGTGCTGGCCGCAAACTCCCGCGCCAGAGCAAACAGCGTTCGGCCTCTGCCATATTGCCGAGGTCAAGATTGCAAGCCCATCATAGCACGGAAAAAGCATCTGCGGCTCACGCGTATCGCGAGCCGTCTCGGGCGCCGCGGCAAACAGTGGTCGTCTCATCCGTGCCATGGGACGACCACAGCGGCGAGACCGACAGGATCTTTCAGATGCGCGTTCTAACGGTGCTCAACGTCTTGAAACTTGGGCGGCTTCGATGTGACCGGAGCCAATGTGGCGAATGAATTTCACTCGGTAGCACTCCCGAATTGTTGTTCTGAAGGTCAGGTTCCGAAGCTTGTTTTTTGACGCTGAAGTCTGCGGCGACTAGGGTCGTCAACGGATCGTATCACGACACTTGCGAGGCTGGCCGGCAATGTCGGGAGCTGGCGCGACCTGCTCGTTCTGGCAGATGAGCCAACGGCACCTTTCCCCACCCATTGCTGCCCTTCCTGGGCCGTTTCTCCTTCCCGAAACCCGACGTCGAGCGCAACCAGCGCTCCTGACCCGAACCGGTCATAGACTACGACGAGTTGACGAGTTCGACCGGACGTCAGCAGGACGGAAAGCTGCCATTTGGATGGTCGATCCAAGCTCGATGCCCGGTTGCGGGCCTCAAGGGCGGGGCACTTTGGCGTAGCCGAGCAACCGCTCATTCCTCGGGCAAGCCAGCCAGCCGCCACCCTTCCACAAACATGTCGAACAGTCGCGGACTGTGGCGCAGCGGGTGGCTTGCCTTCATGACGGCGATCGAGACGCGGGGATTTGCCGCCCGCAGCTTAGCGATTGCATCGCGTGCGGTCGATGGATCCCGACCGTCGGGAGGAACCGAGCGTCTTAGCGATGCTCACGCCGCAACGACAGCTGCTATCTGCGAGCGACCAGGACGTGAGCCTCTTGGGGGAACGTCAACTCCCCTCCACTTGAATAGATTGCCAGCGAGGAACTTAGATCACCCGTGATCGCTGTGATTACTGCGTCGCGATGTCCGGCATCCATTCCGCTCACCAGTCCAGCCTGGGGAGTTGCTGCCAGCTGTAGTCGCACGTATTCCTTTGGCGAGGGGAATCGGATGTTCTGGGTAATCGTGTGGACGGTCACATGGCGAAAGCCCGCGCCAGCCACCAGTCGGTAAAGCTCGTCAGCATCGGCGAGTGAATGCTCGGACCGTTTGGTTGCCGAAGCGCCTGGACCGAGATGTCGGTCCAAGGCATCTGCCAGAGCCTTCGCCGCAGGAGTGTGGTCAATAGCGCTGAAAACGCTTAAGGCCAGTCGGCCGTTAGGCACCAGCACCCGGAACATTTCACGTAGCGCACCCGATCGGTCCGGGAAAAACTGCAGTCCGAGCTGGCAAAGAACCAGATCAAAGGTGGAGTCAGGGAACGGCATTTCGAGCGCGCTTCCCTCGCACCAGTCAATACGCGGTCCAGCGCCCGTCGGGAGCGATCGAGCAACGGCAAGCATGCCCGTGTTGATGTCGAGGCCGACGACCTGCCCCCCGCCCATACGCTCGGCCGCGACGCGTGCCACCACGCCGGTGCCGCAGGCGAGGTCCAGAACCCGCTCACCAGATTGAGGCGCAGCACGATCCACCAGATCGGCGGCCCACAGGGCGGTAATTGCCGGGACCAAGTAACGCTCGTAGAGTTCCGCGGCGCTGCCTTCCAGCTGCCACTGCTCCTGCTGGGCCATAGAGTCCCTCCCGCACAACCAGCCGCTCGGGCAACGGGCCCGACCAGAGCTTTAAACAGCAATCATAAAGCGCGTGTATGTCAACCAGCAACCCGCGACGGAAACAAAGGAAACAGAGCAGATCGCTTGGAGGGTCCGCTCACCCACCCCTAACGAGACCTCTACTGCTGTCTCAGCGAATGCCCGGAAATGGCGCTACGTGCTCGTTCTGGCCGATGAGGCGAACGGCAACTTCCCACCCATTGAAGCCCTTTAGAATTCTCTAATATCTGGTGGGCTGTACTCGCTGATGGTCGGCCCTCCAGGCTCGGGCAAGTCGATGCTGGCGCAGCGGCTGCCCTCGATCCTGCCGCCGCTGGCGCCGAAAGAGCTTTTGGAAGTCTCGATGATCGCCTCGGTGGCCGGCGAGCTCGGCGAAGGCAAGCTCACCGACCGGCGGCCGTTCCGCGCTCCGCATCATTCGGCCTCGATGGCAGCGATGGTGGGCGGCGGCTTGCGCGTGCGGCCGGGCGAAGTGTCGCTTGCCCATCACGGCGTGCTGTTCCTCGACGAATTGCCGGAATTCACGCCGCAGACGCTGGACGCGCTGCGCCAGCCGCTGGAGACCGGCGACTGCGCGATCGCGCGCGCCAACCACCGCGTCACCTATCCGGCGCGCATCCAGTTGGTGGCGGCGATGAACCCGTGCCGGTGCGGCATGTCGGGCGAGCCCGGCTATCGCTGCCTGCGCGGCGAGCGCTGCCGCACCGATTACCAGGCGCGCATATCCGGCCCGCTGCTCGACCGCATCGACTTCAGGATCGAGGTGCCGGCGGTGTCGGCGAGCGACCTGATCCGCCCGGACAAGGCCGAGACCAGCGCTTCGGTGGCGCTGCGCGTGGCGTGCGCCCGTACGATCCAGCGCGAGCGGCTCGAAAGGCTGGGCGCGAGCGCCACCACCAACGCGCATTGCCCGCCCTCGGTCGTCGAGGAGATCGCCAGGCCCGACGCCGCCGGGCTGGCGCTGCTCAAGGACGCCAGCGAGAAGCTCGCCTTCTCGGCGCGGGCCTATCACCGCGTGCTGAAAGTCGCGCGCACGCTCGCCGACCTCTACGCCAGCGAGACCGTCGGCCGCATCCATCTCGCCGAGGCGATCTCCTATCGGATGAGCGCGGAACGGATGGCGCAGGCGGCGTGAGATTGAACTCGCAGTTTCAGGAAGGCGCTGCGGCCAACGCTGCCAATCTCCCCCTTGTGGGTCCCTTGTGGGGGAGATCGGCGCTTCGTCGATGGCGCATATCGACCGCCAACGCCGACCATCAAACGCCAGCGCTACGGTCCCGCGCCTTCAGCTCCAGCCGCCTGGCGTGCAGTACCGGCTCCGTATAGCCGTTGGGCTGAACGGCCCCCTTGAACACCAGGTCGCAGGCGGCCTGGAATGCAATCGAATTGTCGAAGTCCGGCGCCATGGGGCGGTAGAGCGGGTCGCCGACATTCTGGCGATCAACGATCGCCGCCATGCGCTGCAGCGAATCCCTGACCTGGATTTCCGAGCACACTTTGTGGCGCAGCCAGTTGGCGATGTGCTGCGAAGAAATGCGCAGCGTGGCGCGGTCCTCCATCAGGCCGACATCGTTGATATCGGGCACCTTCGAGCAGCCGACGCCCTGGTCGATCCAGCGCACGACGTAGCCCAGAATGCCTTGCGCGTTGTTGTCGAGCTCGCGCTGGATCTCGTCCGGCGTCCAGTTCGGCCGCACCGCCACCGGCACCGAAAGGATGTCGTCGAGCTTCGCCTTCGGCCGGCTCTTCAGCGCCACTTGGACGGCATGCACATCGACCTTGTGATAGTGGGTGGCGTGCAGCGTCGCCGCCGTCGGCGAGGGCACCCAGGCGGTGTTGGCGCCGGCCTCGGGATGGGCGATCTTCTCAACCAGCATCGCCGCCATCAGGTCGGGCATCGCCCACATGCCCTTGCCGATCTGGGCATGGCCGGCGAGCCCGCATTCCAGCCCGATGTCGACATTCCAGGCCTCGTAGGCGGAAATCCAGGCGGCCTGCTTCATGTCGCCCTTGCGGATCATCGGGCCGGCCTCCATCGAGGTGTGGATCTCGTCGCCGGTGCGGTCGAGGAAGCCGGTGTTGATGAACACCACGCGTTCGCGTGCCGCGCGGATCACTTCCTTGAGGTTGACGGTGGTGCGCCGCTCCTCGTCCATGATGCCCATCTTGATGGTGTTCCTGGCCATGCCGAACAGGGCCTCGACGCGGTCGAAGATTTCCACCGCGAAGGCGACCTCCTCCGGCCCGTGCATCTTCGGCTTCACCACATACACCGAGCCGGCGCGGGAGTTCGCACGCCGCCCGTCCGGGCCGACATCGTGCAGCGCGATCAGCGCGGTGAGCGCCGCGTCCATGATGCCTTCCGGCACCTCGTTGCCGTCACGGTCGAGGATGGCCGGATTTGTCATCAGGTGGCCGACATTCCTGACCAGCATCAGCGAGCGGCCGGGCAGTAGCAGCTGGCCGCCATTCGGCGCCGTGTAGCGGCGGTCCGGGTTGAGCTTGCGGGTGAACGTCTTGCCACCCTTGGTGATCTCTTCCGCCAGGTCGCCCTTCATCAGGCCGAGCCAGTTGCGGTAGACGACGACCTTGTCCTCGGCATCGACGGCCGCGACCGAATCCTCGCAGTCCTGGATGGTGGTCAAAGCGGCCTCGAGGATGACGTCGGCAATGCCGGCAGCATCGGTCTTGCCGATCTCATTGGCGCGATCGATCACGATCTCGATATGCAGGCCGTTCTTCACCAGGAGCACCGCTTCCGGCGTGGCGGCATCGCCGCGATAGCCGACGAACTGTTTCGGATCGGCGAGCGTGGTGGCGCCGGCGCCCTCGCTCACTTTGAGCGCGCCGTTCGCGACCGACAGACCGTTGACGCCGGCCCATTTGCCGGTGGTGAGCGGCACCGACTGGTCGAGGAAATCCCTGGCCCAGGCGATGACTTTCGCGCCGCGCGCGGGGTTAAAACCCTTGCCCTTCTCTGTGCCGCCGGTCTCGGGAATGGCGTCGGTGCCGTAGAGCGCGTCATAGAGCGAGCCCCAGCGGGCATTGGCGGCATTGAGCGCATAGCGCGCGTTCATCACCGGCACCACCAGCTGCGGCCCGGCAACGACCGCGATTTCCGGATCGACATGCTCGGTGCTGACGCTGAAGGCCGGACCTTCCGGCACCAGATAGCCGATCTCCTTCAGGAAGTCCTTGTAGCCCTCCAAGTCGACAGGCGCGCCGTTTCTCCGATACCAGTCGTCCAGCTTTTCCTGCATGGCGTCGCGTTTGGCGAGCAGGGCGCGGTTCTTCGGCGCGAGGTCATGAACGATAGCCGAAAAGCCTGTCCAGAATTTTGCCGGGTCGATGCCGGTGCCGGGCGCGGCCTCGTTCGCCACGAAGTCATGGAGCTCCCGGGCGATCTGCAACCCGGCGATCTCGATGCGGTCGGTCATCAGCTCGTCTCCAGATATCAGGCTTTGCCGGCTGTTGCTGGCTGGTGTCGGCTTGGGGGCCTTTGGCATGCCGGGGTTCAAGGGTCAATTCGGCTTAAGGTGAAGTAGGGCATTTGGGTAAGTTGGCGAAGACGGCGGTGACGGCGTCCTTCTCCCCGTTCACGGGGAGAAGGTGGCGGCAGCCAGATGAGGGGCGGCGCGGCATGATGTGAGCTGGCGATACAGTGAAACCGCGTCGGCTAGCGCTGCCCCTCATCCGCCCTTCGGGCACCTTCTCCCCGTAAACGGGGAGAAGGAAGCTAAACCG
This sequence comes from Mesorhizobium tamadayense, assembly GCF_003863365.1. GTDB lineage: Bacteria > Pseudomonadota > Alphaproteobacteria > Rhizobiales > Rhizobiaceae > Mesorhizobium > Mesorhizobium tamadayense. Next base: position 17,489 of record NZ_RQXT01000071.1, on the reverse strand, counting down.
CTATCCGCGGCCTTCCCGAGGCCACCGCCACGACATGCGCCTCGATGAACATGCGCTGGCCTTCGATGGTCGAGACCTTGAACTCGGTGGCGACGTCGATCTCGGCATTGTCGGTGCCGGCATCTTTCGCGCGTTCGGCAACGATCGCCCGCACATCGGCTTCCGCCGCGGCGATCGCCTTCTCCTCCTCGGTGAAGTCGCGCACCGTCTGGCCGGAGGCGAGGCGGAAGAGCCCCTCCTGGGGCTGGCTGACGCGGGCTTCGGCCGAGACGCGCACCTGGCCGACCACGGCACCGAGCGCATTGGCGACGTCGGTATCCTCCGGCACGATGCAGCCATTGCCGACCAGCGGCGGCAGACCGGCATAGTGCAGCGGCGCCGAGGCGCCGAGGCCGATGACCGGACGGTCGAGCGCGACGCTGAGGCGGGCAATGCCGGGATGGGCGTCGACCGCACGCTGCACCAGCGCATGGGCGACGGTCGCGGCGCCGTCCAGCCCGTCCTCGGCGAAGGCGGTTTCCAGGATGTATTCGGCCGACCAGCGCGTCAGCGTGATGAGCACGCGCTCGGCGAGGGCTTCCGGGGTCGCGGCGATCACCTGGCCGCGGCCGTCGCGCCGGCGCGCGAACAGTTCGGCGCCGAGCCGGGCGGCGGCGGGATCCCAGTTGGACTGCTTGCCCAGCACATGGGCGGCGTCCGACGGCGTGAAGCCGCAGATATGCACCAGGCCGCGCGCCACCAAGCGGTTCAGCGTGGCGTTCTGCGCATTCGACGTCAGCAGCCTGTCGAGCGCCAGCGGGGTGGCGCCGATCGCCTCGTAGAGTTTCGCTTCCGGCCCGGTGAGGCCGGCGGCGAGCCGGTCCGGCACGCCGGTGCGCATGGCGAAGCGCCCGTCCATGCGGCCGGGGTTCGGCGCGCGGAGGTGCCGCTCCAGCTCTGAAGTCACCGCCTCGCCATGCGCCAGGCCGGCCAGCGCCAGCGGCACCAGGCGGCGCGGTCCGAGCAGGATCCTCGGCACGAGCGCGCCGTCCTCCAGCGCCACTTCCGAGTCGCCGCCGAGGCCGAAGGTGCGCATGGCCACCGCCTCGACCATGGTGCGGAAGCCGCCGACGGTGGCGCCTTCCGGATCGAGACGCGGACGGCCGCCATCTAGCACCGCGACGTCGGTGGTGGTGCCGCCGATGTCCGAGACCATGGCGTCGTCCAGCCCGGTCATGTGGCGGGCGCCGACCAGGCTGGCGGCCGGACCGGACAAGATCGTCTCGATCGGACGCTGGCGGGCAAAGGCCGCCGAGACCAGCGCGCCGTCGCCGCGCACCACCATCAGGGGTGCGGCGATGCCGCGCGCTTCGAGAAAACCTTCGGTCGCCGCGACCAGCCGGTCGATCATCGAGATCAGGCGGGCGTTGAGCAGCGTGGTCAGCGCCCGGCGGGGGCCGCCGAGCTTGGCCGACAATTCGTGGCTGGCGGTGACCGGCAGGCCGGTCCTGTCGCGAATTAGGTTCCGGGCGCTTAGCTCATGCGCCGGATTGCGGGTGGCGAAATAGGCGCAGACGGCAAAGCCCGACACGGAGGCGCCGAGCTCGGGGAGCGCCGCCTCGAGGCCGGAGAGGTCGAGCCTGGCGGCATTGCCGTGCACGTCGTGGCCGCCGGGGCAGAACACGACCGGGTCGGTGCCGAGCGCCGTCTTCAGCCCGTCGCGGGCAAGGTCGGCCTCGGAAAAGCCGATCATGATCAGCGCCACGCGCCCGCCCTGGCCCTCGACCAGCGCGTTGGTGGCAAGGGTGGTGGACATCGACACCAGCTTGATCGCGGCCGGATCGGTGCCCGCCTTTTCCAGCACCGCGTCGACCGCGCCGGAAATGCCGACAGCGAGATCGTGGCGCGTGGTGAGCGCCTTGGCCTTGGCCAGCACCTTGCCTTTCGGGCTTCCGTCTTCCGACCACAGCACGGCATCGGTATAGGTGCCGCCGGTGTCGATGCCGAGGAAGAGAGGGGAAGGCCTGGCGGTCATGGAAAGGTCCGGGGATTTTTATCGCCACGCCCCTTAGCCGATACGGTCAGGCGGATAAAGGCGGGAGAGATGGGCCAGGGGAGAAGAGGGTTTGCGCGGCCCGAAGATTTGCCGAAACGCCGGCGGGACAGCACCCCCCTCTGGCCTGCCGGCCATCTCCCCCGCAAGGGGGGAGATCGGACGTCGCCCTCGGTTTCGCCAATCGCCAATGTTGCAGGAGGAGCGCCGGCGCCTGTACAGCCAATCTGCCCCCTTGCGGGGGAGATGGCCGGCAGGCCAGAGGGGGGTGTGAAGGAACGCCAAACTTCGCAATTGGCCTACCCCACGAACCCGACGCGCTTATGCGATCCATCGCAGAACGGCTTGTTGGCCGAGTGGCCGCAGCGGCAGAGGAAGACCTTGGTGGTGCGGGCGATGGTGTGGCCGGTGCCGGTGACGATCTCGGCATTGCCTTCGAGCTTCAGCGGCCCGTTGGTGGTGGGCGTCACGCTAAGCGGGCCATCTCGCACCTCGAGGACCTGCGCCTCCTTCAGCGGCGGCTCGCCGGTGGCGGTGAAGCCGGCCTTGATGTGGCTGTTGTCGCAGAACGGCTTGTTCTGCGACAAGCCGCAGCGGCAGAGCGTGGCGCGATGGAAGGTCTCGCCGTTGAGCACAATCTCGGCATTGACAGCCAGCGGGCCGTTTTCACGCACGCGCACGGTGTTGACGACCGGCGGCTGTTCCTGCGGCCCGCCATCCTTTCTCGAATAGGTGATGGCGCCCGAGGGGCAATTCTCGGCCAGCGCCACCACTTTCTCGACGCTCGCTGCATCGGGATGGATCCACTCGCCCGGCGCATTGGGCACGAAGACATGCGGGTTGCCGAGCACGCAGTTGCGCGAATGGATGCAGCGCTTGCCGTTGAAGGAAACGTCGATCTTCTCGCCTTCGACCGTGCCTGCCATGGGTGGGTCTCCTGTGGGGTGGAGGCGAGGCTAGGGCGAGGGCGCGGAGGGCGTCAAGCTAAAGCTCCACCTTCTCCCCTTGCGGGAGAAGGTGGATCGGCGCGTAGCGCCGAGACGGATGAGGGGTGTTCCAGCTTGGCAAGGACGCTTATCATCGCCACGGTTGCAGACTTTCATCGCGCACATAGGCGATGATGGTGTCGCAGACCGCGTCGAGGTCCTTCAGAACGTCGTCGTTCCAGAAACGCAACACGCGAAATCCCCTCGCCTTCAGTTCGGCATCACGCTCCTGATCGCGATGCGAACCCGCATGCTGGCTGCCGTCGATTTCGACGATAAGCCGAGCCTCGGCGCAGACGAAATCGGCAATGAACCTGCCGACGGGCACCTGACGTCGGAACTTGATCTCGTCCAGGCGGCGGCCGCGCAGTTCCTGCCACAGGCGGTCTTCCGCCTCTGTTGCTTCGCGTCGCATCGTTCGAGCGAAATTGCGTTTGGCCGGGGTTACTGATTGATGCGGCATGGCGAAAACTAGCCCAGCGTTGCACTCCGTCCAACACCCCTCATCCGTCTCGGCGCCGCGCCTATTCCTGCAGGTTGATCTCCTCGGTCTGGCCGCCGCTGCAGGTGTAGCAGCAGTCGTCGCAGCTTTCCTTGTTGTTGGGGCCGACGCCCCAATAGGTTTCCTCGTCGCCGTCGACCCAGGCGCCGTAGCAGATCGACTCGCCTTCGTTGCAGGAGATCGGCAATTCCTTGGTCTCGCCGTCGTCGAGATAGAAATCCTTGCCATTGCCCGGCCAGACATAGTCGCGGTCCTGGCTGTAGAGCTCGACGCGCATGGCGTTGGGGTGGCTGTTCTTGATCTGGAAGGTGACGTCGCCGGCATGCGCGGCGGACGTGAGCAGGACGGCGAGCGAAAGCGCGGCGGCAACGCGGCGCGCAATGGTGATGGACATGAAACCCCCGATTTAGAATCGGCGCCGACGGCCGATGCGCAATGATGGCATGACGCGGACCGTTGCCAAGGGGATAATGGCGAAATCCTTGACTGAATTTGGGGGTTCTTCCCTTCTCCCCTTGTGGGAGAAGGTGTCGCCGAAGCGACGGATGAGGGGTGTTCCAGCTTGGCGGCCACGCCTTATCATCGTCGTCCAATCTCAAGCACCGCACTCCGGCCAACACCCCTCATCCGTCTCGGCGCTATCCTTCTCCCACAAGGGGAGAAGGGAAGGGCCCCCTACTCCGCCAGATCAACCGTCTCGGTCGAGTGCTCCACGCAGATGAAGCAGCAGGTGTCGCAGGGCCGGTCACTGTCGGGGCCGACGCCGGCGGTGACGGAATCGTTGCCGTTCACCCAGGCGCCCCAGCAGATATGCTCGCCGGGCTCGCACGAGATCGGCACGGATTTGCGCGCCTGCGGCCGGATGAGGAAAACCTTGTCGTCGCCCGGCCAGACCTTATCGCTGTCGCGGCTGAACAACTCCACCGCCACGCCGTCCGACCGCTGGTTGCGGACGAAGACAGACATGTCGGCGGCGAAGGCCGGCGTGGTGAAGAGGAGGAAGGCGAGCGTGGCGCGAATCATGGTGAGGTCCCCGGGGGCAGTAGAGCACGGGCGGGGAAGCCGCGCGACCTCCCCTTCTCCCCTGGGAGAAGGTGGCCGAGCGAAGCTCGGACGGATGAGGGTGTTCCACCTGGCGAAAACGTCACCGAGTGCGCGTGGTGAAAATCGCCAGCGCCCCACTCCGTCCAGCACCCCTCATCCGTCGCCTTCGGCGACACCTTCTCCCACAAGGGGAGAAGGGGAGATCGCGCTACCGCCTCACCACCACATGCGGCGCGAATTTCTTCACTGCATCGACCATGTCCTGGCCGCGCACGTCGAGCGAGGAGATCTCCATGTGCACGGTGGTCTTGCCGAAGGGCATCAAGCCGAAGGCATTGGCGGCGGCGTATTTGATTGCGTCGGGCGGCTCCTCGGTGAGCTCGAAATTGAGCATCGCAGCACCCTTGCCGCCGGCGGCGAGGCGCACGCTCTGGACCTTGCTCCACGGCACCAGCACGTCGCCGGCGCGGCTATCGCGGAAGCCACGCTGATCCAGGGTAACCTTGACCGAGGTGTCGAAGGCGCCGCGCGCAATTGATGCGCCGAGTCCCAGGCAGGCGACGCTGAGCAGCGCGATCCATAGCACCCGCCCGCCATCGGCGCCCGAGGCCACGCCCTGCAGCGCGCCGAAGGCGAAAATGCCGCCGATCAGGAACGGCCCGAGCGCCGGGAAGATCTTGCCGGTGGGGCTGTTGCGGATTTCGAGCGGCGCGGACATTTTTTGCCCGCTCACCGTTCCGATTTCAGCAGCGTCCAGATCCAGCCGATGAAGGTGAGGACCAGGAACGGATAGCCGGCGGCGGGCAAAGGCGCGGAGGTCGGCAGCAGCGGCGCGCCCCACAGGATCATCAGTGCCGAGACGACGAAGAGCGCGGCCGACACGAAAGCGGTGAGCCGCATCCAGAACGCGAAGGTGCTTTGCGCGCTGACCATGGTGAGCCCCGCCGCCCAGAGCGCAATGCCGCCGACATAGGATGGCACGCTGGCCTGCAGCCCCGCCGCATTGCCGGCCAGCAGCAGGCTTTCGCCGGCAAGGAAAGTGAGGAAGCCGGCGGCGACGAGGTCATTGCCCAGCCGCTGGTATTTCATCACGAGCAGCGCCGCTGCCACGACGATGGCCACGCCATCGATGGTCCAGACCGTTTCGCGCAGCGCGTCGCTCGCAACGAAAGTGCCGGCGAGGCCAAAAGCGCCGCCGATGGCGAGGCCGATTGCGGCGACCGTATCCAGAGTGGAGCGCATGTGATGTCTCCCAAGCAAACACAAGGATACTTCACGGCTGGGCGCTCTCAAAGGTGCTAATAGGAAGCTGGAAACCGTGACCCAGACAATTCGTCTATCCGTTATCCACGAAGTCACAGCGTCGTGCAGGAAGGTGTTAGATCGTGGCAACGGCACATTAGCACTTGAAGATTCCCGCAATTTGCCTAATCGTAAGACGGGGGGACAATGACCGATAAACAACCTTACAACAAATCGGAGGCTCCGGGACAGGCGGCCGGCTATGTATTCCAGCTGCGCCATGCTCTCCACAAGGCACTCGAACGGATGCGCCGCGATCCGACGGGCGCCGTCGCGATCGAGAAGTATGACGATGTCGCTGTCATCAACGATGGGGCGGGCCATCAGTGCCCTCTGTGTGATTCGTACATCGATTCCCCGAGAATTCTGATTGAGCAATTGCGGTCTGAATTCTCTGAAGTAGGGGACAGGCTAGCATCCCTTCGTACCCAAAATCCAAGGCTGCAGTCGTACATCGTAGAGTTGGAGACTCAGCTACAGGACGTTAGTCAGCGGATACGCGAGAACCAGAGTCAACTTAACGCTGTTGTAAGACAGAACGAGATTTATCGGATTCAGCAAGAAGACGCTGTGAAACGGTCACGAATTCAGGGTCGAATAAGCGCGTTTCTTGAAAACAAGGCGCCGGCGGAAGAGAGCGAACAACGAGTCCGCCTCGGTATAATGAAGCGCAGAGTTGAGCAGTTGATGTCCGAATTGTCCGGCGAAAACTACGAAGATAGGCTTGCAAATGTTGAGTACGTCCTATCCGACTATATGACAGAATATGCTCGAGATTTGGTACTTGAGCCCGTTGACGGGCGAACTCGGTTGGATTTAAGACGACTTACTGTCGTTGCAGAAACGAGAACGCATGGGAGCATCCGGCTCGAAAATATGGGCAGCGGTGACAATTGGGTGGGCTGCCACGTCTTAACGCACATGGCCCTTCACCGCATATTTCGCGAGCGCGATAGGCCAGTACCTGCATTTGTTATCTTCGATCAGCCATCCAAGGCTCACTATCCGCCGAGTGAGCTGCAAACCAACGATAGTGATATCGAAGACGATGATCGGATCGCAGTGCGGCGTCTCTTTCGTTTTATTCAACAGCGAACAGCCGAAAGTAAGTTTCAGACGATTGTCATCGACCATGCTGATGAGGCAGAAGCGTGGTTCCAGGACGCGGTTGTCGCTCGGTGGAGAGGTGGCGACAAGCTAGTCCCAGATCAATGGGTTGAAGTTTAGCCCCCAACCGCCTCCTCAATCCCCCATCTTCAGCGCCTGAATAAACGCCTCCTGCGGGATATCCACTTTCCCGAACTGGCGCATCCGCTTCTTGCCCTCTTTCTGCTTGTCCAGCAGCTTGCGCTTGCGGGTCACGTCGCCGCCGTAGCATTTGGCGGTGACGTCCTTGCGGAGCGCCGAGATGGTCTCGCGGGCGATGACCTTGCCGCCGATCGCGGCCTGGATCGGGATCTTGAACAGATGGTGCGGGATCAGCTCCTTCAGCTTCTCGCACATGGCGCGGCCGCGCTTTTCGGCCGCGGTGCGGTGCACCAGCATGGACAGTGCGTCGACCGGCTCCTCGTTGACCAGGATCGACATCTTGACCAGGTCGCCCTCGCGATAGTCGGTCAGATGATAGTCGAAGGAGGCGTAACCCTTGGAGATCGACTTCAGCCGGTCGTAGAAGTCGAACACCACCTCGTTGAGCGGCAGGTCGTAGGTGAGCATGGCGCGTTTGCCGACATAGGACAGGTCCGCCTGGATGCCGCGCCTTTCCTGGCAGAGTTTTAGAATGCCGCCGAGATAGTCGTCGGGGGTCAGGATGGTGGCGCGGATCCATGGCTCCTCGATCGAGGCGATCTTGACCAGGTCGGGCATGTCGGCCGGGTTGTGCAGTTCCTTGACCGTTCCGTCGGTGAGAGCCAGGCGGTAGACGACGCTAGGCGCCGTGGCGATGAGGTCGAGATTGAACTCGCGCTCCAGCCGCTCCTGGATGATTTCCAGGTGCAGCAGCCCCAGGAAGCCGCAGCGATAGCCGAAGCCGAGCGCAGCGGAGGTTTCCATTTCGTATGAGAAGCTGGCGTCGTTGAGGCGCAGCTTGCCGACGGCGGCGCGCAGATCCTCGAAATCGGCGGCGTCGACCGGGAACAGGCCGCAGAACACCACCGGCTGCGCCGGCTTGAAGCCGGGCAGCGCCTTCGCCGTCGGGCGGCGGTCCTCGGTGATGGTGTCGCCGACGCGGGTATCGGCCACTTCCTTGATCGAGCCGGTGAAGAAGCCGAACTCGCCCGGGCCGAGCTCGTCGACATTGACGCGCGCCGGCTTGAAGACGCCGGTGCGCTCGACGAGGTATTTGGCGCCGGTGCCCATCATGCGGATGGTCTGGCCCTTCTTGAGCACGCCGTCGATGATGCGCACCAGAACGATGACGCCGAGATAGGCGTCGTACCAGCTGTCGACCAGCATCGCCTTCAAGGGTGCTGCGATGTCGCCCTCGCGCGGCGGCGGCAGCTGGTGGACGATCGCCTCCAGCACGTCCGGCACGCCCAGGCCGGTCTTGGCCGAGATCAGCACCGCGTTGGAAGCGTCGAGGCCGATCACCTCCTCGACCTGCTCGCGGATGCGCTCGGGCTCGGCGGCCGGCAGGTCGACCTTGTTCAGCACCACGACGATCTCGTGGTTGTTGTCGATGGCCTGGTAGACATTGGCCAGCGTCTGCGCCTCGACGCCTTGGGAAGCGTCGACCACCAGCAGCGAGCCCTCGCAGGCGGCGAGCGAGCGCGACACCTCATAGGCGAAGTCGACATGGCCGGGCGTGTCGATGAGGTTCAGCACGTAATCCTCGCCGTTCTTGGCGCGGTAGTTCAGCCGAACGGTCTGAGCCTTGATGGTAATGCCGCGCTCGCGCTCGATGTCCATGGAGTCAAGGATCTGCTCCTTCATGTCGCGCTCCTCCAGCGTGCCGGTGAGCTGGATCAGCCGGTCGGCAAGCGTGGATTTGCCATGGTCGATATGGGCGACGATGGAGAAATTGCGGATGTGGTCGAGCGGGGTGGTCATGCGGCGCGCTTTAGCAGGGGCGGGGATGAGGGGCAAGCGGCGGGCTCTTCTCCTTCTCCCCTTGCGGGAGAAGGTGGATCGGCGCGACAGCGCCGAGACGGATGAGGGGTGCGTGACGAAGTGAGACGTCGGCGATCCCTGGAACACCCCTCATCCGGCCGCTTCGCGGCCACCTCCTCCCACAGGGGGAGAAGGGGGAGCCCAGAACATTCAAAACCGCTTAAATATTCCTCCACCTCTTTCGGGCATCAGTTACCCCGGATGGTAAATCGGCTCACTGCCGCGGTTGCGAAGGCTCCAAATGTTCAGACCAAAGTTCAGCCCGGCCGGGGTGGCCGGAGCGGTGATGCAATTCCTTGTCTCCAGAAGCGGCTCGATGATGCCGATCATGGTCATGTTAACGATCCCGCTGCTGCTCGCGGTCGGTTTTTCCGTCGACTACACCTCGGCGGTGACCACCAGGAGCAACATGCAGAACGCGCTGGACGCCGCGATCCTGTCGATCACCACGATGGAAACCACGACCTCGAAGGCCGACCGCCAGATAGCGCTGCAGCAGGCCTATGTGGCAAACAGCGGCCAGGGCACCGCGACGCTCAAGAGCGTCGATGTCGCCGCCGACGGCTCGGCGACGTTCAGCGCTACGGCGGCCTATCCGATGCCGACCAATTTCATGCAGATCGCCAGGATCAATTCGGTCGACGTCGGCGTCGGCTCCTCGGTGCGCAAGACCCCGTCGCTGACGCAGGCCGACTTCAAGGTGACGAAGGTTTCGGGCTACTGGAACAAGACGATGACGCTCTACGGCACCAAGTTCGGCGATACCGCGGCCAAGCCGCTGATGACGATCAGTTACGCCTATAACGGCTACGGCGACCCGAAGGGCTATGGCACAACCACGGTGAGCACCATCAACGGATCGACCACGACGGTGGTCCAGAAACAGGTCTGCACGACCAGCACGGTGAAGAACTTCAACAATCTGCCGACTGGAGCGATCACCCAGACCAGCGGCAGCAAGAATTATGTGACGACCTGCGCCGACACGTTCTATCCGGCCAACAGCGCCGGCGCGGTGATCGACGTCAGCCAGATGGACCAGCTTTATCTCGAGATGGACGTGCCCTCGGGCAATCCGAAGGTGCTGAAGTCGAACGATCCCACCACCTCGAACCGGCTCTATATCGGCGCCAGCCAGACCGACATGCCCGAGGTTGCGACCGGGCAGAAGGTCGACATCTTCACGTCGGTGCCCTGCGGCCAGACCGGCTACCAGGCCTGGGAAGACGGCGGCAATCCTGTGCCGGCCAATGTCAGCAACGCCGACTTCTTCTACACCGTGCAAGGCAAGTGCGCCTTCAACCAGCGGCAATCCAAGACGGTGATGACGCAGTAGCGCCCTCCCTTCTCCCTTTGCGGGGTGAGCAGCCGGTTCGCGAAGCGAATTCATCGTACCAGTGGCACGATGAAAGGCCGGCGAACGCTGGGACGCTGCGAAGCAGCGGGGACCCGGCCGCGGTGGATCGGCGCGCAGCGCCGAGACGGATTCCCAGCGCCGCGATCCTTCACACCCCCCTCTGGCCTGCCGGCCATCTCCCCCCGCAAGGGGGGAGATCAGATGTCGCGGTCGCTTTCGCCAATCGTCAACGTTGCAAGGAAGTGCGCCACCGATGAAGCTGCCAGTCTCCCCCCTTGCGGGGGAGATGGCCGGCAGGCCAGAGGGGGGTGCTGTCCCTCCAACGTTGCTCACTGAAGACCCTCAATCACAAACCGGTGAAGCCTGTAACGAAGCCTTCCGCCGCGGCGAAATGGGAGCATTGCCCCGCCGCAACGGAGACTTCTTCTCATGACCGGACCAAAGACAACGCTCGGCAAGTTATCGCTCGCCGGCGCGGCTTTTATCGCGCTTGCCGGCGCGGCGGCCGCGCAGCCGCTCACCGTGGTCGAGCTGTTCACCAGCCAGGGCTGCTCGTCCTGCCCGCCGGCCAATGCCAATCTGATCAAGGTCAAGGACCGGCCGGGCGTGCTGGCGCTCTCCTTCAACGTCACCTATTGGGACTATCTTGGCTGGAAGGACATTTTCGGCCGGCAGGAGTTCACCGAACGACAGGTCACCTACGAGCCGGCGCTCGGCCATGATGGGCCGTTCACGCCGCAGGTGGTGGTGAACGGCAGCGCCGACGCGGTCGGCGCCGCGCCCGGCGAAATCGAGCGACTGATCTCGACAAGCCCGCGCGCCAAAGGCCCGGCGCTCTCGCTCGGCAACAGCAAGGTGAGCATCGGCGACGGCACGGCGCCCGGCGGCGCGGCCGATGTCTGGCTGGTGCGCTATAGGCGCGGCGTCGTCGAGGTGCCGGTGGCGCGCGGCGAGAACACGGGCCGAACGCTGCCGCATGCCAATGTCGTGCATTCGCTGCAAAGGCTCGGCCGCTGGAACGGCGCGGCGACGACGCTGCCGCTGCCGCTGCCGGCGGCAACCGGCGGGCTCAGCACCGCGGTGCTGGTGCAGACACCGGGCGGCGGGCCGATCCTGGCCGCCGCCGCGAACTGATTTTTCGCGCGATGCCGCATGAGGCGGCAGCGCACCATCTGGCCCGCATCGCGCGCCGCAACCCAAGGAGACCAACGTGACCAAAAAGACCGGTATGACCAAATTCCTGACGGCGCTCGCGCTTGCGCTCGCAACCACGGCCTTTGCCGCCGGCGCCCGCGCCGACGACGCGACCAACGCCATGAAGCCCGCGAACGCGATGGCGACCGACGCCATGAAGCCGGCCGATGCGATGGCCACGGACGCGATGAAGCCGGCCGATGAGATGAGCACCCAGGCGATGAAGCCGGCCACCGACGCGATGAAACTTGCAGATGCGATGAAGCCGGTGACGGATGCCATGAAGCCGGCCGATGCTATGGCGCCGGCTCAATAAGACGGAGGCTTGTCGCACGGCCCTCACCCAGCCTCCGCTTCGCTCGGCTGACGTCTCCCCGGTGGGGAGAGGAGACTGTCAGCGCCGGCGCCAACCTCTTCTCCCCGGCAGGGGTGAGGCGTGGTCCGCGCAGCGGACGAAAAGCCAATTGCTTGGCTTTTCGAACAACGAACGCCCGGAGGGCGGTGGCCGCGCAGCGGCCGGATGAGGGGGAGCGCCGCACGGCAAAGTGAGAACCTCTCGGCGGCTTCCGTCGTATATATTGGAACAACAACAAGGAGATCCAACATGAACGGCATTGAAAAGAAAGCCGCGCGGCCATTCCTGGCCTCGCTTGCGGCGCTGGTGCTGACGGCGGCGGTCGCCGCCTTCTGGCAGACGCCCGCACGCTCGGCGGAGGACGCGGTGGTGATCCCGCCGCCGGCTCTGGATGAAAAAGCCGCCGGCGGCACGGAGAAAGCCGTGTTCGCCGGCGGCTGCTTCTGGGGCGTGCAGGGCGTGTTCCAGCACGTCAAGGGCGTTAGCAAGGCCGTTTCCGGCTACGCCGGCGACAGCGCCGAGAACGCCGTCTACGAGGTCGTCGGCACCGGCCGCACCGGCCACGCGGAATCGGTCGAGATCACCTACGACCCGTCGAAGGTCACCTACGGCCAGCTCTTGCAGGTCTATTTCTCGGTGGCGCACAATCCGACGCAGCTCAACTACCAGGGGCCGGACCAGGGCACGCAGTACCGCTCGACGATCTTTGCCGGGAACGACGAGCAGAAGAAGGTCGCCGAGAGCTACATCGCCCAGCTCGACAAGGCCAAGGTATTCGGCAAGCCGATCGTGACGACGCTGGAGACCGGCAAGACCTTCTATCCGGCCGAGGACTACCATCAGGATTTCCTGACGCTGAACCCGACCTACCCCTATATCGTCTACAACGACCTGCCCAAGGTCGAGAATTTGAAGGCGCTGTTCCCGCAGCTCTACAGCGAGAAGCCGGTGCTGGTGATGGCGTCGAGCAAGAGCTGAGGTTTGGCGGGCGGCGATGCTCGCTTAGGGACGTCGGCGGGACAGCACCCCCCTCTGGCCTGCCGGCCATCTCCCCCTCAAGGGACCCTCAAGGGGGAGATCGCTCAATCGTAAGTCAAATCCGTCGCCTTGCCGCCGAAGACGCGGTAGGCGTAAAAGGAATAGAAGATGATGATCGGCAGCACGACGACGGTGCCGACCAGGATGAAGGCCAGGCTTTCCGGCGCCGACGCCGCCTGCCAGATCGTCAGCCTGTCGGGCACGACATAGGGATAGAACGACCAGGCGAGTCCGGCGAAGCCGAGCGCGAAGATGGCGGCCAAGGTCAGGAACGGCAGGATCGAGTGCCGGTCGTCGGGCTTCGGCAGGTGGAAGGTCTGCCGCCACAGCCACAGGAACAGCAGCGCCGACACGATCGGCAACGGCGAGAGATAGAGTATCTCAGGCCAGAGGAACCATTTGTCGAAAATGCGCGGGCTGGCGAGGGGCGTGGCCAAGGAAACCGCCACCATGCCGAGCGCCGTCAGCACCAGCGTGGTGCGCAGCCAGCGCACCGCTTTCCGCTGCAAGTCGCCCTCGGTCTTGTAGATCAGCCAGGCGGAACCCATCGCGGCGTAAGCAGCCGAGAGGCAGAGCGCGACCAGCGCGCCGAAGGCCATGCCGCCCAAGCCGACGTCGAGGCCGAGCACATAGACGCCCAGCATGTAGCCCTGCGCCAGCGAGGCGGTCGCGGAGCCGATGAAGAAGATGCGGTTCCAGCGCTGCTTCTTGCCGGCCGGCACCTTGGCGCGGAAATCGAAGGCGACGCCGCGCAGGATGAGCCCCACCAAAAGCACGAAGACCGGCAGGTAGAGCGCGCTGAGGATGGTGCCGTGGGCCATCGGGAAGGCGACCAGCAAAAGCCCGACCGCCAGCACCAGCCAGGTCTCGTTGGCGTCCCAGAACGGGCCGATGGCCGCGATCATCGTGTCCTGCTCGGAATCGGCAGAGGCGGCAAACAGGATGCCGATGCCGAGGTCGAAACCGTCGAGGATGACGTAGATCAGGATGGCGAGGCCCATCAGGCCGGCGAAGATCAGCGGAAGCGCGGTTGGCCAATCGAAGGTCATCTTATTCTCACTCCCCGGCGGCAGGCTGCGACATGGCCGCGTTCATGACGCCCGGCAGCGGCGAGGCGTCGCCATCCTTGGCGGCCTTCAGCGCCAGATGCACCAGCACGCCGAGATAAGCGATGAGCAGCAGCAGATAGAGGATGAGATAGATGGCCAATGTCAGCGCCACATGGCTGCCGGGGACCGGGCCGACCGCATCCGCCGTCTTCAACACGCCGGTGACCAGCCAGGGCTGGCGGCCGATCTCGGTCGTGTACCAGCCGGCAAGCGTCGCCACCCATCCGGATATGGTCATGGGAACCATAAGCAGGGCAAGCGGCTTCGGCAGGCTGTGGCGGCGCTTGAGGAAGAAGGCGGCCAACCAGGAGACGATGAGCATCAGGATGCCGGTGCCGACCATGATGCGGAAACCCCAGAACACCGGGAAGACCGGCGGGTGGTTGCCGGGATAGTCATTGAGGCCCGGCACGACGCCGCTGGCGCTGTGGCGCAGTACCAGGCTGGCGCCGTCAGGGATGGTGACCTCGAACCTGTTCTCCTTCGCCGCCTCGTCGGGCAGCGCGAACAGCACCAGCGGCACGTTGGGGTCGGTGTTCCAGTTGGCTTCCATGGCGGCGATCTTCTGCGGCTGGTGGGCAAGCGTGTTCAGGCCGTGCTGGTCGCCGGCGAAGATCTGGATCGGGATCAGGATGGCGGCGGTGAAGACGCCGGTGCGCAGCGCTTTCCACATCGATTCCGAGCGGTCGCCATAGAGATAGCGCAGCGCCGAGAGCCCGGTGATCAGGAAGGAGACGGTCAGCCCCGAGGCGAGCAGCATGTGGACCAGCCGGTAAGGCATGGACGGGTTGAAGATGACCGCCCACCAGTCGAGCGCATGCGCCTTGCCGTCGATCATCTCGAAGCCGGCCGGCGTCTGCATCCAGGAGTTCAGCGCGATGATCCAGAAGGCCGAAACCGTGGTGCCGCCCGCCACCAGCACGGTGGCTAAAGTGTGGATGCGGTTGGAGACGCGGCGGAAGCCGAACAGCATGATGCCGAGGAAGGCCGCCTCGAGGAAGAAGGCAGTGAGCACCTCATAGGCGAGCAGCGGGCCGGCGATGTTGCCGACCGTTTCCATGTAGCCCGGCCAGTTGGTGCCGAACTGGAAGCTCATCGTCACGCCCGAGACCACGCCCATGGCGAAGGACAGCGCGAAGACCTTCACCCAGGTGAAATAAGCGCGCATCCAGGCGGAATCGCCCGTGGCGTTGTAGCGGAGCTTGAAGAACAGCAGCACCCAGCCAAGTGCAATGGTGATCGCCGGAAACAGGATATGGAACGAAATATTCGCGCCGAACTGGATACGCGACAGAATGAGCGGGTCCATGGCGACTCCGGCTGCTATTATTGTTTAAGGATAGGCCGCAAAGGGGCAGCGGTCAAAGCGGCGCGGCGTCACGCGAGGCGCGTTGTCGCAGCAGTTCGACGTGAAACGTCACTGTCGCCGGGAAGCCGTGACGGAGAACGATTGTCCAGAATTGTCAGGAGCGGCATTGACTTCCCGCACTGGGCACCGACATTCAGCGCAATAAAAATCCGTAGCCTTCTTTCAGTCAGTCGTTTTTCCGCCATGCCATCAATCATTTCCATCTCCGGTGTCACCAAGACCTATGCCACCGGCTTCAAGGCGTTGAAGGAAATCAACCTCGATATCGAGCGCGGCGAGATCTTCGCGCTGCTCGGGCCGAACGGCGCCGGCAAGACGACGCTGATCTCGATCGTCTGCGGCATCGTCAACCGCTCGTCGGGCACCGTCACCGTCGACGGATACGACATCGGCAGGGACTACCGCGCGGCGCGCAGCCTGATCGGGCTGGTGCCGCAGGAATTGACCATCGACGCCTTCGAGACGGTATGGGCGACGGTGAATTACAGCCGCGGCCTGTTCGGCAAGGCCCCGAACGCGGCATTCGTCGAGAAGGTGCTGCGCGACCTCTCGCTGTGGGACAAGAAGGACGCCAAGGCGATCACGCTTTCGGGCGGCATGAAGCGCCGGCTGATGATCGCCAAGGCGTTGTCGCACGAGCCGCGCATCCTGTTCCTCGACGAGCCGACGGCCGGCGTCGACGTCGAGTTGCGGCAGGACATGTGGGCGATGGTGCGCAGGCTGCGCGAGGACGGCGTCACCATCATCCTTACCACGCATTATATCGAGGAAGCCGAGGCGATGGCCGACCGTGTCGGCGTCATCAACCGCGGCGAGATCATCCTGGTCGAGGGCAAGGCCGAACTGATGCGCAAGCTCGGCCGCAAGCAGATGACGCTGGAGTTGCGTTCGCCACTTTCCGCCATGCCGGACGGCCTGTCGCGCTATGCGCTGGAGCTGTCGGGCGACGGGAACCAGCTCACCTATACCTATGACAACCAGAGCGACCGCCCGGGCGTCGCCTCGCTGATCCGCGACCTCGAGGCGGCCGGCGTCCAGTTCCGCGATCTCGACACCAAGAACAGCACGCTCGAAGAGATCTTCGTCAATCTGCTGAGGCAAGAGCCATGAACCCGCGCGCGGCCATGAACCTTCGTGCAGTGTGGGCGATCTACCGGGTGGAGATGGCGCGTGCGTTCCGCACGGTGCTGCAAAGCATCATCTCGCCGGTGATCTCGACATCGCTCTATTTCGTCGTCTTCGGCTCGGCCATCGGCTCGCGCATCACCGAGATCGACGGCATCAGCTACGGCGCCTTCATCGTGCCGGGGCTGATGATGCTGTCGCTTCTGACGCAGTCGATCTCGAATGCGTCCTTCGCCATCTATTTCCCGAAATTCGTCGGCTCGATCTACGAGCTGTTGTCGGCGCCGGTCTCCTATCTCGAGATCATCATCGCCTATGTCGGGGGTGCGGCGACCAAGTCGATCATGCTCGGCCTGATCATCTTGGCAACCGCGTCGCTGTTCGTGCCGCTCAGGATCGAGCATCCGTTCTGGATGATCGCCTTCCTGGTGCTGACGGCGGTGACTTTCAGCCTGTTCGGCTTCATCATCGGCATCTGGGCAAAGACCTTCGAGCAGCTGCAGCTGGTGCCGCTCCTGGTCGTCACGCCGCTCACCTTCCTCGGCGGCAGCTTCTATTCGATCCACATGCTGCCCGGCATCTGGAAGACGGTCACGCTGTTCAACCCCGTCGTCTACCTGATCAGCGGGTTCCGCTGGAGCTTCTACGGCAAGGCGGACGTCTCCGTCGGCGTCAGCCTCGGCATGACGCTGGTGTTTTTGGCCGTCTGCATCGCGATCGTGGCGTGGATTTTCCGGACGGGGTATCGGCTGAGGAATTGACGCTCCCCAGGCGGAACGGGCGCGAAGCGACATTGCGGAGCCTTGGAATTCGGGCGGCGCTGCGATGGAGAAGGTTGCAAACGCCGGCGGGACAGAGGGGGTGGGCGGGAACGCGGCGCCTGACGATCTTTTCTTTATCGCTCCATTCTTCTTAATCGCTGCGCCCGGCGATGACAGGCCTCGGCCAAAAGCACTGCCAAGTATCTA
>NZ_RQXT01000070.1 GCF_003863365.1 Mesorhizobium tamadayense | reverse complement strand
AGGGCGCGCTCGCGAGCGGTTTCGCTACCGCCGAGCTACACCACTCAGCGGGGCACGACCCTTTTGTCACCTTTGCCCATGCGGGTTCTTCGCCCAAGGCTGCGCGCGAAGACGGTCGCGTGGGCCATCGGCGCGTCGTGAGCATGCTGCAAGGTGGCATTGGATGCGCGCCAGGTGAGACCCGGCTGCCGTCTTCGATTTCAAAGGTCGCGCTCGTCGCTCCGAATTGGGAAGGTATGCGCGTCGGTCGTTCAGGTTATCGCTCATGGCGACGGCGCCCAATTGAGCACGATCGGTTGGAGGTTGCTGAGACGCTCGCTGCCCGGCCAGGCTGAGTCTGGGCGGTGCGTGCCGTCAGCAGTGAAGGAGATCCGATATGTCCAAATCTGTTCAGATTTCCGGAATTGCGGGCGGTGGGAATGTTGTTGAACGGCCATGACTTGGCTTGGCTCCTGGTCTTCCTCTAAAGGCCTTCAGACGATTGATGACGGGCCGATACCATCGTCCGGAACCAGCGCTCCGGATGCAGGTGAACACCACGATGACTGCACGCTAAGGGCTTCGGCGACAGGAGAAGCGAGCCCGGAAGATGGCGGCAGCCCGGCTGTCGAAACCAGCGTCCGCGGCAACAGCAACGGCGCGGACCAAGCCGCTGCCAGGATCGGTGATCTCATCTCCACGCGCGGGATCACCCCGACCTGGGCGGGCGACGGCGGGCTGAAGCTCACCGGGCTCGCAGAGGCGGCCGCCAGAATTGGCATCCATCTCGACGGCACCACTCTCGACGCCGCGACGGCGAATGGCTTCGACTGGTGGCACCGTGCGGGCCTCGCAGACAGCGCTCACCCCGCCAGCCCCGATACGATCGCTGGCACCAGCACGACGGCGACAGCGGCCATGCTCACTGTAAACAGTGTCCTTGGCGCCGACCCGATCTTCGAGACCAGGATTACGACCGCCGGCGACGATGTCGAGCAGAAGAACTCCGGCGCGATGTCGACCAACGTCTCAGACCTGGAGCTGGGTTATGACGGCAGCACCGCGCAGACTGACGGCCTTCGTTTCACCGGGATCAACATTCCCCAGGGCGCCATCATCACCAAGGCCTACATCCAATTCCAGGCCAACGAGGTGAAGACCGGCGCGGCGTCACTGCTGATCCAGGGCGACAATGTCGACGACGCGAGCGCCTTCACCAGCAAAACCTTCAACGTCTCGTCGCTTCCCCGGACGTCGGCATCCACTGCCTGGACGCCGGACCCCTGGACCGTAGTGGGCGAGCATGGCCTTGCCGAACGCACGCCGGACATCACGGCGATCGTCCAGGAAATCGTCAACCGCTCCGGCTGGGCGGCGCTCAACCATATGGCGTTCATCATCACCGGCACCGGCACGCGCACGGCCGATTCCTACGAGTCCAATCCGGCCAGCGCGCCGCTGCTGCATGTCGAGTATCTTCTGCCCGTTTCCGGCAGTCCGGTCGCGTTCAACACACCGGCCGACGCCAACGTTGCCGCCAACCAGATCGCCGAGCTCGCCGCGGCGGGCACAGCGGTCGGCATCACGGCGTCAGCCACGGATCCCGACGCCGGCTCGACCGTCACCTACAGCGTGAACGACACGCGCTTCGCCATCGACTCCAGCGGCGTCATCACGCGCTCGGGCACGGGCACGCTCGACTTCGAGACCCAGTCGTCGATCAACCTGACGGTGACGGCAACCTCGTCCGACGGCAGCACCGCCAACCAGACCTACACCCTCGCCGTCCTCGACAGCCCGGAGCCGGTCGCGTTCAACACACCGGCCGACGCCAACGTTGCCGCCAACCAGATCGCCGAGCTCGCCGCGGCGGGCACAGCGGTCGGCATCACGGCATCCGCCAAGGATCCCGATGCCGGCTCGACCGTCACCTACAGCATCAGTGACACGCGCTTCGCCATCAATTCCAGCGGCGTCATCACGCGCTCGGGCACGGGCACGCTCAATGCGACGACCGAGCCGTCGGTCAACCTCCATGTCACCGCGACCTCGTCCGATGGGAGCACCGCCACGAAGGACTATGCCCTCAGCGTGACCGCAGGGCCGACCTTTGAGAAAAGGATCGGGTCCAGCGCCGACGACGTCGAGCAAGGTCCCACGGGCGGGATGGACCTCATCAGCACCCATCTCGACATGGTCGTTTCGGGCATCAAGGTCGAGAAGGCCGCAAGCGCCATATCATCACCGACACCGAGGGGCACCTGGTCGGGCTGAGGGTGCATACGGCCGACATCCAGGACAGGGACGGGGCAGTCGGCGTCATCGCCTCCATTCGACAGCTTTACCCGTGGTTGCGCCATCTGTTCGCCGACGGCGGCTATGCCGGAGAAAAACTAACGCAGGCTCTGGCCGATCTCGGCACGTGGACCATCGAAATCATCAAACGCTCAGACACGGCCAAAGGCTTTGAGGTGCTGCCGCGACGATGGGTCGTCGAGCGAACTTTCGCCTGGCTGGGTCGCTGTCGCCGGCTCGCAAGGACTTCGAGGCGACCATCGCCAGCGCCGAGGCGTGGATCTTCATCGCCTCGATCCGCCTCATGCTGCGCCGCATGGCAGCTCCGCGTCGTGCATGACCGAGTTTCGAGTCAGGTTCTTACAGATTGGCCGGGAATTTGAAAGTTGCCAAAAACGACAGTGTCGGGATGAGCCGAGCCAGTTGGGTCGACGTTCTCTCGACCACAGAGGCACGAACCACGCGAACCAAGGAAGCGGGGTCAAGGATCGATTGATGGACCAGTAGCTGAATTGCCATCCCGGGCAGGGTGGTGGCCAGTGCCGAGAAGGCCAGAACCCCGCATTCCGACACAACAACCGAGGGCGAACGTCCTTGAGCGTGCATGCTGGAGGATTAGCTACAAAATCCTCACATGAGGCTTTTCGGGTCAAGGGGTATCTTCAAGGCGGCATGGGATTGTCCCTGTTCACGGTATCCATGGTCTGAGCCCGTTTCTAATACCGGTCCGATATCCGGACCTGTACAACCTCACATCCGGTCGCCGCTCCAAGGCGGCTGCACCAATATCCCGCATCCAGCGGTCAGGGCTCAGGAGGACGGGACCATTCTACGACACGGCTGTTGAGGCCATAGGATTGCTCGGTGCGTCCACCCGGATCCGTCAGGAGTGATCAACTCCTGAGGATAGGAAGAGAGTTGAAGAGCGTCACGCTGCCTTCACGATGGCTCCTTCGATAACGATGCCGTGGTGCACGTATTTCCAGAGCGCGACGAGCAGCTTGCGGGCAAGCGCGACGATTGCGACCTTTTTGCTGCGCAAGGCGCCCTTGTCGATCCGCACATGGAACCAGCGGGTGAGAGCCGAATCCGGCTGATGGCGCAGCCAGAGCCAGGCCAGTTGGATCATCGTTGTCCGTAGCCGAGGATTACCCGCCTTCGAGACACCTTGCTCCTGATTGATCGTCCCGCTTTGCCAGGGAGACGGTGCCAGCCCGGCGTAGGCGGCGATCTGCCTTCGGTTGCCAAACTGCCGAAACAGGCCTTCAGCATACAAGATGGCCGCAAACTCCGCACCAATCCCCTTGAGAGCAAGAAGCGCAGTCATAGGCGCTGTCTGGTCGGGCTTCTCTTCGGCGATCAGCGCATCCCGTTCGGCCTCGACCGCCTTGATTTGGCCGAGCAGTAGTTCGAGACGATCAAGCTCGCGAACGATCTGGGCCTTGAGATGATGGGACAGCGGGCGGCCATCGCCGGTCCGCAATTCTTCCAGCCGCTTGCGCCGGTCACGGCACAGCGGTTCATAGTCCCGGATCCCTTGGTTGAAGAGAAGCCCCTTGATCCGGTTGTTGTGAGCAATCCTCTCGGCCACCAGCGCCTTGCGCTCGCGGGAAATGCGGAGCCGATCTTCCGCCTCGAGGCTCGGCACCTTGACCATCGAGCACACCCGTGGCTCTCCCCGCTTGTAGGCCATCAGCGTCCGGATTAACGTCTCGCCATCGATCCGGTCGGTCTTTGCTCGCCGCCGCTTGCGCGGCACCGCAATCGAGGCGGCATCGACCACGTAGCTTTCAATCCAGGACTCTGCTGCGAGTACTCGCTCGATCCAGAAGCCGTCCAACCCCGCCTCCTGGATGACTACCACTGGATACAGTTTGCCCTGCCGGACCTGCGCTTTCTGCCGCAGGGCCTCAAAGCGGGCAAACAGACCGGCAATGTCACCGCCCTTCACCGAGTGGAATGACATCTTCTCGTTGCCCGGCGACAGCGAAGTCACAAGCCAGGTCGACTTGCTCAGTTCCAACGACACGAAGACTGCGCCAAGATTGGTTCGGATAGCGGCTTGGGTGTTGGGGCCGTCAGTGTTCAAAAGCATGATTGTCTCCAGAGTGGGGATATTGAGCAACCTCACTTTGGCAGAGCCTAGGCCGCTATCCACTCCTCATGGGATCTACGACCATTATCTCCATAATGAGCCAGCTTCGCTTCCGCGTTACCCGTCGCTCGCTGCGCTCGCTCGGGACGCTGCGCGAAGCTGTCTCGCACGGCCTTCCATTCGATTAACAATGTTAATATGTTTCCGTTATCTCGCGTATTATCAGATGGCGGCAATCTCAGGTGACTCGCTCCGGCACCAAGCAGTGGGTGTTTTTCTTCCAGCTCGTCGTCGATCATCGAGTCCGGCGTAGACCCGAGCCAGATGGCCGGCATCCGCTCGCAGTTGAAATCGATCGTGCCTTCAGGCCGCAAGAGAGACGGTTTTCTGTTGTCGATACCGACCTCAAGAGCGATCATGCCTACTATGCTGCGTTGATTGAAGCGGTAGCTGACGAGAAGAAGGAGTTGTAAGGAACCGAAGTGCCGGCATTTTTCGATCATCTCGTCAAGATTGATCTCACTGAGCTGGCATCCCTCCACCTCCAGACCGTCGCGCTTCAAGATCAACGTCTCAATACCAAGGCCTAGGGCATCGAGGGCCGGATCAGGGATTGGCTGCGCATGGGGGTTTTGCCGGGTACGGACACCCAGCATTCGTAGAGGCCAACTGCCTGATCAAGTCGGCGAGGCGTTGCGGCATGCCCCGACAATTGCTTGTGCAGGGTTTTCCCGTCGGTGCAGGACACGAGCATCGGGGGCTGCACAAACGCTGCTAAAGGCAGTTGCAGGGCCTGTAGAGTTTGCAGAGGGTCAAAAATTACAGCTGCAATAATGACTTGGTCGGCTGGTGACAGTTTCGGAAACCCCAGTCCAATTGCCATACCTCCTTTGGTGGATGTACGCTGCCTTTAAACCGGCTCGGATAAGGACTAAACTTACCGACCGCGTGGCTTCAATCCCGAAGGCGAGGGTAAAATGACAATAAAAGCCAAGGCGGACACCGCAAGTCTTCTCGAAGATACCACGGTCACTGGTAACTTGCTTGCCAACGACACGGAAACCTTCGCGTTAAAGTGGATCAAGTATGACAACACCTCCAAGCTGGTGGGCTCGACGACTACCATTCAGGGCCTCTACGGGACCCTTACGGTCTATGCCGATGGAAGCTACAGCTACACAGCCGACTTGGCGAAGGTTGAGGCCTTGGCCGCGGGAGCGGTCGTAACCGAGAAATTCGGCTATACGGCGAACGATCAACTCGGAAATACCAGCAGCAGCACGCTTACCTTTACCATCACTGGCGTTAACGATAATCCGGTGATCTCGATCGGCAGCGGCGACAGTGCAGGCGCCAACCTGACCGAAACCAATGCCACGCTTACGGCTGCCGGCAACTTTACGGTGACCGATGTCGATACCTCCGACACCGTCAGTTCAACTGTGACCAAGGCGGTTCTGACTGGCGCGACCGGCGGCCTCGTCGAAGCCGATGTCAAAGGACTGTTGAAGCTCACTCCGGCCACGGGGCTTGCTGCCAACGCCGGCGACTCGCATAACCTCGGCTGGCAATTCGACTCCGGATCGCAAGCCTTTGACTTCCTGGGACAGGGCCAGGTCTTGACCATCGCCTACACGATTTCGGTGTCGGACGGTCATGGCGGGTCGGCCACCCAGCAAATCAATGTCGCCATCACCGGCACCAACGACGCGCCGGTTGCTAGCGCAGACGCCTATGCAGCCAAAGCCGGCGTGCAACTCAATGTGTCGGTGGCGCAAGGCGTCCTAGCCAATGATCACGACGCAGAGGGCAGCGCCCTCCATGCCGTGTTGATTTCAGGCCCGTCGCACGGGACGCTCCATCTGCTGGACGACGGGTCCTTCGACTACACTGCCGCCGCCGGTTACACGGGCCCGGACAGCTTTACTTACGAGGCTTTCGATGGGGCCGCGTACAGCGCCGCTACCGCCGTCACGCTCTCGGTTACCTCCGGCAACACGCCACCTGTTGCCGCCAATGACAGCTACAATGTCACGGCCGGGACGGATTTTAGCGTCGTCAGGGCGGGGGGCGTCCTCGCCAATGACAGCGACGCCGACAGCAACCCGCTCGAGGCCGTCCTGCAGACGGGGCCTGCCAATGGCAGCCTGACCCTCGATAGCGATGGTTCGTTCATCTACACGGCAGTTGCCGGCTTCACCGGAACCGACAGCTTTACTTACAAGGCCTTCGACGGGACAGCCTATAGCAACACGGCAACTGTCAGTCTGGTGGTCAGTTCGCCCAACGCCATTCCAGTAGCCACTGACGATGTCTACAGCTTGAATGCCGGCTCGACCCTGACGAAGAGCGCTGCCAATGGCGTCCTCGCCAATGACAGTGATGCCGATAACAACGTGCTGCAGGCGGTGCTGCTCATCGGCCCCAGCAAGGGTACGTTGGCGCTCAATGCGGACGGCTCATTCACCTACACGCCCATTGCCGGCTTCATCGGGACCGACAGCTTTACCTACCGGGCATTCGATGGCCACGACTACAGCGCAGCGGCATCGGCCGAACTGACGGTGAACGCCATTCCCGCCCCCACGACCGTAGTATTCCAGGATGGGTTGAACGGCTATGCGGCCACCCTGGACACCACCTTGGATCAGGCAAAGCCCACGACGTCGTTCGGCTCCGACGTCGCAGTGAGCGTCGACAAAGCCGATGCCGGCGTCGCCAATGCCAAGCAAGCGCTGCTCGGTTTCGACAATTTGTTTGGTTCGGGCCCGGGGCAGATCCCAGTGGGTGCCACCATCACCTCGGCAATCCTCACCTTACAGACGAACAACGAATCTGCGTCGGCGGCCAATGGTGCGTTCTATCGCATGCTGGTCGACTGGACCGAAAGCGCGACTTGGAACTCGATGGTTGGAGGCGTCCAGGCCAATGGCGTCGAGGCCCTGTCCGTGGCGGACGTGACTGTGGGGCAGACCGCTCTCGGACCAACCACGGTTGATGTCACCGCAAGCCTGCGCGCCTGGGCAACGGCGGGTACGACTGCTGCTGAACTCAATGCTGCAAACCAGGGCTGGCTGATCAGCACAGGTTCTACCGACGCCTGGAGGTTAGACTCCTCCGAGGATTCAGTGCACCCGAAGCTCGCCGTAACCTACGTGATCGGCACCAGTTCCATGCCGGCCCTGGGCATTTCCGATGCCGCGCAAACCGAAGGCCCGGGCGCCAATATTACCTTCCACCTCAGTCTCGACCATGCTGCGTCTCAAGACATTCTGATCAGCTACTCGATCATTGACGGCACCGCCACCGCCGCCAATGACCTGCTCGGCCCGGCGACGGGTACAGTGACCATTTCTGCCGGCCAGAGTTCCTTGGACCTTGCGCTCACGCTCAAGGACGACACGTTCACCGAGAACACGGAATCCTTTAGCCTCAAGTTGAACTCCGCAAACGGTGCCTTCATCGCAGACAATACGGCGACTGGTACGATTTACGACAACGATCCAAACCCCGTCATTCAAGCCAGTGTCGTCGCCGTGACCGACCTCGCCACGGCCCCTTTCCGCGATGTCGATGCGGCAGGGGTTGGTATCGGCGATCCCTCCGGCCTGGCCTATGATCCGGTCTCTCACAAGCTGTTCATTGCCGACTCGGAACATGATGAGAGACCGTGGTTCAGCCAGACCAACCTGTTCTCGATCGGTCCCACCGGTGCTATTCAGGGATACAGCGTGGAGTCATTCACCTCCGAGCCCACCGGCCTCGGGATCAATCCGTCCAACGGCCATATGTATATCTCCGATGACGATCAGCTGGAGGTGTTCTGGGTCGACCCGGCCAATCCATCGGTCAAGCTTGGATCATTCGACACGGCATCCCTGGGGCAGGACGACAGCGAGGACTTGCGGTTCGATCCGACGACCGGCCACATCTTCGAGCTCGGTGGCCACCAGAAACTGATGTATGAACTGACTGGCGATGGGGCACTGGTGAGAACCATAAATCTCCCCTCGGTGATGCATGACGCGGAGGCGCTGGCCTACGATCCAACTCACGGCATCTTCTTCGTCGCCTCCGGATTGAGCCCGAATATCTGGGAGATGGATCACGACGGCGACATCATCTCGACAATCAGCGTCCTCAACTCGCCGGCCTACACAAACCCGATTACCGGGGTGGCGGTGAGGCCCAAGGGTCTGGAGCTGGCACCAAGTTCCGACCCGAACGACGGACAGCAAATGAGCCTCTACGTCGCCGACTACGGCGTCGACCAGGTCGCTGATGGCCGGTTGTTCGAAATCCATCTGGGCTCGGACTGGCTGCTGGCCTGACGGCTGGACTCAGGAAGCCGAGAATGGTGGGGGTGGGTCGTGTACAAATGCAGCGCTCGATAGAGGGCGGTATGTCCTGGAGTTGGCACGCCGAGTTAGGGATCGGCACCGGCATCCTCATGAAGGCTCCCGGCGTTATGCTCATTCGATCGTGTCTTGCACCGGTACCCGCGACGCTTCTCAAGTACGAGTGCCATCCGCTCGATCTGAAGTAGTGCTCGTAGAAGTCTGTCCTCTCAGCAGCGAACCTGAAGACTCGGCGCGTGTCGATGAGGGAGATCGCGGAGGCGACGGCGAGGCACAATGAGTCATTGAAGGAGCTTGGCCTACCTTTACTGCCATCTAGCAGCCGTGTCTGAGAAGTGGTAGGGCGTGTTAGTATCTGCGCTGGCCCCCCCAAGAGATGGTCCGGTTTGAATGTCAGTGCATGATCAACCTGGGCGTCAGCGCTGCCATGGTGCGTGTTTCGGTAATTCCCGGACACCCTTTTCGCTAAATCCCGGACAGTGATTTCAGTAATTCGCGGACAGCGTTTCCGCTAAATCCCGGACAGTTTTCGGGAGCGGATTTAACGGTCGGTTCTCGGCTGCGCCGTTCTGGCAGTTTGGCCTCTCACGATGACGTTGAGAGGGGCCATGCCGAGACGGAAGCAAGCGAGACGAACGAGTGTGAGGGATATCCAAGCGATCTTGCGCCTGACCCATGAGCAGGGTCTTTCGGTGCGTGAGGTGTCGGAACGGCTCAAGATCAGTAAGACGACAGTATCGACCTATTTGCTGCGAGCGCGGGAGGCCGGGCTGTCATGCTGGCCGCTGCCGCCGGGCCACGACGACGCGACACTTGAGCGGCTGCTGTTTGGCCGTGCCGGTCGTCCGCCACAAGACCTGAGCGAACCGGACTTTGCGCTGATTGCCCGGGAGTTGAAGCGCAAGGGGGTGACGCTGACGCTGTTGTGGCAGGAGTATCGTGCCGCCCATCCCGACGGCTACGGCTACACCTGGTTCTGCGAGCACTTCGCCGCTTTCGAGCGCCGGACGAGCGCGACATTCCGCAATCGGCATGCGGCGGGCGCGGTGATGCAGACGGACTATGCCGGGCAGACGGTGCCGGTGATCGATCCGGCGACCGGCGTCATTTACCCGGCGCAGATTTTTGTCGCGGTGCTGGGCGCCTCCAATCTGACCTTCGCCTTTGCCAGCTCCAGCCAGAAGCTGCCGGACTGGATCGAGGGCCAGGTACGGGCGCTCGCCTTCTTCGGCGGCGTCACCAGAGCGATCGTGTGCGACAACCTGAAGGCCGGTGTCGTCAAGGCGCTGTGGTTCGAGCCGACGCTGAACGCGACCTTTGCCGCCATGGCCGAGCATTACGATACCACCATCCTGCCGACCCGAAGCCGGAAGCCGCGCGACAAGGGCAAGTTCGAGGGCGCGGTGCTGATCGTCGAGCGCTGGATTCTGGCACGGCTCAGGAATAGATCCTTCTTCTCGATCGCCGAGCTCAACGCGGCGATCGCCGAACTGCTCGAGGATCTGAACAACCGGCCGATGCGCCATGTCGGCCAAAGCCGCCGCGAACTGTTCGAGGAGATCGAGCGGGCTGCCTTGAAGCCGCTGCCGGCAGCACCGTTCGAATACGCCGAGTGGAAGTCGGCGAAGGTGCATCCTGACTACCATGTCGAAGTCGACAAGACCTTCTACTCGGTGCCGAACCGGCTGATCGGGCGCACCGTCGAAGTGCGGCTCACGCATCGAGTGGTCGAGATCTTCCACGATCACCAGCGTGTCGCCAGCCATGTGCGTCGCTCACAGCGTTCCGGCCATGTCACCGTCAACGAACACATGCCCAAGGCGCACCAGCGCTACGCCAACACCACGCCGGCCAGCCTGATCAGCCGGGCGGCCGGGATCGGCCCCAACACCGCCATTCTGGTCGAGCGCATGATGCGCGACCGGCCGCATCCGGAACAGGGATATCGCTCGGCCATGGGCATCCTGTCGCTGGCGCCGCGCTATGGGCCGGAGCGTCTCAATGCCGCCTGCGAGCGGGCGCTGCTGATCAACGCGATCGCCTACTCCTCCGTCACCGCCATCCTCAAAGCCGGCCTCGACCGAGCCAGTTCTGCAGAACCGGCAAAGCCGACCCCCCAGCACGCCAACATCCGCGGCTCCACCTATTACCAGTGAAGGAAAGGAAGAAAGAATGCTGACGAACCCTACCCTCGACCAGATGCAGACCCTCGGTCTGGCCGGCATGGCTGCCGCCTGGCGCGAACCGGCCGAACGGAACAACGCCAACGAGCTCAGCCGTGACGAGTGGCTCGGCCTGATGCTCGACCGCGAGGTCGCCATACGGGCCGACAAGCGCGTCCGGAACCGGCTCGCCTCAGCCAGGCTGCGCTTTCCCGAAGCCTGCATCGAGGACATCGACTTTGCCGCGCCGCGCGGGCTCGACCGGCGCAGCACCATGGCGCTCGCCCAGGGCGAATGGCTGAAATCGCATGAGAATCTAATCGTCACCGGCCAGACCGGAACCGGCAAGTCGTGGCTGGCCTGCGCCTTCGGCCGGCAAGCGGCACGGCTCGATCATTCCGTGCTCTATGTGCGCGTGCCGCGCCTGTTCGAGGATTTGGCGCTCGCTCGTCTCGACGGCCGCTTCCCACGCCTCATTGACAAGCTCACCCGCGCGCAACTGCTCATCCTGGATGCGGAACCCACTCCCTCACCGACCAACAGCGCTTCCATCTGTTCGAAATCGTCGAGGAACGCTATCGCCGCAAATCCACCCTGATCACTGCCCAGGTCCCGGTGGCCAGATGGCATGACCTGATCGCAGACCCCACCGTCGCCGACGCCATTCTCGATCGGATCGTGCACAACGCCCACCGCATCGTGCTCCAGGGCGACAGCATGCGAAAGCAAAAGGCAGCGCCCCTCTTGACCGGCACCGAAAACGGCGAAATCAATCATCCATGAACGCAACAAGGCACCCAAGGACCGTCGCCGCCAAACTGTCCCGACATTAGCGAAATCGCTGTCCGGGAATTAGCGGAGCCCCTGTCCGGCTTTTGCGAAATGCGCAGCCATGGAGAGAAGATGAGACTAGGGTTGCCAGTAGGGTATCGGAAGAGTTGTATTAACTTTATTCATTTATTTCAATAGTTTACGAAAAGAATGATAATCCCTCCGTCTTTGCCTCAACAGCAACATGCAGGAACCGGATGGCCGCAGCTATACTTCAGTGCAAGGCCATTGGATGCAAAACCTTCTTGCGAGCTCCGACGCGACCTTCAACGTCGCCTATTTCCATCTCACGCCGTACAATCCGAGCGGCTACACTGCCACCATGCAGTGGCCCTTCGAGCAATGGGGTGTGAACGCGGTCTTTGCCGGGCACGAGCACAATTATTACCGGGAGAACCGGGACGACAATGGCGACGGCGTCTACCTTCCCTACACGACCACCGGCCTCGGCGGCGCCGGCAACTCCGTCCCCAATGTCGGCGCCAACCTGGGGTCACCGACCAGGGCATGTTGATCGAGTTTTACAAGGTGAGCAGCTTCAACGGGACAACCGCAACTCCCGTTTTGGTGGATTCCTACTTTGTCCCGACGCCCGCCGGGCGCACGCCGACGATCGTCAACGGCGGTTATGTCCTGAACGGCACGACGGGCGCGGACTATCTGTGGGGCCTTGGCGGCAACGACACGCTGATCGGCGGCAAAGGCAACGATCTTGCTCGTCCCCGGCAACCAGCAAAATTTGTTCGTGTTCCACAAGGGAGACAGGCAGGACACCGTGATAAATTTCGTAGCGGGCACCGGCACCGGCGATGTCCTCAAAAACGCCCGGACCGAGTTCAGCTTGTGCCGAGCAGAAGTGTAATGGCTGGGGGCGTCACCGCCGCGAAGCGCCCTCCCTTCTTAAGAGAGTCTCGACGTGCCTGGGCTTGCGCCGCCCAGTCCAGACCGTCGCTTTCCGTGTCGCCGGGATTGGCAACGGCCACGGCCGCTCCGATCGTGCAATAGGGCGTCCCCTGGGCATCCGAGCAGTCGACCTGATTGTTGGCGTAAAGCGTAACACCCCTGGCGGCCTGTGCAGCCGCCGGAAATAGCCCGCCAGCAGGGGCAGGATACACACAGGCCTGCCAAGCTTCGGCTCTCGTGCTTTGATCATTCGAATGGCTCCAGTTCCCCAGTCGGTCACCTTGGTCTTCTCACTCATTGCACGCCAGCTGGGCTTTTCCCATCCGCCCGGACGATCCCGGTCTGTGCCGCCGACTGCGGGCCGCCGGCCGCCTGGCTGCCGGTCCGCTCGACTGTGATAATGTCGCCCGGTTCGATTGGAGGGTCGCGGCCGTCATCAAACGTGAGGATACTGTGCCTGCGTCTGATCGTGAATCGAATAGCGGTTGCCGTGTGCAATGGGTTAGCGAGTGAAAGAGTTCCAATAGCTGCCTGCGCTTGGCCCATAATGTCGCTGAGCGTCTGGATGTGGTTCACGGCCTCCTGCAGGCTTGCCTCTGTCGCCTGCATATCTGCGAGAACTTCCTGCTGCCGGGTGGATTGCAAGTCGAGCATGTCCTTCTCGGTTTTGGAGATCTGTTCGCGGACAATGAAGATGCGGCCATTGATATCAAGCTGCTGCGACTGCAAGTCAGAGTGTGCTTGCTGGAGAGTCAAGATCTGTGCCGTCGTGATCAGGCCGTTTTGGACCAAGCCCTTCGTGCGTTCGATTTGGGCCTCAATCCTTTGAGACTGATTTGCCTTCACGGCAATGCGCCCTTGAAGTGCCTTTACCTCCTCTTCGTTCAGCGCCTTCTGGCTGGCAAGTGAGTTGAGACCCTGGCGCAATGCGTCGCGCCGCACTTCAAAAAGCTGGCGCTCTCTTTCCACGAGAGATTTCGAGTTTGCACCGAGTTCGGGTGGAAAGGAGACTGCGGACTCACTCGCAAGTTCAGCGCCAAGCCGCGCACGTTTTGCCTTGAGTTCGTCGATTCTTTGCGACAGCGTACGCATATCGCCCGCCGCCGAAAGGAGGTCGTGCGCCGGCTGCCACGCCGTTGCCCACTGTATCAACCGGAACCCGCCGGCGATAGTGTAGGCCTTCAATGCCGTGAGCCCCGGTTTGAACGCAAATTCACCGGGGTGATCGACATCGCCCATCACGTAATAGGGCCGGTACTCTGCAATATCGACGATGACACTGGGCTTGGCGATGAGGCCGACTTGGGCCTGCAGTCTGTTCGCAACATCGGCGGCGATTTCCGGCGCACTGCGCGACGCCGCATCGACGAGCCCGATCAGCGGCAACTCCACCCGCCCATCGCTTCCGACAACGAACTGTCCATTGAATGCAGGCCACTCGCGCAATGTCCCATCCGCCTGCTGCCAGGCATAGACGCGAACGCTCAGCTTATCCTGCGGGCTTATCGGATAGTTGAGGCCATCCTCGGCCCGCGCCGCCGCCACAGTCAAAGCCACAGCAGCGGTCAGTGAAATATAAAGCGGAACATTACGATGCATGAACTCACCCGTTTCCAATAGGGCAGCTCCAAACAATCAGAACGAACGACCGGCCACAGCGTCAATGCCTGATTGCGACGGCGAGATTACTTGAGGGTGAGTTTATCAACACCAGCTGCGGGTGAGGTAGTGCGCATCGGATTAAACCGGTCTACCTCTTTCGGAGTATTGTGAGGCGCATAATCGGCCACCGTGCGGCTCTAGGGCTGCGCCGCTGTAGACGGCTTCACGTCTTTGCCGTCGTCCGGCTTTTCCGACTTGATCGGTCGCCTGATTGTGGGGGCGTATTACCTGAACCGTATTATCGCGGCTCAATATATGGAAATAGGCGTAAGCGATTGCCATCCACAATGGGATCGACAGCAAGAGCCCAATGGCTATCCCCTTGAATGCATGTGAGGAACTCATCTCTAACTCTCGTATCCCTGCAAGTTTTGCAATACTAATACCAGATACCCACAACGGAGTATACCAGATACCCATGACGGAGTATACCAGATACCCATGACGGAGTAATGACCCAAACGACTTTTACAAAGAATTCACTGCGCGGAGTAATTACTCCCCTTCCGAGGTTTGGCGGCAGAGTGGCTTATCGGGCTGCGGCTATTTTCATCCTGAACCGGGAGGCAAGTGCGGCATTTGTGACGTCAAGGGCGAATTCGTCCGGATCGAACTCGTCGCCGAACTCTTCGACGCGTTCGGCGTGTTGGGGATGGCTGGGATCGGCCAGGATGGCCAGCAATTCCTGATAACCCCAGACGCCGCCGCGATCTTCCGGCGGACAATTGCGCTTACCCGGATACAGACCGGATAAGCTCCCCGCTCGACCGCCGGCTCGCTTTTTTCGAATGCGATCGTGTGCTGCCAGTTGTCTCCGAAGTCATAAATATAGGCGAAGCGAACGACGGCCGTTCAGGCTCACTCTATTTTCGTCGGCGACGTCATCGACACTGTGCCGATCGCCAAATTGCTCGCCCGACGTCGAAGGCATGGAGGTGGCAATCGTGCCAGCCCATCGCCGCCTGGATTGCCTCGTGCAGGTCGCCGAGCGTCATCGTGCCGGGCATGACCAGCCGGCGCCAGACCGGCGGCTTCACGCCGCGCTGCGTCATCTTCAGAGTGATGATGTTCATGCTGGCGGCGGTCTTCGGCACACTGGTCCTGGTCACGATCTTCCCATCCTGTCGGCATCGGACATTGGCGTGGCGGTCTCCACCGCCCTGCTTTGCGCGATGCCATTGCCCGTGGCAAGGGCACGGCGCCGGCCAAATCTATGTGCCGATCGGCAGGGGCCGCCCGTCGAGGGTGTGGGACGCGATCAGCCGATCATTAATGGTGCGGTGGATGGGGCGTCTGGGCTTCGAATTGCAGATGCTGGCTGATTATATCCTTGAGCGCATCAAGGAGGGCGAAAGGATCTTCGCTGACGAAACGACCTTGCCTACCCTTGTCCCAGGAGCCGGCGAGATCATGAAAGCCTGGTTATGGCCTATGCGCGCGATGATAAACCATACGGTGGAACCAGTCCGCCCATGGTTGCCTATCGTTTTGAGGACAGCAGAGGCGCCGAGTGCGTGGCGCGTCGTCTCGCCGGGTTGAGCGGCATCCTCCAGGTCGACGGCTACTCAGCCTATACCAATCTAGCCAAGACGCGGGCCAGAACCAGCAGCAATGAAACGGTCAGACTGGGCTGCTGGGCCCATCTGCGTCGCAAGCTTTACGACCTGCATATCAGCAAGGTCTCGCAAGTCGCGACGGATTCGCTCACCGCCATGACTGAGCTGTGGAAGATCGAGGATGAGGTCCGCGGCAAGAATGCCGATAGCCGCGCTGCGCTCCGCCAGGAAAAATCTACGGGCATCGTCCCGAGCCTGTTCGAGCTGTGGGAAACGGAAGTGCGCAAGGTCTCCGGAAAATCCAAAATCGCCGAGGCAATCCGCTATGCGCTCACCCGACGGGAGGCGCTAGAACGCTTTCCGACAGACGGTCGCATCGAGATCGACTCCAACATCGTCGAGCGCGCCATCAGGCCCCAGACAATTACTCGCAAAAACAGCCTATTTGCCGGCAGCGAGGCTGGTGGACGAACCTTGGGCGACGGTGGCCACCCTGCTGCAAACGGCCAAAATGAATAGTGTCGATCCGCTCGCCTGGCTCTCCCAGACCTTGACCCGCATCGCGCAAGGCTGGCCCGCATCCGAAATCGACGCGCTCAAGCCTTGGAACTTCAAGCCAGACGCTATCGGCTAAGCGCTTACGTTGGACGGAAGCCGCCAAAAGGTCCCGCTATCGCGAGCGCGCGCCGAGGGGCTCGAGACGGGAAGAGCGCCTACCGCGGGGCGTGCCTGGTCTTGCTGAGCAGAGCCCAAGTGGCGATCACGTTGGTCGTGGCGTAGCGGACCAACAGGCGCCTTGGTTCGAGATACAGCCGGTGCGCCCACTCGAGACCGGCCGACTGCATCCATTGCGGTGCCCGCCTGTGGGCGCCGGACAGAAAGTTGAACAACCCGCCGCTGGTCTTCATCACGCCAACATTGGTCAGCTCTTGTCGCCAGCGATGGCAGAACTCGAGCTCGCGCGGAAAACCCATCGCTACCCACAGTATATCTGGCCGCAAGACATTGATCTCCTGCACTGCCAGCAGCTCTTCATCCGTGGACGCAAAGTAGCCGTTCCTCCGTCCCACAATTCGAAGGCCGGGATAGCGGGCGCGGACATTGCCAACAGCGGATCGACTCTCATCTTCCGAAGCGCCGAGCATGTAGAAGCTCGCGCCTTCGGCGGCAGCGAGCTTCGCCACATCGTGGAACAGATCCGTGGTCGCGGAGCGATCTCGCAGCGCGCCGTTTCCCAGCCACCGGGAAGCGAAGACAAGCGGCTGGCCATCGGCGCTCAGAACATGCGTGCACGCAAGGAGCTGCTGTGTGCGATGACGGTTCCGGCCAACATAGAGGTCGGCCAACACCTGTCCGTTGACTGACGAACAGATACAGGGGGCGAGTCCGCTGCCTCTGGCCCTTAGGGCCATGTCAACCATGAGTCTTGCGGTCTCAACACGGCTGAGAGTGGCAATGCTCACGCCACCAATGATCTCCGTGGGTAGCGCCTGGGAGGCGGTGCGCCCACGCAGCTGCACTCGTGACGACGTATTGACGGTGTCCGCACTCATCATCGAACCCCTTTGCCGGCTGGTGCGCGGCGCAGTTGGCGGAATTGTACCAGCGCACAGGGAGTGCGCGGAAACGCAAAAGGTCGATGGGTCTCAGTCAAAAGAGGGATCGTGCCCCGCCGAGTGGTGTAGCTCGGCGGTGACCAAGCCGCTCGCGAGCGCGCCCCTCAACGGCGCTGAAGCGAGCGAGCGGCGTAGCGGCGGTCATCGATGTTCTCCGGTAAGGGTCGGGTTGCTGACACCAACCTGATTCGAAGGAACCACCGATGACCGACGACATGATGAACCTGCGCGCGCTCGTGGAGAAGACCCCCGACGCCGATCTCCTGCGCGAGATGATCGGCTTTGCCGCCGAGCGGCTGATGGAACTGGAGGTTGGGGCCGCCACCGGCGCCGGCTATGGCGAGAAGAGCGCGCTGCCGCGGCGGCCGCATCGTCTCCGTCGCCGTCATCATCGCCGTAGGCGTCAACAGCGACGGCCGGCGCGAGGTGCTCGGCATGGAGATCGGCACCTCGGAGGCCGAGCCGATCTGGACGGAGTTCCTGCGCAAGCTCACCCGGCGCGGCCTGCGCGGGGTCAAGCTCGTCGTCTCCGATGCCCATGAGGGTCTGAAGGCCGCCGTGACCAAGGTGCTCTCAGCCACTTGGCAGCGGTGCCGCGTAGGGCTGTTGAGAAAGTCGACTTCCCCATGCATGGTGCGAGATAACGAGGTCCTTGCCGTGAGAACTTCGGGATTCCGTCTCGGGGTTCTTCGATCGGCGCCATATTGAGCGTCAGCAGCACCAACCCGAGCAAATGGGCCAACAGAGCGGCCGCCAGCCGTTTGAGGTTCACCGCCGCGGCCGTGAGGTAAGCCTGGATCGTCATGTTGGTTAGGCCCCGCCGAACCGCCCGGGCAAGGCCATGCCAGTTCTTCGCTTCGCCATGGTAGCCTTCCGAGCGCCACCGATGGCGTTGATAGAGCTGTTTATCCTCTTCCGACCATCGCTCGCGACGTCTGCGAGCTCTCAGCAATGCCGGATAGTCATTCCCCACAACAACCGCCTTGTTGGCGCGCCCTTTGGATAGGCAGATGGAGGCAAGGTCGCAGCCTGCGCAATCTCTGGCGCGCGAGTAAAAGAAGCGCCCATACTTCAAGGGCCGCTTGGGGTGCAGGACCTTGCCTCGAAGGCACTTCAGGATGTCGTGCTTGGCATCGTAGCGGAAACGACGCAGCGGAACCGGGCTGCGGATCGGCTCCGCCTTGGCGGGGATCAACGCATCAATGCCGCGGTTCTCGAAAGCGGCGAACACCTTCGCATAGGCATAGCCGGCATCGGCAGTGACGGTTCGCACGGCCAAGCCCGTCGTCCTCTCAGCGGCATCGATCCGCTCCACGATCATCTGCCCCTCGTTGATCTCGCCGGTAGTCACCACGACATCGAGAACCACACCGCGCAGATCATCGACAACAGCATGCTGCTTGTAGGCCGGCTCAAGCCGGCGATTGCGGGCGTTTGTCGCCATGGTGGCATCCGGGTCGGTGACGCAGACTTTCTTGAACTTGCCGGTTTTGCGGCTCTTCCTCGCCTCCGCATCCTCGTTCGCCGCACTCACCGCCTCCATGTGACGCACCGCCAGGCTGTCCCAGCTCACGTCGGCCCGGATCAGCGAAGCATCGACATGGACGATCTCGCCCTTGGCGATCTTGGCGTCGATACAGGCCTGCACCGTGCGCTGAAAGATCCGGCGAAACCGTTCTTCGCCCCAGCGCTGGCGGATGCGTGTCAGGGAAGAATGATCGGGAAGTGCTTCATGGAGACCATAGCCGACGAACCACGGGATCGCGATGTTGACCTGGGCCTAGCGCATCAGCCGGCGGTCGTGGACGATCCCAAGCAGGAAACCCGCAAGCATTAGACGGACCGCAACCTCAGGATCTATTCCCGGGCGGCCGTTGTCGTCGCAATAGAGATCCGCGACCTCGCCGCGCAGCCACGACAGATCAAGCACACGATCGACCTTGGCCAGAATATGATCATCAGGGATGAGCTGTCGCAGCGAGCCGGTCATGAACAGTTCGAGTTGATCTCGTTCTTTCCGACCCAGCATCGCGAATCCTCCACCGAATCAACGATTGATCAATTGACTCAGTGGGGAAGGACTTTCTCAATAGCCCCCGCGTCCACTTCATGAGGAACGTACTGGCGCACGCCGGCAAGAGCGGCCGCCGCGTCGTCTCGGCCTTCATCGCCACCGCCTTCGCGCAGGAGACGCCCGAAGCCGCCAGTGCCCAGTGGCGCGCCGTCGCCGACCAGATCCGACCGAAGGTGCCGAAGCTGGCCGCCATCCTCGACAACACCGAACCTGACGTGCTCGCCTACATGACCTTCCCGAAGGAGCACCGGGCCAAGCTTGACAGCACGAATCCGATCGCGCGTCTCAACGGCGAAATCAAGCGCCGAACCGACGTGGTCGACAACGCCATCTTCCGCCTCGTCGGCGCACTGCTGCTCGAGCAGAACGATGAATGGGCCGTGCAGCGGGCCCGCTACATGACACTGGAAACCATCAGCCAGATGAGTGATGATCCGCTCATCAGCCTGCCAGCCGTGGCGCGCTGATCAACCCGGCTTCCTGCCGGAGAGCACGGCGACCAATGCCGTCAGCTACACCACGTCAGTGGGCACGATCCAAAAGAGGTACGCACGACTAACCAGCAAGGCCGAATAACGCTGCTGTCAGATCCATGTTAGCAGCGGGGGCTAGTGGTAGATTACAGAACCGCCATCGCCGGTTTGATGTCTTAGACTCAGTTGTAGCGTGTGGTTGGCTATGAATCAGATTCCCGTGCCAGGGGCCTTGAGCCTCGACAGCAAAGGTCAGAATGAGAAAGCCGTAATCCGCAAGCTTGTCAGCGAACTGGATGCGGCAAGGATTTCCTATTGCCATTGGAAGAGCAACTGCCGTCTTGAAGCGACCCTTGCCGGCGACGAAGACATTGACATTCTTGTGGACCGCCGACAGGCCGCGAATCTCCAAGGGGCGCTGAGCGTGTCGGGGTTCAAACTGGCGCAATCCGCTCTTGGAGCCGGCCACCCCAGCACATTTCACGCGATTGGACTTGACGGTCACACGGGCGAGCTTGTCGACCTCCACGTCTGCCATGAAATCTATAGCGGCGACAGCCTGGTGAAGAACTACCGCATGCCGATCGAGGGCGAGCTCCTTGCCAACACCCGTGAACTCTTGGGGGTGAAGGTGCCGGACGCGGCCTGCGAGTTGGTCTATTTTGTGCTGAGGATCGCGCTGAAACATCTGAGTCCCATCGAATTACTGAAATTAAACCGTCATCGCAGCCAATACGCCGACGAACTTGACTGGCTGCAACAGGCGGCCAGTCGAAGCATCGTGCCGCCCCCGGCCATTTGCGACAGGCTGTTTCCCGTTATCGGTCCTGGCCTCTTTTCCGATCTCGTCAATGCTGTCGCCAGACAGGATGCAATTTTCCTCCGTATTCGGCTTGGCTGGAAAGTTGCATGGCGGCTGCGCGGCGTGCGGCGGCTTTCAGCATTTGCCGCTGCTGCCTCGCGGCTCTGGCGCTTTGGCGATTTCGTCAGGGGCAGCCTGAGTGGCGCGAAGAGTTTGCACCTCGTGAGCGGCGGCGCCATTGTGGCACTGGTAGGCCCCAAGGCGACTGGCAAATCAACGACTGCGAATGAACTCGCCCGCTGCCTCGGCCGGCACCTAAACGTTTGCCGCATCCACGCTGGAAAACCGCCGCCAACGTTGATTTCCTGGATTCCGAACTGGTTCGTTCCCCTGGCCCGTCGCCTCCTGCCGCATGAACGGATGGCGGTCTACGAAGACGCCGCGCGCCGCGAGCGTCGCGATTTCTCGCTCTTCCATGTCGCACGGATGGCATTGCTCGCACACGACCGCCGCCGTCTGCTGCAGCGCGCTCTGCGCAAAGCGGCAGCGGGCGCAATTGTCATATCTGACCGATATCCCTCGTTACAGCCCGGCACCATCGACAGCAGCAGCTTCGACAGTCTGGCCCTTGCCGGTTGCGATTCATGGCTGAAGCGCAAGTTGATGCAATACGAACGCTACTGCTACTCCGCGATACCCCGTCCCAATCTCGTAATAAAACTCACAGCGCCGATCGCTATCGCCATCGCGCGCGATGCCACACGCGACAAGGCAGGAGGACCGGACGAGGCCACGGTACGGCGGCATTGGGAACTCGAACGTAAGACGGATTTCGGATCGACGCCTGTCGTCACCATCGACACAACCGCACCTCTGGAAGAGACGGCCAGACAGGCGGTCAATGCGGTTTGGGCGGTCTTGTGAAAAAGGAGGGTTGGATCCTTGGTGCACGAGCTACGGTATAGCAACACACAGGCCCCAATGCTCTGTCTGCGGCACCTCGATTCCGCCTTGCAGGTGCTCTCTGGCGGCCAGTTTGGCATGCTCCAAATGAGCCCCGCAGGCATGGAGAACGGCCACAAAATCCTTGAGCGCTATGCGGTATTCCCCGGGCTCGATGATCCCCGTGTGCTTATCCCACTCACCGGTGGTGCTAAGGCCCGCACTGCGGTCCTT
This sequence comes from Mesorhizobium tamadayense, assembly GCF_003863365.1. Taxonomy (GTDB): domain Bacteria; phylum Pseudomonadota; class Alphaproteobacteria; order Rhizobiales; family Rhizobiaceae; genus Mesorhizobium; species Mesorhizobium tamadayense. The sequence continues at coordinate 8,351 of NZ_RQXT01000070.1, read as the reverse complement.
GCGCAGTATGGGACGGGAGCGGGTTCGCGCGTGTCGCGCCTGGCCGCCCAGGTGTTGTCATTCGAAAGCCGTCTCGGTCTGCCGCTGTTGTCCTGGGGCAATCGCGTCTCCGTCGTCACAGATTCGCTTGGAGCCAAAGACACGCCGGTCCACGGCTTTCTTGCGGATGTGCTCGGAACGGGGGACTTCGTGATGAGTCTTAGACTTGCCCCGGGCCGGCCCAATAGCAAGCCCGTCATTCAAGCGGTATCACCGCGAGGCCAGGTTCTGGCCTATGCGAAATTCGGCTGGGATGAGTTGACTCGCCGCCTGGTGCGCCATGAAGCGCAATTTCTCAGAGAACTCGCTCCGCTCTGCCGCCAGAGCGCCGTGGCCATTCCGACGGTGCTCGGCAGCGGACCCTGGCGCGGTCTTGAGGCGCTGATCGTCCACCAGCTTCCCGGCCGCGGGTGGTCCCCCATTGTGCACACGATGTTGCCGGCCGCTGCTGCCATCGCCAGCCTCGCGCCGTCACCACCCAAAGCCCTGGCTGAGACCCGCTTCTGGCAGGAGATTCGCACATTGGCCAGCCAATCAAGTCCTCTGCTGTCTGCCAGTGTCGCCGCCGCTGTCGAACACGGTTGGAAGACAGTGGAAGCGCGCTGGGGCGGGATCGTCTTCCCGCTTGGTGTAAGCCATGGTGACTGGATCCCGCCGAATATCCGGGTTCTTAGAGGTGGCCGTTTCAACGTGTGGGACTGGGAGCATGGCAAAATCGGAGTTCCACTCGGCCTCGACATCATGCAGTTCGTGATGTTCATTGAAATGCGCCGTTTGACCAAGCTGCCGCTGATGCCACGCGTCATCCACGTGGGCCGCGATGCCTTGCAAAGCAAGGGCTTCGATCCGGACAATGCGCAGCCACTCGCGGCGATCAGTCTGCTGCGCTCACTTTTGTGGTTTGTTGAGTCCAGGCTTGCCGGCCGTGAAGAAAGCAACTGCAATGATTTCGCGACCGCCCTCGCGGCCTGCCTTCATTTTGGCGCGGCCGGAGGCGCCTTTGAAACGGGAAGAACGAGAGATATCAAATATCATGGTCGATGAGAACTCGATCGCCGAAACAAGTCGCGAAGCCTCATTCAGCGATCTCTTGGCCATTTTGCGCAAGCGCACTCGGACCATCATCACTACCATGCTCGTCGTCACCATGGCATCTACCGCCTTTGCCATCTGGCGCGGGCCCAGCTACACGGCGACGGTGCTGGTCGTCGTCGACCCAAATAAGAGCCTCACCGGCGCCCCTGTTGAGACACAGAGTCCCACCACGGATCCCTCACTCATGCAGACCCAGGTCAACACTCTGCTGGGTAATCCTGTTGCCAACCAGACGATCGATGCACTGGAACTCCTCAATGATCCAGAATTCCAGATCAGCGCACGTGGCCGGTTCCTTGCGCGGTTCCCAAGCAAAGGCCAGGAAGCGAACGCCACCGAAGAGTTGCGCGGATATGCACTTTACATATTTGGGCGGAACCTCGCCGTCACCAATCCCCCGGACTCACGCGTAATTCAAATTTCGTTCACTTCCATCGATTCCGGCAAGGCGGCAGCAATTGCAAATCGGCTGGCCAACTTCTACGTGGCCAATCTTCTCGACCGCAAAAATGCCAACGTCAGTGCCTGGCGCGCACGCGCCCTCAAGTCGCTCGATGCCCAGAAGCGCCAAGTGATAGAAGCCGAAGGCAGGGTCGCTGACCTGCGTGCGAAGGGCCAGATATTGACAAGCAGCAATGTCACGCTTGCAAATTCCGATATGCAAGAACTAAACAAGCTGCTGATCAAGTCGAAGGCTGATGAAGCCAATCTCCGATCGAAACTATCCGCCATCGATCAGATCAAGCTGTCCGGCGGTCCTACCAACGCGATCAATGAGGTTCTCGCCTCCCAAGCCGTGTCGCAATTGCGCACGCTGGAACTGGATCTGATGCGCCAGATTGCCGAGAATTCAGCGATCTACAACGACCACAATCCGCGTACTGCAATCCTGAACGGCCACCTTGCCGACGTCAGGCAGCGCATTTCCCAAGAGATTGACCGCATCGTCACCGGCATTCGCAACGAACTCGCCGCGGTCACAGCGCGGTCGGCAGCGTTCGAACAGCAGTTAAAGGGAGCCGCAGACCAAAACGGACGCGCCGAGGTCTACTCCGTGCAATTGCAGGTGGCTGAGCGCGAGGCCGTAGCAAGGCGCTCAGTCTATGAGGATCTGCTGCGTTCCGAACAACAAGCCGACGCTGCGCTCGGTTCTGCGGACGCCGGCGCTTGGGTCATGTCGCCGGCCGAGATTCCTATCAAGCCATCGAGCCTCAGTGTCTTCATCATCGCCGCAGCTGCTGCGGTGCTATCAACCCTGCTCGGGTCCGCGATCGCACTTGCGCGCGAATCCTTGGACAAGCGGCTCGTCGGTTCACGCGAGGTCGAGGAAGCGCTAGGGGTGCCCTGCCTGGCTCTGTTGCCCAAGCCTGATCCCGTCGCCGGTCAGATCCGCCACCGCTCGGCCCTCGGCCGGAAGGCGAACTCCCTCTATGCCCACGCGGTTGGCGCTCTGGAGGCGCGACTGGCCGCTGCCTCACCGCGGGCCAGGACCATTGTGATCACCTCACCCCTGCCGAGCCGCGAAAAGGCGAGGCTCGCTGTCGATCTCGCAGTCTATTCCGCCCAGGCCGGCAAGCGCACGGTACTGGTGAATTTCGACAAGTACCAACCGATACCGATGCAAGATTTCGGCCTGCAAGTGCCGGCCGAAGCAACCAAGCTGTTGACCTCAAATCTGAGTTCCGACACCTCGATCGATCTGGCGCTGATCCTCGATCAGGCAACGGGACTCGACATCTTGCCCCTCGATGGCGAGCCCCAAAGTGACGCCCAAGTTTCTGCCTCCCACAACAACATCGTGACGCTGATCAAGATGCTGGCCAAGCGATACGAGTATATCATCGTCAATGCGCCGCCGCTGCTGGGGGTATGCGACTGCCACGCCCTCGCAAGCCATGGCGATTGCGTCCTCATCGCCCTGGAATGGGGCAGGACCGAGCGCTCCGACGCCGAGGCTGGTGCCGGAGTGTTGCGGCGGCTGACCACCCGTTTCGTCTTTGCCGTCATGACCGGCGTCAAAATGCGGGGGCAACTACTCCAGTCGTCAGGCCTGCTCACGCCAAAGCGTTTCCGGAGACTCTATGAGGGATGAAGACCAAGGTGCCCCGCCATCCAACCGGCGGCGCCTCCTCCTTGCCGGTCTTGCTGGAGCAGGTGCTGCGCTGCCGGCGGGGGTGAGTGCCAATGCGTCCGACGCCGGCGCGGAATTCAGTCTTGCGGCACCGGGAAGTGTTAAGCGCCGCATTGAAGATAAACTGCGGGAATTGCCGTCGCTTGACGATTTCGGTGCACGCGGCGATGGCGTCACCGACGACTCCGAGGCTCTGCAGACAGCACTTGACTGGGCAGGGCAAAGGCCCGGCACGCGGCTGCGTGTACCGCCTCGCGTGTTCGGCCTCGCCCGCCCAATTGCCGTTCCGCAGTCGATCGAGCTTGCTGGCGAAGTGCCGGGGGACGGCAATTCTCCGCTGAGCGGTTTTCGGGCGCTGAAGGGATTTGAGACGCCATATGTCCTACACTATTCAAGCGTTGAAGGTGTGGCTCCACTGCCGCTTGCCGCGTTGCTAGTCAGCCGTGAATGGGTGGAGGGGAAAGATTTTGCAAGACGCCTTCACATGCGCGATTTGTACTTCGACGTCGATGCCATAACAGCGCGTGGCGGTGTTCCAGTCCACGGGCTTATGCTCGCCAATCAACAGCTCGACATTCATAACATTTGGATCCGGAGCGCCACCGGCTTTGGCTTGTGGATCAATACCCAGCGCCCCGACGGAACCTTTATGGCTGCGCTCGTCGACAACCTACTCCATCGCGTATGGGTCAAGGGCGCGGGGGTAGGCGGAGCCAGTTTCACAGGACCACATGGCGAGATGTATTTCGGCGGCATCCTGGTCGGCGCTTTGCCGGGAGCCCGAGACCCCAGAGGCGCAGCTGAGCCGCCATTGGCGACTGACGGCATTTTGGACTATTGCACCGTCGCCGTCGGCCCCGAAGCACTTCTGGGTTGCCGTGGCAACGGCATTCACATCACCCGATCCGCAGGATGGCGCGCCACCGGTTGCCACCTAAACGGCGCGGGGGGTAATGGCATGGTCTTCGAGCGTGCCTTTCAGACGGAAATTTCCGGTTGCTATATTGATGGTTGGGGCGTCGGCGCGGGAGAGCGCGAAGGGGTTCTCTCAGCCATATCGTGCAACTCCGTCGTCGCGCTCGGCGACGGCGCCGATGGCTCGCTTATTATCTCATCCAATCGTATCGCCTGCCGCTCTGTGGCGGCCACTGCCGGAAGTGATTATGTGGCAATCAGCCTGCGGGCCGGATCGATGCCCACTGCGCGCGCCGTCGTCATCGGCAACACGATCGTCAGGCGGGGCGATGCCACCCATGCCTTTTCCACATTCGATTTCGGAAAGGCGGGGGGCGGCGAATTTGAAGCGCTAGTCATTGGAAACTCCGCCCCGGGAACCGCTACTCCCTTCTTGCGGCCTTGGGACGAAACAGCGGTCCGGCCCCGCTTCACCGGCAACAGTTTTCAGTTTGCAAACGCTCCACCGTCCCAGGGTTGGCACCCTGTGGGCCTCCGCATCGACAACGATGCACCTACTCCTGGTGCCGCGGCGGCGTGGTTCTGTGTAATGCGCGGAAGCCCAGGCAACTGGCGGAGTTGCGGAAGGATCGACTCCTGAACATGTCGATGAGTGCTGCTCCATCGCGCCTTGTTGCCGCCAGCCGCAGGCGGGAGAAGGGCTATGCTCAGTTTACCGAAGCAGCTTTTTCGATTCTTCTGCTTGGGCTACCCATTTGGTGGGCCTTGGGGATCGGCTTCGTGATGCCGATGTTACTCGCCCTCGTCTTGTTGATCACGCGCCCTTCGGCAAACCTGCATTTCACTTTGGGGGACTGTCTGCTCGCCTTCATCATCGTTGCGCTCACCGGATCCGCATTCGTCAACGGCCTCATCATCGCGCAGAAACCGCTGAGATTCGCCGCGGCCATCTACAATGTGGCAATCTGGGCGAGCGCCCTCATCATCGTCCAGCAGTTTCGCGCCCTCCTCCAAGATGCCGGCGATAGGCGCCGCCGAATTCTTCATTATGCCTCCTGGAGCTTTGTAGTTCTCATCTCCCTGACCTGGGGCGCCTTCGTGTTCGCCTATGCAGTCGGGCAATTCGACTTACAATTCCCAAGTCTCTTTGGCGCCATCGCCGGTAACAGGATTCCAGATTCGGCCCCTCTCATCCGCCAGTCCACAACAATCACCCTCACTATTGCCGACTGGGGCTTGCATGAAACTCCGATGCCACGCATCGGCATCTATGGCCCCTATCCAAACGCCACTGCCATCATCATCGCCATCCTCGGTGTCCTGGCGCTTCTGCACCTGCATAACCGTGGAGGCCGGCGAGCCCTGTTCGCGCCATTGCTTGAGGGCCTCATCACGGCAACACTCGCCATTTCGTTAAGCCGTTCAGTTCTTGCAGGCTGGTTGGCGGGGCTCGTGGTGGCGGGAATAGCTTTCGGTTCGCCATGTCAACGCTTGGCAAGTTTTGCGGCGGTTGCCGCGGTCCTTCTCCTGCCGCTACTCGCGGACTTATCGTCGCTCACGACATACCGGCAATACAGCACCGACAGCCGCACTGATAACTACCTCCGAGCCGTCGTCGAAACGCTCGACAACAACCCCGTCTTCGGCCTCGGCATCAAGCCGCGCGAAGAAATCAGCCATATTGCGGTGGGTTCGCACTCGACTTTCATCTCCGCCTTTACAAAGGGAGGCGTTCTCGGTCTGTCGCTGGTGGCGGCCTACCTGCTGGTTCTTCCGGCCATACGCTGGCTCGGTCTCGCGGCGGCCGCCAAGAGGCTGCCAGTCGCTGCCAGAACGCAGCTCCGACTGTTGTTGACGCTTCAGATCACTTTGTGGGCGTGGCTCGTGTTCGAGGATATTGACGCGCCCGCGATCGCCTCCACACTAATCTTCCTCTTCATCGCCTACAGCGAGTTTCTCGCAGCCAGCTTGCAATCCGCCCGGAGGGTGGCGCTGCAGTCCCCGATTCGGCAGAGTCTCCGGTCATGACCTTCCTCCCGTCGGCGTGGCTGGAGACCGCCGATGCCGGCGCCGCTTCGCGCCGCAAGCTGAGTGGGCGCATCCTGCGGGTACTCTTCGTGCGCAGCGCCGGCGTTGCTGCCCTGTTCGCGCTCGAAATCGTTTTGGCCCGGTCACTTGGCGCAGCGGATTACGGCGCGTTCAATGTCGCCTTGGCGATCGCCACACTCGCAGCGCGGCTCGCTCCGATGGGCTGGCTCAACGCTTCGACGCGGCTGCTGAGCGCTTACACCAACGCGCAACAGTTCGGTCTCATAAAGGGGGTGCTGCTGCAGGCTTATGCGACGACTATCGCCGGGCTCGCCGTATTCCTCGGCGCGCTGGGCTTCGCACGCTTCATGTGGCCAGGTATCGCGGGCAACATAGTTCCGGCCTATATGGCATTACTTGCCACAGCAGTCACACTGCTTGAACTGCATCGTTACCTATTGCGCGGCTTCCACGCGGGCGACCTCGGTGAGGCTTTGCCTGCCCTGATGCTGCCAGTGGGCGTCATTGGCTTGGTGTTGGCACTGGGGCTCCACGATCCAGGCCGTGCGGTGGTCTATTACGGCGCCAGCTGCGTTCCGCTCCTTGCGATTTCAGCGGTTGCAGTCGCGAATTTTACGCCGCCCGCCACCTGGAAGACAGCAGCCGAATGGCGTGTGGGCGAATGGGCTTTTGCAGCCGCCGCCATGCTGGTCGGCAGTCTTAGTGACGAGCTCGTATCACGCACCGCCGTGCTGATCTTGGGCTTTACCGGCGACAACCATGGTGCGGGACTTTATCAAGCCGCGTCGCGGCTCGCGCTGATGAACGTCTTCATGCTGCGGATCATTACGCCGGTTGCCGCGCCGTGGATTAGCGTAATGTTCAACGATGGCCGCCTCGAGGAACTGAGGACGTCATATCTGCGCCTTTGTCTGTTGTCGCTCGCTGGTGCACTGCCGCTTGCCGTAGCGTTCTGGGCGGCGCCAAGTCTTGTGCTCGGCTGGTTCGGCAACGAGTTTATTGGAGCGGCCGCTATCCTCCGTCTCCTTGGCCTCGGCTATCTGATCTCTGCCGCCGCAGGCCCTTGCGCCACGGCACTGATGATGGTTGACAAGGAGCGGACCTACAGCAAGCTGGCGCTGGGCTTCGTGGCATTCAATTTCGTAGCAACCTTCATCCTTTCGGCACTTTACGGTGCCGACGGCGCCGCCGTTGCGACCGCAGCTACGCTGATCGCTGCCAACATCACCTATTTCATGTGTTTCTGGCGAACGATCAAACCCTTGAGCACTTGGTAGCCGTCCCATACGGCGCCGACCTCAATTGATCGTGAAGGGAAACACCAGCAAGCCGGAATTGGTGGAGCCGCGCATTGCAATCGCTCTTGACGATCAGCCGGTGTACGCCAGAGGCAGCGCCCACTCCCGCAGGAACTCTTGCTAGGCCAAAGCTTCCCGCAGCCTCTACAATCGTGACGCCAGCAATCCCGTTGTGGAAATCAGCATCGCGCAGGACGATCGAATGGGTCACCGGCAGGTCGCCGGCTTCTCCATGGTCCACCATTGCAACCACCGGCGAATAAAGCGTCGTAACAAGGGAATCCGGCACTGGCTGGCGCAGGCTCGCTTCACAATAGCCTCCGGCTCGTCCACATAAGGTAGCGGATTTGCTAGAGGCCGGAATTCCCGAACCAGCTCAACGGCACCCGCCAGCGCAGCCAAGCCTGGCAGGTGCCCGTTGGGCAGCTCATGCCCGCGAGGCTCGTATCTTCAACTGCGAGTTATTTCGCTGGTAGGTGTCTTTGTCACCAACACTGCGGCGGCAAGGTTGCCTGGATTGTCGTGCAAGACTAAGCGCACTGCTTCGTGCTTATTGTTGTCAGCTGATGCCAAAAAAGCGGCTATTTCCGAGCGGGCGAAAGCGTGTCGCGCGCGTCATTCACTTCGCGGACTGAGAGGTTCGGCGCCAGTCGGCCGCGACAAGGTATCTTCACTCTGCAATGCAATGCCATAGGTCATTAAGGTGACTTCCGTTCGGTTCTTGGCATTTAGCTTGCGCAAGATGTTCCGCACGGGTCGCGTCCCCACAGGTGGTGTAGGTCGGCGGTAGCGAAGCCGCTCGCGAGCGCGCCTTTGATAGCGCT
>NZ_RQXT01000007.1 GCF_003863365.1 Mesorhizobium tamadayense | reverse complement strand
GGAGTAGCATCTCGCCAGGTGACAAGCGCCGCGTCTTCGACTATATGAGCCGCATGATCCACCTGACCGCCTCGTTTTGGTACTTTACCTACGACAGCTCGCTGGCGGCGGGAGGATTGCGCTCGATCTGAAGATTGCAGCACCAAAATCCGACAAGCCGCCAGACCTGGCGGCTTTTTTGTTTCAGCCGGCAGGTCTCCTAACCAGGAGCAGAATGCCGTGTTGACCACAACAGACGACCTTCGGGTCACCGAACTCAAAGTCCTGAGCACGCCGGACGAGGTGATGCGCGAGATACCGCGCTCACTCACCGCGACGCGCACCGTTGCCGCCTCGCGCAACGCCATCCATTCGATCCTGACGGGGGCCGACGATCGATTGATAGTCATCGTCGGCCCTTGTTCCATCCACGATCCGGTCGCCGCCGTGGACTACGCCAGCCGTCTGGCGGCGCTGCGCGAGGCCCTGGCCGACCGGCTCGAGATCGTCATGCGCGTCTATTTTGAGAAGCCGCGCACCACGGTCGGCTGGAAGGGCCTGATCAACGACCCCGACCTCGACGGCAGCTTCAACATCGACAAGGGGTTGCGCATGGCGCGCAACGTGCTTTCCGCCGTCAACAACCTCGGCCTGCCGGCGGCGACCGAGTTCCTCGACATGACCACGCCGCAATACATAGCCGACCTCGTCGCCTGGGGCGCCATCGGCGCGCGCACGACCGAAAGCCAGATCCATCGCGAGCTGGCGTCGGGCCTTTCCTGCCCGGTCGGCTTCAAGAACGGCACGGACGGCAATCTGAGGATCGCCGCCGAGGCGGTGAAGTCGGCCGCCGAGCCGCATCATTTCATGGCGGTGACCAAGGGCGGCCGCAGCGCCATCGCGGCCACCACCGGCAATGAGGACTGCCACGTCATCCTGCGCGGCGGCGTGGTGCCGAACTATGATGCGGACAGCGTCGCGGCGGCAGCCGCGGAACTCGCTCGCATCGGCGTCGCGCCGCGGTTGATGATCGATGTCAGCCACGCCAACAGCGGCAAGAAGCCGGAAAACCAGCCGAAAGTCGCGCACGATGTGGCGGGCCAGGTAGCCGCGGGCGACGAGCGCATCATCGGCGTCATGATCGAGAGCAATCTCGTCGCCGGCCGCCAGGATGTCGTGCCCGGCAAGCCGCTCGTCTACGGCCAGAGCATCACCGACGGCTGCATCGACTGGGCGACCACCGAAACGGTGCTGCACGGCCTTGCCGGCGCCGTCGAATGGCGCCGGTCGGTGAAGCGCGAGATGCTTGCCAGCCGTCAGGGCGCGGCGTGATGGCTATGAACGAGGGCGGTGATTACACCGCCCTCAGCCCTTCCCATGCTGTGAATACCGAGACCGCGAACAGCAGCAGCCCCGCCGCCCGTCCGGCAAGGATGGTCGCCCGGGGATTGTCGACCAGCAACATGCGGCTGCGGCCGGCGGTGATGGCGAGCCCGCCATAAATTCCTGCCTGGGTGGCGACCGTCAGCAGCCCCATCACCGTCGCCTGCATCCAGATCGGACCGTAAGCCGGCTTCAGGAATTGCGGATAGACGGCGATGATGAAGAGATAGGCCTTCGGGTTGATCAGGCAGGTGACCAACCCCTGGCGAAAAGCCTTCCAGGCGGAGCGGCTGCCCGCGGGCCCGCCATCGCCGACGGTGATGGAGCTGCGCATCAGCGAAATCCCGATATAGGCCATATAGGCGGCGCCGGCGACCAGCAGCGGCTTGAACAGGACCGGCACGAAATGCATGAGCAGGCCGACGCCGATCGCACCGTTCAGCGTGTGCACCGCTCCGCCAAGCATGATGCCGCCGGTCGCCGCCAGCCCCCTGTCGCGTCCCCCGGTCAGCGCATTGGCCAGCACGAACAGCATGTCCATGCCAGGCACGGCGATGATGCCGAACAGCAAGATGAAGAAAAGCCAGAGATTTTCGGTGTAGCTCATGTCAGTTGCCTGTTGCCGTCCCGGCGAAGGCTCAAAGGAATCTGTTGATTTTCAAGCCGGTAGGCGGCCCTATAGGTCATTCCAACTGACGGGGGTGTGTCAGTTGCTTTTCAGCCGGGTGGAGAAATGCGCAAGGCCTCGCGCCTGTTCGAGATCATCCAGATCCTGCGGCTGGCCCGGAAGCCGGTGACGGCGGCGACCATCGCCGAGCGGCTGGAAGTGACGGTGCGCTCGGTCTATCGCGACATTGCCGCGCTGCAGGCGATGCGCGTGCCGATCGAGGGCGGGCGCGGTATCGGCTATATCCTGCGTCCCGGCTTCGACCTGCCGCCGCTGATGTTTTCGATCGAGGAAATGGAGGCGATCGTGCTGTCACTGGCGCTGCTTGAGCGCACCGGCGACGACGAGCTCAAGCAGGCCGCGAAACGCGTCGGCGCCAAGATCGCCGGCGCGGTGCCGCCGCCCTTGCGCCAGACGCTCGACGCCAACGCTCTGCATGCCTGGGGTTTCGCCGCGCCCTCGGCCTCCGCGGTCGATCTCGCCCTGGTCCGCCGCGCCATCCGCGATGAGGAAAAGCTCGACCTTGCCTATCGCGACGAAGCCGGCCGCGCCACGCAGCGCATCGTCCGCCCGGTGGCCCTCATCTATTACGCCGAGACCGCCAACATCGTCGCCTGGTGCGAGCTGCGCCAGGCCATCCGCAACTTCCGCAGCGACCGCATCGAGGACTGCCGACCGGCGGGCCTGTGGTTCAAGGGCGAAGGCGACCGCCTGCGGCAGATCTGGGTGGACGGCTGGGAGATCAATGCTGCCGCCGGCAACTGAACCGTCGCCGGTTCGCCGGCCGCTTTACCGCACATCCACCCAGCGCTGTTCCTGGAACGAGCGCGCCATCGCGTGCACGGTGCGCTCGATCTCCAGCCCTTCGTCGAAATCGATGATCCGCGCCGGCTTGCCTGCGATCCGCATCAGCAGTTCGCGGCATTCGATCATCTTGAGGTCGTTGAAGCCAAGGCCGTGGCCGGGCGCCGGCAGGAAGGCATCGTAGGGCTTGTGGTGCGGCGCCACCAGGATGGTGCGGTAGCCCTGTTCGGTCGGGCGGTCGGCGGTGAGGTAGAGCTGGAATTCGTTCATCCGCTCCTGGTCGTAAAGGATCGAGCCTTTCGAACCGAAGATCTGGATAGCGATGCGGCCCTTGCGGCCCCAGGCCGAGCGGTTGACCAGCAGCGTGCCGGCGACGCCGTTTTCGAGGTGCATCAGCACGCTGGCGATGTCGTAGGTCTCGACCGCACGGCGGCCGCCGGAGGCGACGCGCCGGTCGGCATAGGGTTTCACCATGTCGCACATGACACGGGCGACGCGGCCGAACAGCACCTTGATCAGAGACAGCGGATGCACGGCGAAATCGTCGAGCGCGCCGTAGCCCGAAGACGCCTCGTGCTTCCAGAAGAACAGCGCGTCGGGGTCGGCCATGAAATCCTCGTCCATCTCGATGCGCACGAGATTGACGTCGCCGATGATCTTTTCCTCGAGCAGCGCGCCGATATGGCGGATGGCCGGGTTCTGGATGTAGTTGTAGCCGAGAGCGGCCACCTTGCCGGATGTCGTCGCCGCCTTCGCCATCGCTTCGGCTTCGGCGAAACTCGGCGCCATCGGCTTCTCGCACCACAGATGCTTGCCGGCTTCCAGGACGGCGATCGCCATTTCCGGATGAAACTGGTTGGGCGTGGTCAGCGAGACAACGTCGACCTCCGGGTCGTTGACGACTGCGCGCCAGTCGCCGGAGCCCTTGGCGAAGCCGAATTCGCCCGCCTTGCGCCTGGCAAGCTCGTCGTTGACCTCGCCCAGGTGCACAAGCTTCGGCTTGTCGACATCGGGAAAGACGGTGCCGACCGCATTCCAGGCGATGGCGTGGCACTTGCCCATGAAGCCCGTGCCGATGAGGCCCACTCCGACCATGTCGATTCTCTCCGAGATGAGGGAAGAAACGCGTATGGATGAATTAATCCATTTTACTAAAGAATGGAACGTGTAAATCATTTTTTATGGTGTTCTTGCGCGAACTCGCTATGATGAGGCAGGAGAGGGAACTATCAATATGGCCGTGGGCGGAGCGACGATGGACGAACGGGTGCCTCGCGATTTCGAGACGTTGCGCACGACGATCCTGGAACGGCGCCACAGCCTGCCCAAGCGGATCGCGCAGATCGCCGCTTATGCGCTCGACAATCCCGACGACATCGCCTTCGGCACCGCCGCCAGCATCGCCGCCTCGGCCGGTGTCCAGCCCTCCACGCTGATCCGCTTTGCCCAGCAGTTCGGCTTCGACGGCTTCACCAGCCTGCAGCAGGTTTTTCGCGAACGGCTGCGCGAGCGCAATTCCTCCTACGACGAAAGGCTTGCGGCGCTGCGCGCCAAGGCCGAGGAAGGCGCCGGCCACCGGGCGATCTTCGATGGTTTCGTCGCCGCCGCCAGCACCTCGCTCAGCGACATTTCGCGCGCGCTGAACGATACGCATTTCGAGGAGGCGATCGCCCTGCTGGCGAAGGCCGAGACCATTTATGTGCTGGCCAAGCGCCGCTCCTATCCGGTCGCCTCCTACATCGCCTATGCGCTTGGCAAGCTCAAGATCCGCAACCAGCTGGTGGAATCGGCCGCGGGTCTCAATGCCGAGATGATCGCCTTCGCCACGCCGCGCGACGCCGTCATCGCCATCAGCTTCTCGCCTTACGCGCCCGCGACCATCGACGAGACGCGCTTGATCGCCGAGCAGGGCGTGCCGATCGTGGCAATCACCGACAGCTCGTTTTCTCCGCTCGCCCAGTTCGCCAAGGTGTGGTTCGAGGTCGCCGAAGCCGATTTCGGCGGCTTCCGCTCGCTGTCCGCCACCATGGCGCTTGCCATGGCGCTCACCGTCGCCGTTGGCGAGAAGCGCCGCGACGCCGGCCGCAAGCGCAAGGCCTGAACGGCCCCTGCATCAGCGTTTTTCCATCCGGGAATGCTCATTCCATATTGACTATAGATTGGAATTATTATTTCATATTGACGGCACCGCGCCGCCATTCGCGCGTGCTGCCCAAAACGACGCTGCTCTGCACAACAAGGCCGATGGGAGGTTCGAATGGGCGAAGCCGTGGAAGCGAAATATCCGCCGCTCGACGTCATCACGATCGGCCGTGCCTCGGTCGATCTCTACGGCCAGCAGATCGGCTCGCGGCTGGAGGACATCGCCTCCTTCGCCAAGTCGGTCGGCGGCTGCCCGGCCAATATCTCGGTCGGCACGGCAAGGCTCGGCCTGCGCCCGGCGCTGCTCACCCGTGTCGGCGACGAGCAGATGGGCCGCTTCATCCGCGAGCAGCTCCGGCGTGAAGGCGTCTCGGTCGATGGCTTGAAGACCGACAAGGAGCGGCTGACCGCGCTGGTGCTGCTTTCGGTCGAGGACGAAGGCGTCTCGCCGATGATCTTCTACCGCTCCGACTGCGCCGACATGGCGCTCGCGGAAGAGGATATCGACGAGGCGTTTATTGCCTCTGCCCGCGCGGTCGTCGTCACCGGCACGCATTTTTCCCGCCCCAACACCGATGCCGCGCAGCGCAAGGCGATCCGTTTGATGAAGGCCAAGGACGGCAAGGTGGTCTTCGACATCGACTACCGTCCGAACCTCTGGGGCCTTGCCGGCCATGCGGAAGGCTTCGAACGCTACGTCAAGTCGGACCGCGTCTCGGCGCAACTGAAGACTGTGCTTCCCGATTGCGACCTCATCGTCGGCACCGAGGAAGAGATCATGATCGCCTCAGGCGCCGACGATTGCCTGAGCGCGCTGAAGACGATCCGCGCCCTGTCCTCGGCCACCATTGTGCTGAAGCGCGGCGCCAAGGGTTGCATCGTCTATGACGGGCCGATCAGCGACGACCTCGAGGATGGCGTCGTCGGCAAGGGCTTCCCGATCGAGATCTACAATGTGCTCGGCGCCGGCGACGCGTTCATGTCGGGCTTCCTGCGCGGCTGGCTCGGCGGCGAAAGCTTTGCGACGGCCGCGACCTGGGCCAATGCCTGCGGCGCCTTCGCCGTGTCGCGCCTGCTTTGCGCGCCGGAATATCCGACCTTCGAGGAGCTGCAGTTCTTCCTGAAGCACGGCAGCAAGCATCTGGCGCTGCGCAAGGACGAGGCGATCAACCACGTCCATTGGGCGACGGCGCGCCGGCGCGACATCCCCTCGCTGATGGCGCTGGCCTGCGACCATCGCGTCCAGCTCGAGGATGTCGCCGCCAAGGTCGGCGCCGATGTCTCCCGCATTCCCGATTTCAAGGTGCTCACGGTCAAGGCGGCGGCCAGGGTCGCCGCCGGCCGCGCCGGCTACGGCATGCTGATCGACGAGAAATACGGCCGCGACGCGATGTTCGAATTCGCCCGCCATCCGTTCGCCTGGCTCGGCCGTCCGGTCGAGCTGCCGGGCTCGCGGCCGCTGCGCTTCGAATTCTCGCAGGATATCGGCTCGCAGCTCATTGAATGGCCGGTCGACCACTGCATCAAATGCCTGTGCTTCTATCATCCGGACGATCCCGAGCCGCTGAAGACCGAGCAGCAGCAAAAGCTCCGGGCTTTGTTCGAGGCCGCGCGGAAAGTTGGCAGAGAACTTCTCGTCGAGATCATCGCAGGCAAGCACGGCAAGCTCGACGACACCACCATTCCGCGCGCGCTGGAGGAGCTCTATGCGGTGGGCATCAAGCCCGACTGGTGGAAGCTCGAGCCGCAGGCTTCGGCCAACGCCTGGGCAAAGATCGAGGCGGTGATCGTCAAGAACGATCCATGGTGCCGCGGCGTCGTGCTGCTTGGTTTGGAGGCGCCGCAGGACGAGCTGGTCGCGGCCTTTGCCGCCGCGAGCAACTCTCCGATCGTCAAGGGATTTGCCGTCGGTCGCACCATCTTCATCAACGCCGCCGAACAATGGCTTGCCGGCAGGATGTCGGACGACGAAGCTATCGCCGACATGGCCGCGCGTTTTGAACAGCTGACCGAGGCATGGCTTGCCGCGCGCGGCCGCAAAGCTGCATAAGAAGGCGGCCGCATAACAAGACGGCACAAGAAAGCCGGAGGAAACGACAATGACCAAGACCGTTCGCCTGACGATGGCGCAGGCGCTGACCCGCTTTCTCAGCCGGCAGGTGACCGAGATCGACGGTAAAAAGGTGCCGATCTTCGGCGGCGTCTGGGCGATCTTCGGCCATGGCAATGTCGCCGGCGTCGGCGAGGCGCTCTACCAGGTCCGCGACGAGCTGCCGACCTTCCGCGCCCACAACGAGCAGGCGATGGCGCATGCGGCGATCGCCTATGCCAAGGCGAATTTCCGCCGCCGCTTCATGGCCGCCACCACCTCGATCGGCCCCGGCGCGCTGAACATGGTGACGGCCGCGGCCCTTGCCCACGTCAACCGCCTGCCGGTGCTTCTGCTTCCCGGTGACGTCTTCGCCAACCGCCTGCCCGACCCGGTGCTGCAGCAGGTCGAGGATTTTTCCGACGGCACGGCGAGCGTCAACGACTGCTTCCGCCCCGTATCGCGCTATTTCGACCGCATCACGCGTCCCGAGCAGATCATCCCGGCGCTCAACCGCGCTATGCAGGTGCTGACCGATCCGGCCGAATGCGGGCCGGTCACGCTCTCGCTCTGCCAGGACGTGCAGGCCGAGGCCTATGACTATCCCGAAAGCCTGTTTGCCGAGCGCGTCTGGACACAGCGCCGGCTGCGCCCGGACCGAAACGAGCTGGAGGCAGCGGTGGCGGCGCTGAAGGGCGCCAAGAAGCCGCTGGTGATCGCCGGCGGCGGCGTCCTCTATTCGCAGGCCTCCAGCGAGCTGGCGAAGCTGGCGCAGAGCGCCGGCATTCCGGTCTGCGAGACGCAAGGCGGCAAATCCTCGCTGCCCGATGATCATCCGCTCAACATGGCCGCCGTCGGCGTCACCGGCACGTCGGCCGCCAACCGGCTGGCGGAAGAGGCCGATGTCGTGCTCGCCGTCGGCACTAGGCTGCAGGACTTCACCACCGGCTCCTGGGCGCTGTTCAAGAATGCCGGCCGCACCATCATCGGGCTGAACACACAAGTCTTCGACGCCGGCAAGCACTGGGCGCTGCCGCTGGTCGCCGACGCCGCCGAAGGGCTCTCTGAACTGACCGCCGCGCTGAAAGGCTGGAAAGCGCCCGCCGCCTGGACCGACAATGCGCTGAAGGGCAAGGGGGACTGGCAGGCCGCGGCCGCCAAGGTGACGGCGTCCACCAACGCCGCTTATCCGTCCGACGCGCAGGTGATCGGCGCCGTGCAGCGGGCGATGGGCTCGGGCGTCACCTTGCTGCATGCCGCCGGCGGATTGCCGGGCGAATTGCACAAGCTCTGGCAGGCCGGCGCGCCCGGTTCGTATCACGCCGAATACGGCTTCTCGACCATGGGCTACGAGATCGCCGGCGGCCTTGGGGTGAAGATGGCCAAGCCCGGCGAGGAGGTGGTCGTCATGGTCGGCGACGGCTCCTACCTGATGCTCAATTCCGAGATCGCCACCTCCGTGATGCTGGGTCTCAAGCTCACCATCGTGCTGCTCGACAACCGTGGCTATGGTTGCATCAACCGGCTGCAGATGGCGACCGGCGGCGCCAACTTCAACAATCTGCTGAGGGACGCTCGCCACGAGGTCATGCCCGATGTCGATTTCGCCGCGCATGCGACGAGCCTCGGCGCCGTCGCCGAAAAGGTGGCGTCGATCGCCGAGCTGGAGACGGCGCTCGCCAAGGCCAAGGGCAACGATAAGACGACGGTGCTGGTCATCGACACCGATCCGCTGGTCTCGACCGACGCCGGCGGCCACTGGTGGGATGTGGCCGTGCCGGAAGTCTCGTCGCGGCCGCAGGTGAACGCCGCGCGCAAGAAATATGAGGAAGCCGTGGGCAGCCGTCAGGGCTGAACTGCGTCTGCCTCGCAACGATTGAAGCTGGAGTGACGACTTGAAAGCCAAACTGGGCATGTCCCCCATCGCGTGGTGGAACGACGATCTCGTGGAATTGAGCGATGACGTGTCGCTGGAGGAGTGCCTGCGCCAGTCGCGCTCGGCCGGCTTCACCGGCATGGAGATGGGCCGCCGCTTCCCCAATGATCCGAAGGTGATGCTGCCGATCCTGAAGGAAGCCGACGTCACGCTTTGCGGCGGCTGGTTCTCCGGTACGCTGGTCAACGAGGACCTGGCGAGGAACAAGGATCGTATCCAGCCGATGATCGACCTTTTCAAGGCGGTCGACGCGCCCTGCATCGTCTATGGCGAGGTCGGCCGCTCCATCCAGGGCGACCGCTCCAGGCCTCTGGCCACCAAGCCAAAGCTCGCCGACGACGAGATGAAATCCTATGGCCGCCGCGTCACCGAATTCGGCGAATGGTGCGCCGAGCAAGGCATGCCACTCTCTTACCACCATCACATGGCGGCGGTCGTCGAGACCGAGCCGGAACTCGACGCCTTCATGCGCCATTCCGGCGAAGGCATCCCGCTGCTGCTCGACGCCGGCCATCTCGCCTTTGCCGGCGGCGACGTGCTGCGCGCCATCGACAACCACCACAAGCGCATCAACCACGTGCATGTGAAGGACGTGCGCATGGGCGTGATCGAGAAGCTCGACCGCACGAAGCAGTCCTTCCTCGACGCCGTGGCGCTCGGCGCCTTCACTGTGCCGGGCGACGGCTCGCTCGATTTCGGCGCCATCGTCCAGCGCTTCGCCGATCACGGCTATGAAGGCTGGTTCGTGGTCGAGGCCGAGCAGGATCCGAAGAAGAATCCGCCGCTCAGGATGGCTCAGGTCGGCCACAAGGAACTGATGCGGGTGATGACGGCCGCCGGCTATACGGTGGAGACGCAAGGCTTCCCGGCGTAAACGGTGGATTCGCCACGGCGCACGGTCTATCTGATGCGCTTTGGGCAAATCCTGGATTGGCGCGATGAAAGACTATGAGCACCCCTTCTTCCGGCCGCTGTGGCGACGCATCGCCGTCGTGGCCGTATGTTTGATCTGGTCGGTCATCGAATTCGCCTCCGGCACACCCTTCTGGGGCGTCATCGCGCTCGGCTTCGCCGGTTACGCGGTATGGCAGTTCTTCTACCTCTACAAGCCGGCCGAAGAGGGCAAGGCCGACACCGAACCGAAGGAATGACGGATTGAATATGGTGGCGATTGGCCGGAACGCCTCTCACTTCGTCATCCTGGGGCGGAGCAAGGAGCGAAGCGACGCGGCGCAGACCCCAGGATCCATGCCGTGACTTCGAAAGTGTTATGACGGTGCAGAATTCTGCTCCGCCGCGCCCTTCGAGTGAGGTTACGGCATGGATCCTAGGGTCTCCGCGACGGAGCTTCGCTCCTGCTTCGCCCCAGGATGACGAAGTTGAGAGGCCCCGGCCAATTTCCAAGGTTTCGCGATAGTCCATCGAACGATGAAATCTTGGCCGCAAACAGGCCTGAAAATCGAAGTGTCGGGTAATTAGGGAGACCTCAATGTCGAAACTGCTCGTCAAGGCCGACAAGGGCCACGGCCGCGTCGCTCACGTCACGCCGCAAAGCGCCGGCTGGACTTATGTCGGTTTCGACCTCCATCGCTTGCGCCCAGGCGAGACGGCTTCGGGCGAGACGGGCGACCGCGAGGTCTGCCTGGTCTTCGTCACCGGCAAGGGTAAGGCGTCAGCCGGCGGCAAGGATCTCGGCCTGCTCGGCGAGCGCATGTCGCCCTTCGAGGGCAAGCCCTGGTCGGTCTATGTGCCGCAAGGCTCCGACTGGTCGGTGGCCGCCGACACCGAGCTGGAGCTTGCCGTCTGCTCGGCGCCGGGCCTCGGCGGCGGCCCGCCGGCGCGAGTCATTTCACCCGACGATCTCGGTCAGGAAGTGCGCGGCAAGGGCACCAACACGCGCTACGTCACCAACATCCTGCCAGAGGGCAAGCCGGCGGACTCGCTGCTGGTGGTCGAGGTCATCACGCCCGGCGGCCACACCTCCAGCTATCCGCCGCACAAGCACGACCAGGACAATCTGCCCGCCGAATCCTACCTCGAGGAGACCTACTACCACCGCCTCAACCCGCCGCAGGGTTTTGCCTTCCAGCGCGTCTATACGGACGCTGACCAGAATGGCGAGCGCGAGCTGGACGAGGCGATGGCGATCGAAGACGGCGACGTCGTGCTGGTGCCCAAGGGCTACCATCCATGTGCGGCCTGCCACGGCTATGATCTCTACTATCTCAACGTCATGGCCGGCCCGAAGCGGACCTGGAAGTTCCACAACGCTCCCGAGCATGAGTGGCTGATGAAGGCCTGAGGTCTTTCATCGCGCTCAAACTATTGGTCCAGCTCGGAGAAAGCGTCGGCTAACGACCCTCAGGGGCTGTTTGCCTTCGAAAACCCATGAAAGCTTCGTCAATCCGTCATGGAAATCACCTATGGCAGCGGGCTTACGAGGTTTCTCATGCGCTACGCCATCTATTTCACCCCACGGCAAGACGAGCCGCTGGCACACCTCGCTGCCAATTGGCTTGGCCGCGACCCGTTCGGCGCGCCAACGCGGCCGGTCGGGGCGGTGGGCGACTTGTCGGCGGCGGAAGTTGCCTTCCACACCGCCTCGGCGCGCCGCTACGGTTTTCATGCGACGCTGAAGGCGCCGTTCCGGCTGGCGCCGAGCGAGACGGAAGCCTCGCTGCGCGCCGCGCTGGACGACTTCGCCGAAGCGACGCCGCCGGTCGCCATTCCGCGCCTCGTCATCGGCCAGATCGACGGTTTCTTCGCGCTGGTGCCGGAAACTCCATTCGCGCCGCTCAACAGTTTCGCCGGCAAGGTCGTTCGCGCTTTCGACCGCTTCCGCGCTCCGCTGACCGAGGCCGAGATCGAGCGGCGCAGCCCTGACTCGCTGAAGCCGGATGAGTTCCGCAACCTCTGCCAGTGGGGCTATCCCTACGTTTTCGAGACCTTCCGCTTCCACATGACGTTGTCCGGACGCGTCGGGCCACAGGAAAGCCCACGTCTTCGTGCAGCGATCGACAGCCTGTTCGCGGATGTGCTGCAGCATCCGGTGCCGGTGGATGCGCTGACGCTGTTTGTCGAAACCGAACCGGGCGCCCCGTTCATGGCGCTCTCCCACCATGCGCTTGGATGCCGCCCGGCCAGAAAAACCGCATGATGTCGACTAAGGACTGCCTGAAATGACCGCCGAAACCGTCCTCACCAATGCCCGCATCGTGCTAGCCGGCGAGATCATCGAGGGCTCGCTGCTGCTGCGCGATGGCCGGATCGCCGCTGTCGAGCCGGGCGCCGTCCGCACCGGCGAGGACATGGGCGGCGACTACATCATCCCGGGCCTCGTCGAGCTGCACACCGACCATCTCGAAGGCCATTACGCGCCGCGCCCGAAAGTGCGCTGGAACCCGATCGCCGCCGTGCTTGCCCATGACGCGCAGGTGGCGACCGCCGGCATCACCACCGTGCTCGATGCCTTGCGTGTCGGCATGGATGAGGATGCCGATCTGAAATCCGACGACGTGCGCAAGCTCGCCGACGCGATCGAGGACAGCGTGCGCCAGGACCGGCTGCGGGCCGACCACTTCATCCATCTGCGCTGCGAGGTTTCCGCGCCGGACTGTCTCGAGGCCTTCGCCAATTTCGAGACCGACGACAGGGTGAAGCTCGCCTCGTTGATGGACCATGCGCCGGGCCAGCGCCAGTTCGTCAACCTCGAGACCTATGCCTACTATTATCAGCGCAAGCTGAAGCTGACGGACCGCGACTTCCAGAAATTCTGCGAGAAACGCATGGCGGAATCGGCCATGAATTCAGGCCCCAACCGCGTCTTCATCTCCGCCGCATGCCGCGAGCGCGGCATCGTGCTCGCCAGCCATGACGATGCCACGGCCGGCCATGTCGACGAGGCTATCGAGCAAGGTGTGCGCGTCGCCGAGTTCCCGACAACGGAAGAGGCTGCAAGGGCCTCGAAGGCGGCGGGCCTCGGCGTGCTGATGGGAGCGCCCAACGTCATGCGTGGCTCCTCGCATTCGGGCAATGTCTCGGCCAGGGCGCTCGCCGGCGACGGCCTGCTCGACATCCTGTCGTCCGACTATATTCCCTTCAGCCTGATCCAGTCGGCCTTCTTCCTCGGCGATGTCGTCGAAGGCATCTCGCTGCCGCAGGCGGTCGCCATGGTGTCGAAGAACCCGGCAGAGGCAGTGGGCCTCACCGATCGCGGTGTCATCGAGCCCGGCCGGCGCGCCGATCTCGTGCGCGTGCGCGTCGACGAGCGCGTGCCGGTGGTGCGCACCGTCTGGCGCCAGGGCGGGCGTGTCGCATGATGGTTTCAGCCTTGATCGAACGCGAGCTCACCGAAACCCTTCCCATCCGCAACGGCGTCTTCGTTGCGGTCGTCGGCCCGAGTGGCGCCGGCAAGGATACGGTGATCGGCTACGCCAAGGCGCGCTTTGCCGGAGAGACGCGGCTGGAATTCGTGCGCCGCGTCATCACCCGGCCGAGCGATTCCGCGAGCGAGGATCACGACACGCTGGCCGACGCCGCCTTCGCCGAGGCGGAAGCCGACGGCGCCTTCGCCATTTGCTGGGACGCGCATGGCCTGCGCTATGGCCTGCCGGCCGATGTCGATTGGGCAGTGGCCAACGGCCATGTCGCGGTGGCCAATGTCTCGCGGTCCGTCATCCCCATGCTGCGTGAGCGCTACGCCAATCTGGCGGTGGTTGAGATCACTGCCGCACCGGAAATCCTCGCCGAACGCCTGGCGGCGCGCGGTCGCGAATCGCGCGGCGAGGTGCTTGCCCGCCTTGCGCGCAGCACGAACGTGACGCTTTCGGGACCGGACGTCACCTCGATCGACAACAGCGGCGCCAGGGAGATCGCCGGCGAGCGCTTCGCCGAGGTGCTGTGCAAGGCGATGGCGGTCTCGGATCTGTCCGGGATGATCTGAGGCTACTCCGCCGGCGCCCCGGCTACGTTCCGTCTCGTCGCCTCCATCATCCGGCGCCGGGCGCGGAAAACGCCCCATTGCTGGTCGACCAGCACGCCGATCAGGATCACGCCGCCCATCACCGCGAAATTGAGCGAGGAGGGGATGCCGAGCAGGTTGACCAGGTTCTGCAGCTCCTGCAGCAGCACCGTACCCAGAATGACGCCGATCAGCGAGCCCTCGCCGCCGCGCAGCGAGAAGCCGCCGAGCACCGCCGCTGCGATCGCGTAGAGCTCGTAGAACTGGCCGTGGCTGGCCGGCGAGATCGAGCGCGTGTACATGGCGAAATAGATCGCCGAAAGCGCCGTCAGCACGCCGCAGATGACGTAAGCGGCGATCACCACGCGTCCGGTGCGGATGCCCGAATATTTCGCCGCTTCCTCGTTCTTGCCGATGGCATAGAGATACCGCCCGAACACCGAGCGGTGCAGCACCACCCACATGACGATGGCAATCACGATCAGCGCGATGAAGCTGTTCGGCACGCCGTACGAGCGTCCGGCGGTGATGAATTCGAGGGTCGGGAAATTCTGGCCGAAGGCGAAGCCCGCCGTGCCGTCGGCGGTGTAGAAGCGCGCCACGCCGCGATAGATCAACAGGCCGCAGAGCGTCACCACGAAGGGCTGCAGCTTGAGCCTGGTGATCAGCCAGCCATGCACGTAGCCGATGACGGCGCCGAGCACGATGATCAGCACGAAGGCCAGCGGCCAGTCCATCTCGCGCACGGCGATGAAGTCGATGAACAGCGTGCCGAGCAGCGCCACCAGCGAGCCGACCGAGAGCTCGATCCCGCCGGTGATGATGACGAAGGCCTGGCCGATGGAGAGGATGCCGAACAGGCCGATCAGGTTGGAAGTGTTGGCAAGGTTGATCGGCAAAAGGAAACGCGGGTTGATCGCCGTCACCACCGCGCCGACCACCAGGATCAGGATCAGCAGGCCGAGGTCTTTCTTGCTCATTGCGCTCCTCCGACGGCATGCGCCAGCTTGGGGCTTTTGCCCACCGCCAGCAAAAGCACGTTCTCCTGGCTGAAATCGTCCCGATCGAGAATGCCGGAAATCTGCCCCTCATGCATGACCGCGATGCGGTCCGAGACGCCGATCACCTCTTCCATGTCGCTGGAGATCATCAGCACCGCGACACCGGCATCGGCAAGCGCCCGCATCAGGCCGTAGATCTCGGCCTTGGCGCCGATGTCGATGCCGCGCGTCGGCTCGTCGAGGATCATCACCTTGGGGTTCATCGCCAGCCATTTGGCTAAAACCACCTTCTGCTGGTTGCCGCCCGAAAGCGTGCCGGTGCGGGTCAGGACCGACGGCGCCTTGATGCCGAGGTCCTTCTTCTGCTTCTCCGCGGTGGCGAGCTCGGCGCTGGCCGACACCAGCAAGCGCTTCGCATGCGCCGGCAAATTGGGCAGCGAGATGTTCTGCGCGATCGAGAGATCGAGCAGGATGCCGGTGAGCTTGCGGTCTTCCGGCACCAGGAAGATGCCGTTCGCCACCGCATCGGCGGCCGATCCGACATTGAGCGCCTTTCTGTCCAGAGCGACACTGCCGCCGAGCCGCTCGTCGATGCCGAACAGCACGCGCGCGAGCTCCGTGCGCCCCGAGCCGACCAGCCCGGCAAGGCCGAGGATCTCGCCGCGCCGGACGTCGAGATCGACCGGGTGATCCGGATAGGCGCTGGTGCGCACGGCATTTACCGAGAGCGCGACGCCGCCTGGCGCGCGCCCCGCTTCCGCAGCCTTCTCGCGCTCTTTCAGCATGCGCCCGATCATCAGCTTGACCATCTGGTCGTGGTTGATCTCGCTCTTGGGCAGCGTGCCGGCAAGCATGCCGTCGCGCAGCACCACGACCCGGTCGGCGACACGCTCGACCTCGTGCAGGCGGTGCGAGATGAAGATGACGCTGATGCCTTCCGCCCTCAGGCCCTTGATGACGTCGAGCAGCTTTTCGGTCTCGGCGATCGGCAGGCTGGAGGTCGGCTCGTCGAGGATCACCAGCCGCGCCTTGATCGACAGCGCCTTGGCGATCTCGACCATCTGCTGCTGGGCAAGCGAGAGCGTCGCGACCGGCGCGTCAGCCGAAAAATTGGCGCCGACGCGCTTCAACAGCGGGGCCACCATCTCGCGCAGCCTGGCGCGGTCGACCAGCCTCAGTGGCCCGGCCTTGAGCGGCTCGCGGCCGAAGAAGATGTTGGCGGCGACGTCGAGATTTTCGAAGAGGTTTAATTCCTGGTGCACGAAGGCGATGCCGGAGCCGATGCTGGCTTCCACGGTCAGCCCGACATGCGCGACGCCATCGACGGTGACGGTGCCGCTGTCCGGCCGCGTCACGCCGCCGAGGATCTTCATCAGGGTAGACTTGCCGGCGCCGTTCTCGCCGACCAGGCCGATCACCTCGCCGGGCCTGACCTCCATGGAAAACCCGTCCAGCGCCACGACGCCGGGATAGGTCTTGCGCACGGCCTCGAGGCTCAGGAACGGAGCGGTCGTCGATTGGGCGAAGGATGTGTCGGAATAGTTCATCGCGCCATAATTCATCGCGCTTGCCAGCCGGTGGGCCACAGACTGACGGGCCTCGCGAGGCCCGTCAACAACAAGAAAGGCGTCGGCCTTGAATTGCCCCTCACCCTAATCCTCTCCCCCTGAATGGGGCAGAGCCGCCGCAGGCGGATGAGGGGCAGCTCCAGCACCGACAATCGGTTGCCACCTTTGCCCAGTTCAGTTTCCGGACATCGCCTTCAAATTGGCGGCGTACGCGTCGACATCATCCTTGCCGATGATCTTGGTCGGGATGATGATCAGGCCCTTCTCCGGAATGCCCGATTTGTCGCCCTTGAGGTAGGACGCCATCAGCTTCATGCCCTGATAGGCCCACTCGAAGGGCTGCTGCACGACGGTCGCGGCGACAGTGCCTTCCTTGACGCCGCCCAGCGTGATCGGATCGTCGTCGAAGCCGACGACGGTGATCTGGCCGAGCTTGCCGGCGTCGCGCAGCGCTTCATAGATGCGCGGCGTGTTGTAGGAGTAGAAGCCGACCATGCAGGTAATGTCGGGGCTGGCGACCAGCGCGTCCTCGACATTCTTCTTGGCGCGCGCCTGGTCGATGTCGTCGCCGCGCACGTCGACCAGCTCGATCTTGCTGCCGGCGAGACCGTCCTTCATGCCCTGGATGCGCTCCTTGGCGTTGTCGGCGCCGAGCAGGCCGACGAAGCCCAGGCACTTGCCGCCGTCCGGCATCGCCTTCTTGGCGATCTCGGCCGCCTGCTTGCCGGCGTCGACGTTGGACGAGCCGATATAGGCAACGCGCTTGGTCTGCGGAGCGTCGCTATCGGTGGTGAACAGCGCCGTCTCGGACGCGATCTTGTTCAGCCCGTCGGTCGAGGTCTTCGGGTCGACGGCGGAGACCATGATGCCCTTGACGCCGGCCGTCACCAGGTCGTCCATCAGCCGCTGCTGGATGGCGACAGACGACTGCTCCGGATATTTGAGCTCGAGATTGTAGTCGGGCAGCTCCCCTTGCGCCTTCTTCACGCCGGCTTCCGCCGCCTTCCAGAAGTCTGACGCGCCGTTGACGACGAAGGCCAGCGTCGGCTTGTCGTCGGCGCGCACGGCTGCGCTCGCCGACAGGCCTAGCGCCAAGGCCGCCGCGGCGACCGATGCATTACGGATCATGGATTTCATGGTTCAACCTCCCTTTTGAAACTCATCGCTGATGTCTCGGCTGCGGCCCGGACGCCCTCCTCCTCAAGGGGCTTGCCCAAGGTCTGGCAACTTGAGAACGGCGCCAACCCGGCCGCGACCAAAACACTAGACACAGATTTGCCGTTCGTAAATAGTCCGATTTGTCTGACATTTTCGTGATAACGAGACGTCCCTTCCGGCGACATTCCCCTCCGTGTGAGACACGCTCGCTCCCACTTGCCGCTATCGGCCGGGAGGCCCCGGCCAAGTCGCGACGAGTTGACAGTAGAACGCTTAGAGCTATTAGTAAAGAGTATTAGTCATAGAGCCAAAGGCGCGCATTTTTCGGTGGAGTAGAGACAAGCCGCTAGCGCGCGAACGGAGGAGCAGCAGCGACCGCCATCGCTGTCAAATTCGGCGAAATCATCAGCCTCTCTGACCTTTTCAACTTGTTCGTCGGCAGGCGATGTGGCTGGCATCGAAGGCACCGCGTATGTTAATAATTATAATCATGGCGCGACTCCATAAATACGCCGTGCCAGGGTATCTTGCCGTTGCCGCTGGCCTTTGCTTAACAGCCGGCAGGTTTGGGAAACGACCATGAGCGAACCGACGGAACTGCGCGATCCCCCGGAAACCTCCAGGCGCCGTAAGCCGCCCGTCAGGCCCAAGGGTCGCGTTACCATGACCGATATCGCTCGGGCCGCCGGCTGCTCGCAGGCGACGGTCTCCTTCGTGCTCAACAATTCGCCGGGCATCCGCCTGTCGCAGCAGACGCGCGATCGGGTGATTGAGGCCGCGCGATCGCTGGGTTACTCGCCGCCGGTCTTCTCGGCGCTCCGCCCGGCCGTGACGCCGTTCGAAGGATTGGACGGCGTGATCGGCTTCGCCGTCGACCAGCTTGCCACCAGCCCCGAGGCGGTGGTTGCCATCGAGGGCGCGCGCCAGGCCTCGTGGAATGCCGGCAATGTGCTCTTGGTGGCCCAAACCATGGGCGATGCGGTGATGGAGCCGCGTGCCATACAGGCGCTGACGCGACGCGGCATCTCGGCGCTGATCTACATGACCATCTTCACCCGCGAGATCACGGCGCCCGATTTCCTCTACGGCCTCGACATCCCGGTCATCCTGCTCAACTGCTACACCGCCGACTATGCCTTCCCGGCCGTCGTGCCCTCCGAGATCGCCGGCGGCCAGAGCGCGACAAGGCACCTGATCGGCCACGGCCACCGCCGCATCGCCACCATCACCGGCGAGCCCTGGATGCAGGCCGCGCAGGACCGGCTGAAGGGTTATCGCCGCGCTTTAGCCACCGCCGACATCCCTTTCGATCCGGAGCTGGTGGTCGAGGGCGACTGGTCGGCCAGCGCCGGCTATGCCGCGACCGTCAAGCTTCTCGCGCTGAAAGACCGCCCGACCGCCATCTTCTGCCAGAACGACCGCACGGCGATCGGCTGCTACGAGGCGCTGAAGGAGGCAGGCCTGCATATCCCGCAGGACATTTCCGTGGTCGGCTATGACGACGAGGAGATCGCCCGCCACCTGTTCCCGCCGCTGACCACATCGATCCTGCCGCATCTGGCGATGGGCCAATGGGCGATCGAGCAGTTGGAGACGCCACTGACGCCCGGCCACGGCCGCTATCCCATCACCAAGCTGGAGTGCCCGCTGGTGGAGAGGGAGAGTGTGGGGAAGGTGCCCGCACAATCCCGGTGACCCGAGCCTGACGCAGGCCTATGATCGGATGGCATACACCGGAAATACGCTCATGTGGCCGAACCGTCGTCTATGCGATCTCCTGAAGATCGAGCATCCGATCATCCAGGCTCCGATGGCCGGCTCGGCAACGCCGGATCTCGCCGCTGCGGTGAGCAATGCCGGCGGGCTGGGATCGCTCGGCTGCGCATCGATGCTGCCGGATGGCCTGCGCCACGTTGCGCGCCAGATGCGCGCCTCGACCGAGCGTCCGTTCAACCTCAATTTCTTTGTTTTTCCCAAACCCGACACCAGCGACGCCGTGCTGACCCGGGCCATCGACAGGTTGCGACCCTACTACGAGGAGCTGTCGCTCGGCGAACCCTCGCAGACGCTTCCACCGATGGGACCGGGTTTCGACGATGAAAAGCTTGATCTGGTGCTCGAGATCCGCCCGCCGGTCGTAAGTTTCCACTTCGGCATACCGGACGCGGCCACTGTCGCCAAGTTGAAGCAGTCCGGCATCGTAGTCATCAGCACCGCGACGAATGTCGCCGAGGCGCGCAAGCTCGCCGACGGTGGAGCCGACGCGGTTATAGCGCAAGGCTGGGAGGCGGGAGGCCACCGTGGTTCGCACGCTCCCAATGGTCCTGGCGACGGCGTTGGGACAATGGCGCTGGTTCCCCAGGTCGTCGATGCCGTCGAGCTCCCGGTAATTGCTGCGGGAGGCATCGGCGACGGTCGAGGCATAGCGGCCGCTTTTGCGCTTGGCGCCAGCGGCGTGCAGATCGGCACCGGCTTCCTGTCCTGCGACGAAGCCGGCACGGACGGACCGCGCCGCGCCTTGATCCGCTCCGCGACGGACATGGACACGATGGTCACCGATGCCTTCACGGGCCGCGCGGCGCGGGCGAGACGCACACGCTACGCCCTGGAGATGGAGGAGAGCCGTACGCGCCTTCCGGACTTCCCGCAAATGATCGCGCTCAGCGCTCCGCTCAGCGACGTCGGTGCAAAAGGAGATTTCGCCTTTCATCTCTACGGGCAGGCGGCGGCGCTGAACAGGGAGCTTCCGGCAGGACAACTGGTGCGAACGCTTGTCGCTGAAACAGGCGAGATATTCGACGCCCTCTCGGCCGCGCGGCGATCGGCTGCCCTATCGGATCCTTAATTGGAGTTGTATTGACATTGTCGTGACGGCTAGTAGATGTCCGATCCTGACGTAAGGAGGATTCCGATGGCGCCATCCAGTCATGCGGGCCGCGACCATGACGCGGCGCGAAAGGATGATGTGATTCAGATCCGCGCTTCGGCGGGGACGAAGGCGATGCTTAGCCGCGCCGCGCGTCTGCGCGGGCAAAAACTGTCGGAGTTCATGCTGGACAGCGCCCGCAGGCAGGCGGAGGAGACCATTCTGGATCAGCGTATCTTCTTTCTCGATGCCAACGCGCATGAGAAATTTCTTGAGCTGCTTGACGCCCCGAACAAACCCACCGAGGAACTTCGCGCGCGCATGACGCGCAAGCCCGCCTGGCAGCGCTGATGCCTGCCGGCGGAGGGCTGTCGCAGGGATTGCGTGTCAACCCTCCGGAACGACTGACCGTCGGCCACGACGTCTCCGAGTTTCGCAACGGCAGGCATCCCTCCCTCGATGACTGGTTGCGCAATCGTGCCCTTGCCGGCGAAGGTTTGTCTGCCCGGACCTATGTCGTATGCAACGCCGACGCGAAGGATCGCGTCATCGGCTACTATGCGATCTCGACGGCGATGGAAGAGCGGATCGCGCTGCCGAGCGCCAGGCTCCGGCGGGGCATGCCTGAGCAGGTCCCCCCTGCTGCTGATCGGCCGCCTGGCGGTCGATCAGGCATGCCGGGGAGTGGGCCTTGGCGGTGACCTGCTTTCCGATGCGCTGCGGCGCTGTCTGGCGGTCTCGGAAATCGCCGGAGTCCGCGCCGTGGTGGCGCATGCGATCGATGATGACGCTGTCGGCTTCTATCAGCGGCGCGGCTTTATTCCGTCGCCGCTGGGCGAGCGGGTCATGCTGATGCCGATCGAGATGGTTCAGGCGCTGTTTTCGAAAGCCTGAGGCAAGTCCACGCCGGCGGATCTTCCGCCCTATCCGCCGACCATCAGCTTGACGACCTCGTCATGATTGGTCTCCGAGATCTTGCGCTCGCCGGCCTGGACGCCGCGCCTGAGCACCACGATACGGTCGGAGACTGCGAAGATGTCCTGCAGATTGTGCGAGATGAAGATCACGCCTCGCCCCTGCGCTTTGAGCTGGTGGATCAGCGAGATCACCTTGCGCTGCTCCGGCACGCCGAGGGCCGCCGTCGGTTCGTCCATGATCAGGATCTGGGCGTCCCAGTAGACAGCGCGGCCGATCGCGACTGCCTGGCGCTGGCCGCCGGAGAAATTGCTGACCGGGGCCTCCAGTCGGCTGACATGGAAGTCCAGCCGGCTCATCGTCTCCTTGGCCGCCGCCGCCATCGCCTTGCGGTCGAGCACCGGCAGGAAGCCGAAAGCCTTGCGCATCGGCTCGCGGCCCAGGAAGATGTTGCCGCCGATCGTCAGATTGTCGGCGAGCGCGAGGTCCTGGTAGATCGTCTCG
This sequence comes from Mesorhizobium tamadayense, assembly GCF_003863365.1. GTDB lineage: Bacteria > Pseudomonadota > Alphaproteobacteria > Rhizobiales > Rhizobiaceae > Mesorhizobium > Mesorhizobium tamadayense. The sequence goes on along the minus strand of NZ_RQXT01000007.1, from coordinate 163,439 downwards.
ATGCCTTTGTCCCGCGCTTCCTGCGGTGTTGCGAACGCCACCGGCTGCCCCCTGAGCAGGATCTCGCCGGCGGTCGGATGGTAGACCCCCGATATCGCCTTGATCAGGGTCGTCTTGCCGGCGCCGTTGTCGCCGGCCAGCGCCACCACTTCGCCCGGGCGCACGACCATGGAGAAATCGCTGAGCGCGCGCACGGCGCCGAAATGCTTGGAAAGGTTCCTGACCTCGAGGAGGGGCACGGTCTGCTCGGCGCTAGTCATCCTGACGGGCTCCACTGAACCGGCGCTGAGCCTGGTCGATGAGGACGGAGATGATGATGACGACGCCGACGGCGATGAACTGCCAGAACGGCTCGACATTGACGAAGACCAGCCCGTACTGGATGACTGCGATCACTAGCGCGCCGGCCACGGTGCCGAGGATGGTGCCGGAGCCGCCGAACAGGCTGGCGCCGCCGATGACCACGGCCGCGACGCTGTCGAGCAGCAAGGGCTCGCCGGCCTGGGCAGCACCGGCGGTGAAGCGCGCCGCATAAAGCGCGCCGCCCAGCCCGGCGCACATCGCCGACAGCACGTAGAGGCGCAGTATGTGATCCTTGATGTCGATGCCGGCGCGACGCGCCGCCTGCACATTGGCGCCGATGGCGTAGTTGTGCTGGCCGAACCGTGTCTGGCCGAGCAGGTAGTGCATCACGATGACGAAGACGGCGGTGATGATGACGAGATAGGGCACGCCGTAGAGCCTGCCGTTGCCGAGCAGCGCGAACCAGGAGTTCTGCACCGGCACCGTGGTGCCGCCGGCAAGCAGGAAAGCCGCGCCCCGCGCCACCCCGAACATGCCGAGCGTGCCGATGAACGGCGGGACCCTGAGACGCGAGATCAAGAGGCCATTGATGACGCCAGGCACGCCGGCAACGATCACCGCGGCGAGAATTCCCGCCAGCATGGCCAGCGGCAAGGGGATGGCGGCTCCGGCCATGTTAGTCGCATGCGCCGCGACGACGGCGGCCAGCCCCATGATGAAGCCGAGCGAGAGATCGATGCCGCCCGAAATGATGACGAATGTCTGCCCGGTCGCCAGCAGCAGCGGCGCCACGGCGAAGATGGCGATCGACTGCACGTTGAAAGGGTTGAGGACAAAGGTGGTGCCGAAGGCGAACCGCGACCACGCCTCGAAGCAGATGATCAGGCCGGCAAGGAACAGCCAGGCGCGCCCTTCGGCGATGCGTCGGACCCAGCTCCTGGCCGCATCGCTGTGGTCGGCCTGGGGAGCGACATGCTTTTCGGCCTGCTGGGCTGGTGATGTTGAGGTCATGAATGCTCCGCGACGGGCTTCCTTCGAACAGGATCCGATTTGCAGCCGGATCCGGCGCAAATCTCCTCCCGGCGAGCCGGGAGGAGATCAAGCGCCTGCGTTATTCGGAGTAAAGATACTTCGAGATGTTCGGATCGGCGATGTTGGACTTGTCCATGATCGTGAAGCCGGTGCCGATCGAAACCGGGATCGAATGGCCGGTCAGGTGGGCATAGGCCGAAACGACGCCGAAATAGCCGATCTCGGCCGGATGCTGGGCGATGGCCACGTCCACCAGCCCGGTGTTGATAGTGTCGACGATGCTGGTCGGAGCGTCGAAGGCGACGACCTTGACGGTGCCTGTCTGCCCGGCCTGCTTGACGCCGTTCGCTGCGCCCAGCGCCGAGAACAGGTTGGCGCCGAACACGCCGACGAGATCGGGGTTGCGCGCGAACACCGCCTGCAGCTGCGAGGCCGCCTTGTTGGCGTCGTCGTCGTTGAACTGCGTCTCCAGCACGGTGATGTTGGGGTGCTTGGCCATTTCCGTCTTGAAGCCTTCCTCGCGCTGGTCGGTGGTCGAGATGCCGGGCTTCACGTTCGAGACGTAGACCTTGCCTTTGTCGCCGATCGAGGTGGCGAGCGCCCGCGCGGCGATTTCGCCGCCCAGCACGTTGTCCGAGGCAATGTAGGACAGCGGGAAGTCGGCTTCGCCGGCGCCGGTCTGATAGGTGCCGGTGCCGATGAAGGTATCGACGGTGATCACCGGAATGCCGGCATCATTGGCCTTGCGCAGCGGTTCGACCAGCTGGACCTTGTCGGTCGGCGCGATCAGGATCGCGTCCGGCTTCTTGGCGATGACCGCGTCGAGCACGGGAACCTGCGTCACCGGGTTGAAGTCCGGCGCGCCCTGGAACACCAGGTTCACGCCGAGCGCATCGGCCGCCGCCTGCGCGCCCTTGCGCATGGTAATGTAGAAACCATCCGTGGTCAGGCCGGGAACGAGCGCGATGGTGAATTTCTTGTCTTGCGCCGAGGCGGGCGCCATCAGCGCCGATGCCGAGATGGTAAGCGCCGCGAGCGCGGCAACGATCTTCTTCATGAACTCCTCCTCAAGATGTTCGCAGATGTACGGTTGGCATTGAATGGCCGTGAACCCGCTCAGGAACAGTGCTGACGGCCGGGAAAGTGGTTCGTGTGCTTGCCGGTACGGGCGGCCTTCCTCCCAAGCGCCCCGGTCGTTAGCTCAGCCGGCCGAAACCGGCCGTTTTGGTGCCGGCGGCCTCGTCCCCTGCCTCCGCAGGGTCGGGAAAGCCGCGCCGCTCGGCGCGCACTCCGCGCCAAGCCGGTGAAGTTGTAACACTTTGCTGAAATAAATTGCAAGCGGGCGTTTGGCGGCTCGAATCGCCACGATCCTGCGACCGGAAAACGCATCGTCTGCTCCGCTGACCCCGGCATGACTAGCGCCCCCAATGACTATCGCGCCAAGCCGGCGCCGGCATAACGGCTGATTTCCGAAGCCCTACCGGGCCGCCAGCGTTTCGAGGATCGCCTGCGCCGTCTTGGTGTCCGTGACCAGCGCATTGATCAGCCTGGCGCGCGCGGCGCCGATGATGGCGCTCGCCTTCTCCGCTCCGGCAGCGACGCCGATCGCCAGCGGAACGGCGCGGAGCTGGTCCGGCGACATGGCGATCATCCGGCTCTCGCCCTCCCAGGAGATGAGGGCGCCGTTGACATCGAAATAATGGCGGATGACGTCGCCGGCGGCCTGCACCAGGGCCTGCTCGCTCAGCGTCGCCGCGCTTGCCTCCGGCGCGTTGACGGCATGCGGCAGGCCGACCCCGACGATTGCCGCCCTGGCCCGCCCCCAGAGCGCGACGGCGTCGCGTATGGCCGCATCGCCGAGGAAGACCTCGCGCAACTCTTTGGACGGCAGATAGGGTGCGTGGATGAAATGCGGCGTTCCGCCGAATTCCTCCGCCGCCAGCCGCACGAATTCGTTGATTTGGAAATGCGGCGCCTGCTGCTGCATGCCGCCCGTGGCGGCAACCGTCAGCACGCCGGGAATGCGCGGCAGGCCGGCGCGGATCACCTCGCGGATGGCTCTGCCCCAGCCGATCGCCACCACCGAGCCGGGCGACAGTTCCGCCTGCTTGAGCAAACCGCCGAGCGGCGCCGAAAGCGCCGTCAGAACGCCCGTCGCCGGCGTCTCGATCACGGCGGCGTCGCGCAGTCCAAGCCCCTCGATCAACTGCGTGGTGACCGCCTCGGGGGTGACGATATCGAGCACCTCGATACGCACGATCCCTTCCGCCCGCGCCCGCTGCAAAAGCCTGGAAATGGTGGCGGTGGAGACACCCAGCCGCCGCGCGATATCGACCTGCGACATCTCCGCCTGGTAGTGCAGCTTGGCGACCATATGCAGCATCGTGCGCGATGCGGTCGCATCCTGTATGGGAGGAACAGACAGCTTGCAATTCCTTTCAGCAACGTGTTACAGACCTGCCGACCGATGGGAGTTATCGCCCAAATTCGGCAAACCCGCAACTTGGGGGCCGCTCTCTCGGCACACCGCTCTTCCCGCGACGGCAGGCGTGTCGGAGCGGTGGAACTTGCGGCCTCGAGCGCGCAGAACGGCGTTTCCAGTTTTCACGGACAGCGCGCCCCTTCACGCATGGGGCGCGCCAGGATCGGACCAAAAACCATGACCAAGATGACGACCGCGGAACTGCGCGGCTACCACCAGATTTGCGGCAAGGACGGCGCCATGATGGCCATCGCCTGCGACCAGCGCGGCGGCATGCGCACGCTTCTGGCCTCCGATCCCGCCGAGCAGGCCAGGATCACCGACGACATGCTCGGCGACACCAAGTCCGACATCACCAGATACCTCGCCAGCGAGGCGTCCTGCGTGTTGCTCGACCCGCTCTGCGCGGTGCCGCGCGTCGTCGCCGAGGGCGTGCTGAGCCGCGACACCGCGCTGCTCATCGGCCTTGATGCTTCCGGCTATGATGTCTCGCCGGACGGTTACCGCCTGTCGCGCCTGGTTCCCGGCATCGACGCGCGCCGCGTGCGCAAGCTCGGCGGCACCGGCGGCAAGATCATGGTCTATCTCAGGGCCGACCGGCCCGAGGCGAACGGGCACAACGTCGCCATCCTCGAACAATGCATCGCCGACTTCGCCAGGGAGGATCTTCTGCTCGTCGTCGAGTTCCTGACCTACCAGCTCGAGGGTGAAAGCGCGCAAGACTACGGCGCGAGAATCCCGTCACTGGTCGAGGAAGGCACACGGATTTCGCTGGACTGCGGCGCCAAGGTGCTGAAGCTCCCTTATCCTGGAACGCCGGAAGCCTGCGCCACCATCACCAGGATCGCCGGCGACGTGCCGTGGGCGGTGCTGTCGGCCGGCGTCGATCATGCGACCTTCCTTGGCCAGGTCGAGATCGCCATGAGCAACGGCGCCTCGGGCGTGATCGCCGGCCGCTCGCTGTGGAAGGATTGCATCTCGCTCGACCGCGACATCCAGCGCGAAAGGCTGAAGACCATCGCCGTGTCGCGGCTGCGCGAGATCCAGGCGGTGATCGGCAACCACCGTCGCAAAGCCGCCTGTGCTGATATTCAGGTGAGGCCGGCCTGACCTGAGTCTCAACACCCTTGGCGCCAGACGAGCACGGGACGTCATGCCGCTAGCTCATCGACACAGTGACTTTGAGGTTGGCGCCTGTTGGCAGCCAAGATTTCACCTTGGTTTCCGTGAACCATCACAACCGTTCGGGATTGGCCGAGGCCTCCCCAACCTCGTCATCCCAGGACGAAGCACGAAGCTCCGTCGCGGAGACCCTGGGATCGATGCCGTAACCTTAGCCGAAGAGCGCGGCGGAGCAGAATTCTGGACCGCAGCGGCGCGTCGAAGTCACGGCATGGATCCTATGGTCTGCGCCGCGTCGCTTCGCTCCTTGCTCCGCCATAGGACGACTCGGCGAGCGTTTCGGCTAATCTCCAAAGGCATGCGATCCGCCAACGCAAGCACTGTCCGATCTGTCAAGGCTTCTGCGCCAAGGAACGAGACTATGATCCCGAACCGAAGGTCAGCGAAGCAAAAGTGGGAACCGGTTTTCGGAAAAAGATCATGGTCGAACAAAAAGACAGAGCCCCATTTCGAGCTACTCGAAATGGAACAGGCTCTAGCTCGATGGCCATAGGGATCGATATCGGCGGCACCAATTTGCGTGCCGCCCTTGTCTCCGGCTCCGGCGAGATCCTCAGGCGCGTCTCCGAGAAGAGCGCCCCCGATCCGGAGTTGGTGGTCGGCCGTATCGCCGACATGGTGCGCCGGCTCGATGGGCCTCAGGTTGCGGCCATCGGCGTCGGCGTTCCCGGCCGCGTCGACGCCCGGCGTGGCGCGGTGCTTTCGGGCGGCTATGTCGACCTCGCCTCGGTCGCCTTGGCGCATCGGCTGGAAAGCATGGCCGGCAAGCCCGTCGTCATCGACAATGACTGCAACATGGCGCTGGTCGCCGAAATGGCCGTGGGCGCGGCAACCGGCCACGAAAACGTCGTCATGTTCACCATCGGCACCGGCATCGGCGGCGCGGTGGCGGAGGGGCGGCGCATCGTGCGCGGCAAGGCGACGGCGGGTCAGCTCGGCCACATCGCAATCGATCTCGACGGTGAGCTCTGCAAATGCGGCCGGCGCGGCTGCGTCGAAACCACGAGTTCGGGAACCGCGCTCGGCCGCCACATCGCCCGCGCCGGTCTCGGTCCGGATGTCGGGATCGATGCGCTCTTTGCCCGCGCCGCCTCCGGCGACGCGCCGGCACGCGGCATACTGAATGCCTGGGCGAAGCCGCTGCGCGCCGCGATCGACACGGCGGTGGCCATGTTCAGCCCGGACCTTGTGCTGCTCGGCGGCGGACTTGGCGAGGCCGCGCACAGAGCGCTCGCCGATGCTCCGGCGCTGGCGGCCTGGTACCAAGCCCCGGTGCTACCGGCAAAGCTCGGCGACGATGCCGGCGTCATCGGCGCCGGCCTGCAGGCGCTCGCCGCGCCGGCTTCCGCGGCTTCGGCCCGGCCGGCCGGCGCCATCCGGCGCGCCGTGCTGGTCAATGGCATTCCCGCCTCCGGCAAAAGCACGGTCTCGCGCGGCATTTCGGAGCGCATGGGCTGGCCGCTGCTGGCGCTCGACACCATCAAGAACCCATTCCTCGAAGTGCTCGGCGGGGCCGACCGCGAATTCAACCGCAGCCTCGGCCGCGCCAGCTACCAGGCCATCTGGTCGGTGGTCGGCGAGGCCCCGGCCGGCGCCACTTTCGTCGTCGACGCCTGGTTCGGCTTCCAGCCGCGCGAGTTGCTGGAGGATCACCTGCGCCGCGCCGGGGTCGGACAGACCGTCGAGATCTGGTGCCACGCGCCGGGCGAGGTGCTGGCCGAACGCTACCGCGCCCGCCTCGACCGGCGTCCCGCCGGACATCCGGGCGCCGCCTACATCCCCGAGCTGGTCGAACTGGCCAAGCGCGCCGAACCGCTCCGGCGCGGTCCCTTGTTCGACGTCTACACGACCAGGCCGGTCGATTTCGATGCGATCACCGCGTGGCTGCGCGCCGTGATGTGAGGGTGGGCGCGAGTCGGCCGCGAAGATCGTCGCTTGGCATGGCTCCCGCAGAGGTCTAGCCTGCACCAGCGAGGGAGAGCGGGATGACATCAAGCTTCACCGTGCATGCGGCGTCCGGCTATGAGCAGCTCATGGGGCGATGGAGCCGCAGGCTGGCGCCGCTGTTCATCGATTTCGCCGGTCTGGCCGGCGGCGAGAAGATCCTCGACGTCGGCTGCGGCACCGGCAGCCTGACCTTCGAGCTGGCGAAATCTGCCGGTCTCGCCGAAATCCAGGCCATCGACTTCTCGCCGGTCTTCGTCGAGGCTGCGAAGCAGCGCAACACCGATCCGCGCATGACCTTCCAGCAAGCGGACGCCACTGCGCTGCCTTTCGCGGACAATACGTTCGACCGTGCGCTGGCCCTGCTTGTGCTGCACTTCGTGCCGGAGGCCGGCAAGGCGGTGGCCGAGATGCGCCGCGTGGTGCGGCCGGGCGGGGTGGTCGCGGCCGTGGTCTGGGACCATTACGGCGGCATGCCGGGCATGCGCATGATGATCGACACGATAGCGGCGCTGAGCGAGGCCGGCCGCCAGATGCGCAGCCGCTATTGCTTCCAGCCGATGATGCAGCCCGGCGAGATGAAACGGACCTTTGTCGAGCAGGGCCTGGCCGACGTCACCGAAACCGAGCTGATGATCCGCATGGATTATGAGAATTTCGACGACTACTGGGCGCCGATCGGCGCCGGCGAAGGCCCGCTCGGCAAATTTATGACCACGCTCGACGCAACCGAGCGGGAGCGCGTCGAGGCGGCGGTTCGCGATGCCTATCAGGCCGGCCGCCCCGACGGCCCGAGGTCGTTCGCCAACATCGCCTGGGCCTGCCGGGGCATTGTGCCCTGAGCTGCCAATCTCCCTCCAAGTGGGGGAGATGTCCGGTCCACCCTCCGCAGCTGCAGCGCAGTTGCTGCGGAGGACGGGCAGGACAGAGGGGGGCGCGAAGGAACTCGACCGTGCAAACCCAAGCCTGCTCGCCCCATGGAATTGGGGAGAGGTGGCTCGGCGAAGCCGAGACGGAGAGCGCCCTACGCGATTGCTCGACAACCAGCCTCAGCCCTGCCGCGCAACCACCTCGGCATACCCCTGCAAATACAGCGGCCAGCCCTGATCGCCGCCGACGCCGTCGCGCACGCCTTCCCAGCCCTGGCCGTGGCGCTCAAGATTCCGGTGCTCGATCTCGACGCGGGTGCGCCCTGCCGTTTCGGCGGTGAACCGCACCTCCCATTCGCTGGTCTTGGCCGGGTCGGACTCGATCCGCCATTGCGGGCTGATGTCCCAGCTGAGCAGCACGCGGTTGGGCGGCTCATAGGCCAGCACGCGTGCCCAGCGGCATTCGCTGCCGTCGACGCCGCGGTCATAGACATGGCCGCCGACCCGGGGCTCGAACACCGTCTCGGCGATCTTGACCGCCAGCAGATTGTGCTCGGCCGGTTTGAAGCTGCCGAAATCTTGCGTGAAAACCTTGAAGGCGCGCTCGATCGGCGCCTCGACCACGACGGACTGCTTCACCGACGCAATGGGTACTTGGGTATTCATGGTCACTCCTCTGGTGGGGTCTCGACGGCCAGCTTGTAGGCCGCCAGCGTCTTGCTCCAGAACCGGTCGAGCCAGGCGCGCATCTGGCCAAGCCCGTGCGGGTCGATGTGGTAGACGTTGCTGGCGCCCTTCGCCTCCGCCCGCACCAGCCGCGAATCCTTGAGCACCTTCAGATGCTGCGACACCGCCGACTGCGACACGGCGACCTGCCGCGTGATCTCCGCCACCGAGCGCGGACGCTCCGCGACCAGCTCGAAAATCTGCCTGCGGGTGGTGTCGCCAAGGGCCGCGAGTTGAGCGCTATCAACAGTCATTACTTATGATTAGTGTAGACTGATGATGAAGTCAAGGGGCGGAGGTTTAGGCGGGTGCCCGGCGATCCCAGTCAGGAAGCGAGAAAATTTTGAAGATTGGCGCACCCGACAGGATTCGAACCTGTGACCTCTGCCTTCGGAGGGCAGCGCTCTATCCAGCTGAGCTACGGGTGCTTCCCGGGAAAACGAACCGGCCGGTGAACCGGCCAGCCACGGCTTCTTAGCGGAAGCGCGTTCCGGCTTCAACGGTCAAATGGAATGGCAGGATATTCGCGGTCGCGAGGCAGGATTTCGCATCCCTCCGGGAATACGCCGGCGTCGGGGGCCGAGCGAACTCGCTGATATCTCGTTTCGAGACTGCGGTTTCCGTCCCGGGCAATGGCGTCGTGACTTCCCAGCGCCGTGCGCAAGCTCGCGCCTCACCCCTCCACCTCGCTCTTCGCCACCCTCCTCCGCACCCCCCTTGTCGCCCGCTTCTGCTTCTTCGCGGTCAGCTCGTGCATCGCGTCGAGCTGCATCTGCTGCATTTCGGCCAGCCGCTGCCATTGGCGCGAGATCAGGTAGTCGAGCTTTTCGTGCAGGTGCCGCACTTCCAGCTCGGCCTTCAGGTTCACCCGGTAGTCGTTGAAGGAGCGCAGCCGGTCCTTCGCTTCCTGCCGCTTCTGGCTCATCATGATCACCGGCGCCTGGATGGCGGCGATGCAGGAGAGCAGAAGGTTGAGCAGGATGAACGGGTAGGGGTCGAAGGCGTGCGCCAGGCCCGCGGCGAGGTTGATGCCGATCCAGATCAGCAGCACGGCAGCAAACGAGATCAGGAACCACCAGCTGCCGCCGAACTCGGCCATGTTGTCGGAGACGCGGTCGGCGAAGGAGCGGTGCTCCTCGAACTCCTCTTCCGAGTTTTCCGATATCGTGTCCTGCCTGGCGATCGATTCCACCACCTGGCGGTCGAGCTCGGAGAATTCGCCGTGCTCCTGCTGCAGCAACTCCTCCATGTAGCGCATGCGGTAGCGGGAGAGCTCCTCGCGGCTGATGCGGGCGCCGCGCGGCAGGTCGGGATGGTCGGCGCGGATGCGGTCGGCAAGGCTCGGCCTGAGATCGTCGATGCGCACCAGGTCGCGCTTGCGGAATTTTCGGCCGCTGATCGCCGAGGGTTTCTTCTTCGGCTTTATCCGCGGCGCGCCGGGCGGGGTTGGCTCGGAATCCGGCACCTCCGGCGCTTCGAGGATCTCGTCCGCCTTATGCGCGTCCTCCGGCACGGTGGCCGCCTCGAGATACTCGCCGCCGCTCTCGTCGTCGTCTGGCTTCATCTGCGCGGATGCCTTCGGGTCGCCGGCCATGCTCAATGCTCCTGTCTTGCGATACGATACGCCAAGCCGGCGCGGCATATCCATCGTCACTGTGAAGGTCGTGTGACCGAACAAGTTCTTGTGATCTCTGGTGCTTGGTTCGCTGTCCTCAGCCTTGGCGCCAGAACGGTTCCGGCAATATCGGAGAAGGGATGTTGAAGAGCGACGGCCAATCTCCAGAGTCAGCGCTGCCCGTCATCGCCCTGCCGGGTATCCGGTTCAAAGTGTTACCCATCTATCGGCTGGACACCGGCCGCAACCTCAGCACTCATTTTGCAATGCTGGCGATTGGCGAAACCGGCGATGGCAGCGCCCCTCTCCCCGTCACTATACGGGGAGAGGATGCCGGCAGGCAGGTGAGGGGCAGCGCTATCCTGGAAAGCTTGGGTTCCCCGCCCTATCTCGCCGGAAGTGGCCTTCGCGATGCCGCCTGGCGCAATCATCCTGGCCGGCTGGCCTTGATCCAGATCAAGCTTCCCCCTGTGGGTGGCCTGATAGCGAAACTATATCGAGGCCAGGCCTGATCGCTCAGGCTCCCGCCACCAGGGGCGCGTCGCCCCGCAAGAACAGGGATCGCCGCCATCTACAAGCACATCCTGATCGCCACCGATGGGTCGGAACTCGCCGGCAAGGGCGTCGCCCACAGCCTGGAACTGGCCAGGGGCCTCAGCGCCACCGTCACCTTCGTCACCGTCTCCGAGCCGTTCCCGACGCTTGCCTGGGGCGGCGCCATGGCCGGCTATGTGGTCGCCGACGAGCTCACCAATTACGAGGAAAGCGCGCGCAAATATTCCCGCGAGGTGCTGGAGAAGTGCAAGGCCGAGGCCGATAAGCTCGGCGTGCGCGCGAAGTCCGTGCATATCGAGAACAAGGCGCCCGCCGAGGCGATCCTCGACACCGCCCGCGCGCAAGCCTGCGACCTCATCGTCATGGCCTCGCACGGCCGCCGCGGCCTCGGCCGGCCGTGAGGCCGGCGCACTCATTTTAAACTTGTGTGATTGGCGAAGGCTGGCGTGACATCTGATCTCCCCCCTTGCGGGGGAGATGTCCGGCAGGACAGAGGGGGGTGCTGTCCCGCCGGCGTCTCAGATCTGCTCCACCGCCGCGAGAATCTATTGCGCCGGCAAACCAGGCGCCGGCATACCGGGTAGTGCCAAACCGGCCGGCTCCTGCCCGGCATACATCAGCCGCGTCTTGGCGTCCGCCGTCATCGGCCCCAAGCTCCGCTGGATCAGCGCCTCGACATGGTCGTTGCGCTGGCGCGCGCTTTGGGCGCCCATCACCACCACGATCAGATGCCTGCCGTCGGCATTGTAGGAGGTGACGATGTTGTAGCCGGAGGCGCGGATATAGCCGGTCTTGATGCCGTCGACGCCGCGCACCCGTCCCAGCATGTCGTTGTGGCCGCGCACCAGCCGGCCGCGGAACATGAAGTCGCTTTCGGAGAAATAGTGGAAATGCTGCGGGAAGCGGTGCTCGAGCGCCAGCCCCAGCACCGCCATGTCGCGCGCGCTCGTCACCTGGCCGCCGTCGGGCAGGCCGCAGGCGTTGCGGAAGGTCGTGCTGGTCATGCCGAGCTGGCGCGCCTTGGCGGTCATCATGGCGGCGAACTGGTCCTCGCTGCCGCCACCGAGATATTCGCCCACCGCCACCGCCACGTCGTTCGCCGACTTCACCACCATGGCGCGGATGGCGGAATCGACGTCGATCGTCTCGCCGCGCCTGAAACGCAGCTTCGTCGGCGGCTGCGAGGCGGCATGGTCGGAGACCGGGATCTGCGTCTCCTTGGTCACGCGGCCGCTCTCCAGCGCCTCGAACAGCATATAGAGCGTCATCATCTTGGTCAGCGAGGCCGGATAGCGCTGCGCCGTCGAGTTCACCTCGAACAGCGTCTTGCCGCTCGAAGCGTCGACCACGATCGCCGCATATTTCTGCGGCTGCGCCGGAACCGCGAGCACGCTTTCCGGCGGCGCGGCCGTGGTGCAGCCGGCAACCAGCAGCAGCAGGGCCAACGCGGCGATCAATTTCGCGATGAGGGGAAGGGGACGCAGGTGGGGCAAGGGCTGTTCTGAACGCGGCTGTTGCTAAGTTGCGGCGAAGCTAACGTACCGCATATGCCGCGTCCAACTGGTTAATGGGGGTAAGAAGGCATTTGCCCAGGTTTTCGCAGGGTTCGCAGGGTCTTTGCTTTCGACGTTGGCGCCGCCCCTCACCTGCCTGCCGGCATCCTCTCCCCGTAAACGGGGCGAGGGGCGCTCTCGCCGCCGCTTTCGCCAATCGCCAACGCTGCAAGAGAGGGGCCGACATCGCGGCGAGCCCCTTTCTCCCCGTCACTATACGGGGAGAAATGCCCGGCAGGGCAAGGGGCAGCGCCGACAGTCGACGCCCTGCGCCACCGCTTCTGACAAGCAGTGATGCAAATTGCCTGTCGCCCCGCTTGCGCATGATGCCTTCGCCAGCTTTTCTGACGCTCTGAGAGATTCGGCGAGGCAGCATGGACACGGTCACAATCGGCGCAACAGGCATCTCGGTTTCGCTCGATCTCGCCGTCGGCCATATCGCCGCCATGGAGGTCGAGGCCGGCGGCCGCGTCCTGAAACCGCTGCACCGCGCGCCCTGGGTCGGCTCGCCGCGCGAGAAATTGCCGGAAAACCTGCCCGAAGGCACAGTGCGCCTCTCCGGCGATTTTCTCTGCGCGCCGTTCTCCACCAGCGATGTCGAGGCCGCGCCCCTGCATGGCTGGACGGCCAACGGTGAGTGGGATGTCGTCGAGAACAGCGCCATCGCCGGCGGCTGGCGCACCGTCTTTCGGCTGCGCCGCAAGGTCATGGGCGCGGCCGTCGACAAGGTCTTCACGCTCCGCGACGGCCATCCCTTCCTCTACCAGGAGCATATCTTTTCCGGCGGCTCCGGCGCGATTTCCGTCACCCATCATCCGATGACGGCGATGCAGGACGGCGGGCGTCTGGCCTTCTCGCCGAAGCGCATGGCGGTCACCCCGGCGACTCCCCTGGAACCCGATCCGGCGCGCGGCCGGTTTCGCCTGGCCTATCCGGCCCGCGCCACCGATCTGACGCATTTCCCGCTCGCGGCCGGCGGCACCGCCGATCTCACCGACTACCGTATGGAAGACCGGCGCGAGGATTTCATCACCCTGGTCGAGGCCGATCATGGCGGACCGGGCTGGACGGCGCTTGCGCGGCGCGCCGAGCAGGATCTGGTGCTGGTGCTGAAGAACCCGGCCGAGCTGCCGGTCACCATGCTGTGGTTCAGCAACGGCGGCCGCGACTACGCGCCCTGGAGCGGCCGTCACATCGGCGTGCTCGGCATCGAGGACGGCCGCGCCGCGGTCGGCCACGCCGCCTCGCTCGGCGACAACTGGCTGAAGCAAGAAGGCGTGGCGACGGCCTTGGCGCTTGCCGAGGGGCGCAGCGTCTCGTTCCGCCATGTCATCGGCGCGGTTCCGTTCGCCGAGGGCGAGCCGCCAACCGGCATCGAACCGGAGGGTGGGCGCGTGCGTCTTGTGGCGGCAGACGGTTCGGCAAGGGACATCGCCTTTGACAGCGAATTCCTGCGTATCGGCCGCTCTGTTCCGGCCTGAGTGTTCGGGACAGAGCTTTGAGCTCGTCATTCCAGGGCGAAGCAGGAGCGAAGCTCCGTAGCGGAGACCCTGGAATCCATGCCGTTACCTCAGCCGAGGAGCGCATCGGAGCAGAATTCTGAACCGCGGCAGCGCTCAGACGTCACGGCATGGATCCTATGGTCTGCGCTGCGTCGCTTCGCTCCTTGCTCCGCCATAGGATGACGACGGGATGGGCGTCTCGGCTAATCTCGAAGGCACGCACTTGCCAACGACCGTCGAAAGGTCGGCATCAACGAACCCCAATTTGAAATTTCCGCCGACAGCCGCCAAGATGCGGCCCGGAATCGCTAGCGAAGAGGCGCTGATGTCTGACTTGGCCCATATCACTGCCGACATCTTCAAGCGCGCCGGCAAAGCCAGGCGTTTCGTCGTTGCCATTGCCGGCCCGCCGGGGTCCGGCAAGTCGACCATATCGGGCAGGCTGCATGAGCTGCTCCCGGAGGGCACGTCCGAAGTCGTGCCGATGGACGGCTTCCACTATGACGACATCGTGCTCAACCGGCGCGGCCTGCGCTCGCGCAAGGGCGCGCCGGAGACCTTCGACTTCGCCGGCTTCGAGACGCTCTTGAAGCGCATCCGCTCCGGCGAGCCGGACATCGCCATTCCGGTCTTCGACCGCAGCATGGAATTGTCGCGCGCGGCGGCCGAGATCGTTTCCGCGGACACGAAGTTCATCCTGGTCGAGGGCAACTATCTGCTGCTCGACGAGGAGCCGTGGTCGCGGCTGGCGCCGTTGTTCGATTTCACCATCTTCGTCGACGTGCCGCGCAACGAGCTCGAGCGCCGGCTGATGGAGCGCTGGCGGGGCCACGGCAAGTCCGACGAGGAGGCCCGCGCCTGGATCGCCTCCAACGACATGCCGAACATCGAGCGTGTGCTAGCGCGCCGCCGCGAGGCCGATCTGGTGATTGGTTAACCTGCTCAATTTTCAATATTTTTGGGCGGGAACCTTAAGACTTACAGGTCGTTATGCCCCTATCCCGAATTGTCCGGCGCTGAAGCAATTCCAGGAAAAGTGCGTAGCGGTTTTCCGTCAGGAATTGCGCAAAAGCAAATAGCAGGAACCGTCTGATGGCAACCAAGACCAGAAAACCCGCGCCCGCGAGAAGCAGGGCCAATCAATCCAGGACGGCGCAATCGACGACTGCCGAGCGGTCGAAAGACGCCAAGCCGGCCTTCGGCAAGGCGCCGCCTAAGAAAGTCGTGCCTGGCGCATCGCACAAGGTCGCCGCGAAGGCGGCGAAACCGCATAAGCCGGCGGCGAAGTCAGGCCCGATCCGCACCGTGGCGAGCGTCGCGACGGGGGCAGTGGTGGCCACCGCGCGGCTTGCCGCGTCCGTGCTCGGCCGAGGCCGCGCCAAAACCGGGACGAAATAGGCCTTTCAACTCCTCGCCGGAATGGTGAGGCCGCTCTGCACGGCCGGTCGCGCAAGGCCGCGCTCCAGCCACGCCGCGACGGTCGGAAAATCATCGAAGCCGACGAGGTCCCGCGCCTCGTAGAAGCCGATCAGGTTGCGCACCCAGCCGAGCGTGGAAACATCGGCGATGGTGTAGTCGTCGTCCATGATCCATTGCCTGCCCTTGAGCCGTGTTTCCAAAACGCCGATGAGGCGCCTCGACTCGTCGCGATAGCGCTCCAGCGGCCGCTTGTCGGCGATCTCGCGCCCGGCGAATTTGTTGAAGAAACCGACCTGGCCGAAGATCGGGCCGATCGCGGCCATCTGGAAGAACACCCACTGGATCGTCTCGTAGCGGCGGATCGGATCGGCCGGGATGAGCTTGCCGGTCTTGTCCGCGAGGTAGAGCAGGATGGCGCCGGATTCGAACAGCCCGATAGGTTTTCCGCCGGGCCCGTTCGGGTCGATGATCGCCGGTATCTTGCCGTTCGGGTTGAGCGACAGGAATTCCGGCGTCCAGCTTTCATTCCTGCCGATGTCGACATAGTGCGGCTCGTAGGGCAGACCGATCTCCTCCAGGGCGATCGAGATCTTCACACCGTTGGGTGTCGGAGAGGAGTAGAGCTGCAGAAGGTCGGGGTGCTTGGCTGGCCAGCGCTTGGCGATCGGAAAGGCGGACAGATCGGTCATCGGGGCTCCGGATGCGGATTGGCGCCGGGCGGCGCGCGTGGCGGGTGGGCAAGAATTAGGATCCCGGCCCTTCGGGATCAATATGCCGGCAGCCAGCCCGCCGTGCACGCACAAGCGCGTTCCGGTGGATGGCGGGCGTTCGTGTCAGATCGCCCGTGTCAGATCGACTTGAAGGCCAGCACCGCATTGGTGCCGCCGAAGGCAAAACTGTTGCTCAGCGCGGCGCGCACCTTGCGCTCGCGCGCTACGTTCGGCGTCACGTCGAGATCGCATTCTGGGTCGGGCTCGCGGAAATTCGCCGTCGGCGGCACGATGCCGTCGCGAATCGCCATCACGCAGGCGATCATCTCCAGCCCGCCCGATGCGCCGAGGCAATGCGCGTGCATCGACTTGGTCGCGGAGACCGAGAGCGCGCTAGCATGCTCGCCGAAGACGCGCTTGATCGCCGCAGTCTCGATCTGGTCGTTGGCCTTGGTGCCGGTGCCATGCGCGTTGAGATAGTCGACGTCTTCGGGATTGAGCCCGGCATCCACCAGGCAGAAGCGCATCGCCGCCTCCGGTCCCTCGATCGTCGGGGCGACAATGTCGGAGGCGTCGGCCGAGAAACCCGCGCCCGCGATCTCGGCAAGGATGGTGGCGCCGCGCGCCATGGCGTGGTCGTAGCTTTCCAGCACCGCCATGCCGGCGCCCTCGCCGAGCGACAGGCCCTGGCGGTCGGCGGAGAACGGCCGGCAAGTGTCGGGCGCAAGCACCCTCAGCGCTTCCCAGCCCTTGAGCACGCCCCAGACCAGCGGCGCTTCAGTACCGCCGGCGACCATGACGTCGGCGCGGCCGAGCCGGATCTGGTCGACCGCCGAGGCGATGGCGTGGTTGGCCGAAGAACAGGCCGAGGTGACGCCGAACACCGGCCCGCGCAGGCCGAGATTCATGCTGACCTGGCCGGCAGCCGCGCCCGGCATCACCTTCGGCACGGTGAAGATGGCGGCACGGTTGCGTCCTTCGAGCAGGATGGCGCGGTAATTTTCCTCGATCGTCTCGAAGCCGGCGACGCCGACGCCGACAATGGCGCCCATCCGGTAGGTGTTGTCGGCATGCGCGACCAGTCCGGACTGCCGCATCGCCTCTCGCGCCGCGATCACCGCCAGCAGGCTGAAACGGTCCATCGACACCACTTGCTTGCGGTCGATGCCGTGATCGGGCAACGCCTTGATTTCGCAGCCGACCTTGACCTTCAGGTCATGCAGCGAAGGGTTGTCGATCGGGCCGATTGCCGAGCGGCCGGCGCGCATCGCGTCCCAGATCGCGGCTACATCGTTGCCGAGCCCGCATATTCCGCCAATGCCGGTGATGACGACGCGCTTCAGCATGCAGTCAGGCTTTTTTCGCGATCAGCTCGCGAACCGCCTCGACCATGTCGCCGACGTTCTTGAGGTTGCTCCAGGCGTCGACCGTGTTCATCTCGATCTCGATGCCGTACTTCTCCTCGAGATCGAAGATGATCTCGGTCAGCTCCAGCGAATGGATCCCCAGCGCGTTGAGATCGGTGCTGGTGGTGATTTCCTCGCCGCCGGTCTCGGCATGGGCCTTGATCTTTTCGATGATTTCGGTCGTCAGCTGATCAGCCATTCGGTTCCTTCCCCTGTCGTTTTCCGACGCCAACTGATCAGCGCCCCTTCGTGCCTGGAGTCACTAACGTCGTCGCCCCTACCTCGCCAGGCATCGCGTGACCGCTCCAAGGTGGCTCCCTCTATAGAAACCGAAACGATGTCAAGCAACAAGCTATATATCGACAATGCCGCCGGAGTGCTTAACGTTGGGGTCATGGACGTGATCGACGATACCCTGGTTTCCCCGCCTGCCGCCCAACGTGTTGCCGGGCGAGGCAGGCTTTTCTGCGGCAGAAGCGGCGGCCGGACCCGCCTCCGGCGCCTCTACCAGGACGGATCGGCCAAGATCCGCATGCCGGCGGTGCAAGGCGACCCGCTCGAGGCCGTGCTGATCAACACGGCCGGCGGATTGACCGGCGGCGACCGGCTTGGCTGGTCGATCGAGGTTGGCGAGGGGGCCTCGGCCTCCATCACCACCCAGGCCTGCGAGAAGGTCTATCGCGCCGCATCCGATCGCGTCGAGACGACGATCAGCCTGGATGTCGGCGCCGGCGGCCAGATTGCCTGGCTGCCGCAGGAAACGATCGTTTTCGACCGGGCGGCCTTTGCAAGGACGCTCGATGTGACGCTTGCGGGGAGCGCCGAAGCGCTGCTGCTGGAGGCGACGTTGTTCGGCCGACTAGCGATGGGCGAACAGACGGTCCTGGGCAATTTCCATGACCGCTGGCGGGTTTGGCAGGATGGCAGGCTCGTCCATGCCGAGGATTTTCGCATCGGGCCGGATATCGCAGCAGGCCTCCAGCTGCGGGCCGTAGCCGGCGGCGCGTGCGCGATCGCAACGATGCTTCTCGTCTCCCCGCGTGCGGAAACCCTGCTGGAGCCGGCGCGCGCCGTCATCGGCGATCAGGGCGGCGCCAGCCTCTGGAACGTTGGGCAATCTGGCAAGCTTCTTGCGAGGCTCATCGCCGGCGACGGCTACCAGCTCCGCAAGCGGCTGGTTCCGCTTGTCGAACTGCTCAACGGGCAGGCGGGCCTGCCCAAATTATGGTCACTCTGATCTCGAATGCGTTGATCTTGAATACTGGGAAGTCGCATGAACCTGACGCCGCGTGAAAAGGACAAGCTGCTCATCGCCATGGCGGCGATTGTCGCGCGCAAGCGGCTGGAACGCGGCGTCAAGCTCAATCACCCCGAGGCGATCGCGCTGATCACCGACTTCGTCGTCGAGGGCGCCCGCGACGGCCGCTCGGTGGCCGATCTGATGGAGGCCGGTGCCCATGTCGTCACCCGCGCCCAGGTCATGGACGGCATTGCCGAGATGATCCACGACGTCCAGGTCGAGGCGACGTTTCCCGACGGCACCAAGCTGGTGACCGTGCACGAACCGATACGGTGAGGAGAGACCGATGCTGGAGCTCAGGCCCAATTGCGAATGCTGCGACAAGGATCTGCCGCCGGAGGCTGTCGATGCGCTGATCTGCACCTTCGAATGCACCTTCTGCGCCAGTTGCGTGGAAAACATTCTCGGTGGCGTGTGCCCGAACTGCGGCGGCAATTTTGCGCCGCGCCCGATCCGGCCTGCGGCGATGCTGAAGAAATATCCGGCCTCGACCAAGCGTGTGCTCAAGGCGGAGGGCTGCGGCCCCCGCCAGGCCGCATGATCATTTCCCGATGCATGTCGCCCAAAAGTGTGCAGCGGTTTTGGGTAGCGACATGCATGAAAATATTAAATGGAAGGCAGACCCCATGATTTCCGCTTCGACGAAACGAACCACGCTTGCCGCCCTCCTGCTCTTGGCGGCCGCGATGCCGGCTTACGCCCATGTCGGCATCGGCACGACCTCCTCCTTCGCCGCCGGCTTCGCGCATCCGCTGTCCGGCCTCGACCATATGACCGTGATGATCGCGGTCGGCCTGTGGGCGGCGATCAAGGGCGGCAGGGCGGTGTGGGCATGGCCGCTCGCCTTCGCCGGCGTGATGCTGGTTGGCGCAGCGCTTGGCATGCTGCATGTGCCGGTGCCCTTCGTCGAGCCGGGTATCCTCGCTTCGGTCGTGGCGCTCGGGTTGCTGGTGGCGCTGGCGGTCGACCTGCCGGTCTCGGCGGGCGTGGCCGTCATCGGCCTGTTCGCCCTGTTCCACGGCCATGCGCATGGCACCGAAGTGCCGGAGAATGCCGGCGGCCTCGAATACATGGCGGGCTTCGCCGTAGCGACGGTGCTTCTTCATGCCATCGGCATCGCGGCCGCGCTCGGCCTTGGGCTGCGCTTCCGCGCCTTGGCGCGTGTTGCCGGCGCCGCCTGCGCGGCGGTCGGCGCTGGCCTTGCCTTCTGCATGCTGTGAGGCGGCGATGATCCCGGGCGAAGTCATCACAGCAAAGGGCGATATCGAGCTGAACAAGGGTCTGCCGACGGTAACGCTGAAGGTCGCCAACAGCGGCGACCGTCCGATCCAGGTCGGCAGCCACTATCATTTCTTCGAGACCAACGAGGGGCTGAAATTCGACCGCGAACAAGCCCGCGGCATGCGGCTTGACATCGCCGCCGGCACGGCCATGCGCTTCGAGCCCGGCCAGGAACGCGACGTCACGCTGGTGCCGCTCGGCGGCAAGCGCGAGGTCTATGGTTTCCAGCAGAAGGTGATGGGCAAGCTGTGAGGTCCGGCAAGCTGTGAGGTCTGGGGCGCTCAACTCACTTTGGAGGCTTGGCGGCCGCGTAGATGACGATCTTGCCGGGATTGTCGAACTCGACGGCAAGCACGTCCTCGGCAAGCACGCGCCGCGAATCGATGGCGTTGAAGAGCAGCGCGTTAGCCTCGATCTCCTGGCGCAGTTCCGCGACGTCGTCCTGATGCTGCTTCACCTTGTTCTCGATCGCCGGCGGCGGCCCGCCCTCGCTGCGCGCCGCATCCGTCAGGAAGACGATATCGACGGTGGCGAGCTTGGTCGTCTTGCGCACCGTGCCGATGTTCTCGCGTGTGCGGTCTATCGCGGTGATGACTTTGCCGGCTTCCGTCTTCGACAGCGCCTCTTCCTGCCGGATGTCGGAATCGACGATCGCCTCGCCCGCCTTGTTGCTGTCCAGCGGCTGCGCCGGGAACGCCGGGGCGGTGGCCACCAGAAGCATGGCCACGACAAGGGCTGGAAATCCTGTTCCGAGACATTGGGCGCTCGCCATCGCTCGCTCCTGATTGAACTTGTGGCGGGGCGAAAAAGGCGAAACGCGCCTTGTCGTCGGGAGGTTCCCGTGGCGATGCTGCTGACGGGCCAGCAACCGGCCCGTCAGCATGGGTGGTCAGCTCGCCTTCTTGGTGATCAGGGTCAGCGCACCGTTGGGCTGCAAGCTGGCCGCGATCACCTGCGCCGAGCTTATCCCCTTGGCTTCGAGCGCGGACTTCACCTTCGGCGTCGCGTCGATCGATTTGCGCAGAGTCTGCAGGCCGGCGTCGCCGCGTTGCGCCACGATCTGGTTGACCTGCGTTTGCGTGTCCTTCGGCAATTCCGTGATATCGACGATGTTGACGCTCTCGATCGTCGGCGTCTGAGCCTTCGGCGCGGCGGGAGCAGGCGCGGCCGGTGCAGGGCTTGGCTGCGGCGCGGGCTGCTGCTGGGCACCGGCCGCACCCGCCATCATCAAGCTGGCGGCTGCCGCGAAAAATATCGTCTTGCGCATGGATATTCCTTCCATCGGTTTGGCAAACGGTCGTTTTGGGCTGACGCGGCCACCTCAACCGCCAAATGGGATCGGAAAGTGTCGCCGAGCGGGTCATTGCGTGACCATTGGATGGCGACAATGTGCGTGCCACGCGCAAATAATGTCACTTTCGGCAACCTCACTTTCGGGAGCA
This sequence comes from Mesorhizobium tamadayense, assembly GCF_003863365.1. GTDB lineage: Bacteria > Pseudomonadota > Alphaproteobacteria > Rhizobiales > Rhizobiaceae > Mesorhizobium > Mesorhizobium tamadayense. The sequence goes on along the minus strand of NZ_RQXT01000007.1, from coordinate 142,118 downwards.
ATCGCTGATGGCCAGAGTAACCCGTGCCGCCTATGCCCAAATGTATGGCCCGACGGTCGGCGACAAGGTGCGGCTGGCCGACACCGAGCTCTTCATCGAGGTCCAGAAGGATTTCACCGTCCATGGCGAGGAGGTGAAGTTCGGCGGCGGCAAGGTCATTCGCGACGGCATGGGCCAGAGCCAGGTGCCGCGAGCCGGCGGGGCCGCCGACACCGTCATCACCAATGCGCTGGTCGTCGATGCGCTGACCGGCGTCGTCAAGGCCGATATCGGCCTGAAGGACGGCCGCATCGCGGCCATCGGCAAGGCCGGCAATCCCGATACCCAAGACGGCGTCACCATCATCATAGGGCCGGGAACCGAGATCATCGCCGGTGAGGGCAAGATCCTCACTGCCGGCGGCTTTGACGCGCATATCCACTTCATCTGCCCGCAGCAGATCGAGGAAGCGCTGATGAGCGGCATCACCACCATGCTCGGCGGCGGCACCGGTCCGGCGCATGGCACTTTGGCCACCACCTGCACGCCCGGGCCATGGCACATGGCGCGCATGATCCAGTCCTTCGACGCCTTCCCGATGAATATCGGCCTGTCCGGCAAGGGCAATGCGTCGCGGCCGGCAGCGCTCGAGGAGATGGTGCTTGCCGGCGCCTGCTCGCTGAAACTGCATGAGGACTGGGGCACGACACCGGCCGCGATCGACTGCTGCCTGTCGGTGGCCGACGCCTACGACGTGCAGGTAATGATCCACACCGACACGCTGAACGAGTCTGGCTTCGTCGAGAACACCGTGGCGGCGATAAAGGGCCGCACCATTCATGCCTTCCACACCGAGGGCGCCGGCGGCGGCCATGCGCCCGACATCATCAAGGTCTGCGGCCTGCCCAACGTCATCCCGTCCTCGACCAACCCGACGCGGCCTTACACGGTCAACACCTTGGCCGAGCATCTCGACATGCTGATGGTCTGCCATCATTTGTCGCCGTCGATCCCCGAGGACATCGCTTTCGCCGAAAGCCGCATCCGCAAGGAGACGATTGCGGCCGAGGACATCCTGCACGACATCGGCGCCTTCTCGATCATCTCTTCCGACAGCCAGGCCATGGGCCGCGTCGGCGAGGTCGCGATCCGCTGCTGGCAGACCGCCGACAAGATGAAGCGCCAGCGCGGTGCATTGCCTGAGGAAACCGGTGACAGCGACAATTTCCGCGTCCGCCGCTACATAGCAAAATACACGATCAACCCGGCGATAGCGCACGGCCTGTCCAAGGAGATCGGTTCCATCACAGTCGGCAAACGCGCCGATCTCGTGCTGTGGAACCCAGCCTTCTTCGGCGTCAAGCCGGAGATGGTGCTGATCGGCGGCACGATCGCGGCGGCTCCCATGGGCGATCCCAACGCCTCGATCCCGACGCCGCAGCCGATGCATTACCGGCCGATGTTCGGCGCCTATGGCAAGGCGCTGACCAACTCCTCGGTGACCTTCGTTTCGAAGGCGGCACTCGATACGGGCCTGCAGGAAAGACTAGGTGTCGACAAGGCGATGGTCGCGGTCGAGAACACGCGCGGCGGCATCGGCAAGCATTCGATGGTGCTGAACGATGCCACGCCGCATGTCGAGGTCGATCCGGAAACCTACGAGGTCCGCGCCGATGGTGAGCTCTTGACCTGCGAGCCGGCGACCGTGCTGCCGATGGCGCAACGGTACTTTCTGTTTTAGGGTCGTGCCTAGCAACGCACCTGGACCCGCCATGAACGAACAGAAGAAAGCAGCCCTGATTTCGAGAATGGGGCCGTTGGAAAAATACAATGGGGGTGTTACCCCGATTGTCATGCCGCTGGTTACGCTGGAGCAATATTTCGACGGAGCCGAGGGGGAAGCTGGCCTCTTGTGCAATAGTCACGTTGCGCCCAACAACGACGCGATCCTGGCGACGTTCAAGTCGATACGAGACCGACCTGAGGTCCAAGACATTAGGATAGCGATTACCCAGTGCGACACCGGAAAATGGCCGTTCTCCTACAAGATCGTCGTAGTAACACGCGCCAGCGAAGCCGAGGTGCTCGGCTGGCTGCCGCCTGGTTTCGAGCCCGACGAGACCTGGGAAGGAGACGTAGATCATCTGCCAGCCGAGAAGATCGAGATCCCGCCAGGCTTTCGAAAGCTATGGCTCTGGTACGATTGACGTAAAGCCGACCTATGCCCACCGAAATCGCCTCTCCCCACGACATCTTCCCGCATATTCGCATCGTCATGGGCATGGTGATCGGCCTCGGCGTGACGCGGCTTCTGTCGGGGTTTGCCCGCATCGTTCAGCATCCCGGCCAATACAAGCTCTATCCTGTGCATCTCGCTTGGGTTGGCTCGGTGCTTCTGATGCTGGTGCATTTCTGGTGGTGGGAGTTCGGGCTTTACGCCATCCAGTCATGGACCTTCGGCAAGTACCTTTTCATCATCTTCTACGCCATCACGCTCTTCCTGCTCTGCGCGCTGCTGTTTCCGGACTCGATGCTCGATTACACCAGCTATGAGGATTACTTCTATTCACGGCGCGCCTGGTTCTTCGGCCTGCTTGGCGCGACCTACCTGCTCGATATCATCGACACGCTGCTCAAGGGCCCGGAGCATTTCGCGCGCTTCGGCAACGAATATCTGATCCGCACGCCGGTGTTCGTCGCGCTTTGCCTGGTCGCGATCCTGGTGCGCGACCGCCGCTTCCACATCGCCTTCGTCGCGGCCGCCCTCATCTACCAGATATCGTTCATCCTGCGGCTCTTCGACACCATCGTCTGACTACAGTTGGGCGGCTGCTCGGAAATGGTCTAAAGCGCGTCGCGCTGAAACGGCGACACGCTTTAGGTCTTTGTTTTTATGCATGTCGTTTTCGCAAAACCGCTGCACACTTTTGCGCGACATGCATTAGGGTCCGGGAAAAGACAGGGTTCAACCATGTACAAGGCCGTCGGATCGCGAGGTTCCCGGGTCAGCCGCGTGCTCTGGATGCTCGAGGAGCTGGGGCAGCCCTATGAGTTCGTCGAGGTCAAGCTGCGCTCGCCGGAGGCCTATGCTCTCAATCCGTCCGGCAAGGTGCCGATCCTGATCGAGGGCGATCTGAAGATCACGGATTCGGCGGCGATCTGCGTCTATCTGGCGGACAAGCATGCCGATAAGGGCATGGGCGCAAATCCCGGTCTTGCCGGCCGCGCCGAGATCGATTCCTGGATGCATTTCGCCCAGAGCGAGCTCGAAGCGCCGCTGTGGAACAAGCTGCGCCACCGCTTCCTCTTGCCCAAGGAGGTGCGCGTCGACGTCGGCCCGGCCGCGGCCTATGATTTCGCTTCCGAAGTGACGGCGCTGGACCGCCGGCTCGGCGACAGACCCTTTGCGCTGGGCGACCGATTCTCCGCTGTCGATGTCATCCTGGGCGACATCGGCGGCTGGGCGCGTGGCGGCCGATTCCCGATCGAATCCGAGCGTGTCGACGCCTATTTCGAGCGAGTGCTCACACGCCCTGCCCGTGCCCGTGCGCAGGCGAATGGAGGATCTTTCAAATGAAGCTCGATATTCGCACCGATTTCACCAAATTTCCGCGCGCCGTCTCGGTGCTCCCCGCCGCCGAGGCGGGAGCCGCGACGGCCTATGACAAAGCGGTGCTTGCCCATGACGAGCGGCATCTGCGCCGCCGCGCCGTCGAGACGGCGGGCGGCGGCAAGGTTCTGGTCGACCTGCCCGAGCCGGTGGCGTTGAACAATGGCGACCGGCTGGTACTGGAAGATGGCCGTCAACTCGAAATCGTCGCAGCACCGGAGGAGGTCTACGACATCCGCGCCCGCGACGCCGTGCATCTCGCCGAGCTTGCCTGGCATATCGGCAACCGCCATCTCGCGGCAGCGATCGAGGCAGGCCGCATCCTCATCCTGCGCGACCATGTCATCAAGGCGATGCTGGAAGGGCTCGGCGCCACGGTGAGCGAGGTTTTGCTGCCGTTCAGCCCTGTGCGCGGCGCATATTCCGGACATGGGCATGGCCATGATCATCAGGGTCATGATCACCACCACCATGACTGAGCCGGCTTCGAATGTCGCTCTATTGCGCCTGATGGCCTGGTTGTCGCCGTCCTTTCCGGTCGGCGGCTTCTCCTATAGCCATGGGCTGGAACGCGCCGTGCATGACGGACTGATCGCCGATCGCCGGGATCTCGCCGGCTGGCTGGAGACGCTGGTCGAGATGGGCTCGGGTTGGAACGATGCGGTACTGTTTGCCGAAAGCTGGCGGCGCGCGGGCGAAGGCGGCGATCTGGCGGAAGTCGCCGCGCTTGCCGAGGCGCTTGCCGGTTCGCGGGAGCGCCACATGGAAACCATGCTGCAGGGCGCGGCCTTCCTTAAGGCGGCGTCCGCCTGGCAGTGCCGCGCGCTGGAGCGCCTGCCTGCCGATTGCCCCTATTGCGTCGCCGTCGGCGCGGTCGCCGGCAGCCACGGCATCGGCCTTGGCGATGCGCTGTCCGCCTTCCTGCAGGCGTTCTTCTCCAACCTCGTGCAGGCCGCGATCCGGCTCGGTGTGGTCGGGCAGGTCGACGCGACGGCATTGTTAGCCGGCTTTGAGCCTTTTGCGCTTGCGACGGCGGCCCGTGCTGTGAATTCCTCGCTCGAGGATATCGGCGGCGCAGCCTTGATGTCCGACATCACGGCGATGAAGCACGAAACCCAGTATTCGCGTCTGTTCCGCTCATGATCATGCTTGCCTTCGTCCTCTCCTTCGTCCTGCTTCTGATCACCACGCTGCATGTGTATTGGGGCATCGGCGGCATCTGGCCGGGAACGGACGCAAGATCCTGCGCTCGCGCCGTCGTCGGCTTTCGCGGCGTGGACGAGATGCCGTCGCCTGTCGCGAGCTTTGCCGTCGCCGCTTGCCTCGCGCTGGCGACGTTGTGGCCGCTGGCGCTCGAAGGCGTCTTCGCGGCACCGTTTCCAAAGCAAGGGCTGGCAGCCACCGCGCTGTTCATCGGCCTGGTCTTTCTCGGCCGCGGCATCGCTGGCTTCACGCCCTGGTGGCGCCGGCTGACCCCGGAGCAGCCCTTCGCCCGGCTCGACCAGCGCCTCTATTCGCCGCTCTGCCTGTTGATCGGGCTGAGCTTCGCCATTCTCGCCATCACGGAGTTTCCGGCATGACCCAACCCAACGGTCCCCTTCGCATCGGCATCGGCGGCCCCGTCGGTTCAGGCAAGACGACGCTCACCGAAAAGCTCTGCAAGGCGCTGCGCGACCAGTTCTCGATCGCCGTCGTCACCAACGACATCTACACCAAGGAAGACGCCATGATGCTGGCCCGCCTGCAGGCGCTGCCCGAGGAGCGCATCGTCGGCGTCGAGACCGGCGGCTGCCCGCACACCGCCATCCGCGAAGACGCTTCGATCAACCTGCGGGCGATTGCCGAGCTGAACAAGAAGTTCCCCGATCTCGACATCGTCTTCATCGAATCCGGCGGCGACAACCTCGCAGCCACCTTCTCGCCCGACCTTGCCGACTTGACGCTCTATGTCATCTCGGTCTGCCAGGGCGAGGAGATCCCTCGCAAGGGGGGTCCGGCCATCACCCGCTCTGATTTCCTCATCATCAACAAGAGCGATCTGGCGCCCTATGTGAACGTCAATCTCGACGTCATGGAAGCGGATGCCGCCCGCATGCGCGGCAAGCGGCCTTTCGGCTTCACCGATCTGTCGCGCGGCAAGGGCCTCAACGAGGTGATCGATTTCATCGTCGAGCAGGGCGGGCTGCAGTCGGCGCGTCCCGCTGCCTGATCTAGCTGGAGCCGGCTGACCTACCAGTTATTAGTTGCTGGCTACCACCATGCGCGGCATTCTCCAGCAAACCGGAGGATTTTCGATGAGCCTTGCCCGCCTGCAGAAGGAACCGCTGAGCAACCTGCCCTACTATGAAGAGCGTGTCGATCTCGCCGCAGCCTTCCGCTGGACGGCGCGGCTTAACATGCATGAGGCGGTCGCCAACCACTTTTCGCTGTCGGTCAACGAGGACGGCACGAAATTCCTGATGAACCCCAACCAGGTGCATTTCTCGCGCATCAAGGCGAGCGACCTGCTCGTGATCGACGCCAACGATCCCGACACGCTGTCGGGTCTCAATGCGCCCGACCCCACGGCCTGGGGCCTGCACGGCGCCATCCACCGCAACGTGCCGCATGCGCGCTGCGCCATGCATGTGCATTCGATCCATGCCACCGTGCTTGCCTCGCTGGCCGATTCCACCTTGCCACCGATCGATCAGAACTCTGCCATGTTCTTCAACCGCCATGTCGTCGACGCCCACTATGGCGGGCTCGCCTTCGAGGAGGAGGGCGAGCGCTGCTCGAAACTGCTCGTCGACCCCAAGGTCAAGGTGATGGTCATGGGCAATCACGGCGTGATGGTCGTCGGCGACACTGTCGCCGACACCTTCAACCGCATGTTCTATTTCGAGCGCGCCGCCGAGACCTACATCAAGGCGCTGTGGACCGGCCGGCCGCTGCGCACGCTCTCCGACGCCATCGCCGAGAAGACGGCAAGCGAGATGGACAACTATCCCAGCCAGGCCGAGCGTCATCTCGCCGAGTTGAAGGCGATCCTCGACGAGGAAGAGCCGGTTTACAGGAACTGAGGATCAGAGCCTCGGGCGGTCAACCGATGGTCAAAGCCCCAACTGGGCCCGCAACTCCTCGGCGCTGCTGATCACGATGGCGCCGGACGGTCCTTCCATCGGCGCTTCTGGCCAGAAGATCGTCCGCATTCCCGCCGCCAAGCCGGCCGTGGCGCCGGTCACACTGTCGTCGACCGCCACGGCGTCGGCCGGATCGACGCCGGCAAGATAGGCGGCGCGCAGGAACGGCTCCGCATGCGGCTTGCCTTGGCGCACGTCGTTGCGGCTCACCGTGTGCATGCCGGGATAGACGAGGCCGACCGCGCCGAGATTGGCGTCGACGATCAGCCGATCGGAATTCGACACAACCGCCTGCTCGACCCCCAGCGCCCGCAATTCGTTGAACACCTCGATCGCGCCGGGGCGCGGCTTCAGCGTCTCGGCCATCGGCAAATAGTGGTTGTATTTGCGCACGATCCAGTCGTCGAACGGCAGTTCGAGGCCGAACTCGCCGCGCAGCATCTCGTAGACCGGCCATGCCGCGACGCCGAGCACCCGTTCGTGCAGATTGGTCGGCGGCGCGATGCCGACGCTGCGCAGCGCCGCCACAAGCGCCGCCTCGTGCAGCGGCTCGCTGTCGACCAGCGTGCCGTCCATATCCCAGAAAACCGCTTTCGGCGTCATGCGAGGCTCCTTTGCCGATCCCCTTAATGGGTTTCCCGGCCGAGATAAACCGTCCCGCCGGCAAATGGTCGGTGCAAGGGATAATTGGTCCGTTCGTGGCGTTTGCTCGACGCAAGCAATTGCTCTTTCAATTGACAATTGCGCATAGCCGCTTTCGCTGTAATCTAGAGCGCCCGCCAATGCGCGGGCTGGGGAGGCAGGATGTGAACTCGCGACAGGAAACCGGCAACACCAGGTTGGACGACGCCGCGCGCGCCGGCTGGCTCTATTATGTCGCCGGCAACACGCAGGACCAGATCGCCGCCAAGCTCGGCATTTCCAGGCAGACCGCGCAGCGGCTCGTGTCGCTGGCGATGTCGGAAGGCCTGATCAAGGTGCGGGTCGACCATCCGATCGCCAATTGCCTCGACCTTGCCGCGCGGCTGAAGTCGCGCTTCGCGCTCGATCTGGTCGAAGTGGTGCCTAGCGATCCGACCTCGTCCTCGACGACGATCGGGATCGCCGAGGCGGCCGCAGGCGAGATCGAGCGGCGGCTGCGCTCGACCACGCCCATCGTCATGGCGATCGGCACCGGCCGCACGCTGAAGGCGGCGATCGAGCTGTTGCCGCCGATGGAATGCCCGCAGCACAAGGTCGTGTCCTTGACCGGCAACATCTCGCCCGACGGCTCGGCCGCCTTCTACAATGTCATCTTCACCATGGCCGACAGGGTCAAGGCGCGCTCCTTCCCGATGCCGCTACCGGTCATCGCCTCGTCGCCGGAAGAGCGCGACATGCTGCTCAGCCAGCCGATGATCCAGCCGACGCTGGCGCTCGCCGCTGAGGCCGACGTCACCTTCGTCGGTATCGGCGACCTCGGTCCGAAGGCGCCGCTCTATGAGGACGGCTTCATTTCGGAAGGGGAATTGAAGGCGCTGCAGAAGGCGGGCGGCGTCGCCGAGATCGTCGGCTGGGTGTTCGACCGCGAGGGCCGCATGATCGACGGCATCACCAACGACCGCGTGTCGTCCGCTGCATTGCCGTCGCGCGAGAAATCGCTGGTCATCGCGCTTGCCATGGGCGAGCGCAAGCTGCCGGGCATCCTCGCCGCCGTGAACCGGCGGCTGGTCAACGGCCTCATCACCGATGAGCGGACGGCCGCTGCACTGCTTGCCGGCGCATAGCCCTGAGCCGGCCGCCCGGAAAGATCATGTGCCATGATTAGTGCCGCGCTTTGATAAAAAAAGAGCCGGCTATCTGTAACGTCCATGCGGATCGTTGCCATCGAGGAAACCCATGTCCCGCTGCAGATGCGGCGACAGTTCCCGGACATCGACATAACCGCGCCTGCGGCCGGCGAACCATGAAAATTCCCGCGCCAGCAGCGAAATCCAACTGCGTGCCGGGGTAGAAACGACTTTTTCCTGCATCGTGGTCATGATCGTCAGCCTTCGCTATGCTTGAACTGGATTGATCCTCGACCCCAAATATCGGGTTGATCGGCAGGTGCTTCCAATCAAACGTCGATCATGACCCATAAAGAGGCCTTATGCCCGAGCTGAGCTCCCGACAGTTTGCCCAACTCCCGCCGCTGCAGGCGATCCGGGTGTTCGAGGCCGTTGCCCGGCATCTCTCCTTCACCAAGGCCGCCGAGGAGCTTGGCATGACGCAGGCGGCCGCGAGCTACCAGATCAAGCTTCTCGAGGAGCGCATCGGCGCGCCGCTATTTTTACGCCGGCCGAGGCAGATCGAGCTGACCGAATCTGGCCAGCGCCTGGCGCCTGCCGTCAGTGAGGCCTTTGCGCTGCTGAGCGGCGCCTACTCGGCCGCTCGAGCCGGCGCGGATGGCGTGCTTTGCGTTTCCACCTTGCTCACCTTCGCCTCCAATTGGCTGGCGCAGCATCTGGGCTCCTTCCAGGTCGCGCATCCCTCGCTTGCCGTGCGCGTCGACACCTCGAACCGTGTCGTCGATTTCGCCCGCGAGGACATCGACATCGCCATCCGTTCCGGCGGCGGCAAATGGCCGGGCGTGGAAACCCACATGCTGTTCAAGGCCGACTTCACTCCGGTGCTCAGCGCTAGGCTTGCGGCGAGCATCGGCGGCGTCAAGGAGCCGGCCGACCTGCTTAAGCTGCCGATCCTCGATCCGGGCGACATCTGGTGGCAGGAATGGTTCGCGCTCGCGGGTCTGCCGGCGAAAGAGCTCGCCAGCCGCCCCGGCACCAGCATGGGCGCGCAGGCCTATGAGGCCAATGCCGCGATGGCCGGGCAGGGCGTGGCGATCGTTACCAAGGCCCTGTTCAAGAACGAGATCGCCGACGGCCGGCTGATCCAGCCCTTCGATCTGGTCGGCGACGACGGTCATGCCTATTGGCTGGTCTATCCGACGGCCCGGCGCAACGTGCCGAAGATTCGCGCCTTCCGCGACTGGATCCTCGCCGAGATCGCTTGCCAGTAGGCCGGACGCGACAACCAGCCACCCGAATTGGACTTTCTTCCGCGCCGCCCAGGCGGGCGCGACGCAGATTTGTGCTGCGCTGCAGCATCGATTCCGGCTTGACATAGTTCATTCTTGGTGAGTAATTGCCCACAGCCAAGGCAAATGCTCATCTTGGTTTTAGGGAGGAATTGATGAAACTTCGCACGCTCACCCTGGGCCTGTTGTCGGCCAGCGCCCTTGCGTTCGCCGCGCATGCCGAATCCATCACCATCGCCACCGTCAACAATGGCGACATGGTCCGCATGCAGAAGCTGACGGACGACTTCACCAAGGCTAACCCCGACATCCAGCTCAACTGGGTCACGCTCGAAGAGAACGTGCTGCGCGAGCGCGTCACCACCGACATCGCCACCAAGGGCGGCCAGTACGATGTCATGACCATCGGTACCTACGAGGTTCCGATCTGGGCCAAGCAGAGCTGGCTGCTGCCGCTCGACAAGCTCGGCGACGACTACGACGCCAAGGACATCATCCCGGCCATCGCCGGTGGCCTTTCGGTCGACGGCAAGCTCTATGCCGCGCCCTTCTACGGCGAGAGCTCCTTCGTCATGTACCGCAAGGACCTGATGGAGAAGGCGGGCTTGAAGATGCCCGACGCGCCGACCTGGGACTTCATCAAGCAGGCCGCCGACAAGATGACCGACCGCGCCAACGGCGTGAACGGCGTCTGCCTGCGCGGCAAGGCCGGCTGGGGCGAGAACATGGCCTTCCTCACCGCCATGTCGAACTCGTTCGGCGCGCGCTGGTTCGACGAGAACTGGAAGCCGCAGTTCGACCAGCCGGAATGGAAGAACACGCTGCAGTTCTATGTCGACCTGATGAAGGCCGACGGCCCCGAGGGCGCTTCGTCCAACGGCTTCAACGAGAACCTGGCTCTGTTCCAGCAGGGCAAGTGCGGCATGTGGATCGACGCCACCGTCGCCGCGTCATTCGTCTCCGATCCGAAGGCTTCGCAGGTGGCCGACAAGGTCGGCTATGCGCTGGCGCCCGATAACGGCCTCGGCAAGCGCGGCAACTGGTTGTGGGCTTGGTCGCTGGCGATCCCCGCCGGCACGCAGAAGGCCGATGCGGCCGAGAAGTTCGTCTCCTGGGCGACCTCGAAGCACTATCTCGAGCTGGTCGCTTCGAAGGAAGGCTGGGCCAACGTTCCGCCCGGAACACGCACCTCGCTCTACGCCAATCCGGAGTACCAGAAGGCGGCGCCCTTCGCCAAGATGACGCTGGACTCCATCAACGCCGCGGACCCGACGCATCCGACCGTCAAGCCGGTGCCTTATGTCGGCGTGCAGTTCGTCGCCATCCCTGAATTCCAGGGTCTCGGCACCACCGTCGGCCAGCTCTTTTCGGCTGCTCTTGCCGGCCAGTCGAGCGTCGACGATGCGCTGAAGCAAGCCCAGGACGCGGCGACCGCGGCGATGACCGAAGGCGGCTACATCAAGTAAGGCTCCTCCCGGTGCCGAACGCCGGTAGCGCATCATGACCGGCAATGGCCGCCCGAAACCCAGTTCGGGCGGCCACCTTCACAATCAGGAAAGTTGTGGCACAACTCTAAGATCCGGCTGACATTTGGAGGGTGACCGTCATGGCTACTCAGCAGACCCATTCGCTTGCCCGTTTCATGATGGCGCCATCGGTGATCCTACTGTTCATCTGGATGATCGTGCCGCTGGTCTTCACGATCTGGTTTTCGTTCCTCCAGTACAACCCACTCAATCCGATCCGGGACGGGTTTGTCTGGTTCTCCAATTACAAGCTCTTCTACTCCAATCCGGCCTTCCTGCAGTCGATCCTCAACACGCTCACCATCGTCGTCAGCGTGCTGGCCATCACCGTGGTCGGCGGCATCCTTCTTGCGCTGCTCCTCGACCAGCCGATCTGGGGTCAGGGGATCGTGCGCATCCTCGTCATCTCGCCGTTCTTCGTCATGCCGCCTGTCGCGGCTCTGGTCTGGAAGAACATGATCATGCACCCGCAATACGGCGTCTTCGCCGATATTGCCCGCTTCTTCGGCGCCAACCCGATCGACTGGTTCGGCCAGCACCCGCTGACGGCGGTCATCCTCATCGTCGCCTGGCAGTGGCTGCCCTTCGCGACGCTGATCCTGCTCACCTCGCTGCAATCGCTGGATGAGGAACAGAAGGAGGCGGCCGAGATGGACGGCGCCGGCTTCATTAGCCGGTTCATCTATTTGACGCTGCCGCACATGTCACGCGCCATCACCGTCGTCATCCTGATCCAGACAATCTTCCTGCTCTCGGTCTATGCCGAGATCCTGGTCACCACCAATGGCGGCCCGGGCTATGCCTCCACCAACCTGCCCTTCCTCGTCTATCAGAAGGCGCTGCTGGAGTTCAAAATCGGCCAGGCGTCCGCCGGCGGCGTCATCGCGGTCATTCTCGCCAACATCGTCGCCTTCTTCGTCATGCGCGCCGTCGGCAAGAACCTGGACAAATAAGGGAGGATAAAATGGCACGCGCAGTCACCACCCGGCACAAGACGATCGCCACGGCCGCGGCCTGGATCGTCGCCCTGCTGATCTTCTTCCCGATCCTTTACACGATCATCACCTCGTTCAAGTCGGAGCAGGAGGCGATCCAGGGCTTCAGCCTGCTACCGTCCGGAACCATGGAAAGCTATACCGAGGTCGAGGCGCAGCGGGGCTATTTCAAGTTCTTCCTGAACTCGGTGGTCCTGTCGGTTGGCTCGACCGTTCTGGCGCTCGTGATCGCGATCCCGGCGGCATGGTCGATGGCCTTCTCGCCGACCAAGCGGACCAAGGACATCCTGATGTGGATGCTCTCCACCAAGATGATGCCGGCCGTCGCGGTTCTGTTCCCGATCTACCTGATCTTCCGCGACACCGGCCTGCTCGACAGCCGCGTCGGCCTGACAGTGATGCTGATGCTGATCAACCTGCCGATCGTGGTCTGGATGCTCTACACCTATTTCCGCGAGATCCCGGGCGAGATCCTCGAAGCGGCGCGCATGGACGGCGCCTCGCTGTGGAACGAGATCATCTATGTGCTGACGCCGATGGCGGTGCCGGGCATTGCCTCGACGATGCTCTTGAACATCATCCTGGCCTGGAACGAGGCGTTCTGGACGATCCGGCTGACCACCACGAACGCAGCGCCGCTGACCGCCTTCATCAGCTCCTTCTCAAGCCCGCAAGGGTTGTTCTGGGCCAAGCTCTCTGCGGCCTCGACGCTGGCGATCGCGCCGATCCTGATCATGGGCTGGTTCAGTCAGAAGCAGCTGGTGCGCGGCCTGACCTTCGGTGCGGTGAAGTAGGGGCGGCGCCGTGAAGTAGCCGCGCACGGCAGGCGGCGGACGACGAAGAATATCCCCGGGAGGAAACCATGGGAAACATCACGCTCAAGAACGTCTCCAAGTCCTTCGGGTCGACGACGATCATTCCGAACATCGACCTCGTCATCGAGGACGGCGAGTTCGTCGTGTTCGTCGGCCCGTCGGGCTGCGGCAAGTCCACGCTGCTCAGGCTGATCGCCGGGCTGGAGGACACCAGCGGCGGCACCATCAGCATCGATGGCCGCGACGTCACCGGCGAGGCGCCGGCCAAGCGCAAGCTTGCCATGGTCTTCCAGTCCTACGCGCTTTATCCGCACATGACGGTCGCCAAGAACATCGCCTTCCCGCTGAAGATGGCCGGCGAGGACCAGGCGACCATCGACAAGAAGGTGAAGGACGCCGCGCGTATCTTGAACCTCACCAACTATCTCGAGCGCCGTCCGGGCCAGCTCTCCGGCGGCCAGCGCCAGCGCGTCGCCATCGGTCGCGCCATCGTGCGCCAGCCTTCGGCCTTCCTTTTCGACGAGCCGCTGTCGAACCTAGACGCAGCGCTTCGCGGCACCATGCGGTTGGAGATCAGCGAGCTGCACCATCAGCTGAAGACGACGATGATCTACGTCACCCACGACCAGGTCGAGGCCATGACCATGGCCGACAAGATCGTCGTGCTTAATGCCGGCAATGTCGAGCAGGTCGGCTCGCCGATGGAGCTCTACAAGACGCCGAAGAACCTGTTCGTCGCCGGCTTCATCGGCTCGCCCAAGATGAACCTGATCGAAGGTGCGCCGGCCGACAAATACGGCGCCAAGACCATCGGCATCCGGCCCGAGCATATCAACATCTCGACCACGGCCGGTGACTGGAAGGCGACGGTGGGCGTTGCCGAGCATCTCGGTTCCGACACCTTCCTGCATGTCCAGACGGACGGCATCGGCACGATCAATGTGCGCGCCGACGGCGAGGTCGCCGTGAAGCATGGCGACACCATTTATCTGACGCCCGACAAGACCAAGCTCCATCGCTTCGGCGCCGACGGCAAGGCGCTGGCGCAATGAGGCTGAAAGGCAAATCGGCGCTGATCACCGGATCGGCGCGCGGCATCGGCAGGGCTTTCGCCGAAGCCTATGTGCGCGAAGGCGCCACGGTGGCGATTGCCGACATCAACCTGGAGGCGGCCGAGAAGACTGCTTCCGAGATCGGCAACAACGCTTATGCCGTCCGGCTCAACGTCACCGACCAGTCCTCGATCGAGGCCGCCGTAAAGGCGGTCGAGGCCAAGGCCGGCGGCTTGGACATCCTGATCAACAACGCCGCCCTGTTCGACCTGGCGCCCATCGTGGAGATCAGCCGGGCGAGCTACGACAGGCTGTTTTCGGTCAATGTCGCCGGAACCCTGTTCATGCTGCAGGCAGCGGCGCGCTCGATGATCGCCGCTGGCCGGGGCGGCAAGATCATCAACATGGCGAGCCAGGCCGGGCGCCGTGGCGAGCCGCTGGTCGCGGTCTACTGCGCCACCAAGGCCGCCGTCATCTCGCTGACCCAGTCGGCCGGGCTCGACCTGATCAAGCATCGCATCAACGTCAACGCCATCTCGCCGGGTGTCGTCGACGGCGAGCATTGGGAGCATGTCGACGCTCTGTTCGCCAAATATGAGAACCGGCCGAAGGGCGAGAAGAAGAGACTGGTGGGCGAGGCGGTGCCATACGGCCGCATGGGCCGCACGGAAGATCTAACCGGCATGGCGGTTTTCCTCGCCAGCGACGAGGCAGAATACATTGTCGCCCAGACCTACAATGTCGACGGCGGCCAATGGATGAGTTGAAGTGGATGGGTTGAGGGGGAGCGCGCGTCTCCCTTCCTCCGGGGAGGACGCGCCGCGGGGCAGGTGAGGGGCAGCATGCCGGCAAACCGGATGCCGCCCCTCACCGCTCGCCCCGGATTGTCGGGCTGCATATCGGCCAAAGGGTAAGCAAGATGACCGTGAAACTCTCTTCCTCGAACCTCGCGAAGCTTCCTCCGAAGGTTTCCGGTCCGAAATACGATCGCGCCGCGCTGAAAGCCGGCATCGTGCATTTCGGCGTCGGCAACTTCCACCGCTCGCACCAGGCCGTCTATCTCGACGATCTGTTCAATTCCGGCCTCGGCCATGACTGGGCGCTGATCGGCGCCGGCGTGTTCGAGGGCGAGAAGGCAGGCCGCGCCAGGCTCGAGGCGCAGGACTGGCTGACCACCGTGGTCGAGCAGGACCAGGGCCATATGAGCGCCCGCGTCACCGGCGCCATGGTCGATTTCCTGATGCCCGGCGATGCGGCCGCGATCGTCGAGCAACTCGCCGACCCGGCGATCAAAATCGTTTCGCTGACCATAACCGAAGGCGGCTATTTCATCGATCCGGCCTCCGGCAAGTTCAACCCTGCCCATCCCGACATCGTCGCCGACGCTCAGCCAAGCGCCGTCCCGAAGACCGTTTTCGGCATCATCCTTGCCGGACTGGTGCGTCGGCGCGCCGATGGCATCGTTCCGTTCACCGTCATGTCCTGCGACAACATCCCCCACAACGGCCACGTCACCTCCGACGGCGTTATCGGCCTTGCCCGGCTGATCGACGAGGATCTGGCCAAATGGGTGAGGGACAATGTCGCCTTCCCGAACGGCATGGTCGACCGCATCACGCCGGCCACCACCGATCGCGAGCGCGGCATCCTGGCCAACGATTTCGGGCTGGAAGACAACTGGCCGGTCTTTTGCGAACCGTTCAAGCAATGGGTTCTGGAGGATCATTTCACCGCCGGCCGCCCGCCGCTGGAAAAGGCCGGCGTGCAGTTCGTCAAGGATGTCTCGCCCTACGAGTTGATGAAGATCCGCATCCTCAACGGCGGCCACGCGACCATTGCCTATCCGGCCGGGCTGATGGATATCCATTTCGTCCACGAGGCGATGCAGGAGCCTCTGGTGCGCGGCTTCCTGGCCAAGCTGGAGCGCGACGAGATCATTCCGACCGTGCCGCCGGTGCCCGACACCGTGCTTGAGGATTATTACCAGCTCATCGAGCGCCGTTTCTCCAATCCGAAGATCGGCGACACCATCCGCAGGCTTTGCCTCGACGGCTCCAACCGGCAGCCGAAATTCATCATCCCGACCATCGCCGACCGGCTGAAGGCGGGCAAGGGCGTCACAGGTCTCGCGCTGGAATCGGCGCTCTGGTGCCGCTACTGCTTCGGCACCACCGACAGCGGCGCCGTCATCGAGCCGAACGATCCGAGCTGGGACCGGATGCAGGCGACCGCCAAGGCGGCGAAAGACGCGCCCGGCGTCTGGCTTGCCATGGACGACATTTATGGCGATGTCGGCCGCTCGCCCGTTTTCACGCAAGCCTTTGCCCATGCGCTCAACGTGCTGTGGGAGAACGGCGCTCGCGAAACCTTGACGCGCTATCTCGCCGGCAAGCTCTGAAGGCGCTGGAAGCCGATTGAATGACGCCCGAACTGGTCATCTTCGACTGCGACGGCGTCTTGGTCGACAGCGAGGCGCTCTCGGTCGCAGCGCTGCTCGGCATGATCGAGCTTGCCGGCGGCACGGTCTCGGAGGATGCCGCCTACGAGCATTTCCTAGGCAAGAGCATGAAGAGCGTGCGCGAGATCCTCGGCCGCGATTTCGGGATCGAGATCAGCGACCGGCATCTCACCGCCATGCGCGTCGACCTGATGCGCAAGTTCCGCGAGGAGCTGAGGCCGATCCCCGGCATCAAGGAGATCCTGCCAAGGCTCGGCCTGCCCTATTGCGTGGCCTCTTCGGGCACGCTGGAGCGCATCCGTTACGCGCTCGACGTCACCGGCCTCCTCGGGCTTATGGACCCGCATCTATTCAGCGCCGCCATGGTGAAGCGCGGCAAGCCGGCGCCCGACCTGTTCCTCCATGCCGCCGCCGCCATGCGGGCCAAGCCGCGCAAATGCCTGGTCATCGAGGACAGCCCGGCCGGCATCGCCGCGGCCCGGGCCGCGGGCATGCGCGTCTTTGCCTTCACCGGCGGATCGCATGCGAACAACCCCGCGCTCAAAGCGCGGCTTGCGTCGACCGAGCCGGACTTTATATTCGCTGACATGCTGCAATTGCCCGATCTGATTGCAGGCCTGGGAGCGAGAGTAAAAGCATCTTGAGGACGAGTTTCGTTTGCGCGGTCGATGTCGGCACCGGGAGCGCCCGCGCGGGCATTCTCGACTCGAACGGCAATCTGTTAGGCCGCGCCGAACGGCCGATCGCCATGCACCAGCCGAAGGCCGATCACGCCGAGCATGATTCGGAAAATATCTGGTCGGCCGTCTGCGCCGCCGTGCGCGCCGCGCGCGAGAGGGCGAACGTCGCCGCATCGGATATTGCCGGCATCTCCTTCGACGCCACCTGCTCATTGGTGGTGCGCGACAGGCAGGGCGATCAGCTCGGTGTCTCGGTCACCGGCGAGAAGCGCTGGGACACCATCGTCTGGCTCGATCATCGCGCCATCGCGGAAGCCGACGAATGCAGCAGAAGCGGCCATGCCGTGCTCGACTATATCGGCGGCGTGATGTCGCCGGAAATGGAAACGCCGAAGCTGATGTGGCTGAAGCGCAACCTGCCAAAGACATGGAACCAAGCCGGCTATCTGTTCGACCTCGCCGATTTCCTGACCTGGAAGGCGACCGGCTCGCTCGCCCGCTCGCAATGCACGCTGACGGCCAAATGGACCTATCTGGCGCATGAGAAGACGGGCTGGCGGCGTGATTTCTTCGAACTTGTCGGGCTCGGCGATCTCTTCGAGCACGGCAATCTCCCGGAAAAGGCGAGCCCCGTCGGCGCCGACATCGGTCCGCTGACGATGCAAGCCGCCGCCGAGCTCGGCCTGACCGAAAAATGCCGCGTCGGCGCCGGCGTCATCGATGCCTATGCCGGCGCGCTCGGCGTGCTCGGCGGCTTTGCCGGCGACGAGAAAGATATCAGCCGCCATCTTGCGCTGATTGCCGGCACGTCGTCCTGTGTGATGGCGATGTCGCAGGATCCGCAGCCTTTCGCCGGCGTCTGGGGCCCTTACTACGGCGCGGCGTTGCCAAAACTCTGGCTGTCGGAAGGCGGCCAGTCGGCAACCGGCGCCTTGCTCGACCACATCATTCGCTGGCACGGCGCCGGCGGCGAGCCGGATGCGGCGATGCATGCCAGAATCGCAAAGCGCGTCGCCGAGCTGCGCGCCGCCGAGGGCGATGCTCTGGCGGCGCGGCTGCATGTCCTGCCGGATTTCCACGGCAACCGCTCGCCGCTCGCCGACCCGCACGCCGTCGGCGTCGTCAGCGGACTGACGCTGGACTCCTCCTTCGACAGCCTGTGCAAGCTCTACTGGCGCACCGCCGTCGGCATCGCGCTGGGCGTCCGCCATGTGCTGGAGGCGCTGAACGAGAACGGCTACCTGATCGACACGCTGCACGTCACCGGCGGCCACACCAAGAACCCGCTTTTAATGGAGCTCTATGCCGACGCCACCGGCTGCACGGTCGTCGAGCCGCTGGCCGATGAGGCGGTGCTGCTCGGCACCGGCATGGTGGCGGCGACCGCCGCCGGGCTCTATCCCGGTCTGAACGCTGCCTGTGTCGCCATGCAGCAGGGTGGCAAGACGCGACCCTCGAACCCTGCCGCCGGCGCCCGCTTCGACCGCGACTACCGCATTTTCCTCGAAATGCACCGCCAGCGGCAGGCGCTCGACGCGATAGGGTAGGCAGGTTCCGACCTGCTGGATCAATCGCTCGCCGCTCCTCCTCCCTTGCCAACATGTCGCATTTCGTTCAATAGACGGCGCAAACGGCGCCAAACCGAAGGTTGCGTCGTTTGCCGTGCGGCTTCCGGATTTGGTCCCGACGCGCCGCGATCTGAAAGTGCGAAAAATGTCTGCGATCGAAGCCGGCGCTCGCGCGCCGGAAAATCTTTGGCGTCAGGAAATCAGGGCGACGCTGGCGCTCGCCTGGCCGATGGTGCTCACCAATCTCGGCCAGACCGCCATGACCGCGACCGACGTCATGATGATGGGGCGGCTCGGAGCCGACATGCTGGCCGCCGGCGCGCTCGGCTCCAACCTCTATTTCATGCCGCTGATCTTCGGGCTTGGCCTGATGCTGGCGACCTCGCCGATGATGGCGACCGAGCTCGGACGTCGCCGCCATTCGGTGCGCGACCTGCGCCGCACCGTGCGCCAGGGCCTGTGGCTGGCGGTCATCGTCTCGGTCCCGATCTGGCTCTTCCTCTGGCATGGTGAAGCGGTGCTTTTGGCCATGGGCCAAAGGCCGGAGCTTGCGCATCAGGCAGGCATCTACCTGCACTGGCTGCAATGGGCGGTGCTGCCCTTCTATGGCTATATCGTGCTGCGCTCCTTCATCTCGGCGCTGGAGCGGCCGGGCTGGGCGCTGATCATCGTGTTCGTCGCTGTCGCCTGCAACGCCTTCTTCAACTGGGTGTTCATGTTCGGCAATCTCGGCGTTCGATCGATGGGCATTGCCGGTTCGGGCCTCGCCACCTCGCTTTCCAGCACGCTGATGTTCATTGGCCTGGCGGCCGTGGTGGTGCTGGAGAAAAAGTTCCGCCGCTATCGCCTGTTCGGCCGCTTCTGGCGCTCCGACTGGCCGCGCTTTCGCGGCCTGCTCAGGCTCGGCCTGCCGATCGCCGGCATCCTCGCCTTCGAGGTGACGATCTTCAATGCGGCGGCGCTGCTGATGGGTCTGATCGACTCGGATTCGCTTGCCGCCCATGCCATCGCCATCCAGATCGCGTCGATCAGCTTCATGGTGCCGCTCGGCCTCAACCAGGCGGTCACCGTGCGCGTCGGCCTTGCCCATGGCGCCGGCAATCCGGAAGGCGTGTCGCGCGCCGGCTGGACCGCCTATGTCATCGGCGTCTCCTTCATGGCGCTGATGGGGCTGGTGATGATCCTGTGGCCGCATCTTTTGATCAGCGCCTTCATCGATCTCGCCGATCCGGGCAATGCCAGGGTGATCGCGCTCGCCGTGTCGTTCCTGGTGTTTGCAGCACTTTTCCAGATCTTCGACGGCGCCCAGGCGGTGGCTTCGGGCATGCTGCGCGGCCTGCACGACACCAAGGTGCCGATGATCTATGCCGCGATCGGCTATTGGGGCGTCGGCCTGCCGCTCGGCGTGCTGCTTGCCTTCCATTTCGGATTCAATGGTGTCGGCATCTGGATCGGCCTGTCTTCAGGCCTCGCCGTGGTGGCGGCGCTGCTGCTGGTGCGGTGGCTCAGGCGTGACCGCATCGCGCCGGCGCTGTCCTTCGGGCATTGAAAGATCGACGGTCGCCACCCGGCGATCGAACTTTCCGCTCAGCGGGTCGCCGCGCGCTCGAGCCTGCGCGCGTATTGCGTCAGCGGGAAGCACATGACGAAGAAGATCAGCGCCACCATCCCGTAGACGGTGAACGGTTCGAAGGTCGCGTTGTTGATGGCGTTGGAGGTCCTCACCAGCTCCTCGAAGCCGATGATCGAGGTCAGCGCCGTCGACTTGATCAGCTGCACCAGGAAGCCGACCGTCGGCGCACGTGTGATCGCGAACGCCTGCGGCAGGATGATCAGCCGCAATTCCTGCAGGTAGTGCAGCCCCAGGCTGGCGCCGGCATCCCACTGGCCGCGCGGCAGCGCATCGACGCCGCTGCGCCAGATCTCGGCGAGATAGGCGCTGGCGAAGAAGGTGAGGCCGAGCATCGCCGCCGTCCACGGCTCGATGCGCAGCCCGAGCATCGGCAGGCCGAAGAACATCAGGAAGAGCTGCATCAAGAGCGGCGTTCCCTGGAACAGCGCGATGTAGCCCGAGGCAACCCGCTTGATCCATTTGTTCTTGGCGATGCGAAAGAACAGCACCGCCAGCCCGACCAGCGCGCCGCCGACGAAGGCGGCGAGCGACAAAAGCACCGTCCAGCGGGCGGCGAGCAGAAGGTTGCGCACTATGTCCCAGAAAGTGAATTCGATCATGACACGCCGGCTCCGAGAACGCGGCGCCCGCCGCCGACCAGCAGCCGGCGCAGTCCCATCGACAGGCCGAGATAGACCAGGGTCACCACCAGATAAGTCTCGAAGGCGCGGAAGGTGCGAGCCTGCAGCATGTCGGCCTCGTAGGTCAATTCGCGTACCGCGATCTGGGACACGACGGCCGATTCCAGCATCATGATGACGATCTGGCTGGTCAGCGCCGGATAGATCACCTTCAGCGCCTGCGGCAGCACGATCTTGACGAACACTTGGCGCGGCCTCAGCCCAAGCGCAAGCGCCGCCTCCGTCTGACCGCGCGGCACGGCGTCGAGCCCGGCGCCGACAATCTCGATCGTATAGGCCGCCATGTTGAGCGTCATCGCCAGCATGGCGGCCAATATCGGATCGAGCCTGATGCCGAGGCTGGGCAGCCCGAAGAAGATGAAGAAGAGCTGCACCAGAAACGGCGTGTTGCGCATCACCTCGACATAGACGCCGATCGCCCGCTTGAGCAGCAAGGGGCCATTCCGCCGCCCTGCCGCTCCGAGGATGCTGAGGAAGGTTCCCGCCAGTGTGGTCATGGCGATCAGCAGGACCGTCGTCGCCGCGCCGCGCGCGATCGCGCCTGCTGCACCTGCAAGCCAGCCGAAGTCGAGGCTGTAGCCCATGGCGATTGGCCCTGTTGGAAAGCGCGTGGCGCAAGAAACAAGTGTGGGAGCAGCGCTTGCTGCGGCGCTGAACCGCTCCGGGGATCAATCCTTGAGGTTGTCGGGATTGAGCGGCGTCTTCAGCCAGGCCTTCGAGCTCTCGTCCAGCTTGCCGTCGGCCAGCATCCTGGTGACCGCGTCGTTCACCGCCTGCTTCAGCCGGTCCTCGTTCTTGTTGAGGCCGATATGCGAGGGCGAGGTGAGTAGCTGGAACTTCTGCTCCGGCTTCAGCGCATCCTGCTTGGCCAGCACCTGCGCGCCGACGTCGTTGCCGACCACCATCAGCTGCGTCTGGCCGGAGATGAAGGCCTGGATGACGGAATTGTAGTTGTCGAAGCGGCGGATGGCGGCCGAAGCGGGTGCCGCCTCGGAGAGCGATGTGTCTTCCAGCGTGCCGCGATTGACGGCGATCGACTTGTCGCCAAGGTCCTCCTTGCCTTTGACCGCGAGCGCGGCCGGACCGATGACGGCGATGTAATAGGGCGCATAGGCGGCGGCGAAGTCGATCACCTGCTCGCGCTCCTTCGAGTAGCCGACGCTCATCAGGATATCGACCCGCTTGTCGGTGAGATACGGGATGCGGTTCTGGCCGGTGACGCTGACCAGGTTGAGCTTGACCTTCAAGGAATCGGCGATCGCCTGCGCGACGTCGATATCGTAGCCCTTGATGCTCATGTCGGCGCTGGCCGAGGAGAAGGGCGGGAAGTCGGAGAAGATGCCGACATTGATGGCGCCGGCCTTGGCGATGTCGTCGACGGCGTCGGCCTTCGCGGCTTGAGTGGCGAGGCCGAAGGCTGCCGTGGCGAGCATGATCGCCGCGGCTATGGATGACTTGAGCTTGGCATGAATTGTCATTGTGGTTCCCCTGCTGGAAGCTTGTTTGTTGAAACCGGCCGCCGGCTCCAGCGCGACGGCCGTATTGGTTTGGGGCGTCAGCCCTTCTTGATCGCCGGGCTGAACACCATCAGGCTCAGGATCTCGAACAGGACCTGGGCGCCGGCATGGGCGGTGTTGGTGGTCGCGTCATATTGCGGCGCCACCTCGACGACGTCGCCGCCGACGATGTTGAGGCCCTTGAGACCACGCAGCAGCTCGAGCACCTCGCGCGTCGTCAACCCGCCGACTTCCGGCGTGCCGGTGCCCGGCGCGAAGGCCGGATCGATGCTGTCGATGTCGAAGGAGATGTAGGTCGGGCCGTCGCCGACGATTTTACGGGCCTTCTCGATGATGGCGGGAATGCCGAGGCTGGTCACCTCCTCGGCATGCACCACGGTCATGCCGGACTCGTAGGTGAACTCCCACAGATATTCGGCCGAGCCGCGGATACCGATCTGGATCGTGCGCGAGGGGTCGAGCACGCCGTCGAGCACCGCGTTGCGGAACGGTCCGCCATGGTGGAACTTGGTCATGTCGAACAGGCCGCTGGTATCGCAGTGGGCGTCGATATGGATCAGCCCCACCGGCGCCTTTTTGCCGACCGCCTTCAGGATCGGATGGGTGATCGAGTGATCGCCGCCGACCGAGAGCGGCAGCACTCCGGCATCGACGATCTGGTTGGTGCGGCGCTCGATGTCCTCATGGCTGATCTCCAGCCGGTAGCGGCTGCGGAACGGCGTGTCGCCGATGTCAGCGACGCGCAGCTCGTGCGTCGGCGCGCATTCCAGCACATGGTTGTAGGGGCCGATGCGCTCGATCGTGCGCAACGCGCGTGGCCCGAAGCGCGAGCCCGGCCGGTTGGTGACGCCGAGATCCATCGGCACGCCGATCATCGCCACCTGCAGGTCGCCGAAATCCGGATTGTCGGCCGATATTTCGCGGTAGGGCGCGGCGAGGAAGGTCGGGATGCCGGAATAGGGCGCCAGCCGTGTGCCTGACTTGTTGAAAATCTTGTCGGCGACCTTGCGGAATTTCGGGTCGAACATCTCGCCGCCATGGCTCTCGCCATATTTGCGGCGCAACGCTTCGAGCTTGCCGCGATCGTAACCCATGTCCGGTCCTCCTTGTGACTGCTTGCAGCGCGCCGGCGTGGACGGTTGCCAAGCCGGCCCCCTTGTCCAACCCGCTGTCCGGCTGGACTGTTGCCCGCCGGCTGCCCTGCGGATTTCACGTCTCTTGAAGCTGTTCCGGGCAAAAGTGTCGGGCAGCCGCTTTGAAAAATCAATTGATATTGTTAGGGTCTTTGCTGTGAGAAAATCTCACAAAGTTGGGAGCTGCCCGTGGCCAGGCGTCTGCCGCCCTTGAACCCCCTCCGCGCCTTCGAGGCGACGGCGCGGCACGCCTCGCTGACCAAGGCGGCGGGCGAGCTCAACGTCACTCATGGCGCCGTCAGCCATCAGATCAAGGCGCTCGAGCAGTCGCTCGGCGTAAAACTCTTCGAGCGCACTGGTCAGCGTGTGAAACTGACGCCACATGGCGCCGAGTTCCTGCCGGCGGTTTCGGCTGCCTTCGACGGCATCGCCGCCGCCACCCAGCGCATGACGCGACCCGCGAGCGCCGGCGCGCTGTCGGTCTCCTGCGTGCCGGCGCTGCTCTTGTTGTGGATGACGCCGCGATTGGGCTCCTTCACCGCGCAATATCCCGACATCCAGCTCACCCTGATCCCCTCCAACGATGCCAGGGACATTCGCGCGCCGCATATCGACGTCTGCGTTCACTATGGCGACGGCAGCTGGAGCGACTGCTGGATACGCAAATGGTCGGGTCTCGAGCTGTTTCCGGTGGTCAGCCCGACGCTGATCAACAACCGGCCGATCCGCAGCGTCCGCGACCTCGCCGATCACGTCTTCCTGCATGGCGACGACGGCCGCGAGTGGCACACCTGGCTGGCCGCCGCCGACGCGCTCGACCTGGAGCGCGGCCGCCGCCATCACCTCGGCGACGCGCGCATGGCGACGGAAGCCGCCGTCCATGGCCACGGCGTGGCGTTGGGCGATTCCGTGACCGCGCGCGCCTTGCTGGCCAGGGGCATGCTCGTCGCGCCCTTTACTCTGTCGGTGCCGGCGATAGACGATTTCTACGTCGTCTGCCGCAACGAGATGCGTTCGGCGCCGATCGTCCAGCTTTTCATCGACTGGCTGTTCGCCGAAAAGGAGCGGGACGAAGGCCGTGCCGACGCGCCCGTGGCGGGCCGTGTCCCGAGCCGCAGGAAACGCCCCACGCTCAAGGTGATCGGCGCCAGAACAGCGTCCTGACCGCTGGACTTGCATAGCTGCTTTTTGTCGGGCCAGCTTGCAAAGCAGGAAGCGCTTTCAAAAATACAATGCTAAGAGGCGATTGGCTTAAAGCGAGGACTGAAGCAAGTCGCGAACCCGTCAAGGCGCGAGGCGCTTTGGGAGCGAGCAGCGAAGGCGGCACGATATGACAAAGACCGATATAGCGCGGCGTGTCTACAACCACACCTGGAAGCTCGACCCGATCGTCCGCAGCCTGCTCGATACCGATTTCTACAAACTGCTGATGCTGCAGATGATCTGGGGCATGTACCCCAAGGTCGACGCCACCTTCTCGCTGATCAATCGCACGACGTCGGTGCGCCTTGCCGACGAGATCGACGAAGGGGAACTGCGCGAGCAGCTCGACCATGCCCGCACGCTACGCTTCTCCAAGAAGGAGATGATCTGGCTGGGCGGCAATACTTTCTATGGCCGCAAGCAGATCTTCGAGCCGGAGTTCCTTGCCTGGCTGGAAGATTTCCAGCTGCCCCAATATGAGCTTACCCGGCGCGGCGGCCAGTACGAGCTCTCCTTCAGCGGCCCCTGGATGTACACGACGCTGTGGGAAATCCCGGCGCTCGCCATCATCAACGAATTGCGCTCGCGCGCCGCCCTGCGCTCCTTCGGTCCCTTTGCGCTCGACGTGCTCTATGCTCGCGCCAAGGCCAAGATGTGGGCCAAGACGGAGCGGCTGAAGGCCTTGCCCGGCATCCGCATCTCCGACTTCGGCACGCGCCGCCGTCACTCGTTCCTGTGGCAGCGATGGTGCGTCGAGGCGCTGAAGGAAGGCATCGGCGACGCCTTCACCGGCACCTCCAACGTGCTGCTCGCGATGGACAACGACCTCGAGGCGCTGGGCACCAACGCGCATGAATTGCCGATGGTCTTTGCGGCGCTCGCCAATTCCGAAAAGGAGTTGCGAGAGGCGCCCTACAAGGTGCTGCAGGACTGGCAGCGCTACTATGGCGGCAATCTGCTGATCGTCCTGCCCGACACTTTCGGCACGGCCGCCTTCCTGCGTGACGCGCCGGACTGGATCGCCGACTGGACGGGCTTCCGCCCCGACAGCGCGCCGCCGATCGAGGGCGGCGAGAAGATCCTGTCCTGGTGGCGCGAGAAGGGCAAGGACCCCAAGCAGAAGCTGCTGATCTTCTCCGACGGGCTGGAAGTCGAGACCATCGAAGAAACCTACAAGCATTTCCGCGGCAAGGTGCGCATGTCCTTCGGCTGGGGCACCAACCTCACCAATGATTTCGAGGGCTGCGCGCCGACCGAAACCAGCCGGCTCGACGCCATCTCGCTGGTCTGCAAGGTCAGCGAAGCCAACGGAAGGTCGGCGGTGAAGCTCTCCGACAATCCGGCCAAGGCGACGGGGGACGAGAAGGAGATCAAGCGCTACCTCAAGATTTTTGGCGAGAAGGACCGGGTGAGGCAACTGGTCAAGGTGTGAGGGCAGCTTAGTCTCGCCTCGGCGGGCAAATGGAATTTCGGATAATCGGATAACTTGAGTTCCCGCCCACCCCCCTCTGTCCTGCCGGACATCTCCCCCGCAAGGGGGGAGATTGGCAGCTTCGGGCATCCTGCCCCCTTCTTCGACGTTGAAAATTGGCGAAAGCCGACGCGGCATCCGATCTCCCCCCTTGCGGGGGAGATGTCCGGCAGGACAGAGGCGGGTGTGAAGGATCACGGCGGCGAAGCAAAAACAGCCCTTACCTGCGTCTTCGCCCTCCTCCCCACCCCCGCTTTCGCCCACGCCTCCGACCGTGGCCACGTCCTTCTCCTCCCGACCGGCTACTACATCGCCGGCAGCGCGCTGGCGGTGGCTATCAGCTTCCTCGTGCTGGCGCTACTGCCGCCCGTTGCCCTCGACAATTTCTGGCGCCGACGCCTGCCGCTCTTCGCCTTCGACGACGCCTTGCGCACCATCGTCAGCCTGCTTTGCTTTGCCGGCTTCGCGCTGCTGATTGCTGCTGGCTTGTTCGGCAGCCGCGACCCGCTGTCCAACCCGCTGCCGTTGGTGATCTGGACGCTGCTCTGGGCCGGCTTCGCCCTGTTGCAGGGCGCCATCGGCGACCTCTGGGCATGGCTCAACCCGTGGCATGGGCCATGGCGCGTCGTGAGCCGGCTCTTCAGCGGGCGCGGAAGCGAAACCCAACCGCCGAGCTTACCGCAATGGCTCGGCCTCTGGCCGGCCTTCGTCCTCTTCTTCGCCTTTGCATGGTTCGAGCTGATCGACCCGGCGCCCGACGATCCGGCGCGGCTGGCCTATGCCGCCGGCGCCTATTGGCTGCTGAGCTTCGTCGCCATGCTGGCCTTCGGCTACGAGGGCTGGAGCAGGCGCGGCGAATTTCTGACCATCTTCTTTTCAATGGTGGCTCGCTTCGCGCCGTTTCAGCGGGCAGAGGGTCGGCTGAGTCTTTGCTGGCCGGGTTCGAAGCTGCTGGCCGCCGACCCGCTGCCGCCCAGCGGCATCGCCTTTCTCCTGTTGGCGCTGTCTTCGGTGTCCTTCGACGGCCTGTCAAAAACCTTCTTCTGGCTCGGCCTGTTCGGCATCAACCCGCTGGAATTTCCCGGCCGCACCGCACTGATCGGCATCGGCAGCTTCGGCCTCGTGCTCACCTTTGTGCTGCTTGCGGTCGTGTTCGCGCTTGCCGTCCTTCTCGGCCAGCGCCTAGCCGGCGACGAGCATCCGTTCAGCGAGGCAGCCGGCCTCCTGGTGTGGTCGATCGTGCCGATCGCGCTGGCCTATCACATCGCGCACTACCTCACCGCGCTGCTCGTCGGCGGCCAATACGCGCTGGTCGCGATGTCGGATCCCCTAGCGCTCGGCTGGAACCTGTTCGGCACCGCCGATAGGATGGTCGAGGCGGGCGTCGTTGCCGGCGCCGGGTCGGCCTGGTGGCTGTGGAACCTGCAGGCCGGCGTCATCGTCGCCGGCCACGTGCTGGCGGTGCTCGTCGCGCATGGCCTTGCCTGGCGGCTGCATCGGCAAGCCTCTCGCGCGGCGCTCAGCCAGTCGCCGCTGACCCTCTTGATGATCACCTACACGATATTCGGCCTATGGCTGCTTGCCACGCCCACCGCCGGATGAGACAAGGGCCGCCGTTATGACGCGAGGGAAGCTCGCTTGCCACGTCACGGCTTTGGTGATTTAGTTTGTACACATGCAATTTTCGCGTCCTCCGAGCTCGGAGGATCGAGCCGCCTTATCGCTGGTCAAGACTGAAAAAAACAGGGGAACGGACATGGCTGACAAGAACGGATTTTTCGACCTCTCCAAGACGACGCTTTCGCGCCGCACCGCGCTGAAGGGGCTGGCCGCCGGCGCCGGCCTAGCGCTGGCGCCGGGCTTCGTCCGCTACAGCCAGGCGCAGAGCTCGGCGCCGATCAAGATCGGCTTCCAGTTGCACCGCACCGGCATCGGCGCCGCCTATGGCCGCTGGTACGAGAAGACGAGCGCCGCCGCAGTCAAGGCGATCAACGATGCCGGCGGCATCAATGGCCGCAAGGTCGAGCTGGTGATCGAGGACGACGGCACCGATCCCGCCCGCGGCGCCGAGGTGGTCGGCAAGTTCGCCAAGCAGCACAAGACCGACATCGTCTTCGGCACGCTGTTCTCGCATGTCGTGATCGGCTCGGCGCCCGCCGCCGGCGAGAACAAGATCCCCTATTTCGTCGTCAGCGAGGGCCATCACGTCGCCTCGACCAAGCTCAACCGCTACGTCTTCCAGCCGGGCATCACCGACGTGAAGAGCCAAATCCAGTCGATGGCGCCGTGGATCGCCGCCAACGCCGGCAAGAAGGTGACCCAGATCTTCCCCGACTTCGCCTTCGGCTACGACCATCGCGACTACCTGCCGCCGGCGCTGAAGGCGCAAGGCGCCGACGTGATCGCCCAGATCGCCATCCCGCCGACGGAGAGTTCCTTCACCAAATACTTCCCGCAGATCCCGGCCGAGACGGAAGTCATCTACCACGTCATGGTCGGGCCGGCCGTGCTCACCTTCGTCAAGGAGCTCGGCGAGTTCTACGGCTCGCAAAGGCCGCAGCTCTTCGGCTTCATCGACTCGCTCGAGGCCGTCGACGTCAACAGCCCCGGCCTCGAATTCCTCGACGGCAGCCACTTCTGGGAGGGCTCGCCGCGCTACGCGCAGCCCGATGACACCGCAGCCCAGAAGGCCTATCGTGCCGCCGTCGGCATCGACGACAATGGCGCCGCCCTCGGCGACCCCAAGGACGTCTCCACCGCCGCCCATATGTTCGGCTGCTGGGAAACGCTCTACGTCGTCAAGAAGGCGATGGAGGACGCCGGCTACAAGGGTCCGGAGGACCGCGCCAAGCTGGTCGAGGCTACCGAGGCGCTGACAGAATTCGCCGAGGGACCGGAGCATCCGCAGGGGCCAAAAACCTTCAACGGCAAGATCCACCAGTGTTTTGGTATCCAGAACATCTCCAAGGTCGAGGGCGGCAAGCTCAAGGTCGTCCACAAGACCAAGATCGAGGACGGCCTCTACGAGCCGGAAGGCGATTACACGACGCAGGCGCTTTAGACACGGCTTTGCCTGTAAGCGTGGGAGCCAAGTCACCCCCCTCTGCCCTGCCGGGCATCTCCCCCTCAAGGGGGGAGATTGGCAGTTCCTGCGGAGGCGGCCACCTACTGACCTTGGCGATTGGCGAATCCGGTGGACACAGCCAATCTCCCCCCTTGCGGGGGAGATGTCCGGCAGGACAGAGGGGGGTGCACTTGACACCTGCCTGCGTGTAATCCATGCACTTCGGACCCCACCTCCTCCTTGCCGCCCTCGAAGGCCTCGTCACTTCCGCCGTGCTGGCGCTGACCGCGCTCGGTCTGTCGCTGGTGTTCGGCGTCATGCGCGTCGTCAACGTCGCGCATGGCGAGTTCTTCATGCTCGGCGCGGTGCTTGCCTGGGCAATCTCGACGGCGATTGCCGGCCATCCGGCGATAGGCTTTGTCGCCGCACTGGTGATCGGGCCTTTGCTGGTCGGGCTGGTTGCGTTTCTTGCCGAATGGCTGGTGCTGCGGCGGTTGGGCTACAATCCCGAAGGCACCATAGTCGCCACCATCGGCATGCTTTACATCATCCAGCAGCTGGCGCTGAGCTTCTACGGCCCCGAGGCGCGCCCTGTGGAGCCGCCCTTCAGCTACCGCATCCTTTTGCCCTGGTTCGGCTATTCCGGCTACAAGCTGTCGGTGGTCGCCGCCTCCGCGCTCCTGCTCGTGCTGACCTGGCTCGTGCTGACACGCACCAGGATCGGCCTGATCATGCGCGCCACCCAATATGACCGTGAGACGGCGCAGGCCTTCGGCATTCCCGTCGAGCGCGTTTATGCCGGCGTCTTCGCCATCGGCGCCATGCTGGCGGCGATCGCCGCGGTGCTGATCGTGCCGATCAGCCAGGCGCATTACCTGATGGGGCAGGACCCGTTGCTCTTGTCCTTCATCGTCGTCATCATCGGTGGCTTGGGCTCGCTGCGCGGCACCGTCGTCGCCGCCATCCTGATCGGCCTCTCCGACGGTATAATCTCGATGTTCTTCTCGCCGACTTTGGCCAAGATCATCGCAACGCTGGTGGTCGCCATGGTGCTGGTGTTCCGGCCGCAAGGCCTGTTCGGGACCACGCAGCGATGAGGGATGCTTCGCCGGCAAAAATCTATGCGCTGCATATCGGCGTCATCGCGCTTCTGTTCGCGCTGAACTTCGTCCTGCCGGACTACCACCAGGGCCTCTTCGCCCGCATCATGGCGCTTGCCGTCTTCGCCATGGGCTACAATCTGCTCTTCGGCTATGTCGGCATGCTCAGCCTCGGCCATGCCATGTTCTTCTCGGCCGGCCTCTATGGCGCCGGGCTCACCGTCTACCATCTCGGCTGGGGCGTGCCGGAAGCTTTCGTCGCCGGTGTCGCCTGCGGCGCAGTACTCGCCTTGGTCATTGGTCTGCTTGCGCTGCGCACCTCAGGCGTCGCCTTCATGATCGTCACCATGATGTTCGCGCAGGTGTTCTATCTGCTGGTCCTCTACTTCGCCGCCTGGACCGGCGGCGACCAGGGCTTGGTCATCCAGCAGGCATCGAGAGTCATAACGATCGGCGGCGCCTCGCTCGACCTGACCAATCCGACCGTGCGCTACATGAGCGCGCTCACGCTGTTCTCGGTCGTGCTGATCGCCACGCTTGCCATCGCTCGCTCGCGCTTCGGCCGCGTGCTGGTCGCGATCCGCGAGAATGAGGAACGCACCAAGATGCTGGGCTACGACACCGTCGCCAACAAGCTCGCCGCGGTCGTTATCTCCGGCGCTATCTGCGCGGCCTCCGGTGCGGCCTATGCGCTGTTGTTCGGCTATGTAGGATCGAGCTTCGCCTCGGTGCAGTACTCGATCCTGCCGCTGCTCTGGGTGCTGCTCGGCGGCGCGGCCACGACACTCGGACCGCTGATCGGCACGCTGTTCATGTATTATGTCACCGACATCGCCAGCAGCTTCACCTCGGCCTATCTGCTGATCGTCGGCATCGCGCTGATCCTGCTGGTGCTGTTTGCCCCAAAGGGCATTCTGGGCTCCATACGCCAGCGCTGGCTGGGGTGGCTGCCGTGATGCCGCTGCTCACCACCAAGGGCCTGTCGCGCCATTTCGGCGGGTTGCGCGCCGTCGACGGTGTCGACTTCGCGCTGATGCCGGGCGAGATCCGCGCCATCATCGGTCCCAACGGCGCCGGCAAGACCACTTTTGTCAGCCTGCTCAGCGGCCGCATCCGGCCGTCCTCCGGCATGATCGTCTTCGACGGCGCCGACATCACGACGATGCCGGCTTACCAAAGGGTTCGGCTCGGCGTCGCCTACACATTCCAGATCACCAGCGTCTTCGCCAACCTCACGGCGTTCGATAATGTCGCGCTGCCGGTGCAGCGCACGCTGACCGACGGCCGCTCGAAGGGCGCGGTCCGCACAGGGGTCATGGCGGCGCTGGAGCGCACCGGCCTCGCCGACCGCGTCGGCACGCTTGCCGGGCAGCTCTCCTACGGCCACCAGCGCCTGCTGGAAGTGGCGATGGGCCTGGCGCTGAAGCCGCGCCTGCTTATCCTCGACGAGCCGACGCAAGGCCTGGCCGACAGCGAGATCGACAATTTCATCGCCCTCGTCCGCGAGATCGCCAAGGACGCCACCGTGCTGCTCATTGAGCACAACATGCCGGTCGTCATGCAGCTTGCCGACCGCATCACCGTCTTCAATTCGGGAAAGATCCTCGCCGAAGGCACGCCGGAACAGATCCGCGCCAACACCCAGGTTCAGGATGCCTATCTCGGAGCAACCCATGGCTGAGGGGTCGAAGGCGCTCACCATTTCCGGCCTCGACTGCTTCTATGGCGCGGTCCAGGTGCTCTATGGCCTCGACCTCAGGCTCAATAAAGGCGAGGTGCTTTGCCTGTTCGGCCGCAACGGCGCAGGCAAGACGACGACGCTGAAGGCGATCATGGGGCTGGTGCCGGCCGCGGCCGGCTCGATCAGACTGGACGACAAGGAACTGACCGGGCTTGCCGCACATGACGTGCCGAAGGCGGGCGTCGCCTATGTGCCGCAAGGCAGGCGGCTGTTCGCCGACATGACGGTGGCGGAAAACATCGAAATCGGCCTGATGGCGCGAGGCAAGGGCAAGGCGACGCGCGAAAACGTGCTCGACCTTTTCCCGTTGCTGCGCGAGCGGCTGAAGCAACGCTCCGGCACGCTGTCCGGCGGCGAGCAGCAGATGCTGGCCATGGCGCGCGCTCTATGCCTCGAACCGCAGGTGCTGTTGCTCGACGAGCCGACCGAAGGGCTGATGCCGTCGATGATCGCAAAAATCCGCGAGACGGTGGCGAAGCTGCGCGATCGCAGCGTTTCGACAATCCTGGTAGAGCAGCGCGTCGACGCGGTGCTCTCGGTCGCCGACCGCGTCTCCTTCATCGAGAACGGCCGCAACCGCGAGACGGTCGATGTCGAGGCGTTGCGTGCCGATCCGTCGGCGGTTCGGCGGTATGTGGGTGTAGGTTGAGGCAGGCCCTGGACCTTCACTCTGAACTCTAATCGTCCAGGGCGCCGATCGCTTTCGCGCGCACAAATGCCAGGCCGGCAATTGCGAGATCGCCAACCGCCATGCCGCGGAACGCGAATGCTGTTCGCTCATTTGCGCTCAGACGACCCGACACCTCGCCGCCGACCAAACCTGTCAGGTCGCCGGCGACGAGTTCGGGCCTCACCATCGGCTTGCTCATATGCGCCTCTTGCGCCAAGTCGTCTATGACGATGCGATCGAAGACAGCCATGGTCTCAGGCAACCAAGGCAGGGCCAGATCGGTCATGGTCGCGAAGACCCCGGTCTTCAGCCATCGGGCATCCAAAAATGGAACGGGCTCGGGTATCAAAGTGACTGTCGTCACCACGATGTCGGCGGACTCGATCGCCGCTTTGGCGGTATCGCTCGCTACTGCGGTCAGACCACGCGTCTCGGCTATCCGACAGAGTGCGTCACGACTGCCTTTGCCCCGACCAAAGGCGCGAATCTCCTGCAACGGAAAAAGATCGGCCAGAACGTCGAGATGACCGCGCGCCTGAACGCCGCATCCAATGAACGCGACGCACACCGAGTCGGCCCGAGCCAGACGCCTGGCCGCCACGGCGCTTAGGCCGGCCGTGCGCTTCGCAGTCACCCAATTGCCGTCGACCACAGCAAGCGGCAGCCCCGTCTCGCCGTCGAGAAGGGTGACCAGCGAGTTCAGGGTTGCAAGCCCCCGCCCGGGGTTACGCGGGTTGACCACCAGTGATTTGGTCGCCAGCACCCGGGGCTCGGTCGCGACACCGAGAGTTGCCATGATGTAGCGGTCGTCGCCTGGCAGCACCACTGCCTTCGGCGCACACCATACCTCGCCCCGACTCTGGCCGATGATCTGTCTCTCGATCTCTTCGACCACATCGGAGGTCGAAATCGTTAGGCTATCCAGGAATTCAGCGGACAGATAGGGCAGGCTCTCGGTTTGAATGGTCATTGTTGCCCCAAGAACAGCGTGCTTTTCGAAGAGCAGCGCCTCCCTCGTCAATAGCAGAAATAGCTGACCGCGCATACGCAAGCACTATCGATCCCCAGCGGTTCTATGCCGGCGGATACCAGCATCGACCTTACAGCTACTCGACCACCCCGCGTGATCGCCTCCAAGCGCAGAACGAACCGATGATGGTTTCCCAACTCACCCGAAAAACAGAAACCCAGCAATCAAAAAAGTCGGGATCAGCACCAGCCCCGACCACGCCATGTAGCCGAAAAAGCCGGGCATCTTGAAGCCGCGATGCCTGGCGATGGCAAAGACCATGAAGTTGGGCGCGTTGCCGATATAGGTATTGGCGCCCATGAACACGGCGCCCGCCGAAATCGCGGCAAGCGTCGAGGCGGCCTCCGTCATCAGGTGTTTCGCATCGCCGCCGGCAAGCTCGAAGAACACCAGATAGGTCGGCGCGTTGTCGAGGAAGGACGACAGCGCTCCGGTCAGCCAGAAATAGGCGAGGTCGTTCGGCCGGCCGTCGGCGGTGGTGACCAGCGCCACCAGCGGCGCCAGCGCGCCATCATGGCCGGCCCTGAGGATTGCGATGACCGGCACGATGCAGATGAAGATGCCGGCAAACAATTTCGCCACTTCGGCGATCGGCCCCCAGTTGAAGCCGTTCGCTTCCCTGTGGCTCTTGTAAGACACGCGAAGCGATAGCCAGGCCAGCGCCAGGATGATGGCGTCGCGCGCGAGGTTCTGCAGCTCGAGGCCGACGCCGAGGACCGGGATGCTGACGCCCGGCTTCCAACTGGCGGAAAGCAGGATCGCGCCGATGACGCCGGCAAGCAGCGGCAGGTTGGCGAGACCACGGATGCGCACCTTCGTGTCCGGTGTTGGGTCCTTGATCTTCGGCATGCCGGCCTCGCGGCGGTGCAGGACGATGTCGAGGACGAGGAAGATGAGCAACACCAGGCCGCCGACGAAAAGCGTGTCGGGCAGGATGTGCACCGTCGTCCAGAAGAAATCGACGCCGCGCAGGAAGCCGACGAACAGCGGCGGGTCGCCGAGCGGCGTCAGCGAGCCGCCGATGTTGGAGACCAGGAAGATGAAGAAGATCACCACATGGGCGTTGAACGGCCGGTTGTCGTTGGCGCGCAGGATCGGCCGGATCAGGATCATCGAGGCGCCGGTCGTGCCGATGATCGAGGCCAGGATCGCGCCGACGAGGAGCAGGCCGGCATTGACCAGCGGCGTGCCGTGAATGTTGCCGGCAACCAGGATGCCGCCGGAGATGGTGAACAGCGCGAACAAAAGGATGATGAAGGAGAGATATTCGGTGAGCAGCGTGTGCAGCACCGCCTCGCTTGCCGCTGGGACGCCGAAGGCGATCGCCAGTGGAATCACAACCAGTGCTGCCCAGGCAGCGGCGATCTTGCCGTAGTGATGTTCCCAGACATGCGGGAAAAGCAGCGGCCCGGTCGCGATCGACAAAAGCAGACCGGCAAAAGGCAGCGCCCACCACAGCGACATTGCGGCGCCGGGCAGCTCGTGAGCCTCGGCTGCGAAAACCGGCTGTGGAAGAACGATGAGGAGCGCGGCAATCATTGTCGCCGCCAACATCTTCGCCAATGTCGCAAAGCCCCCTCGATGCCTCACGGCGTAGTCATTCCGACGAATGGTCTTCGAGCGTCACGCCGGCGTCTTGCATCCGCTTCAGCATCGTGTCGAGCGACCTGTTGAGATCGATGCCGCGGCAGGCGTCGAGCCGTACGGTCGCCTTGAAGCCCTGCTTCACCGCATCGAGCGCCGAATAGGCAACGCAGAAATCGGTGGCCAACCCAACCAGGGTGATCGTATCGATACCGCGTTCCTTGAGATAGCCGGCAAGGCCGGTAGGCGTCTTATGATCGTTCTCGAAGAAAGCCGAATAGCTATCGATCGCCGTGCGGAAACCCTTGCGGATCACCAGTTCCGCCTTGGTCCAGGCGAGCCCCGAATGGAAATCGGAACCGAGACTGCCCTGGATGCAGTGATCCGGCCAAAGCGTCTGCGGCCCGTAGGGCATCTCGATCGTCTCGAAGGGCTGCTTGCCGGGATGGCTGGAAGCGAAGCTCGAATGGCCCGCGGGGTGCCAGTCCTGCGTCAGCACGACATGCTCGGTCCGCCGGATCAGGTCGTTGACGAGCGGCACGATCTCGTCGCCGCCGGCCACCGCCAGCGCGCCGCCGGGGCAGAAGTCGTTCTGCAGGTCGATGACGATGAGCGCTTCCTCGGCCATGCGGCCTCCCTTCTGTGTCGGCTTGGGCTCCAGTTGACGCGACCGGACACGGAACCTTGACCAGATGGCCGGCGGCGTCAACCTCCACAGGCATAACAAAGCCGTGGCGGCCGGTTTGTGACAGGCCTGACCGACCACTTCGCTTTGACAATCGCGGCGAAGTTGATATCATTTGCATACGAATGAATTTGCCTGACCCTGGACGCCGGCAGATTCCCTCGGAAAGGCTCCTTTCTGGGAAGGCAAAGCGTGATCCGTTACGCGAAACCCACCACGGTCGACGAGGCGCTCGCTCTGCTTGGCGAGGACCGGTGGCGCATTCTTGCCGGCGGCACCGATTTCTATCCGGCGCAGGGCGCGAAACCTTTCCGCGACAACATCCTCGACATCAACGGTCTTGCCGCGCTGTGCGGCATCGCCGAGACGGACGAGCATTGGCGGATCGGCGCCCGCACCACCTGGACCGACATCGTGCGCCAGCCGCTGCCGGCTGCGTTCGACGCGCTGAAGGCGGCTGCGCGCGAGGTCGGCTCCGTCCAGATCCAGAACGTCGCTTCCGTCGCCGGCAATCTCTGCAACGCCTCGCCCGCCGCCGACGGCGTGCCGGCACTGCTGGTGCTCGATGCCGATGTCGAACTGCGGTCAGCAAAAATCATGCGCCACTTGCCGCTTAGCGAGTTCATCCTCGGTAATCGCAGCACGGCCTTGCTGCCCGGCGAGATGGTCACCGCCATTCGCGTCCCGAAGCATTCGGCTGTCGGCACGTCAGCTTTCGTCAAGCTTGGCGCGCGGCGCTATTTGGTCATCTCGATTGCCATGGCTGCGGCTCGCCTCGTCATCGAGAATGGTGCCGTCGCCGATGCCGCTATCGCCGTTGGCGCCTGTTCGGCGGTCGCCCGTCGTCTCGCCGGCGTCGAGGCGGCCCTTCGCGGCCAGCCCGTGACGGTCGCGCTCGCCGACGCGGTGCTTTCGGCGCCGATCGATGAGCTGTCGCCGATCGGCGATGTGCGCGGCAGCGCCGAATATCGAGACCATGCGGCGCGCGAGATCGTCGCCCGCGCCGTGCGCGGCGCCATCGGCCTGGGCGAAAGCAAGGTGGCGGCATGAGCATGGACCAGACCGGCATGGAACGCGCCGACATCGCCTTCGAGGTCAACGGCACCGCGGTCAGCGTCTCGGTGCCGCCGGTGCGGCGGCTGTCGCAGGTTTTGCGCGACGAGTTGCGGCTGACCGGCACCAAGGTCGGCTGCGACGCCGGTGATTGCGGCGCCTGCACGGTGCTGGTCGACGGCAATCCGGTCTGCGCCTGCCTTGTGCCGGCGGCGTCCGTGAGCGGCAGTTCCGTCACAACGGTCGAAGGCCTCGCCAATGGCAGGCTCTCCGCGCTGCAGGCCTCGTTCCTCGAACATGGCGCTGCGCAGTGCGGCATCTGCACGCCGGGCCTGCTGGTGGCTGCCACGGCGCTTTTGGAGCGCAACCCCACGCCGAGCGAGGCCGAGACGCAGGATGCGCTGGGCGGCGTGCTCTGCCGTTGCACCGGTTATCGCAAGATCGTCGCGGCGGTGATGCAAGCCTCGCGCCACATGAATGGTGTCGACCCTCGCCTGCCGAAGGCCGGCCACGCCGTCGGCGCCTCGCCGATCCGCCTCGATGGCGTGCCGAAGGTCACCGGCGACGAGAAGTTCGGCGGCGACAGCTTTCCCGCCGATGCGCTTGGCGTCCTGGTGGTCCGCTCGCCGCACCACCATGCCCGTTTCAGCTTCGGCGACCTGGAGTCTTGGGCAAAGGCGCACCCCGGTATCGTAGGTGTCTTCACGGCCGCCGACATTCCGGGCCACAACTGCTTCGGCGTCATCGGTCCCTTTGCCGATCAGCCGGCGCTGGCCGACGGTTTCGCGCGTTTCCGCGGCGAGGCGGTGGCGCTGGTCGCCGGCGAACGCGAGGCCATCCTCGATCTCGACCTGGCGGATTTTCCGGTCGCCTGGACGGAATTGCCGCATGTGCTGCGGCCCGGTGAGGCGAAAGCCGACGGCGCCTCGCTGATCCACAGCCACCGGCCTGCGAACCTGCTCACGTCAGGGTTTGTCGTGCGTGGCGACCCTGACGCGGCACTTGCCGCAGCCGTCGTCACCGCGTCCGGCGCCATCGAGACCTCTTTCGTCGAGCATGCCTATATCGAGCCGGAAGCCGGCTATGCTTGCATGGACGGCGACACGCTGGTCGTCGTCGCCTGCACGCAGGCGCCCTATATGGACCGCGACGACACGGCAAAGGTGCTTGGCCTGCCGGTCGACAAGGTGTGCATCGTGCCGACCGCGACTGGCGGCGGCTTCGGCTCCAAGCTCGACGTCTCACTGCAGCCTCTCATCGGCCTTGTGGCAATGAAGACGGGCCGACCGGCCGCGCTCGCCTACACGCGCAATGAATCGATGGTGTCGACCACCAAACGCCATCCTGCCGAGATGAAGGCGACCATCGGCGCCGATGCCGAAGGCCGCGTCACTGGCATGGTATTCTCCGGCGACTTCAACACCGGCGCCTACGCAAGTTGGGGGCCGACGGTCGCCAACCGCGTGCCGGTGCATGCCTCCGGCCCGTATGACACGCCGAACTACCGGGCAACAGGTTATGCTATCCACACCAACGGCCCGATCGCCGGCGCCTTCCGCGGCTTCGGCGTTCCGCAGGCGACCATCATGCAGGAGACGCTCTATGACGAGCTCGCCGGCAAGCTCGGCATGGACCGGCTCGAGCTCCGGCTGAAGAATTGTCTTCGGAACGGTTCCGAAACGGTCACCGGCCAGTGCCTGGAGTCGGGCGTCGGCATTGGCGAATGCCTGGAATCGCTCCGTCCGCATTGGGCGCGCGCGCTTG
The DNA here is from genome assembly GCF_003863365.1 of Mesorhizobium tamadayense. GTDB lineage: Bacteria > Pseudomonadota > Alphaproteobacteria > Rhizobiales > Rhizobiaceae > Mesorhizobium > Mesorhizobium tamadayense. The sequence goes on along the minus strand of NZ_RQXT01000007.1, from coordinate 102,927 downwards.
CAGAGGCCGAAGCGTTCAACGCCGTCAACATGGCAAGCAAACGCGGCGTCGGTATCGCCTCCTGCTGGTATGGCTGCGGCAACACCTCGCTGCCCAACCCCTCGACCATCAAGGTCGGCATCTCGGCCTCCGGTGATGTCGTCCTGCATCAGGGCGCGGTCGACATCGGCCAGGGATCGAACACGGTCATCACCCAGATCTGCGCCGACGCGCTCGGCCTGCCGCTGGAAAAATTCCGGCTGAAGGGCGCCGACACCGCCATCACGCCGGACGCCGGCAAGACCTCGGCCTCGCGCCAGACGTTTGTCACCGGCAAGGCCGCCGAGAAGGCAGGACGCGCGCTGCGCGAGAAAATCCTGCGCTTTGCCAATGTTTCGGACCGGGCGACGATCGCGCTAGACGGCGCGAGCATCTCCATCCGCGAAGGGGAGGCAACCCGGCGTATCGATCTCACGGCGCTGAAGGCTGGTGCAGACGGGTTGGTGTTCGTCGCGGAAGAAACCTACGACCCGCCGACGTTGCCGCTGGATGCCAAGGGCCAGGGCAAGCCCTACGCCGTCTACGGCTATGGCGCGCAGATTGCCGAGTTGGAGGTCGACCTCAAACTGGGCACCGTGAAGCTGATCAAGATCACCGCCGCGCATGATGTCGGCAAGGCGATCAACCCGGTGCTGGTCGAAGGCCAGATCGAGGGCGGCATTGCGCAAGGCATCGGCATGGCGCTGATGGAGGAATACATCCCCGGCCGCACCGAGAACCTGCACGATTATCTCATCCCGACGATCGGCGACGTGCCGCCGGTTGAGCATATTCTCATCGAGGTTCCGGATCCGGAAGGACCCTTCGGTGCCAAGGGCCTGGGCGAGCATGTGCTGATCCCGACCGCGCCGGCGATCCTCAACGCCATCCGCCATGCCACCGGCGTCCTGGTCACCAAGGTGCCGGCGACGCCGAGCCGCATCCTGGCGGCGATCCGCGAGAAGGAGGCGCGCCGATGAGCGAGCTTGCCGAACGTTTCGAAACCCACGATCCCGGCGAGAAGCAGGTGGCGGAGAAGATCCGCTGCGATGCCTGCCCGGTCATGTGCTACATCGCTGAAGGGCGCACCGGCGCCTGCGACCGCTACGGCAATGTCGGCGGCCGCATCGTGCGCATGGACCCGCTGACCATCCTCGACCATGCGGCCGAAACCGGCGGCGCGGTCGTGCCTTTCGTCGCCGAGGGCGAGGCGTGGGGCGGGGAGCTGGTCAATACCGGGCGGCGCTTTGTGACAGCCATCGGCGCCGGCACCACCTATCCGGACTATAAGCCGGCGCCCTTCATCGTCAGCCAGGAGGTTGAGGGCGTCGATCTCGTCACTGTCGTCACCGAGGGCATCTTCTCCTACTGCGGCGTCAAGGTGAAGATCGACACCGACCGCCACATCGGCGATGAGACGGCGACGGTGCGCTCCGAAGGCGAGGCGATCGGCCACGTCACGACGGGCGAATACGGCTCGCAGATGCTGTCGCTCGGCGGCGTCCATCATTTGACTGGCGGCTCGAAGGCGGAGGGGCGCGCCACCTGCGACGCGCTGCTCAATCTCTGCAACCGCAAACCGGTCGAGCTCGCCATCGACGGCGGCGCGACGATCATCGTCGAGGCCGGCAAGGCCCCGGTCATCGACGGCAAGGCCGAGCACCGCATGCGTGTCGGCTGCGGCTCGGCTACGATCGGCATGTTCGCCACGCAATGGCGCGGGCTGGTCGACGAGGTGGTGGTGGTCGACGACCACATCACCGGCGTCGTCTCCGAGCATCAGGCCGGCAAGGTGCTGGGCTGGCAGGATACCGGAATAAAGATCATCGGCCGCCGCTCGACGCCGGGTCGCTATTTCAAGGTGTCGGAACCCGGCCTTGGCTGGGGCGGCACCACGATCTCCGATCCGTTGTCGATCCTCGGCGACTGGAACCCCAAGAAGGGCGCGCGTCCTGGCCTGTCGCTGCTCATGGTTTCGACCACCGGCGAGCAGTTCGCTTATTACGAGCTCGACGACCAGCTGAAGCCGGTCGAAAAGCCGTTCCCGGAACGGCTGCAGAAATCCGTCGGCCTGATCGAGGACAATTGCGAGCCGGCGCTTTGCACCGTTCTGTTCATCGGCGGCGCCGGCGGCTCGCTACGCGCCGGCGTCACCGAGAACCCGGTCAATCTCACCCGCTCGGTGCAGGGCTTGAAGACTTACGTTACCGTCGGTGGCGCGCCGGTCTATGTCTGGCCGGGCGGCGGCATCACGCTGATGGTCGATGTCACCCGCGTGCCGGAAGGCGCCTTCGGCTATGTGCCGACGCCGGCACTGGTCGCGCCGATCGAATTCACCATGCGCCGCGACGATTACGTCCGGCTGGGCGGCTATGAGAGCGAGATCCGCAGCGTCGAGGACATTCTTGCTAAGGGCGGCGAGTACCTCAATCCGCGCCGTGGCGCCGGCGCGCCGGCCGGCAATCCCTGGCCGCCGCTGGCGCAATTGCGTCGCGCCAACGGAGCCAAGTGATGAACGGCCCGCAGGCGCATTGGCTCGCCGACGGCAGGCGGCTTCATCTCAATCATGGGCCGATAGACCTCATTGTCGAAGCTTTCGGCGAGCCGGATGAATGCCGCGCCGCCTACGCTCAGGCCGTCGCGCGCTTCCAGACCATCTTGACCGAGCTTGTTGAGGAACTCCCCGAATTGCGCCGCCCGGCGTCCTTGAAGCCGCGCGCTTTCGCCGGTCCGACTGCACGGCGAATGGAGGCTGCCGTCGCACCCTTGGCAAAAAGCTTCATCACGCCGATGGCCGCCGTCGCCGGTTCTGTAGCCGACGAAATTCTCTCTGCGCTGCTCGCGGGACGCCGGCTTGATCGCGCCTATGTGAACAATGGCGGCGACAGCGCCATACATCTCGGCAAGGGCCAGTCGATGACGCTGGCGATCGCTGGCACCGGGCACGGCATGGCGGACCGCATCACCATCCATGCCGAAGACGGCGTGTACGGCGTAGCCACCAGCGGCTGGCGCGGCCGGTCGTTTTCGCTTGGCATCGCCGACGCGGTCACGGTTCTCGCGCGGACTGGCGCCGAGGCGGATGCGGCGGCGACCCTCATCGCCAATGCAGTCGACCTGCCCGGCCATCCCGCTGTTGAGCGCGTTCCCGCGCGTGAGCTTGCGCCCGACAGCGACCTTGGCGAACGGCTTGTGACGCAGGGCGTCGGAAGGCTCTCCGAAGCCGAGATCGCGCTCGCGCTGGACAACGGCCTTGCCGTCGCCGAAGATTTTCGCCGGCGCGGCCTGATCGCCGCCTCGGCGCTATTCCTCGCCGGCGAGACCCGCATCAGTGGTTCCGTGGCGCTTGCCGCGCCCAACAAGCATAAAACGAAGGAAACTGCCCATGTCTGACTTTCCGATCCGCAAGGTCGCGGTACTGACCGAAGAGATTTTTCACGATGGCGGGCCGGCCGCGAAGGAACCGCGCCGCCGCGCGGCAGCTCTCGCCGTGGTCAGGAACCCGTTCGCCGGCCGCTATGTCGAGGACCTGCAAGGCGCGATGGAGGATTTGAAGCCGCTCGGGCTGTTGCTTTCCGATAAGCTGATCGCAGCACTTGGCGGCGACGTGAAGAAGATCGACGGCTATGGCAAGGGCGCCATCGTCGGCACGGCGGGTGAGCTGGAGCACGGCGCGCTGTGGCACGTTCCCGGCGGCTATGCTATGCGCGAGCGGCTTGGCGACGCCAAGGCGATCGTGCCGTCGGCAAAGAAGGTCGGCGCTTTCGGCGCTCGGCTCGACGTGCCGCTCGGCCACATCAACGCCGCCTATGTGCGCAGTCATTTCGACGCGATGGAGGTTGGCGTCAGCGACGGCCCGCGTCCCGACGAAATCCTGTTCTGCCTCGCCATGACGTGCGGCCCGCGCGTCCACAACCGCATGGGCGGTTTCGCCGCGAGCGACATCAAGGCATGGGACGGGTTGAGATGAGCGGCGAGGACAATCTGCTGCGGCTGGTCGAGGCCGAAGAGCCGGACGAAAACAACTATCACCTGCAGGACCAAGTCGGCTTCATCCTGCGCAAGGCGCACCAGCGCCATGTCGCGATCTTCGCTTCCCACATCGCCGATCTGACGCCGCCGCAATTCGCAGCTCTCGCCAAGCTCTACGACATCGGCGAGACCTCGCAGAACCAGCTTGGCACGCTGATTGCCATGGACGCCGCCACCGTGAAGGGTGTGATCGACCGGCTGAAGGCGCGCGGGCTGGTCGAGCTTTCCAAGCACGAGGTCGACAAGCGTCGGCTGCTGGTCAACCTGACGCCCGAAGGCCGCGAGGCGATCGAGCGGCTGATCCCGCTTGCCCGCACCATCACCGAGGAGACGCTCGCGCCGCTGACGGCCAAGGAAGCCGCGACCTTCCTGCGCCTGCTGGCGAAGCTGGCGTGAAACGTTGATTTCGACAGAGTCGCACCTTTGGGCGCTAGAGGGACAGCACCCCCCTCTGTCCTGCCGGCCATCTCCCCCGCAAGGCTACGACATTCACACATCTGAGAGGGGTTGCGGCGCGGCTTTGAAGCTGACTCCGTATGGCGGCGATTCGCGCATAGGAGAGGAACTGAGCTTGGGAGAGTTGGGGACGCACGGCGAGAAAAAGGGGGGCCTTCTTGTATGAACGCCTTGTCGCGCATGGCGGCAGGGGTGTCAGCGTCAGGCTGCTGGGGGCGACCGCGCCGGCGAGATGCGGATCACGCGGTTTTTGCACAATCCCAAGGTGAGGCTCGACGAGATGGTGTCGGCAGCGCGGGAGCGCACCTGCGCTCAGGTCGCCGGCCGGCACGTGCTTGCCATTCAGGACACGTCGGCTCTGCGGGTGGATGAGAAAGGCGTGGGCCTGTCCTTTCATCCGGTCATCGCGGTGGACGCCAATGCGGGGACGGTGCTTGGGCTGGTCGAGACCTTCGTTCTGAAGCGTCGGGGCGGCGAACGCGAGAAGCGCAGGCAAAAGACGTTTGAGGACAAGGACAGCCGGCGCTGGCTGTCCGGCGCACAGAGTGCCGGCGCCCTGGCCGAAGCCGGCGCGGCCTGCGTCACGGTCATCGAAGATCGCGAAGGCGACATCTACGAATGCTTCGCCTTCAAGCCGGCCAATGTGGAGAAGCTGGTGCGCGCCGCTCAAGACCGGCGCCTCGCCGACGCAACGTCTCTGTTCTCCAAGGCCGAGACATGGGGCGAAGCGGGCCGCATGACGGTGGCGTTGCCTGCTACGCCTGGCCGCAAGGCCCGCAGGGCCGAGTTGTCCGTCAGCTTCGGCAAGGTCGAGATCAAGCGGCCCAAACCGCGCACGGCCGCCGACGGCTTGCCTGCAACCGTAAGCGTGACATTGGTCATCGGCCGCGAGACCAATGCTCCCCAAGGCGAGGAGCCGGCGCTGTGGTTCTTGCTCACCACTCATCAGGTCAACGACATCGCCGACGCGCACCGCATCATCGGCTTTTACCGCTTGCGCTGGACCATCGAGCAGTTGTTCCGCACCATGAAGACAAAGGGCTTCGACGTTGAAGCCTTGCGCCAGGAGCAGGACGGCCCGCTCGAAAAGCTCGTCATCGCCATTCTGATCGCCGCACTCAAGGTGATGCAGCTCGTCGCCGAGCGCGACGGTGAAGCCAAACGCCCTCTCGGCGATGTCTTCGATCCCGACGACCAGCCCGCCCTGGAGCGCGTCTGCCAAACCCTCGAGGGCAAGACCGCAAAGCAGAAGAACCCGCATCCCAAAGGCTCGCTCGCCTACGCCGCCTGGATCTTCGCAAGGCTCGGTGGTTGGACCGGCTACTACGGAAAGCCAGGTCCCCATCGTCATGATCAGAGGCCTCACTCAGTTCCACGCCATCAAGCATGGTTGGAGCCTCCGAAATGTGTGAATCGCGTAGCCCGCAAGGGGGGAGATCGGATGGTCGTTCCGCCTTTGCCGATCTCCGGCGTTGAAGGGAGGGCGCCAAGGCTGAAGCCGCCAATCTCCCCCCTTGCGGGGGAGATGCCCGGCAGGGCAGAGGGGGGTGTGAAGGAACTCGACGTGGTGCTTGGATTGGATCGATATCGGGCCGCGCCTTCTTTCCGTCGCCCTTTCAATCAACCGCTGATAAGACAACTCCGAACATCTCCTGCGCCTGTTCGGGCGTGTAGTAGCCGAGCCGGACATCCTCGGCGACCAGCCCCGGGTCGCGCTCGCGCGGGTAGCCATAACCGCCGCCGCCGGGTGTTCCGACGCGCACGCGATCGCCGGCCTTGAGCGCTATGTCCTGTTCCTTGGAAAGATGCGGCGGCACGTGCGCTTCGCCGCCCCGGAACACCGTTACCGTGTTGGGAGCGCCGTCCCTGCCGCCGAGCGCGCCCTGCGGGCCGAAGCGGCCGTGGTCCATGACGAAGGAGGCGCGCGCCTCGCCGCGCAGGATCTCGACCTCGTAAGCGAGCCCGAAACCGCCGCGATGCTTGCCGGCGCCGCCCGAGCCTTCGCGCAGCGCATAGTGCCGGTAGAGCACCGGGAAGGCCTGCTCCATGATTTCGACCGGCGGCGACTTCGAAATGCCGATGGTCGAGCAGCCATTGCTTAGTCCGTCATGGCCGGCATTGCCGCCATAGCCGCCGCCCGAGATCTGGTACATGACATAGTCGCGGCCACGCGCAGGATCGTTGCCGCCGAGCGCGAAATTGCCGCTGGAGCCGGCGGGCGCTGCCGTCACCTTCTCGGGCAGCGCCTGCACCATGGCCGCAAACACCGCTTCGGCGATGCGCTGCGAGACCTCGGCCGCGCAGCCCGAGACCGGGCGCGGATATCTCGCGTCGAGGAAGGTGCCTTCCGGCCGCTTGACGATCAGCGGCTCGAAGGCGCCGGCGCTGATCGGCACCTCCGGAAAAATATGCCGCATGGCGAGATAGACCGAGGACAGCGTCGTCGCCAGCACGCTGTTCATCGGCCCGGCGCAGGGTTTTGATGAGCCGGCGAAATCGAAGGTGAGCGTGTCGCCCTTCTTCTCGACCGCGAGATTGATGGTCAGCGGCTCGTTCACCACCCCGTCGGAATCGACGAAGGCCTGCGAGCGGTAGACGCCGTCCGGTATCGCCGCGATCGAGGCGCGCATCTGGTCGGCGGCGCGGCGCCGCAGCTCGGCGATCGCTTCGACGACGGTTTCGTCTCCGTAACGATCGAGGATTTCATTGAGCCTGTCCTGGCCGATCAGCAAGGCTGCAGCCTGCGCGCGGATATCGCCAATGCGCTGGTCGGCAACGCGGATATTGGAGCAGATGATGGCGTAAATCTCCGGATCGAGCACGCCCTTCTTGAACAGCTTCACCGGCGGCAGCCGCAAGCCTTCCTGCTCGACAGCGGTCGCCGAGGCCGAGAAGCCGCCCGGCACCGAGCCGCCGATGTCCGGCCAGTGCCCGGTGTTGGAAAGCCAGCAGAAGATCTTGCCGTCCCGGTAGACCGGCATGACGAAGCGCACATCCATCAGATGCGTGCCGCCGAGATAGGGGTCGTTGACGATGTAGATGTCGCCGGATTCCGGCGCCAGGCAGCGGCCGTCGGCGATCATCTCGATCACCGTCTTGGTCGAGTATTGCATGACGCCGACGAACACCGGCAGACCCTGGCTGCCTTGCGCGATCAGCGAGCCGTCGACGGCCGAATAGATGCCGTCGGAGCGATCATTGGCTTCAGCGATGACCGGCGAGAAGGCCGCGCGGGAAAAGGTCAGGTCCATCTCGTCGCAAACCTGCTGCAGAGCCGCCTGCAGCACCGAAAGCGTGATCGTGTCGAGCTTTGCCTCTTCGAACGCTGGCATCGTCAGGCCTCGCCGATGTCGATGATGATGTTGCCGTCGGCGTCCGAGCGCGCGCGGTCGCCGGGTTCGAGCACGGTGGTGGCGTCCATCTGTTCCAGGATCGCAGGCCCCTCGATGATCGCCTCGAGCGGCAGCTTTTCACGGGCATAGACCGGCGTGTCGTGCCAAGTGCCATGATACCAGACCGGCCGGATTTCGCGCCGTGCCTCTTCGAGGCTTGCCTCTCGGCCGGCCGGATCGATCAGCCGCGACAGGTCGATCTGCGGCCGCACGCCGGTCACCGACGTGTTGAGGTTGACTAGGTTGGCGCGGATCTCCGGCAGCTCGACCTTGAAGCGCGCGAAATAGGCTTTCTCGAACAATTGCTGCAGCGTCGCCCGCGTCACCGAGGAGGACGGCAGCGGCACGTTGATGATGTGCGTCTGGCCGACGAACTGCATGTCGGCGGAATGAGTGACGCGGATCGCATCCGGCCTCACCGCCTCCTTGGCGATCAGCGCCTCGCCTTCGTTACGGTGCCGTTCCAATAACTCGCGAAGCTTTGCTTCGTCGAGGCCAGCCACCGGCTGGTTGACCGTGTTAACGAAGTCGTGCCTCAGATCCGCGACGACGCAGCCGAGCGCGTTGGTGATGCCGGGCCGCGCCGGCACCAGCACTCTCGGCAAGCCGAGCTCGCGGGCAAGCGCCGTCGCATGCAGCGGCCCGGCGCCGCCAAACGCGAACAGCGCGAAATCGCGCGGATCGTGGCCGCGCGACACCGAGACCATGCGGATGGCGCCCGCCATCTTCATGTTGCCGAGCCTCAAGACCGCCCCGGCCGCCTCGACGCCGGAAAGGCCGGTCCGCTTGCCGATCCTGTCCTCGAAGATGGAAGTCACGCGCTCGGCGGTGACCGGATTGTCGACGGCAAGCAGCTTCTTCGGCGCCAGCCGTCCGAGAACAAGATTGGCGTCGGTGATGGTCGGCTCGGTGCCGCCGCGCCCGTAGCAGATCGGGCCGGGATTGGCGCCGGCGCTCTCCGGGCCGATCTGGATCAGCCCGGCAGCGTCGACGCGCGCGATCGAGCCGCCGCCGGCGCCGACGGTGTGCACCGCCACCATCGGCACATGGATCGGCATCGCATATTCGATCTCGATCTCGTTCGACACGGCCGGTTCCGCATTGCGGATCAGCGACACGTCGGTCGAGGTGCCGCCCATGTCGTAGGTGACGAGGTTGCCGAACCCGGCGCGCTTTCCCGTATAGGCGGCGGCAATCACGCCCGAGGCCGGGCCGGACATCACCGTCTTTGCCGATTCCTGCGTGACGAAGCGGGCCGAGATCATGCCGCCATTGCCGTTCATGATCAGGAAGTCTCGGGCATAGCCCTTGGCGCCGAGCTCCTTGCGCAGCCGTTCGACATAGCGCTCGAGGATCGGCTGCACCGAGGCGTTGACCGCCGCGGTCACGCCGCGCTCGAACTCGCGCGCTTCCGAAAGCAGCGCATGGCCGGTCGTGATGTGGCCGTTCGGCCAGAGTTCCGCCGCGATCTGCGCCGCGCGGCGCTCATGCGCCGGGTTGGCGTAGGAATGCAGGAAATGGATGACGAGCGACTCGCAGCCGGCGTCGAGCAGCCGCTTCACCGCGTCGCGCATCTCGGCCTCGTCGAGCGGGATGCGCACGGCGCCGGATGCCTCGACCCGCTCCGACACTTCGAGCCGAAGATCGCGCGGAATGACCGGCACGAAAGTTCCGGTCATGCCATAGGCCTGCGGCCGCGTGCGCCTGCCGAGCTCGATCACGTCGCGGAAGCCGCGCGTCGTGATCATGCCGGTCCGTGCCAACCGGCGCTCCAGCACCGCATTGGTGGTCGTTGTCGTGCCATGCACGATGAGGTCGATGCCGTCGACCGGAAAGCCGGTCGCTGCGAGTGCTGCGACCACGCCGAATGCCTGGTTCTCGACGGTAGTCGGGGTCTTGGCGATATGCACCTTGCCGCCGGCCTTGCCGTCGACCAAAAGCAGGTCGGTGAAAGTACCCCCGACATCGATGCCGGCCACTACACTTCCCGCCGACGCCGAAAAATTCTCATTCATTGCCGAAACCCGAAATGCCAGGACTACGGATATGCCTCGGTTTGGAAAGGCGTTTTACGTCGCCATCTTGACCTGAAGATCATTTGTATACTAATAAGTTTCCGACACAAGAGCTTACCGCTTGGCAGTGTGTGAGGAGCACGTCGGAACCTGACCGTTCGGACGCGCAGGAGAAAGTTTGGCGCCAGCGCCTCGCGTCCGCGCCGGAAAGTTGGGTTTGATGAACACGACATCCGCGGTCAACATCGCCGGCGCCAAGCCGCTGCAGTTTCCGATCCCGGCCAATGTCTATGCCGAGACGGTGGTGTCGGTGAAGCACTACACCGACCGGCTGTTCTCGTTCCGCATCACCCGCCCGCAGTCGCTGCGCTTCCGCTCCGGCGAGTTCGTCATGATCGGCCTGCCCAATGCCGAGAAGCCGATCTTCCGCGCCTATTCCGTCGCCAGCCCCGCCTGGGACGACGAGCTCGAATTCTTCTCGATCAAGGTTCCGGACGGTCCGCTGACCTCCGAGCTGCAGAAGATCGAGGTCGGCGACACGGTCATCATGCGCCAGAAGTCGACCGGCACGCTGGTGCTCGACGCGCTGACCCCGGCCAAGCGCGTGGTCATGATCTCGACCGGCACCGGCATCGCGCCTTTCGCCAGTCTGCTGCGCGATCCCGACACCTATGAGAAGTTCGACCAGGTCATCCTCACCCACACCTGCCGCGACAATGCCGAGCTCACCTTTGGCCAGGAGCTGGTGGCTGCGCTCGAGACCGATCCGCTGATCGGCGAGCTGACCGGCGGCCGCGTCACGCTCTACAATTCGACGACCCGCGAGGAGTCGGCGCGCATGGGCCGCATCACCGCGCTGATCGGCTCGGGCAAGTTCTACTCCGACCTCGGCATCGACAAGCTCAATCCCGAGACCGACCGCATCATGATTTGCGGCTCGATGCACATGCTGAAGGACGTCAAGGAGCTCGCCGAAAGCCTCGGCTTCCAGGAAGGCTCGCTCAGCCATCCCGCAAGCTTCGTCGTCGAGCGCGCCTTCGTCGGCTGAGATCAGCCGACGTCGCTTCGTTTGCCTTTTGACCATACGGTCAAAAATCTGCTGCTTTCGCGGCCTTTTTCCGCTATGAACCTTTGAAAGACTCGTGAAGCGCTGCTTCACGGGCTATCTTCGTGCGTGTCGCCCAAAAATGTCGAACGGTTTGGGAAAACGACACGCACCAAGACATGAGCGTGAGGTCGCTGAATGAAAGGGCAGGAGATGGGCAGCACGATCCGCGAGGCCGGCGCAGGCGCAGGCGCGTCCAAGGTGATGCCGCTGCCGGCGCGCGCCGCCGCCAACGCGCCGATGCCGTCGGAGCACGGCATTGCCCGCAACCCAGGCATGAAGCTCGATCTTGGCTTCCTGGAATCGGTGCGCAGCGTCAACCGCTCGGCGCTGGAGCGCCGCGTCGCCACGCTCACCAAGCGGCGTTCGATCAAGGCCGACAACCAGGCCGCCTGGCTGCTGCGGGCGATTGCCTGCATGGACCTCACCACGCTGAACTCCAACGACACGGACGAGCGCGTGCGCCGGCTTTGCGCCAAGGCGGTCAATCCGCTACGCAAGGATATCGTCGAGGGTCTGGGCATTGCCGGCGAAACCATCCGTCCGGCGGCGGTCTGCGTCTACCATCCTTTCGTCGCCACCGCGGTCGAGGCGTTGCGCAGCACCGGCATCCATGTCGCCGCCGTCTCCACCGCCTTCCCGCATGGCTTGGCGCCGCTCCCGACCCGCCTGCAGGAGATCGAGGCCTCGGTGCGCGACGGCGCCGACGAGATCGACGTTGTCATCCCGCGCGGCCTGGTTTACGGCGCCAAATGGCGCGAGCTGTTCAACGAGATCGTCGCCATGCGCGCCGCCTGCGGCGATGCCCATCTGAAGGTCATCCTCGGCACCGGCGACCTCGCCACGCTGCGCAACGTCATGCTCGCCTCGATGGTGGCGATGATGGCGGGCGCCGACTTCATCAAGACCTCGACCGGCAAGGAAAGCGTCAACGCCACGCTTCCCGTCGGCCTTGCCATGGTGCGCGCCATCCGCGCCTATTTCGAGGAGACCGGCTATCTCATCGGCTTCAAACCGGCGGGTGGCATCTCGACGGCGAAAGTCTCGCTCGACTGGCTGGTGCTGATGAAGGAAGAGCTGGGACGGCCCTGGCTCGAACCGGACCTGTTCCGCTTCGGGGCGTCCAGCCTGCTCACCGATATCGAACGCCAGCTCGAGCATCACCTGACCGGCCACTATTCGGCCAACCATCGCCACGCGATGGCTTGAAGCGGTTGAAGCCTTGAACGCCGAGTTCGCTTCCTAAAACAAAAATCTCCTCTTGAAGGGAGCCGCGCCATGAACATCCTCGAACGCTATCACGCCATGGATTACGGCCCGGCGCCGGAAGCCCGCAACGAGGCCGATGCCTGGTTGGCCGCGCGCGACTTCTCCAAGGCGCTGTTCATCGACGGCGCCTGGAAGGCGGCCGCAAGCGGCAAGACCTTCGACACCAGTGAGCCGTCCTCGGGCAAGCTGCTCGCCAAGGTCTCGGACGCCGGCGCCGCCGATATCGACGCCGCGGTCACGGCAGCCGCCAAGGCACTGCCGAAATGGAGCGCCAGCTCGGGCTACGCCAGAGCCAAGGTGCTTTACGCCATCGGGCGCGCCATGCAGCGCCACCAGCGCCTGTTCGCGGTGCTGGAATCGATCGACAACGGCAAGCCGATCCGCGAGAGCCGCGACATCGACGTGCCGCTGGCGATCCGCCATTTCATCCATCATGCCGGCTGGGCGCAGACGCTCGAGAAGGACTTTCCCGGTCACAAGCCGGTCGGCGTCGTCGGCCAGGTCATCCCGTGGAATTTTCCGCTGCTGATGCTGGCCTGGAAGATCGCGCCCGCGCTTGCCGCCGGCTGCGCGGTGGTGCTGAAGCCGGCCGAATTCACCCCGCTCACCGCCATCCTGTTCGCCGAGATCTGCGAGCGCGCCGGGGTGCCGGAGGGCGTCGTCAACATCGTCCAGGGCGGGCCGGAAGCGGGCGCTGCCATCGTCAACCATCCCGGCGTCCAGAAGATCGCCTTCACCGGCTCTTCCGAAGTCGGCAAGATCATTCGCAAGGCGACGGCCGGCTCGGGGAAAAAACTGTCGCTGGAGCTTGGCGGCAAGTCGGCCTTCATCGTCCTCGAGGATGCCGATCTCGACAGCGCCGTCGAGGGGCTGGTCGACGGCATCTGGTTCAACCAGGGCCAGGTCTGCTGCGCCGGCTCGCGCCTTCTGGTGCAGGAAGGCATCGCCGACGCCTTCATCGCCAAGGTCAAGGTCAGGATGAGCCGGCTGCGCGTCGGCAGCCCGCTCGACAAGAACACCGATATCGGCCCGCTGGTCGATCGCACCCAACTCGACCGTGTCAAGGGCCTGATCGCCGAAGGCGCCAGGCAGGGCGCCGTCTGCTGGCAGCCGGACGCCGCCTTGCCGACGACAGGCTACTATCATCTGCCGACGCTCGCGACTTCTGTTGCGCCGGCTAATATCCTGGCGCAAGAGGAGGTGTTCGGACCGGTGCTGGCGACGATGAGCTTCCGCAACACCGAGGAAGCGATCGAGCTTGCCAACAACACGCGCTACGGTCTTGCCGCCTCGGTGTGGAGCGAGAACGTCAATCTGGCGCTGCATGTCGCGCCGCAGCTGAAGGCCGGCGTCGTCTGGGTCAACGGCACCAACATGTTCGACGCCGCCTGCGGTTTCGGCGGTTATCGCGAAAGCGGCTTCGGCCGCGAGGGCGGGCGCGAAGGCATGTTCGAATATCTGGCGGCGAAGCCGCCAGTCGGCTCCGCCATCAAGCCGGCCACGGCTACCTCCGCCCAGCCGGTCGAGCAGGCCGATGGCTCAGCCATCGACCGCACGGCAAAGCTGTTCATCGGCGGCAAGCAGGTGCGTCCGGACGGCAATTACTCGCTGGCCGTCGCCACCGCCAAGGGCAAGCTTGCCGGCGAAGTCGGCCTCGGCAACCGCAAGGATATCCGTGATGCAGTTGCTGCTGCCCGCGCGTGCAAGGCCTGGCCGGAAGCGACCGCCTTCAACCGCAGCCAGGTGCTTTACTATTTCGCCGAAAACCTGTCCGGCCGCGCTGACGAGTTCGCGTCCCGCCTCGTCCAGCTCACCGGCGTCGCCGCCAAGGCTGCGCGGGAAGAGGTCGAACAGTCGATCGAGCGGCTCTTCCTCTATGCCGGCCTGACCGACAAGTTCGAAGGCCGCGTGCACCAGCCGCCGGCCCGCGTCGTGACTTTGGCGCTGCATGAGCCGGTGGGCGTCGTCGGCATCGTGGCGCCGGACAATCAGCCGCTGCTCAACTTCATCTCGCTGGTGGCGCCGGCTCTCGCCATGGGCAACACCGTGGTGGCGATTCCGTCGGAGCGCGACCCGCTGCTCGCCACCGATCTCTACCAGGTGATCGAATATTCCGACATTCCGGCCGGCGCCATCAACATCGTCACCGGCCGCAGCGCCGAGCTCTGCGGCGTGCTGGCCAAGCATGACGATGTCGACGGGCTCTGGGTGTTTGCCGACGCCGATACCTGCGCCAAGGCGGAGGCCGACTCCATCGGCAATCTCAAGCGCGTCTGGACCGGCAATGGCCGCAGCCTCGACTGGACCTCGAGCGAGGCCGCCGGCGAGGCGTTCCTGCGCCGCGCCATCGAGGTCAAGAACGTGTGGGTGCCTTACGGCGATTAAGCCGATCGAACCGGGCAACGCGCCTTGGATATTCGGGCGCGTTTGCCAGGCCTCTTTGGCTTGACGCGCCGTCATGTGTTCTTTAACCAGAAAAAACAATTGGCCTGCGGAAATAACAGTCAGGCGGCAGGCTCGCCTGGCACATTGCATCCCGTCCGGCCGCCAGTAAGAAAGCTTGCGACACCAGGAGGAAAGAATGGCGGATCTGGCAGGCAAGGTGGTCGTCGTCACCGCGGCGGCGCAAGGCATCGGCCGGGCGAGCGCGCTCGCTTTCGCCAAGGCGGGTGCCACCGTGCATGCCACCGACATCAACGAGCTGCTTTTGGCCGAGCTCGCCAAGACTTCCGGCATCAAGACCCGCAGGCTCGACGTGCTCAATGACGCGGCCGTCGCATCGGCCTTCGCCGAGATCGGCCCGGTCGATGTGCTGTTCAACTGCGCCGGCTTCGTCCATTCCGGCTCGATCCTGGAAATGACCGATGCCGATCTCGACTTCGCGTTGAACCTCAATGTCCGCTCGATGATCCGCACCATCCGCGCCGTGCTGCCCGGCATGCTGGAACGCGGCGATGGTTCGATCATCAACATGGCGTCGCTGGCGAGCTCGCAGAAGGGTGTGCCGAACCGCTTCGTCTACGGTCTGACCAAGGCGGCCGTCATCGGCCTCACCAAGGCGGTCGCCGCCGATTATGTCGCTAGAGGAATCCGCTGCAACGCCATCTGCCCGGGCACCGTCGAGAGCCCGTCGCTGCAGGATCGCATGCATGCCGAGGGCGATTATGAAGCGGCCCGCGCGGCCTTCATCGCCCGCCAGCCGATGGGTCGGCTGGGCACGCCCGAGGAAATCGCCGATCTCGCCGTCTATCTGGCGGGAGCGACCTACACGTCGGGTCAGGCCTACAATATCGACGGCGGCTGGTCGATCTGACTGCCGGTACGCAATAGATGGTGAGCCAATAGGAAGATCGAATCGGGCCTCCGCGTTATCGGAAGCATCGACAAGTCTGAAAAATCTTGGCCCCCGACCGCTTGCGCGGTGTCTGTGCTTGCCGGGCACAAGGTCGCTGGCTACGGTCCGCCCGATTTCGCGACAGGCGTCGCCTTGAGCGAAGAATTTTGCTAAACGGCCTTGGGCCGCAGGTAGGAGAACAAAGATGAAGTTGCTGCGCTATGGCGAGGTGGGGAGCGAACGTCCCGGCCTGCTCGATCAGGATGGGACGATCCGCGACCTTTCGGCCTATGTCGCCGACATCGCCGGCACCGCGCTGCATCCGGCGTCGCTGGATATGCTGTCGAAGCTCGATCCGAGATCGCTGCCGGCGGTTTCCGGCAAGCCGCGCCTGGGCGCCTGCGTCGCCGGCACCGGCAAATTCATCTGCATCGGCCTCAACTATTCCGACCACGCCGCCGAGACCGGCGCCACCGTGCCGCCGGAGCCGATCATCTTCATGAAGGCAAGCTCGGCGATCGTCGGGCCGGACGACGACGTGCTGATCCCGCGCGGCTCGGTCAAGACCGACTGGGAAGTCGAGCTCGGCGTCGTCATCGGCAAGACGGCGAAGTATGTCAGCGAGGCCGAGGCGCTGGATTATGTTGCCGGCTATTGCGTCGCGCACGACGTGTCCGAGCGCGCCTTCCAGGCCGAGCGCCAAGGCCAGTGGACCAAGGGCAAGTCTTGCGACACCTTTGGCCCGATCGGCCCGTGGCTGGTGACCAAGGACGAAATTGAGGACCCGCAGAACCTCGGTATGTGGCTGAGCGTCAACGGCAAGACCATGCAGAACGGCTCGACCAGGACCATGGTCTTCGGCGTCAAATATCTGGTCTCCTACCTCAGCCAGTTCATGTCGCTGCATCCCGGCGACATCATCTCCACCGGCACCCCGCCCGGCGTCGGGCTGGGCATGAAGCCGCCGCTGTTCCTGAAGCCCGGCGACGTCGTCGAGCTCGGCATCGAAGGCATGGGCCAGCAGAAACAGACGTTCAGGGCGGACGAGTAGGCGCAGCTCTTCCCTTCTCCCCATGTGGGAGAAGGTGGCCGCGAAGCGGCCGGATGAGGGGTGTTGGAAGGATCTCCGCGTTGGAGAACTATGTGCTTCAAATTCTTAAAATCTTTTAGCGCCGCGCTCCGTCGCCCACCCCTCATCCGTCTCGGCGCTGCGCGCCGATCCACCTTCTCCCACAAGGGGAGAAGGAGAGGCCGGCGCTTATTTCAACACTCTCCCATCCGCCCCGAACCGGTACGTCTTCGCCGGATCCGGCGTCGCAAAGAGCGTGGCCCCCGGCTCGGCGTTGTAGACGCCGAAGATGCGCACCGTGAGCAGCCCGGCCTTCTCGCAGTCGAGATAGAGATTGGTGTCGGCGCCGAGATGCTCGGCGTGCACCACCGTGCCTTTCCAGGCGCCGGATTTCGCGTCGACGGTCAGATGTTCCGGCCGCACGCCGATGGTCTTGGCCGTCTCGCCCAGCTTGGCGCTGTCGATGAAGTTCATCTTCGGCGAGCCGATGAAGCCGGCGACGAATTCGTTGGCCGGCGAATTGTAGAGCTCCATCGGGCTGCCGATCTGCTCGATTTTGCCGGCATTGAGCACGACGATCTTGTCGGCCAGCGTCATCGCCTCGACCTGGTCGTGGGTGACGTAGATCATCGTCGCCTTCAGCCGCCGGTGCAGCTGCGCGATCTCCAGCCTGGTGTTGACGCGCAGCGCCGCATCGAGGTTCGACAGCGGCTCGTCGAAGAGGAACAGCTTTGGTTCGCGCACCACGGCGCGGCCGATGGCGACGCGCTGGCGTTGCCCGCCCGAGAGCTCGGCCGGTCGCCGCTCGAGATACGGCTCGAGCGACAGCATGGCCGACGCGATCTTGATGCGGCGCTCGATCTCGGTGGCCGGCGTGCCCGCCTGCTTCAGGCCGAGGCCCATATTGTTCTTCACCGTCAGATGCGGATAGAGCGCATAGGTCTGGAACACCATGGCGATACCGCGTTTCGCGGGTGGTGTGACGGAGACGTCGTCGCCGTCGATCAGCACGCGGCCGGAGGTCGAATCTTCCAGCCCGGCAATCACGCGCAGCAGCGTCGACTTCCCGCAGCCGGACGGCCCGACGAAGACGACGAACTCGCCGTCAACGACCTCGAGGTCGATGCCCTTGAGCACCTCGACCGGCCCGAAGGCCTTCTTCACATTCTCGATGTTCAGCGAGCCCACGGCTTCGTCCTTGTTCTAGAGTTTGATCGGAGCGCAGGTGCGCACGCTCTCGTCGGCGGCAAGGCAGACGGCGAGCGATCTCACGGCGTCGTCCATGTGGCGGGTGAGATCGATGTCTTCGCGGATGGCCTTGAGCAGGAAGGCCTGTTCGAGGTCGCAGAGTTCCTGGTGTCCCGGCTCGCCTTCCATCGACAACAGCTCATCCTGCTTGGCGAACTTGCCGTCCGGATCGGTCGCCGCACTATGCAGGCGGATGGTCGAGGTTTTTGTATGGGTGTCGATGTCGTCGGACTTCACGCCCTCCTTCATGACGATCGACACGCACCCCTTGGGCGAGATGACGTCCTTCACGAAGTAGGCGGTCTCCGAAATCATCGGACCCCAGCCGGCTTCGTACCAGCCGACGGAACCGTCATCGAACAGCACCTGCAGATGGCCGTAATTGTACATCGGCGGCGCGACTTCGTCGGTCAGCCTGACTCCCATGCCGCGCACTTCGACCGGCCTGGCGTCGGTGATCTGCAGCATCACGTCGAGATAGTGCACGCCGCAGTCGACGATCGGCGAGGTCGTCCGCATCAGCTGCTTGTGCGTCTCCCAGCTATGGCCGGAGGACTGCTGGTTGAGATTCATGCGGAAGACGTATGGACCGCCGAGCTTGCGCGCCTCGGCGATCAGCCGCATCCAGGACGGGTGGTGGCGCAGGATGTAGCCGATCACCAGTTTTTTGCCGTTGGCCTTGGCGGCGTCGACGACGCGCCTGGCATCCGCCACCGTCGTTGCCAGCGGCTTCTCGACGAAGACATGGCAGCCCGCCTCGAAGGCCCGCACCGCATAATCGGCGTGGCTGTCGGAGTAAGTCGCGATCGCAGCCACATCCGGCTTCTCGTCACGCAGCGCGTCCTCGAAGGACCGCCTGATGCCGTAACCGGCAAGCCCGCCCGGCAGCGGCACGTCCGAGCGGTTGACGAGCGCCGCGATCTCGAAGCCCGGATTGGTGTGGTAGGCGAGCGCATGGCTGCGGCCCATATTGCCGAGCCCTGTAACGACGACGCGAAGAGGCTTCTCTGAACTCACTTTACGGCTCCGGAGGTGATGCCGCGGATCAGCTGCCGCGAGAAGATGACGTAGAGGATCAGCACCGGCAGGATCGCCAGCGACAGCGCCGCCAGGATCGCGTTCCAGTTGGTGACGAACTGGCCGAGGAAGAGCTGCGCGCCGAGCGTCACCGTCTTGGTCTCTTCGGATGGAGCCAGGATCAGCGGGAACCACAGATCGTTCCAGATCGGGATCATGGTGAAGACGGCAACGGTCGCCATCGACGGGCGCACCAGCGGCAGCACCAGCCTAAAGAAGATCGTGTATTCGGACAGGCCGTCGATGCGGCCGGCGTTCTTCAGGTCGTCCGAGACCTGCTTCATGAATTCCGACAGGATGAAGACGGCGAGCGGCAGCCCCTGCGCGGTGTAGACCAGGATCAGCGCCGTCAGCGTGTTGACCAGACCGCTCGCCACCATCAGCTGCAGGATGGCGACTGTGCCGAGGCGGATCGGGATCATGATGCCGAGCGCCAGATAGAGCCCCATCATCGTGTTGCCGCGGAAGCGATACTCCGACAGCGCGAACGCGGCCATCGCGCCGAACAGAAGCACGAAGAACAGCGAGGCGACGGTGACGACGAGGCTGTTCTGGAAATAATGGATGAAATCGCCCTGGCCGATCACCGTGGTGTAGCCGATCAGGTCGAAGGTCTTCGGCGTCGGCGGCGTCAGCGGAGCGCCGAAGATGCCGGCGCGGGATTTGAACGAGTTCATGATCACCAGGATCACCGGGAACAGCGCGATCGCCGTATAGGTCAAAAGAACCGCGTGGGCGCCGATGGTGCGGGGAAGCGAATGGGTTGCTGTGCTCATCTGTCGCCCCCTCAGAACTGATAGCGACGCAGGCGCGTCTGGACGAGGAACAGGTAGACGCAAACGCCTGCCAGGATGATCAGGAACATCATCGTGGCGATCGCCGCGCCCATGTTGGGGTCGCCGACCTGCAGCTGGAAGCCGAAGAAGGCGCGGTAGAGGAAGGTGCCGAGGATGTCAGTCGAATAGTTCGGACCGGCGAGCGCGCCTTGCGCCGTGTAGATCAGGTCGAAGGCATTGAAATTGCCGACGAAGGTCAGGATCGAGATGATGCCGATCGAAGGCAGGATCAGCGGCAGCTTGATCTTCCAGAACTGCGCCATGCCGGTGATGCCGTCGCATTCTGCCGCTTCGATCACCTCATCGGGGATCGACAGCAGTGCTGCATAGATCAGCATCATCGGAATGCCGACGAACTGCCAGACCGAGACCAGGCTGAGCGCGGTGAGCGCGTACTGTTCCTTGCCGAGCCACGGCGTGAACAGGCTCTTCAGACCGACGAAATCCATGAGATGCGGCGCCACGCCCCAGATCGGCGACAGGATCAGCTTCCAGGCAAAGCCGACGATGACGAAGGACAGGATCGTTGGCACGAAGATCGCCGTGCGGTAGAAGGCGGCGAAGCGCAGCCGGGGGCTGGACAGAAGCGCCGCCAGCAGGACGCCGATCGGGTTCTGCACCAGCATGTGGATGATGAAGAACCAGACATTGTTCCGCAGCGCGTTCCAGAAGTTCACCGACCAGTTGGGGTCGCCGAACAGCGTGCGGAAATTGCTCAGCCCGACGAACACCTGGGACTGCTCGATGTTGCGGAACAGCGAAAGCTGCAACGTGCCGGCGAGCGGCAGGATCATGATTGCCGTGTAGACGAGCACCGCTGGCGCCAGGAAGACGCCGATATGCCAGCGGATCGGTTTCTTGGGTCGTGTTTGTGCGGCCATGAGTTCGGGTCTCCGCCGTCTCTCGGTTCCAGGTCGACGATGCTTAGCTGATGCCTCGATGCACGGCCTGGTTGTCCCCACCATGGAGAGGACAAGCCCGCGACAGTCAGGCTTCGTCTTCCCCGCAAGGTGAGGGTAAGACCGAGAGGCGGCGCCGACAATCGCTATCTAATCTGTCCGAATGCCGGCCGGGCAGCGCCCGGCCGGTTCGATTGGCTGAAGATTACTTCGCCGGCTTGTACCAGCTGTCGAGGCCGTCCTGCAGCTTCTTGGCCGCGGCTTCCGGCGTGTCGGTGCCGTTGATCACGTTGGCCGATTCAACCCAGGTCTCGTTCTCGAGGTTCGGCGTGCCGCGCGACAGGATCTGGTAAGTCGAGCGGATCGTCGACTTGCACTTGCCGCGCCAGGAGACGAATTCCTGCGCCAGCGGGTCTTCCATCTTCACCGGCGTGTTGTTCAAGCTGAAGAAGCCCGGCAGCGCGTTGGCGTAGATGGTGGCGAAGTCGGGCGAGGCGACCCAGGACAGGAACTTCTTGGCCTCTTCCGGATGCTTCGATGCCGCGTTCAGGCCCATGCCGATATCGGTATGGTCGGAGATGTAGCAGGTGTCGCCGGCCTTCTGGACCGGCGGCGGGAAGGCGCCCATCTTGAACTGCGCCTGGGTGTTGAACAGGCCGATCTCCCACGAGCCGGCCGGGTAGATGGCGGCGCGGCCAAGCGTGAACAGGTTCTGGCTGTCGGGATAGGTCTGCGCCTCGAAGCCGTCGCCGAGATAGGGCTTCCACTTGGCCAGTTCCTTGTAGGGTTCGACCCACTGGGGATCGGTCAGCTTCTGCTCGCCCTTGATCAATGCCAGGCGGCCTTCCTCGCCCTTCCAGTAGTTCGGGCCGATATTCTGGTAGCCCATGGTCGCGGCTTCCCAGAGGTCCTTGGTGCCCATCGCCATCGGAATGTAGGTGCCGTCCGCCTTGATCTTGTCGAGCACGGCGTAGAACTCTTCATTCGTCGTCGGCACCTTGAGGCCGAGCTTGTCGAAGGCGTCCTTGTTATAGATGAAGCCGTGGATGACCGAGGCCATCGGCACGCAGAAGCTCGACTTGCCGTCGTCGGTCTGCCAGGCGGCCTTGGCGACGGGCGAGAAGTTGTCCATGCCGGGCAGCGAGGAGAGGTCGGCGAGGTTGCCCTTCTTGAACAGCTCCAGCGACTTGTCGAACGGCCGGCAGGTGATCAGGTCGCCTGCCGAGCCGGCGCTGAGCTTGGCGCCGAGTGCGGCGTCATACTCGGTCGGCGCCGACGGCGCGAACACCACCTTGATGCCGGGGTTCTTGGCCTCGAAGGCCGGGATCAGCTTGTCCTTCCAGATGGTGAGGTCGTCGCCGCGCCAGCTCTCGATATTGAGCGTGACGTCTTCGGCCAGCGCAATCCCGGTGGTTCCGAGGATGCTCGTGCCGATGAGAAGGGCCGTCAGTAGTTTGGTCGTCATGTTCAGTCTCCCTGTTGACCTTTTTCAGGTTCGGTTCTGAGAACAGTGGCTAGCGCCGCTTGCTCCCCTCGATCGCGGAAAGCGCCGGCCTGAGCTTCTGGCCGGTTCCTTCCAGTATCTTCTCGGCCGCGTCGGCGTTGGCAGCACCTGCGGCGAGCAGAATGGCAGTCTTGACGACACCGCCGCTCTCTTCGAGCAGCCGCGCCGCCTCATCCCGGCTCCGCCCGGTGATGGCGGAGACCATGCGCACCGCGCGGTCGCGCAGCTTGATGTTGTCGGCGGTGAGGTTGACCATGTAGCCGTCATGCACATGGCCGAGATGGATGGCGGTGAGCGTCGAAAGCATGTTGAGCGCGATCTTCTGCGCGGTGCCGGCGCCCATGCGCGTCGAGCCGGCGATCAGCTCCGGCGGCGTTTCGAGCAGGATGGCGACGTCGGCCTGCTCAAACAGCGGCGCGCCCTTGTTGTTGGCGATCGCGACGGTTGCCGCGCCCCGCCGCCGCGCATCGCCGATGGCTTGGACGGCGTAGGGCGTCGAGCCGCTGGCGGAGATGGCGATCAGGCAATCGCCCTTGCCGATATTGGCATTTGCGACGGCCGCCGCGGCTTCCTCGGTATCGTCTTCCGGGCCGCCGGCAAGCGTGCGGAACGCCTCGTCGCCGCCGGCGATCAGGATGGCGATCCGGTCGCGCGCGATGCCGAACGTGCCGGGCAACTCCAGCGCGTCGGCCACCGCCATCAGGCCGGAACTGCCGGCGGCCGCGTAAGCAAGCCTGCCGCCACTCTTCAATTGTCTCGCGATGAGCTCGGCGGCTTCGGCGATCGCCGGAATGGCGCCGTGCACGGCCTTGGCGGCCTCGATCTGGGCGTTGGCGAGGAATGAAAGGATGGCGGCCGGGGCCTGGACATCCAGCCCCTCGGCGTTCTGATGAAGCGCTTCCGTGCGCGTCTCGGCCATCCAACGTCCTCCAACTGAGGGAACAATACCAAAAAAATACCACTTGTCCACATCCATTAACGCTTTTCGTGTCTCCGGGTTGTCCTACCGGAAGATTTCCCCGATTTTTCAATAAAATGCGCCTTAATCTTTTTGAACCGAAATTAACGCTTGGCTATTGGTATTTTATTGGTATTATTCGCCACGAGGAGAAATCGCGTGAAATTCGTGCTTGGCATCGATGGCGGCGGGACCAGCTGCAGGGCGGCCCTTGCGACCGTCGACGGCGCTGTCGTCGGCCGCGCCAAAAGCGGCGCGGCCAATATCCGCACCGATCTCACCGGCGCGCGCGCAAACATCGTCGAGGCGGCCAGGCAGGCTTTCGTGGCCGCCGGCCAGGATCCGGAACTGATCCCGGAGACACCTGCCATTCTCGGCCTCGCCGGCGCCAATGTCGGCACCTACAGGCAGCAGTTGGAGGCGATCCTGCCCTTCAGCAAAAGCCGCGTCGAGACCGATGCCGAGATCGCGCTCGAAGGCGCGGTCGGCTCCGGCGACGGCGCCATGGCCATCCTCGGCACCGGCACCGCCTATATGGCGCGCAAAGCGGGCAAGTCGCGCGCCATCGGCGGCTGGGGCTTCCAGGTCGGCGACCAGGGCAGCGGCGCCCGCATCGGCCGCGATCTGCTCGAGCAGACGCTGCTCGCCTATGACGGCATCCGCCCCGGTTCGCCGCTGACGGATGCGATGCTTGCCGTGTTCCGCAACAATCCGGAAGACGTGGTCGAATTCACCACCAACGCCAAGCCCGGCGACTTCGGCGGCTTCGCGCCAAAGGTCTTCGAGCATGCCGCCAAGGGCGATCCCGTCGCCAACTGGATCCTCGACAAGGCGGTTGCCGATGTCGAGGCTTCTCTCGGCGCGCTCGATCTCACTGACGATGCGCCACTCTGCCTGCTCGGCGGGCTGGCGCCGCTCTATGCGCCGCGCCTGTCGGCACGCTACCGGGCGCTGCTGAAAGCCCCGCTCGATGACGCGCTTGGCGGCGCAGTGCAGATGGCCGTCCGCATCTTCGCCGGCAAACCGGGGGTTGCCCGATGAGCGCCGCCGACCAGATATTCGCCATGCTGAAGGAATCCTCGCAAAGCGGCGCGCCGCTCTATTTGCAGCTGAGAAAGAGCATCGAGGAAGCGGTCAATCGCGGCCTGATCGGTCCGGGCGACGCGCTGCCGTCCGAGCGCGACATCGCCAGCAAGGCCGATATCTCGCGCGTCACCGTGCGCAAGGCGGTGCAGGATCTGGTCAAGGGCGGCGTCCTCATCCAGCGCCACGGCTCCGGCACCTTCGTCGCGCCGCGCATGGAGCGCGTCGAGCAGTCTCTGTCGAGACTCACCTCCTTCACCGAAGACATGGCGCGGCGCGGCATGGTCGTGCGCTCGGCCTGGCTCGACCGCGGCCTCTATGCGCCCTCGCCGGACGAGATGATGGTGCTCGGCCTGTCGTCGAGCGAGCTGGTGGCGCGCGTGGCGCGCCTGCGCATCGCCAACGATACGCCACTGGCGATCGAGCGCGCGGCTATTTCGGCGAGCGTGCTTCCCGACCCCGAGGCGATCGGCTCCTCGCTCTACGCGGCGCTGGAACTGACCGGCAACCGCCCTGTGCGGGCGGTGCAGCGCATCTCGGCCGCCAATCTCGGCGACTCCGACGCGCGCCTGCTGGAAGTGGCGCCGGGGGTTGCGGGGCTGCATATCGAGCGCATTTCCTATCTGGCGAGCGGCAAGGTGATCGAGTTCACTCGTTCGATCTACAGGGGCGACGCCTATGACTTCGTCGCGGAACTCCGGCTGACCGGGCCGGGAGAGGAGATCCGGCCATGAGCGCAACCACCACCCATATGCGGCGCGAGATCGAGGAGATCCCGCAGGCCACCGCCCGCCTGCTGGATGGTTCGGCCAAGGTGCTGGCCGAGGCCGGTCGCGGCCTTCGCGAGCGCGATCCGCATTTCGTCGTCACCGTGGCGCGCGGCTCGTCCGACCACGCCGCCACCTTCATGAAATATGCCGTCGAGCTGACCGCCGGCCTTGCGGTCGCTTCCGTGGGACCGTCCATCGCTTCCATCTACGGGGCAAAGCTGAGGCTGCGCGGCTCGGCTTGTCTCGCCATCTCGCAGTCGGGCAAAAGCCCCGACATCGTCACCATGGCCGAAACGGCGCGGGCCGGCGGAGCGCTCACCGTCGCCATCACCAACACGGCCGACTCGCCGCTGGCGCGCGCCTCGGACTACGCCATCGACATTCTTGCCGGTCCGGAGCGCAGCGTCGCGGCCACCAAGACTTTCGTCAATTCGGCGGTCGCTGCCCTGGCGCTGATGGCGCACAGCACCGGCGATGAGGCGCTGCTTGCCGCGCTCGCCCGCCTGCCCGAGCACTTCGACAAGGCCATCGCCTGCGACTGGATGGCGCTCGCCGCGGCGCTCGAAACGCCCCGCTCGCTGTTCATCCTCGGCCGTGGCCCGTCCTTCGCCATCGCCAGCGAGGCGGCGTTGAAGTTCAAGGAGACCTGCGCCATGCATGCCGAGGCCTACAGCGCCGCGGAAGTCATGCACGGGCCGCTGGCGCTGGTCGGGCCGGGCTTCCCGGTCCTGGCGCTCGCCGCCCGCGACGCTTCCGAGCCCTCGGTGGCTGAGGCCGCCGACAGCGTGGCGGCCAAGGGCGCGGCCGCTTTCGCCACCTCCGACAAGTCCAAGAGCGCCAGGCTGCTGCCTCATGTCGCGACCGGCCATCCGCTGACCGATCCGCTGCCGCTGATCGTGTCCTTCTACGGCTTCGTCGAGGCCTTCGCCCGCCATCGCGGCCTCGATCCGGATGCGCCGCGCAATTTGCGCAAGGTGACGGAAACCGTATGAGCGACCGTTTCGCCCTCACCGGTGCCCGCATCTTCGACGGCGCCGACTGGCACGACGATGCGGCTCTCGTCGTCAAGGACGGCCTTGTCGAGGCCACAGCGCCCGCCGGCGCCATTCCATCGGGCGTAGCCCGGGTCGAGACCGGCGGCGGCCTGCTGGTTCCCGGCTTCGTCGACATCCAGGTCAATGGCGGCGGCGGCGTCATGCTCAACGACCACCCCGATGTCGCCTCGATCGAGACCATCTGCCGGGCGCACGCGCCTTTCGGCACCACGGCGCTGCTGCCGACGCTGATCACCGACACGCCGGCGATCACCGCCGCGGCCGTTGCCGCCGGCACGGAGGCTGCAAGAAAAAAAGCGTCGGGTTTTCTCGGACTACATCTCGAAGGCCCGCATCTGTCGGTCGCGCGCAAGGGCGCGCATGATCCGGCGCTGATCCGGCCGATGACCGACGCCGATGAGGCGACGCTGATCGCCGCGCGCCGGAACTTGCCGGTGCTGCTCACCACGATTGCGCCGGAATCCGTCGAGCCTGCTCGCGTCACCGCGCTGGCCAAGGCCGGCATAATCGTCAGCCTAGGCCACTCCGACACCGCCTATGCCACAGCAGCCGCCTTCGCCGAGGCCGGCGCCACCGTCGTCACGCACCTCTTCAACGCCATGAGCCAGATCGGCAATCGCGAGCCGGGACTGGCCGGGGCGGCCATCGACACGGGTGGGTTCTACGCCGGCATCATCGCCGACGGCATCCACGTCCATCCCGGCACGATGCAGCTTGCACTGCGCGCCAAGAAGGGCCCGGGCAAGATCCTGCTCGTCACCGACGCCATGGCGACGATCGGCACCGACATGACGTCCTTCACCCTCAACGGCCGCACCATCTATCGCAAGGACGGGAGTCTGCGGCTTGCCGACGGCACGCTGGCCGGCGCCGACCTCGACATGATTTCCGCGGTCCGCTTTATCCATCGCGTCGTCGGGCTCGATCTCGACGAAGCCCTGCGCATGGCCTCGCTCTACCCGGCGCAAGCGATCCGCCAGGCGCACCGGCTCGGCCGCTTCGCCAACGGCACCGCCGCCGACATCGTCGGCCTGTCGGATGATCTGGATGTGAAGAACGTCTGGATCGGCGGTGAGAAGGTGTTTGGAGCCTGAGCCTTTCCGGGTTTCGTCATCCTTGGGCGTAGCGGAGCGAAGACCCAAGGATCCATGCCGTGACCTCAGCCGAAGAATGCAGCGGAGCAGAATTCTGCACCGTAGCAACACTTCGAAGTCACGGCATGGATCCTATGGTCTGCGCCGCGTCGCTTCGCTCCTTGCTCCGCCATAGGATGACGATGGGAGGGACATTTCGGCTAATCTCCGCAGCCTGCGATGTTTGTCGCATAGATATCCCTGTAGCGCTCGCGCAAAACATTCTTCTGCACCTTGCCCATCGTGTTGCGCGGCAATTCGTCGACGAAGATCACCTGCTTCGGATGCTTGTACTTCGCCAGCCGCCCGGCGATGGCGCCGGCAATATCGGCGGCGTTGATCGACGATCCCGGCTTGCGCACCACGATAGCGGTGACGCCTTCGCCGAAATCCGGATGCGCGACGCCGATCACCGCGCTTTCGCTCACACCGGCGAGCGCGTCGATCTCGCTCTCGATCTCTTTCGGATAGACGTTGAAGCCGCCCGAGATGATCAGATCTTTGCCGCGTCCGACGATGTGGACATAGCCGTCGGCGTCGATCAGGCCGAGATCGGCGGTGATGAAAAAACCGTCGCCGCGGAACTCGGCCTTGGTCTTCTCCGGCATGCGCCAATAGCCGGCAAAGACGTTCGGTCCCTTCACCTCGATCATGCCGATCTCGCCCTGGGCAAGCGGTTTGCCGCTTTCGGGGTCGGCGATGCGCAGCGATACGCCGGGCAGGGGAAAGCCGACCGTGCCGGCTCGCCGCTCGCCGTCATAGGGGTTGGAGGTGTTCATGTTGGTTTCGGTCATGCCGTAGCGTTCGAGGATGGCGTGGCCGGTGCGCTCACGCCACGCATTGTGCGTCTCGGCAAGCAGCGGCGCCGAGCCGGAGATGAACAGTCGCATCGTCTTGGTCGCATCCTTCGTCAGGCCGTCCTGCTGCAAAAGCCGCACATAGAAGGTCGGCACGCCCATCAGCGCCGTCGCGCGAGGTAAGAGCGAAATGACACGACTCGGGTCGAACTTCGTCTCGAACAGCATCTTGGCGCCGGACATCAGGATGACGTTGGTGGCGACGAACAGGCCATGCGTGTGGAAGATCGGCAGCGCGTGGATCAGCACGTCGTCGGCGCCGAAACGCCAGTGCTCGACCAGCACGCGCGCGTTGGAGGCGAGGTTCTCATGGCTGAGCATGGCGCCCTTGGAGCGGCCCGTCGTGCCGGAGGTGTAGAGGATGGCGGCGAGATCGTCGGGCCCGCGCGGGGCATCGTTGAAATCCGTCGGCTGCAACGCCGCGCGATCCGCAAGCGTGCCCTGCCCGTCGCGGCCAAGCGTCAGCGTCGCGGCGCCCGCAGACGCGGCAAGCGGTTGGATGGCGGGTGCCTTTTCCGGATCGCAGACGACGAGCCGCGGTTCCGCGTCACGGAAGAAATAGTCGAGTTCCGGCAGCGTGTAGGCGGTGTTGAGCGGCAGGAAGACGGCGCCGACGCGCAGACAGGCAAGATAGAGGAGCACCGCTTCCGGCGTCTTCTCGACCTGTACGGCGACGCGATCGCCGGGCTGGACGCCCGCTTGCACCAGCGCGTGCGCATATTGCCCGGACCGCGCAAGCATGTCGCCATAGGAGATCGACCGTCCGTCGTCTGTCTCCATCAGCGGCCGGCCGGGCGCCGGCATGCGGGCACGGAAAGCGTCGAACAGGTGGTTGGTCATGTCTTCCTCTGGCGTCCAATGCTCGCCAGAGCGAATATCAGGTTTGCGCGCTAGCCAGCTAGAGTTAGGGCAGCTATTTGCGGCCGCGCGACGCCTTGCCCGCACGAGCCCGCGCATCGGAGTCCTGGTTGAGGCGCGCCATGCACATCTCGGCCGTAAGCCGATAGTGATTGAGCAAGGCTTCGACCGCGCGGTCGGCATCGCCGTCCAGCGTCCGCTCGGCAATCGTCCGATGCTCGGCCAGGTCGTCGCGCTCGGAGCCGGGGAGGCGCTGCGAGATCAGCCGGTAGCGGGAGGCCTGGTCGGACAGTTGGTCGCAGAAGCCGATCAGCCAATGCGACCGGCACGCCGAGATCAGCGCGCGATGGAAGGCGCGGTGCAGCTTCTCCCATTCCGGATTGTTGGTCGCCGGGTCGTCGGGCTGGCGCCGCTCGGCGCGCGCCAGCCGGTGCAGGGCCAGCACCAGCTGTTCCTCCCATTCCGCAGTGCGATGGGCGATGGATTCGCGCAATGCGCGTTCTTCCAGCCAGCAACGCGTGCGGGTCAGCTCTTCCAGCTCCGCCGCGCTTACCGGCATCAGGAAGAAGCCGCGCTGGTCGTGGCGGCCGAGCAGGCCCTCGGCGGCGAGGCGGTTGAGCGCCTCGCGCACCGGCGAGGCACCGGCGCCATAGCGGGAGACGACCCATTCGACGCGCAGCTTGCCCTCGATCCCCAGAGCCCCGCGCAGCAGGTCCTCGCGGAGCTGGTGGTAGACCGAACTGGCCAGCGTGCTCTTGGCACCCTTGCCCTCGCCCGGATCGGCGCTCCCGTCTGTCAATCTAACTCCTTTTGCTTGCCCCCGTTTTGCCAGGGCCTCCCTCGGCGAAGCAAATTCCCGTACATGTATCATACAGCCTCAAGCGGAAGATGACGATATTCGACTTTAACACAGGGGCGGGATATTTATCGATTAAGTAAGTCTACGCAGAAAAGCTGACATTTAGAGGCAACTTGATATATTGAAAGACGGCTCGGCAGCAGGCGTGATTGTGCAACTCCTCCTAGAAAATTAAGCGCACGCCTGTTCAATTGGCGGCCTTGTCAGCTGCCGAGCGGATGGCCTCGATATTTGCCCAATAGGCTTCAACTGTGCCGCCCTTGAAGATGGCCGCGCCCGCCACCAGCACGTCGGCGCCGGCGGCTGTCACCAGCGGCGCGGTTTCCGGCGAGATGCCGCCGTCGATCTCGATGCGGATCGGGCGGTTGCCGATCAGTGCCTTCACCCTTCGCACCTTGTCGACGATTGCCGGGATGAACGCCTGGCCGCCAAAGCCGGGATTGACAGTCATGATCAGTATGAGGTCGAGCCGGTCGAGCACGTATTCGATCGCCGTTTCCGGCGTCGCCGGGTTGAGCGAGACACCGGCCTTCTTGCCGAGGCTCTTGATGGTCTGCAGCGAACGGTCGAGATGCGGGCCGGCCTCGGCATGCACGGTCATGCCGTCGCAGCCGGCCTCGGCGAAGGCCGCCAGATAGGGGTCGGCCGGCGCGATCATCAGATGGCAGTCGAAAAAGGCCTTGGTCCGGTTGCGGATCGCCTTGACCACCGGCGGGCCGAAAGTGATGTTGGGCACGAAATGACCGTCCATCACGTCGAGGTGGATCCAGTCGGCGCCGGCGGCCGCGACCGCCTCGACCTCGTCACCGAGCTTCGAGAAATCCGACGCCAGCACCGATGGCGCGATCAGGGTCTTCTTGCTCACGGCCTTGCCCCTTAGTTCGACACGCAAATGTCAGGACTGACAAAAGCATGTCTCCCGAAAGTGTGCAGCGGTTTCGGGACAAAGACATGCTTAAAATCAAAGACCTAAAGCAGGTCGCGTGAATCCTTTTTCACGCGACCTGCTTTAGAGGAAGATGCCGGAAAGGGGAAGCAGCGGACAAGAAAAACCCGCCGGGTTGTTCCGGCGGCCGCCGGGTTGTTCCGGCGGGTCTTTCTCTTCAGCCGTCTGAAGTTACGGCTTGAAGTTCTGGATGTTTGCGCCTGCCGGGTCCTGCAGCACCCGCCTCGGCTGGCGCTGCGGGACCAACTGCTGCAGGATGTTCGGATTGAGCAACAGGTTCGGATTGATCTCCAGGCCTGGCCGTCTGCGGATCGGGAAGCAATCCGGATACCGTCCGGTCGTCCCGACCGGGCAGCGCCGCTTGATGATCGGCTGGCAAATGCCGTCGATCAACTGCGAGCCCGGGGCGCATTCAGCGTCGACTCTGCGGCATGCGCCCTCGATCACTTCGGTCCCGCGCGGACACACGCAAGCGCCGCGCTTGTTGAGGACCTGGCCGCGGATGGAGCATGCTTGCGTCTTCCTGACCGGCGCGCAGGCCTTGCCCCTTACCTCCGTCCCCTTCGGGCAGACGCAATCGCCATCGGCATTGCGCACTTGGCCGCGGATGCGGCACTGGCTGGGCGGTTGCCTGTCGGGCGCGCAGGCCTTGGCGGCCCGGTCGAGATGCGTGCCCTTGGGGCAGACGCAGCCATCCGCTGTCGGCACCGCGCCACGGATCGTGCATTTCGGCGGGATGACCTGGCAGACGCCGTTCACCAGCTCGCCACGCCGGCACACACAATTGCCGTCCTGGTCGCGGTACTGGCCGGGACGCAGCGTGCATTGCGGTTCGGGCTGCTCGCTCTGCACGCACCTGCCGTTCTCCAGCTCTGTGCCGCGCGGGCAGACGCAACGCCCGTCCTCGGTGCGGATCTGGCCCTTGAGCAGGACGCAGCGCGGCGGCACCGGCAGCGGCTGCAACTTGCCGCCGCCGGAACACTGGCCGTTGCGGAAGCTGGTGCCTTCCGGGCAGGCGCAGCGTCCGGCCGAGTTCAGCACCATGCCGTTCGAGCACTGTTTCTTCACCTCTTGGCTGATGGTGAAGGGGTGGCAGGCATAGGCCTTGCCGCGATCGCCCTGGGCGTTGGTCGGGGCGCGCGACAGCACGTCGCCGCCGCCCTGCACCGGCGTGTTCGGCGAGAGCACGCCGACGCAATTCTGTCCGCTGACCGTGCCCTTGAGATCGGCAAGCCGCCCATCCTCGGGGAGGATCACCGTGACATGATGCGTGTGGCTCTCGCCGGCGCCCAGCGTCAGATTGGCGATGCATGACGCCGGCAGCGTCGCCGGCTCCGGCGAGCAGCCGAAGGGCGGGTCGATCGCGGTGATCCGAACGCCTTCCAGCCTTCCCAGCCCGTCCACGCCGACCGCATCGCCGATGCGGGCCGGACCGGAGAAGGCGTTCGGCCCGTCATTGGTGATGGTGATCTCGAACGAGCAAGGTCGACCCGGCCGGCACTCGGCATCGCCGGTCTTCTCGACACGGATGGTCGAGACGCCGCCGCCCTTGGCGCAAGCCTGGCCGATCGGATAGACGATGTCGTCGCCCGGCGCCGGCCCATAGGAGCCGCGCGCGCAGTTCTCGAACGCGCCATTGCCGCTCACCGTCACGTCGAAGTGCCGGCTGGCTGCGGGCGTCATCGCGACGCCGGGAATCTGGCACGACAGCGTGTTGGCGGGCACCGGCCCGCAGTTCCAGTCGGCGCCGTCGGGGGTCACGCTCTGGATCGCTACCGGGATGCCACCCGATATAAGCGTCGCGGCATCGTTGACCCGCACCGGACCTGTGGGGGCGGCGGTGCCGGCGTTGCTGACGGTGATGCGGCAGGACACGAAAGCCGCGCCCACGAGCGAGCCGTCGCACACCTTGGTGATGCGCAAGGCGGGCTGGCTGTTCGGATGCCGAATGCGCTCGGTCGCGCAGGCCTTGTTGTTGGCGAGGTCGACCTCGTCGGGAATGGCCTTCACCTCGGCGCAGTTCTCGACACTGTCCGGCCGGTAGCTTGCCGGCATCACCGCCTTGACGACGATCGGCGTCGAGGCGCCCGGAGGCAGCGAGATGCCGGCATCGTCGCAGCGGAACTGGCCGGGGCCGTTCGGTCCGCAGGTCCAGGGTGGGCTCGGCCCGAAGGTCGAAGAGGTCGGCGCGCCGCCCGGATAGCTGTCGATTACCGTCAGCGGCCCGTTATAGGTGCTGGTGCCGTTGTTGATGATGTCGATTACGAAATAGCAGATGCCGTCCGGCGTGCAGACCGGGATGCGGGCGCGCTTCTTCAGGATCAGGTCGACCTTCTTCTTCACAGGTGGCTGGCACTGCGGATCGCGATCGCCACGGCGGCAGATCGGGATCGAGGCGCAGCCGCGGTCGTTCTGCTGGCTGCCGAACAGCGGCTTGCCGCTGGCCTGGTAGTCATAGGCGGCGCAGTTGCGCAGCACGCTGCCCTGCCAGCCGCCGGCCGGCTTGAAGCCGATCTTGAGGACGACGGAGGCGCCGGGATTGAGTGTCGTCACCGGATGGGTGCAGGTCATCGGCGTCGTTCCGGGCACGCAGACCCAAGGCGGATTCGGTCCCGAGGACAGCACCGAACCGGCTGGCAGCGCCACCTCGTCGAGCACGATCTTGCCGTTGTAGGGCGCATCGCCGACATTGGTCACCGTGATGGTGAAGTCGCAGCCGCCGGCCATCGTGCAACGCGGCACCTCTGCCCACTTCTCGACTTTGAGGTCAGGCTGCTTTTCGGGCGGGCACCTGAGGTCATGCGGGATGACGATGTCGATCGTCTGGGTACAGCAAAGCCCCCAGCCTTCCTTCGGCCCTGCATAAGTCTCGATGCCGGTTACGACGAGATGGATGGCCTCGCCCGGCGAGGCGCCGATGATCTTCCAGTTCAGCACGCCGCCGCCGGCAGGCACCTGCTGCGTGTCGGGAACGATGGTGATGCCTGGCGTCGTCGTCGACACCTGCACCCACTTGCCGCCCATCTCCGGGCCGACCGGCATGTGGTAGATGAAGGCGCCGCCGCCGGGCACGCAGTCGACCGTGCCGCGCTCGACCTTGAAGCATTCCTTGCCGGGAGGCGGAGGCGGCGGGTTGCATTTGGTCAGGTCGATCTTGATCGAGGTCTTCACGCCGGTGAGGAAATCGCCGTCGTCGGGCTTGCCCGGATCCTGCGACGGGATCGTGGTCGCCGGACCGCCCCTGAAAGATGCGTTTATCTCGCCCTGGTTTTCGACGGTAGTGGGCGCGGGAAACGCCACGTGGTCTATCTTGGCCGTGATCCGGAAAGTGATCACGCGTTCGTTCGCAGCGCCAACGCCGTCAAGGTTGGAAGCGCTGATCCGGAAATTGGAAACGCTCGCCGTATCGTTCGGGCCGGCTGATGTGCTGATCGAAGCAGCCGGCAGCGGTCCGCCGGAGGCGCTGGTGCCGTCGCCGACGACATCGACGCTGACGATCTGCAAGCCGTGCGGCAACTGGTCTTTGAAGTCGAGCCTTGTCGCTTTCAGCAGGGCCGCCACGCTCGGTCGGTCGAAGTCCTGCGGGTCACCGCGGATGCCGAAACTGAGGACATACTCGACGGAATCGCAGCCTCTCTGGCCACCCTTCTTGGTGAAGAAGGGTATGATCCGCCCGAGTTCCGGATTGATGCCGCGCGGTTCAGGCGTGGATTCCGGATTGGCCGCCTGATTGCTGGCGGCCGGAGCCTCGTCTTGGGCAAGCGCCGGCAATGCCGGCATCATGGCGACCGCGATACCGGCCGCCATCAGCCAGCGCGCGCCGCGCCTGGCGTATGACAGGGGTTTCATGATCGTCTCCATGACGGTTTTGCGCGAAGCAAGGCGGGAAAGGGCGAGATTGTTCATCTGTCCCTCCTCGGCGCTTCGCAACTGACGGCCGGCGTCCTGAGCGGCAGCGTCATCTTGCAGCAAGGGTAGTAGCCACCCTTGTCCCGGTCGGACTTCCGGTAGAAGCAGAGCCCGACATTGACGGTGTCGCCCGGATCATGGCCGGTGATGTCGATCGTGTAGGGCTTGCCCGGCGCATGCGACATCGGTGAGGTCACCCCGACGCCGGGCGTTTTGGACTGCGCCTTGATCGAATCGCCGCCGAAGCCGGCGGGGTCATGGAGATAGAGGTCCGCCTGGAGACCGCGGGGCGTGCAGAAATACTGCACGTCCTCGACATCGAAGCAGGGAGGCAGGTTGCCGGGCGGCGGGAAGTCCGGCGGGTAAAAGGGGGGCAGATAGCCGCCGCCCGGGATTTCCTCATAATAGCCGGCGCGGCCTTCACAGGGACGCCAGACCCTGACATCGCCGACATGGCCCTCGACGTCCGCGTCTTCGAAATAGCCGTCGAAGTCGACGAACCACGAGCCGAAGGGCGGCACGTTAGCCGGCTTGACCAGCGCGCTCGGCGTCAGTTGCACGCCATGCACGGCGAACGGCCCGCCGGCGGCGAGCCGCTCCGCAAGCTCCGGATTGTCGCGCAATTTGTCGCCGGTGTTGACGACCGTGTCGGTGCACACCGAGGTGTCGAGGGTGCCCTCGCCATCGTAGCGGTATTGCAGGTCGACGCCGCCGGCCGACTGGCGGTTGCCCTGCGGGAAGCCGATCGCATATTCCTGCGGCACTTCCACCCAGACCGATTCCGTCGCCGGATCGTCCGGATCCTCGCGCTGGTAGCGGATCACCTCGCCTTCGCCGGCGTGGGCGAAGGCGAGGTAGTCGTAGCGGTTTTCCACGGGGCCGCGCTGGGCAAGATACATGAAGCCCTTGTTGTCGAAGGCGATATCGGTGACGGCATAGTCTATCTCGGCCCTGACCGTCAGCTCCCAG
Organism: Mesorhizobium tamadayense; assembly: GCF_003863365.1. Classification (GTDB taxonomy): domain Bacteria; phylum Pseudomonadota; class Alphaproteobacteria; order Rhizobiales; family Rhizobiaceae; genus Mesorhizobium; species Mesorhizobium tamadayense. The sequence goes on along the minus strand of NZ_RQXT01000007.1, from coordinate 67,276 downwards.
CGCGGATCGCCGGCAAAACTCCCGTCGCGCGCGATGCCGATCGACCAGATCTCGGCCTTCTCGCCGACCGAGTAGTAGAGCCGGCCGCCGTGATAGGAGACCGCCCAGACGCGGCGCTCGTCCTGCGTGTAGCCCCAGGTCTTAGGATCTTCGGAATTGAAGGCCGCGCCATGGATGTCCATGACGGCGCTGTCGTCGGCGACCGGGGCAAGCCCATGCGCCGGGCGGCCGGCAACGCCATGGTCGAACGTGTCGATCAGGTGGCCGTCGAGGTCTATGCGGTGGATCAGGCCGGTGTCGAGATCCGATGCGAAGAACTGGCGGTGGCTGGGATCGAAGGCGAGGTTGCCGATGCCGGGCCCGCTATTGGTGTCGATATCGGCGAATTTCGACACGGCGCCCGAAATACCGTCGATCTTCCAGATCGTGCCGGGCCCGCCGCCGTTCTCGGTGCCGAACTGGCCGTCCATGAAGGTGGCGCCCGCGATGCCGCGGCGCTGCCGCTCGGGGCGACCGTCGTCGTCGGCATCCGGCGTAACGATCTCGATGCCGTGCAGCGAGGTCGCCGCCGCATAGAGGTTGGGGATGCCCGACGGCACGCCGTCGCGCACGCCATCGTCATAGGTGAGGCCGAACACCTCGCCGATCTGGCCGGCGGTCACCTCGAAAGGCGGCGGCGTGTAGACGAACTGGCCGGAGGCCGGTCCGCCGAGACGCGAGACGTCGAAAATCCGCAACGAGGCCTGCGAAGTGTCGATGAAGGTTTCGTCGACCGGGTCGGCGCCAGGCGGCAGGCCCCCTCTTTCGGAAGCGGGAGAGTCGAAATCGGGGATGACGGTGCCGGGGAAACCGGTCACCGCCATCGAACCAGGATAGATGATCTGGGTTTCCTGGGCCTTCGCCAAGCCGCCGAGCCAGAGGCCGGCGGTGAGCGCCAGGGCAAGAATTCCGCTCGTTGTCGTTATCGCGCGGCGCAAACCGCCGGCGCGAGAAGCCACGAACGAGCCGCGGTCGCAAAACATTGAACTCCCCCCGAAGTCGCCGGAAGAACCATCCGATTTCGCCGCGCAAATCAGGGCAAGGCGCGGCGTTCCGGCTCGTTCGTCCCTGATCGAATTGTCTGTTTTCCGCTTGGTCACGATACGCCGGCTGCCGGGAACGGTCAACGGAATCAGCCGAAAGCCCAGCGCATCGACTCCATCCCGAAGACGGTGGTCGCGCCGGGCTCCTGTTGCGCCCGGAGACCGCGGAGCCTCTGGGTTTCTGGTCATTGGGGCTTCCTTTCCGGCCCGCACGATTGCGCAGCCTGGCCGTCAGTCGCGGGCTGGCGCGGAAAGGTTCAATGCGTGAGAAGCGTCGGTGCGGAAAAGCCGTCTTTGCCGCCTGGGAAGATCACCAGATCCACTCGCCATTGCCGAGCGTGGAGACCGCCTCGACGATGCGGGTGAAGCTCGAGCGCGCCCGGCCGACCGTGTGCCGTGCCCTGAGATAGCCGTGCATCAGCCCCGGCTCCTCGAACCAGTAGGCGCGGCCGCCGGCCGCGACGACGCGGTCGCGATAGGCCTCGCCGTCGGAGGACAGCGGATCGCATTGCGCGGTGATCAGCACCGTCGGCGGCAGATAGGCGAAATCGGCATCGGAGAGCGGATACAGCGTGATGTCGCCGGTCCGGTCCACGCCGCCGGTGCGGATCTTCAAGTAGAATTCGGTGTCGCGCAGCGTGAGCATCGGCGCCTGGGCATGCGTCACATAGGAGCCGCGCGAGCGGTCGCCGCCGAGGCCGGGATAGATCAGCACCTGGCCGGCCGGTTTCTTCGTGTGCCCACGCGTCGCGTGGGCGACGGCCGCGGAGAGATTGCCGCCGGCGCTGTCGCCGCAAAGCAGGACCGGGCAATCGTAAGTCCCTGCCGCCCACTCGAATGCATCCATGACATCGTCGAAAGCGGCCGGATGCAGATGCTCCGGCGCCAGCCGGTAATCGACCGAGGCCACGTCGTAGCCGGTGCGGGCACAGAGCTCGGCGCAGACGTCATCATGGCTGTCCAGCCCGCCAAGGATGAAGCCGCCGCCATGGGCATAGAGAACCATCGCGGCCTTGTCCGGCGTCGCATTGCGATAGACGCGGATCGGGATGCTGTTCCCCGGCGCGGCAATGGCCGTCGTTTCCGCCGTCACGCCTTGCGGGTAGCCGGCGAAGAATTCACGGCACATCTGGTCGTAGATCGCACGCTGCTGGGGAACCGTGTAGTCGATCGTGTCCGGCGGATAATAGGAGTTGGTCTTCTCGATAAAGGCCCAGGTCTCGGCGTCGATGAGGGTTTTGTAGTCGGTCATGAGAGGAGACCGAACTCAGAAGCATGCGCCCAGGCACCCCCCTCTGGCCTGCCGGCGATCTCCCCCGCAAGGGGGGAGATTGGCAGTTTCGGCCATGCCGCCCTTTCTGCAACGTTTGAGGTTGGCGAAAGCGACGGCGACATCCGATCTCCCCCCTTCCGGGGGAGATGCCCGGCAGGGCAAAGGGGGGGTGCCGGAACGCCATCGTCTGTGGCCTACCTGCCCTTCCACACCGGCTCGCGCTTCTCTGCAAACGCCCGGAACCCTTCCATATTGTCCTCCGAGCCGTAGAGGATATCGACTGTGGGCAGCTGCCTGCGCGTCACCTTGTTCATCGCGTCCTGGAAGGTCAGCGCTTCCGCCACCCGCGCCGTCTCCTTGATCGCCGCGAAGACCAGCGGCGGGCCGCTGGCCAGAAGCCGCGCGATCTCCCAAACGCGGTCCTCCAGCTTCTCCTTGGGCAGCACCTCGTTGACCAGGCCCCAGCGATGCGCTTCCGCCACATCCATCCAGCGGCCAGTGAGCAGCAAGTCCATCGCGACATGATACGGGATGCGCTTCGGCAGCTTGATGGTCGCGGCGTCGGCGAGCGTGCCGGCGCGGATCTCAGGCAGCGCGAAGGACGAGTGATCCGAGGCGTAGATGAGGTCGCAGGACAGCGCCATCTCGAAGCCGCCGCCCACCGCCATGCCGTTGACGCAGGCGATCACCGGCTTGTTGAGGTCGCGCAGTTCCTGCAGCCCGGCGAAACCGCCGACGCCATAGTCGCCGTCGACCGCGTCGCCGGCGGCCGCCGCCTTGAGGTCCCAGCCGGCGCAGAAGAACTTGTCGCCCGCGGTCTTGACGATGGCGACGCGCAGTTCCGGATCGTCGCGGAATGCCTTGAACGTCTCGCCCATCAGCCGCGAGGTCTTGAGGTCGATGGCATTTGCCTTCGGTCGGTCGAGCGTGACTTCGAGGATCGCGCCTTCGCGGTGGGTGGTAATGACGTCAGCCATTCTTCTTTTCTCCAAGCACCAGCAGGGCGTCGGCGATCCAGGCGCCCTTGCCTTCGGCGCAGACGATCAGCGGGTTGATGTCGAGCTCCTCGATCTCGCCGGCGTTCTGCTGCACGAAGCCGGCAATTCCGGCAATCGCGTCGATGGCGGCGGCGACATCGGCCTTGGGCCGACCGCGATAGCCTTTGAGCAGCGGGTAGAGCTTGAGCCCACGCAATGCCGCCTCGATGTCGTCGCGCGTCGCCGGCAGCATCAGGGTCACGCTGTCGCGCAACAGCTCGACCAGCACGCCGCCGGTGCCAAGCGTCATCACCGCGCCGAACATCGGGTCGCGGGTGAAGCCGACGATCAGCTCGGCGACGCCGTCACGCACCATGCGCTCGGCATAGAGCCCGGTGCCTAGCGGCAGCAGGTCATGGGCGGCATTGCCGACGGATTCGGCGTCCTTGAGGTTCAGCCGCACCGCGCCGACTTCCGACTTGTGGGTGACGCCGAGCGCCTTCAGCGCCACCGGGAAGCCGAGCGCCATCGACGAGATCACCGCCTCGACCGCGTTGGAAGCGCGCTCGCCCCTCGGCACCGGCAGGCCGGCCTTGATCAGCCTGTCCTTGGCCTCGGCCTCGTCGGGGGTGATATGGCTGCCGTCGGTCGCCCCGGCGGCCGTGGTGTCGACCGGCTGCGCCTGCGGCTCGCGCCAGGCCCAACCGATGAAGGCGGCGGCTTGAGCGGCGTCCAAGGCTTCCGAAATGCCGAACAGCGGCACCATGCCGCGCGCCATCAGCCCGGCGGTATATTCCTCCGGCAGGTTTTCCGGCAGCGAGGAGACGATCGCGCCTTGCGCCCTGTTGGTCTTCAGCGCCGCTTCGAAGGCGCGCAGCGTCGCCCACCAGTCGGTGTCGGAGCAGCGATCCGGGCGCGGAAAGTCCAGCACCAGCATGTTGAGGTCGAAGCCGCCCGACACCATAGCGGTGAACGTGGCCGTCATCGCCGGCTCGTTGTTCCAGATGAAGGTGTGGTAGTCGAGCGGATTGGCGACTGCGACCAGCGGCCCGAGCGTCGATTTGACATGGGCGCGATGCTCGGCCGTCAGCGTCGGAAAATGCACCCAGCGCCCTTCCGCGCTGTCGGCCATGACCGAGGCCTCGCCGCCCGAGCAGCTCATCGAGGAAAGCTTGTAGCCGGGCAGCGGCCCGGTGACGTGCAGCAGCTTCAGCGCCTCGATGAAGGCCGGAATGGAATCGACGCGCGCGATGCCGAGCCGCTTCAGGAAGGCGCCGGAGGCGGCGTCCGAGCCGGCGAGCGAGGCGGTGTGCGACACCGTCGCTTGCCTGGCCTGTTCCGAGCGGCCGACCTTCATGGCGATGATCGGCTTCTTCAGCTCGCGGGCCCTGGCCGCCAGCCGCTCGAAGCCGGCTACGGAGTCGAAAGCTTCGATGTGCAGGCCGAGCGACGTGACGCGCTCGTCCTCGATCAGCCCGAGCGCCATTTCGGAGAGGCCGGTCTGCGCCTGGTTGCCGGCCGTCATCAGAAAGGCGATCGGCAGGCCGCGCTTCTGCATCGTCATGTTGATGGCGATGTTGGACGACTGGGTGATGATCGCGACACCCTTGCCGCTCTCAGCCAGCCGGATGCCGCCATGCTGGTCGGGCCACAGCAGCGCGCCGTCGGCATAGTTGATCAGGCCGTAGCAGTTCGGGCCGATGATCGGCATCTGACCGGCAGCGGCCACGAGTTCCGCCTGCAGCCGCTCGCCATCCTCGTCATAGGCCTCGGTCTCGAGGAAGCCGGCGGCAAAGCAGACGGCGCCGCCGGCGCCGCGTTCGGCCAGCGCCTTGACCACTTCGATGGTGAGATGCCGGTTGACGCCGACGAAAGCCGCGTCAGGCGCGCCGGGCAGGTCGGCAACAGAGCGATAAGCCTTGCGGCCGGCGACCTCGTCCTTCGTCGGGTGCACCGGCCAGATCTCGCCGGCAAAGCCCATCTTGATCGATTGCGCCACGACGGCGGCGGCCTGCGCCCCGCCGAACACGGCGATCGATTTCGGGCGCAGGAGACGTTCGAGTTTATGCATGGTCATCTTTTCGTTTGAGCGCGATCTTCTCCCAAAACCGGACCCGGTTTTGGCGGATCATGCTCTAAGCCCCGAACGGGCGCAGCAACGCCCGCGAAATAATATGTCGCTGAATCTCCGAAGTGCCTTCCCAGATGCGTTCGACACGCGCGTCGCGCCAGATGCGCTCCAGCGGCAGGTCGTCCATCAGCCCCATGCCGCCATGGATCTGGATGGCTTCGTCGGCGACGAAGGCGAGCATCTCGGTGGCCTTCAGCTTGGCCATCGCCATGTCCTGGTCGGTGACGGTGCCCTGATCGTACTTCCAGCCGGCTTCGAACACCATCAGGTCGGCGGCCTTCAATTCCGTCGCCATGTCGGCGAGCTTGAACGACACGCCCTGGAACTTGCCGATCTGCTGGCCGAACTGCTGGCGCTGCGCGGCATATTCGATGGAATGCGAAAGCGCCCGCTCGGCGCGGCCGAGGCAGGTGGCGCCGACCTGCAGGCGCGTGGCGCCGAGCCAGGAGTTTGCCACCTCGAAGCCTTTGTGCACCTCTCCCAGGATCTGGCTTGCCGGCAGCCGGCAATCGTCGAACTCGAGGATCGAGTTGGTGTAGCCGCGATGCGAGACGTTGCGGTAGCCGTCGCGCACGGTGAAACCCTTGGTGCCCTTGTCGACGAAGAAGGCGGTGATCTTCTTGCGTTTGCCGCGCGGCGAATCCTCTTCGCCGGACGCCATGAAACAAATCGCGAAATCGGCAATGTCGGCATGGCTGATGAAGTGCTTGGTGCCGTTCAGCACCCAGTCCGAACCATCTTGCACGGCGGTCGCCTTCATGCCGCGCAGGTCGGAGCCGGCGCCAGGCTCGGTCATCGCCAGGCAGTCCCACTTCTCGCCGCGGATGCAGGGGAAGAGATATTTTTCACGCTGCTCCGGCGTGCCGGCGAGCAGGATGTTGGACGGACGCGCCACGCAGGTCCAGTGCAGCGCGTAGTTGGCTCGGCCAAGCTCCTTCTCGTAGAGCAGCCAGCTGACCGTATCGAGACCCGCACCGCCGACATCGGCCGGCATGTTGGCGGCGTAGAGCCCGGCGGCGATCGCCTTGGCTTTCAGTTCGTCGATCAACTCGCGGCGCAGCACGCCGGTCCGCTCCACCTCGCGCTCATGCGGGTAAAGCTCGTTCTCGACGAAGGCGCGCGTCGTCTCGACGATGAGTTTTTGCTCTTCCGAAAGACCGAAATGCATCGCCTCAATCCTTCTTCTTGTTCTTCTTCGATTTTTCAGCCTTCGCCGGCTTCGCAGCCTTCTTCGCCGGTTTGGTCGCCTTGGCCTTTGCGGCAGCCTTGGCAGGGGTCGGCTTTTTCGCCGCCAACTTGGCGAGCTGCTTGGTATAGTCCTTGTGCAGCGCGCCGGCGCCCCAGCCCTTGCCCTTGTTCTGCTTCGACAGGGCCTCCATGATCGCGACCAGATTGTCGTCGCGGATCTTTTCCAGCTCGCGGATCGACAGGCCGTGCGCCTGCTCGTCCGACTGCGTGGCGATCAGGTCGACCAGCTCGTCGTTGAACTCCGGCACATCCATCAGCTTGGTCCACGGCCACTTCAGGCAGGGCCCGAACTGCGCCATGAAATGGCGCATGCCGGCCTCGCCGCCGGCGACGCGATAGACCTGGAACATGCCCATCTGCGCCCAGCGCAGGCCGAAGGAATAGCGCATGATGTCGTCGAGTTCCTCGACGGTGCAGATGCCATCCTTGACCAGCCACAGCGCCTCGCGCCAGGCGGCTTCGAGCAGGCGGTCGCCGACGAAGGCCTCGATCTCCTTGCGCACTACCACCGGCTTCATGCCGATCGAGGCGTAGAGTTCCTTGGCGACCTCGATCGCCTCCGGGAAGGTCTGCTGGCCGCCGACGATCTCGACCAGCGGCAGCAGATAGACCGGGTTGAATGGATGGCCGACGACCAGCCGCTCCGGATGCTTCTTCATCGCCACCTGCATGTCGGTCGGCTTGATGCCGGAGGTCGAGGAGCCGACAATGGCGTTGGCCGGCGCGTGCAGGTCGATCTCGGCCAGCACCTTGTGCTTGAGGTCGAGCCGTTCCGGCACGCTTTCCTGGATGAAGTCGGCGTCGGCAACCGCCTCGGCGATCGTCTTGGCGAAGCTGAGCTTGCCTTCCTTGGGCAGGCCGCCCGGCAGCATCTGCTTGTATGCGCGGCGCGCGCCCTTCGTCACCTCGCCGACTTTACGCGATGCCTCCGGATCGGGATCGAAGATCGACACGTCGATGCCGTTCAAGAGCAGCCGCGCCACCCAGCCGGCGCCGATGACGCCGCCGCCGATGGCGGCGGCCTTGTTGATGATGCTCATGGTCAGGCTCCGGTTCTTATGCTGGCCGCTTCGGATTGGTGAGGCTCACGCCGCGAGCGGCGCCCGCTTGGTGAGGTTGAGCTTCTTACGCACTTCCTCCGGCCCAAGCACGCGCGCGCCGAGATTGGAGACGACGCTCACCGCGCGCTCGACGAGCTGCGCGTTGGTGGCCAGCACGCCCTTGTCGAGCCAGAGATTATCCTCCAGCCCGACGCGGACATTGCCGCCTGCCAGCACCGCGGCGGCGACATAGGCCATCTGGTTGCGGCCGATCGAGAAGGCCGACCAGTTCCAGGTCGAGGGCACATTATTGACCATCGCCATGAAGGTGTTGAGGTCGTCCGGCGCGCCCCACGGCACGCCCATGCAGAGCTGCACCAGCGCGTCCGGCTTCAGCACCTGTTCCTCGACCAGCTGCTTGGCGAACCAGAGATGCCCGGTATCGAAGGCCTCGATCTCCGGCTTGACGCCCAGCGCCGTCATCATGCCGCCCATGGCGCGCAGCATGCCGGGCGTGTTGGTCATCACATAGTCGGCCTCTGCGAAATTCATCGTGCCGCAATCCAGCGTGCAGATCTCCGGCAGGCACTGGCGCACATGCTCCATGCGGTTTGTGGCGCCGCCCATGTCGGTGCCCTTCTCGTTGAGCGGCAGCGGCGCTTCCGGCGAGCCGAACACCATGTCGCCGCCCATGCCGGCGGTTAGGTTCAGCACCACGTCGACATCGGCCTCGCGGATGCGCTCGGTCACCTCGCGGTAGAGATGGACATCGCGCCTGGGCTTGCCGGTCTCGGGGTCGCGCACATGGCAGTGGACGACCGCGGCACCCGCCTTGGCGGCCTCGATCGCCGAGTCGGCGATCTGCTTGGGCGAGCGCGGCACATGCGGGCTGCGGTCCTGCGTGCTGCCGGAGCCGGTCACGGCACAGGTAATGAAGACCTCACGGTTCATCGCGAGTGGCATCGTCTTTCCTCCCAAATTCGATCAGCCCAAAATTCGATCAGCCATCCATATCGACCAAAAAGTCGGAAACCGGCTTTGGTATGACGACATGCGCCGAAGCTGACCAACAATGCCCGACTTGCCGGAAACTGTTTTGCGTTTTACGAAGCTCTCATGATCAAAAGCGAAAAACCGACCATCTTTCGCTCCGAACGTGAGCCGCTCAAGGTGACGTTCCTTGTGTTCTCCGGCTCGTCGATCATGTGCGTCGCCTCGGCGGTCGACCCGCTGCGCGCCGCCAACCGCATTTCAGGCGAGACCCTGTTCGACTTCAAGCTGGTCTCGGTCACCGGCGAGGCGCCGGTGACGACCTGCGGCCTGCCGGTGGCCGTCAGCGGCCGATTCGATGCGGCTGAGCCGACCGACATGCTGGTCATCGTAGCCGGCTTCGGCACGCAGAACTACGCGACGTCGGCGCTGCTTGCGGGTTTGCGGAGGGCGGCGCGTGCGGCCCGTGCCTGCGGCGGCGTCGAGGCCGGCACCTGGCTGGTGGCGCGCGCCGGGCTGCTCGAAGGCCGCAGCGCCACCACCCACTGGGAAGACATGGAGGATTTTTCCGCCGCCTTTCCGGGCGTCGACGTGCGACCAGACCGCTATGTCATCGACGGACCTGTGTTCACCTCGGGCGGCGCCTCGCCGACTTTCGACCTGATGCTGCATCTGGTGCGCACCCGGCTCGGCATGGCGGCGGCGCTGGATGTGGCGAGCGTCTTCATCTACGACCAGGCCCGCGCCGCGACCGACGCGCAGCCGCTGGTCTCGCTCGGCCGGCTCGACGGCTACGACCCGCGCCTGGCGCAGGCGATCCGGCTGATGGAAGCGCATGTCGACCGGCCGCTGACCATCGACGCGGTGGCCAAGCGCGCCGGCGTGACGGCGCGCACGCTGGAAAGCATCTTTCGCAAGTCGATCGGCGAGACGCCCGGCGCCTACTATCTGAGGCTGCGCCTCGGCGCCGCCCGGCGGCTGGTCGTCGACACCCGCATCGCCATGGCCGACATCGCCGGGCGTACCGGCTTTTCGTCTGCCTCGGCGTTTTCCAGGGCGTTTTCCAGGGCTTTTGGCGAGGCGCCGGTCAGGCTGCGGCGCGGTTAAGCATCCAGTCGGTCGCGGCTGCGAGATCGTCGACCAGTGCCGTAGGAGCCGGATCGAAGCGTGTTTCATCGTCCGGGCGGTACTTGCCCGTCCGCACGAGCAGCGCCGCGCCAAGACCGGCGCTGAGCGCGCCGGCGACATCGCTTTCCGCATCGTCGCCGACCATGACCGCGTCGGCCGCCGGGCAATTCAAATCGGCAAGCGCCGAAAGGAAGAAATCCGGCGACGGCTTGCCGAGCACGACAGGGCTTCGGCCGCTGGCGAATTCCAGCGCCGCGACGAAAGCGCCGGTGTCGAGGCTGAGCAAGCCGTCGGCATCCTTGAACGTGCGGTTGACGGCGAGCGCCACGAAATCGGCGCCGGCAACCAGCTCGCGGAAAGCGCGGTTGAGACTGGCATGGTTGAAAGCTTCGCCGGCATCGCCGACGACGACTGCGCGCCCGCTCCCGCCTTCCAGCCCGGAGAACTCGACCTCGAGGTCGGGATGGACGAGCAGATGCGGCCGGCGGCCATGCCTGCGCAGCCATTCGACCGCGGCGCGCGCCGGCGTCAGCAATTCCTCGTCCGCTACCTTGATGCCCATCCCGGCTAGCTGCGCGATGATCGCGCTGCGCGGCGAGCGGGTCGTGTTGCTGACGAAGCGGAGCGGCAGGCCTGCGTCCCGCAGACGGTCGATGGCCGCGACAGCGCCTGCTATCGGGGTGTCGCCGTCGTAGACGACACCCAGAAGATCCAGGAGCACCGCGCGTATCATCGATGCAGGATGGAGAAACACTCTCCGCTCGTCAAACCGAGGAGGAATCGGGCCAAGGAGGAATCAGGCCAAGAGAGAATCAAGCACCGAAGAATCAGGCGGCGTCGCGGCCTTCACCGACGATGCGCGAGCGCATGCTCCTGGCAAGCGCCGTTTCGAGTCGCGCGGCGACCGCGCGATCCCACTCATTTGTCTTGCGGGCGCTGTCTTTCGAATGCGGCAGCGCCATCAGCCGATCGATGATCGAACCAGCCTCGCTGGGAGAGAGCAGGGCGTCGATTTCGCGTTCGTGCTGCATACGTTTCGCCTCCTTCTTTCCTTCCCGCCACGTGTCCACAATATAGGAGATCCGTGACGGCTGTTTGAAGGCAAGAGCGGGGCGATTGAAGGGCAGGGCGGGGCAAAACCTTGTCGTCAGTTTCAGCCCCGCGAAAAGCTGTTTTATCTTAATGCATGTCGCGCAAAAGTGTGCAGCGGTTTTGCGAAAACGACATGCATAAAAAGGACCTAAAGCGCGTCGCCTGAATCCGTTTCAGCGCGACGCGCTTTAGAATCCGCTTGAACGACCGGCTGTGTTAAGGCGAGCGCCTTTACACAGTGTAAGGGCAAGCGCCCTTACACGTAGCGGTTGACGATGTTTTCGAGCAGTTCCTGGCGGCCGGAACGCGGCTGCGGCTCGATCTTCTCCTTCACCACGCGCTCGGCGATCTCTTCCAGCGTGCGCTTGCCGGAAAGCATCGCCTTGCCCTCGGCGGTGTTCCAGCCGGCATAGCGCTCGGCGAGCGGAGCGGACAGCGCCTTGTCCTCGACCATCTTCGCCGCCGCCTTGAGGCCGCGCGCGCAGGCGTCCATGCCGCCGATATGGCCGATCAAAAGATCCTTCGGATCGAGCGACTGGCGCCTCAGCTTGGCGTCGAAATTGGTGCCGCCGGTCTTGAAGCCGCCGCCCTGCAGGATCTGGTAATAGGCCAATGCCATTTCCGGCACGTTGTTGGGGAACTGGTCGGTATCCCAGCCGGATTGGTAGTCGTTGCGGTTCATGTCGATCGAGCCGAAGATGCCGAGCGCATTGGCCAAAGCCAGCTCGTGCTCGAAGGAATGGCCGGCGAGGATCGCATGGCCCTGCTCGATGTTGAGCTTGACCTCGTTTTCCAGCCCGAAGCGCTTCAGGAAGCCGTAGACGGTGGCGACATCGTAATCATACTGGTGCTTGGTCGGCTCCTGCGGCTTCGGCTCGATCAGGATCGTGCCCTTGAAGCCTATTTTGTGCCTGTAGTCGACGACGAGGTTGAGGAAGCGGCCGGCCTGCTCCTGCTCGCGCGCGAGGTCGGTGTTGAGCAGCGTCTCATAGCCCTCGCGTCCGCCCCACAGCACGTAGTTCTCGCCCTTTAGCCGCTTGGTGACGTCGATGCAGCTCTTCACCGTTGCTGCCGCATAGGCGAACACGTCCGGATCGGGATTGGTGGCCGCGCCCGCCATGAAGCGGCGGTGCGAGAACAGGTTCGCCGTGCCCCAGAGCAGCTTGACGCCGGTCTGTTTCATCTTGGTCGAAAAATAGTCGGCGATCTCGTCGAGACGCGCCGCGCTCTCGGAAAAATCCTTGCCCTCCGGGCGCACATCGGCGTCGTGGAAGCAGAAATAGGGCACACCCAGCAGCGAGAACATCTCGAAGGCGACATCGGCCTTGAGCTTCGCCAACTCCATCGTGTCGATGCCGCCGGGCTTGGCGAACCAGGGGCGGTCGAAGGTCTGGCCGCCGAACGGGTCGCCGCCCTGCCAGGCGAAGGAATGCCAATAGGCGACGGCGAAACGCAGATGGTCCTCCAGCCGTTTGCCGGCGACGACCTCGTCCGGATTGTAGTACCGGTAGGCCAGCGGATTGGTCGAATCCGGCCCCTCATATTTGATCTTCTTGATGTCGCCGAAAAATCCGCTGCTCATGGCTTCCTTCCTCTCCGAATGCTTCCGCCGATTACCTCAGGCGTAATTGGTTTCGCTCTTCCCACGGGCGAAAAGGGTCATGTCGAAACGATCCAACGAAGGATGAAGACAATGACCGACCTCAACACGATCGCCCAAAACTACATCACCGCCTGGAACGAGAGCGATGCGATGCGCCGCAAGGCTCTGCTCGAGGCTGCCTTCACCAGCGATGTCAGCTATCGCGACCCGGTCATGCAGGGCGACGGCCATGCAGGCATCGCCGCGCTGATCGACGGCGTGCAGCAGCGCTTCGCCGGCTTCCGTTTCTCGCTGAAGGGCCAGCCGGACGGTTTTGCCGACCGCATCCGCTTCTCGTGGAATCTGGGACCCGAGAGTGCTGAATCCGTCATCGAGGGCACCGATATCGGCGTCATCGAAAATGGCCGCCTGAAGAGCATCACCGGCTTCCTGGACAAGGTGCCGGCGCAGTGAGGCCAACTGGGGAGGGAAGGTGCGAGGCACCCCCCTCTGGCCTGCCGGCCATCTCCCCCTCAAGGGGGGAGATTGGCAGCTTCGGCGCAGGCGCTCGTCTTGCGACGCTGGCAATTGGCGAAACCCGCGAATGCGACTGATCTCCCCCCTTGAGGGGGAGATGCCCGGCAGGGCAGAGGGGGGTGCCTCGCGCCCGCTCACGCGGTTACGCCCCTGACCGCCGGATAAAGCGCACGGTAGTGCTGATAGGCGTCCGCGAAGGCGCCGCCGAGACCGGTGTCCGGCTCGATCGTGGCATCGGTTGCCGGCGCGGTGCAGACGGCAAGCGGATCGGCGCCCGTTGCGGCGATCAGGCCGAGCCGGGCCGCGCCGAAGGCGGCGCCGAAATCGCCGTCGGCCGGGATGTCGACCGGCAGCTGCAGCGCGGTGGCGATCGCCTTCAGCCAGTAGCGGGAGCGCGAGCCGCCGCCGATCGCCGTCACCCTTGTCAGCGTCGTGCCGGCGGTCTTCAGCGCGTCGAGGCTGTCGCGGAAGGCGAAGGCGACGCCTTCGAGCACCGCCTGGGTCAACGCGGCCCGGCTCGATTGATGCGCGAGGCCGGTGAAGGCGCCGCGAATGGCGGAATCATTGTGCGGCGTGCGCTCGCCGGACAGATACGGCAGGAAGGTGACGCCCGTCGGCGCCTTGAGCGTCTCGCCGAGCTCACCGGTCAAATCGCCGGCGCGTTTTCCGGTGATTTCCGACAGCCAGTTCAGCGAATCCGTGGCCGACAGGATGACGCCCATCTGGTGCCAGGTGTCGGGCAGCGCATGGCAGAATGTGTGCACCGCGCTTGCCGGATTGGGCAGGTAGGAGGCGTTGGCGGCAAACAGCACCCCCGACGTGCCGAGCGATACGAAGGCGTGGCCGGCGCCCACCGTGCCCATGCCGCAGGCCGAGGCCGCATTGTCGCCGGCGCCGCCGGCGACCGGAATGCCGGCCACAATGCCCCATTTCGAGGCGAGCTCGCCGCGCAAGGCGCCGGCCTTCGCCGTGCCTTCGACCAGCGACGGCATGTGTTTTTCGTCGAGCGATGTCGCGGCCAGCAGCTCGGCCGACCAGCGACGCTTGCCGACATCGAGCCAGGACGTGCCGGCCGAATCCGACATTTCGGAAATATGCATGCCGGTCAGCCAGAGCCGCAAATAGTCCTTGGGCAAGAGCACCTTGGCCACCTTGGCGAAGATTGCCGGCTCGTTGTTCTTCACCCAGGCGAGCTTCGGCGCCGTGAAGCCCGGGAAGACGATGTTGCCGGTGAGCTCGCGGAAACGCGGATCGGCGTCGAGCGCCGCCGCCTCGACATGGCTGCGCGTGTCGTTCCACAGGATGCAGGGGCGCAGCACCTGGTCGGAGGCGTCGAGCAAGGTCGCGCCATGCATTTGGCCGGAGAGGCCGATGCCTTTGACGGCCGCGAGTTCCTTCGGATGGAAAGCCTTGAGCTCGGCAATCGCCGTCTCGCAGGCCTCGATCCAATTCGCCGGGTCCTGCTCGGACCAGCCGGGATGCGGCCGCGAGACGTCCAACGAGCCATGGCCGGAGCCGACGACGTTCTGGCGATCATCGATCAGCAACGCCTTGATGCCCGATGTGCCCAGGTCGAGGCCGAGATACATGATTTCCTCCCATTGCCATTAATTTTTTCGGATCTCGAAAAAATCTGGCTTGGCCTGTTCTTATGACAAGATCCGCCTCGGGTCAATTCTCCGACAAATCGGCCGCGCGTCGCGAGAACAGCGCCGATAGCGGGCTCTCCGGCCGCGCCAGCTGGCGCTCGGCGGTCAACGCCCGCGCCAGTGCGCGAACACCGGCGCGGAGCGCGGCCTCGATCAGCGTCAGGTCGATGACATCGCGCTGCGCATGGCTGCCGCCGAAACGGTGCGCGATCGGGCGGATCGACCGGATCAGGCGCACGGCCTCGGTGTAGTTGCCTTCACCGAACGCTTTGATGGCAAACGTCAGCGGGTGGCCGACGTCGCGCGTGAAGGCGGCGTTGTCGTCATGGCCATGCATCGCCTCGCGTTGCGCGTCGAGCAAGGTCTGCGCCGGCCCCTCCAGCCCGGCGCCGACAAAGGCCATCATCGCATGCGCATCGTTGAAGGCATAATTGCCGGCGGCGGCCTTCGGCAGCCAGTTCGCGGCAAGTGCGGCCCAGCGGTCGCCGACATCGACGCCGCCGAGATGCAGACGCCACAGGATCGCTGAGGCATCGACCATGTTGAGCGCCAGCGTCGAGCGGTCGCCGTAGATCGGCCCGTCATAGAGCTTGAGCACCTCGTCCGTCTCGCCGAGGTCGTAGTGGAACAGCGCCAGGTGCCACCAATTGTGAATCTTAAGGAAGCTGTCCTTGGTCCACGCCTCCGGGTTGGCGCGCATCCAGGCGATGCCGTCCTTTTGCCGGCTCTGCATTTCCATGACATGCGCGACCGCGTGCTGCGCCCAGCCGTCGCGCGGCTCGATCGCGGTCGCCTGCCGGCCGAAACGTTCGGCGCGTGCATAGTCGCCCATTTCCTCCAGCCCGAAGGCCTGCATGCCGAGGATGGCGTGGTAGCCCGGCATGCCCTTTTGCCAGGCCGGCAGCGCCCGGCCGATGCGGTCGCGCAGCATGCGGGCATTGCCGGTGAAGAAATCGATCTGGTGTCCCACCTGCAGCGCCAGCGCGTCGAGAGGATCGTCGATCGCGATATCCTCGAGGATGCGGGCGGCCTCGTGCCAGCGTCCCTCGGCAAGATGGCCAAGCGCCGCGACATGCGCCCGTTCGCGCGTGGTGCCGGCGAGCGGCAGCGCCGCCGCATGGCATGATTGCGCGACCGCCGTCGCTTCGCGCTCGGTGGCCAGGCCGTGCAGATAGCCCTTGAACACATGCGCCATCACGAAGCCGGGCTCGTCGGTGATTGCCCGATCGATAGAGCCGACCGGGTCGCCGATGAAGCACTGCAGCTCACGGAGGGCTCTGGCGTAGGACGAAAACCCGGCTTCGGTCGCGCCCGAGTAAGTCAGGCCGAATGCGTCCCTCAGCGCCATTGAATGTCCTTCGACGATCGCGAAATCGGCTGTTCGGAGCCGATCCTAAAGCATCGACAGCGAGCTCGCCAACCGAAGAAGACGCAGTCTCACCAAGCCACGTTGGCAGACATTGCTAATTCCCCGAACGCATCGCCACGGTGGCGATGCCGGCGCCGACCAGCAACGTCCCGCCGGTGCGGTTGAAGATGCGGATCGCCTTCGGGTTGCGCACGATGGCGCGCGCTCGTGAAGCGATCAGCGCATAGCCGAAGGCGTTGGTGAAGGCGAGCGCCAGGAAGGTCGCTTCGAAGATCAGCATCTGCGTCCAGAAGTCGGCGTGCCGGTCGAGGAACTGGGGCAGGAAGGCGACGAAGAAGGTGATGCTCTTCGGGTTGAGCGCGGTGACCAGCCAGGCATGCGCCATCATCCTTGCCGCCGATACCGCGTCGGTGCGCGGCTCGGCCTTCAGCGTGCCGCCGGCGCGAAACAGCTTTATGCCGAGATAGACCAGATAGCCGGCGCCGATCACCTTGAGCACCGTGAACACCGTGGCCGAGGCCGCGAGCAGCGCGCCGATGCCGAGCATCGACAGCGTCATGGCGGTGAAGTCGCCGAGCGCGACGCCGACCGCCATCGGCAGCGCCGTGCGCCAGCCCTGGCCCAGCGCGTAGGAGACGACCAAGAGGATCGTCGGGCCCGGGATGATGAGAAGGATGGTGGAGGCGGCGGCAAACGCAGCCCAGTTCTCGAAGGACATTTCCTCACTCCTTGAGCGCAAAGAACAGGATAAATCCTGGGGTCGTCGCGATTGTAAAGAGGTCGTGGAGAAAATCTTCGGCGCCGGTTTGCCCGGCACTTCCGGCCCTGGCACTTCCGGCCCTGGCACTTCCGGTCATGGCACTTCCGGTCCTGGCACTTCCGGCCCTAGCGCTTCCGGCAAGGCAACAGGGTTAAGTCGAGCTCCCGAGCTTTCACGTTTTTTCAACCATGATTGATGAAAATGCCCGCCATCCGGCCGGACCGTGCTTCCCGCCGACAGCGTAGGGTTTGGTGTATGCGCGAGTTGCCGCAAAGTCTGACGCCGCCTTCGAACGGCGAAACTGCCGAAACCGAAATTCCGCTCTCCCGCCGCGCCATGCTTTCCGGCATGGGCGCCATGGCGCTGTTCGGCATGGCCGGTTGCAGCACAACCGACACGCTCGATCTGCCGCAATTGCAGCTCGACGACACGGTGACGGGTTCCGTCCACCCGATTCGCCCGGCCATCAGCGTCGACAAGAACATCACCGGCCCGGACGTGATGTATGCGTCCCTCGCCGATGGCGACTTCCAGGTGCCTGCCGTGCCCTGGCAGAAGGTCAAGCCGGAATTCCGCCGCCAGATCGTCGTCGACAAGACCGGCGAGGCGCCCGGCACCATCGTCGTCCATCTGCAGGAACGCATGCTCTATCTGGTTCAGCCGGGCGGCGACGCCATCCGTTACGGCGTCGGCATAGGCAAGGACGGGTTCCGCTGGTCGGGCCGCGCCAACATCCAGTGTGGCCGCGAATGGCCGGTCTGGACGCCGCCGCCGGAAATGGTCCAGCGCAAGCCGGAGCTGGTGAAATGGCAGGGCGGCCAGCCCGGCGGCCTCACCAATCCGCTCGGCGCCCGCGCGCTCTACATCTATCAGAACGGCAAGGACACCGGTTACCGCATCCACGGCTCGCCCGAATGGTGGAGCATCGGCCAGGCGATGTCGTCAGGCTGCGTGCGGCTGATCAACCAGGACATCATCGACCTCTACAGCCGCGTCTCGAAGAAGAACCCGGTCGTCGTCGTCTGATCCTTTTCGGGCGGCCCACGCGGCCGGCCTGTCTTCAAATTTGAGCATGATCTTTCCCGAAAACCGGTTCCCACTTTTCGGGATCATGCTCACGACTCTTCCGTTGCGCGATGCCGCAAGACAGGCGAAGGTGCCCTGAAAACCTTCGCCTTGGGAGAGAAAGAACATGGCCGGAACTTTCGTCATCGCGCAGGGCGGCGGCCCGACCGCCGTCATCAACCAGACGGTCGTCGGCGCCACGCTGGAGATCCGCAAACGCCATCCCGGCGCCAAGGTGCTCGGCTCCATCCATGGCGTGCGCGGCATCCGCGACGGCAACTATGTCGACCTCTCCGCCATCCCGGAAGATCGGCTGCGGCTGATCGCTGGCACGCCGAGCGCCGCCCTCGGCTCGACCCGCGACAAGCCTGACGCCGCCTATTGCGAGGTGATCCTCAACGGCCTGAAGAAGGCCGGCGCCGACGCCTTCATCTATATCGGCGGCAACGACACTTCGGGCACCCAGCAGATCCTGACCGATGCCGCGGGCGGCGCGATGGCTTTCGTGCATGCGCCGAAGACCATCGACAACGACCTCGAGGAGAACGATCACACGCCGGGCTTCATTTCGGCGGCCGAGTTCGTCGCCGGCGCCTTCCTGTCCGTCGATCTGGATTTCCGCGCGCTGCCCGGCATCTATGTCGGCATCGTCATGGGCCGGCATGCCGGCTTCCTCACCGCCGCGGCCGCAGCCTGGCAACTCGATCCGGACAGCGGTCCGCATCTGGTCTACGTGCCGGAGCGCGCCTTTTCCGCCGAGCGTTTCATCGACGATGTGCGCAAGACGCTCGACCGCCACAAGCGCTGCATCGTCGCCGTTTCGGAAGGCGTCAGCACCGCCGACGGCAGGGCGCTGGTCGAAAGCCTGGTGCCGCCGGAAAAGCTCGAACGCGACCAGCATGGCAACGTCAAATTGTCGGGCAGCGACCTGCCGGCAGCGCTCGAACGCGCGCTCGCCGAGGGCCTGCCTGGCAAGCGGGCGCGCGTCGATGCTTTAGGCTACATGCCGCGCGGCTATGTCGGCGCGATCAGCGCCGTCGACGCTCAAGAAGCCTTCGATGCCGGTGCCTTCGCGGCTGCCGTTGCCGATGAGGGCGGCGGCTCGGTGGCGCTGCAGTATGACGGCGCAAAGACCGTGCTGAAGAAGGTGCCGCTGAAGGCGGTCGCAGGCAAGACGCGCCACATGCCCGACAATTTCATGAAGCCGGATGTCAACCAGCTTTCGGAAGCAGGCATGGCCTATCTGAAGCGGCTGGTGCCGGAAAAATACAAGGTCGGAAAGCCTTTCGTCTGATGGGCGACCTCGTTGTCGGCGACTGGTTCGGCAAGGCCGTTGCCGATCCCAGGACGACGATGCTGACCGAGCCTTTCGTGCATGATTTCGTGCGCGCCAACATCTGGCATCTCAAGGGCCGTGATGCCGATCTTCTGGTCGACACCGGCATGGGCATTTGTCCGCTGGCGCCCGAGATCGACACGCCGGCCGGCAAGCCGCTTATCGTCGTCGCCACCCATATCCATCTCGACCATGTCGGCTCGTTGCACGAGTTCCCGCTCAGGATGGGATCCAGGATAAGCGCGGCGCAGTTCGACGGCATGGATGATGCCGTCACCTACGCCTACATGTTCCACAATCTCGATGGCGCTGTGTCCAAGTTGCCGGCGCCGGGCTGGAAGGCGGCCGACTATCGGATCCTGTCGGCGCCGCTGACCCGTGCGCTCGATGAAGGCGATGTCGTCGATCTCGGCGACCGGAAATTCCGTGTGCTGCATCTGCCGGGACATTCGCCGGATTCGATCGCGCTTTTCGACGAGACCGACGGCCTGTTCTTCGCCGGCGACACCATCTATGACGGCATGCTGATCGACGATCTGCCGGATTCGGACCGTGCTGCCTATTGCCGCACCATGCAGCGCCTGCTCGACCTGCCGATACGCATCGGCCATGGCGGCCATGGCCCGAGTTTCGACGCCGTGCGCATGCGCGAGATAGCGTCCGCCTATCTGCGCCGGAGGGAGCGGTACGTAAGCGCTCTCTGAATTAAATCTTCGTAAGGTCGACCCAAAACCCCTAAATCGGCCCATTCCCCGCCCTAAATGCTTCATTGTCGATCCGGCCGGCTGCCATGCATGGCGAGGCAGGCAATCCGGCCGCCGACACGCCGACGGGCGATTCGTTCGAAAAAATGCCCGCGGCGCAGGATCAACTCTCGCCCGGACAGAAACGACCATGTCACCATCAAGCATTCTTCGCAGACATCGCGTCGCGGCCCTGCTGGGCGCTGCGCTGATTTTTACCCCCGTCGTCGTCTCCTTTGCGCAAAATGGAGGCAATGTCGGCTTGACCACTGTGGCTGCGACAACCCAGACTCCCGTCGCCGGCATCACGGCGCCTAACGGCTCATTCGCGCCGATCGTTGCCACCACAAAGCCGGCAGTCGTCACGATCACGACCGTCACGAAGGGCCAGGCCGACACCATGAGCGGAGCCTCACCCTTCGGCGGCAATTCGCCCTTCGATCAGTATTTCCAGCAATTCTTCGGCGACCAGGGCATCCCGATGCCCAAGACGCCGCCGCAGCAGTCGCCGCGGCAGGAGGCGCTCGGCTCCGGCTTCATCGTCGGCGCAGACGGCACCATCGTCACCAACAATCACGTCATTGACGGCGCGACCTCGATCAAAGTGACACTCGACGACGGCACCGAGCTTCCCGCCAAGCTCGTCGCCCATGACGCCAAGCACGATCTGGCGGTGCTCAAGGTCAAGGCGAGCAAGCCGCTGCCGACCGTCAAATGGGGCGATTCCGACAAGTTGATGACCGGCGACCAGGTGCTGGCGATCGGCAATCCGTTCGGCATCGGTACCACGGTCACCGCCGGCATCGTCTCGGCGCGCGGCCGCGACCTGCACAGCGGGCCGTTCGACGACTTCATCCAGATCGACGCGCCGATCAACCACGGCAATTCAGGCGGTCCGCTGGTCGACGTTAACGGCAATGTCATCGGCATCGACACTGCGATCTATTCGCCCAACGGCGGCAGCGTCGGTGTCGGCTTCGCCATCCCGTCGAACCAGGCTGAGAAGGTTGTCGCCAAGCTGATAAAGGGCGGCAATATCGAATACGGCTATCTCGGCGTTCAGATCCAGCCGGTCACACCGGATGTCGCCAGCGCTATAGGCCTCGATCATCCGGGCGGCGCGCTGGTGGCGGCGGTCACCGAAGGGTCGCCCGCGGCCAAGGCCGGCATCGAGACCGGCGATGTGATCACTGGCTTCGCAGGCCAGGAGATAAAGGACCCCAAGGATCTGTCGCGCGCTGTCGCCGACGTCTCACCGGGCGCCAAGGAGACGCTCAAGGTCTGGCGCAAGGGCAAGACGATTGAGATCTCCGCCGATGTCGGCCGCAACAACGAGGACGGGCAGACCGCCTCCAACGGCGAAGGCGGCAAGCCGTCGGCCGGACAGGGCCTGGGCGCGCCGTCGCTCGGTCTCGGGCTGACCGACATCACCCCCGACATCCGCGAGCAGCTCAACCTTGCCAACAACCAGCGCGGGGCCGTGATTGAGCAAGTCAATCCGGACAAAGCGGCCTCCGCCGCCGGCCTCCAGCCGGGCGACGTCATCGTCGCCGTCGACCAGACGCCGGTGAAGAACGCCAGACAGGCTAACCAGGCGATCGCCGAAGCCGCCAAGTCCGGCAAGAAGTCGGTGCTGCTGCTTGTCGACCGTGCCGACACTCAGATCTTTGTCGCCGTGCCTTTCGCCGCCGGCTGACAAACTCATAGCGACCTGCCGGCAATTCCAGGAAAAGTGCCCAGCGCTTTTCCGTCCGTATTGCGTCAAAACCAATATCTGGCCGGCAGGTCGTTCCGAGATTCCTGTTGTCCGTACCGACATCTTCGAGAACACTGCCTGGATATTCTGGTGCAGGAGGTCTCTCTATGGTCACCCGCGGCTTTTCCTCCGGACGGCGTCCTCCTTCGGACACCGACGAGCGCATTCCGCCGGGGCAGTATCTGGAACAGGGTTTTCCGGTCCTCTCAGCCGGGCCGACGCCGCGCGTGCGCACCGAGGACTGGTCCTTCACGCTCAAGCACGGGCCGCGACCGGTCAAGAAATGGAACTGGGCCGAATTGAACGCCCTGCCGCACAGCAAGATGACCCGCGACATCCATTGCGTGACGGCATGGACCAAGTTCAACACGCCCTGGCAGGGCGTGCTGATCGACGACATCCTCGCCGATGCCGGCATCGAACCGCCGACGGCCCACACGCTGGCGCATTCCTTCGACGGCTATTCCACCAACGTGCCGACCAAGGACCTCGTCACCGGTAAGGCGATGGTGGCGCTGCTTTATGAGGGCAAGCCGATCGCTCCCGACCATGGCGGGCCGGCGCGGCTCTTGGTGCCGCATCTCTATTTCTGGAAATCGGCCAAATGGGTGAACGGGCTGCAGTTCACCGAACGCGACGAGCCGGGCTTCTGGGAACTGCGCGGTTATCACATGTATGGCGACCCATGGCGCGAGCAGCGCTATTCGGGCGACCCATGAGCGCCGAACCACTGTCGCAGTCGCCTTGGCAGACGGCCACGATCGCCCGTATCGAAAAGCGAACGCCGCGCGTCACCAGCTTCTGGTTCCAGCCGTCGCGCCCGTTCGCCCATCTGCCGGGGCAGCATGTCGACGTCAGGCTGACGGCGCCGGACGGCTATCAGGCGCGCCGTTCCTATTCCATCGCCTCGGCGCCGGAGGCAGGCGCCGGCATAGAGCTGGCGATCGAGCGGCTCGACGACGGTGAGGTTTCGCCCTTCTTTCACGATGTGGCGGAGGTCGGCGACGAGATCGAATTGCGCGGACCGCTCGGCGGCCATTTCATCTGGCAGGTCAGCGACGGCCCGCCGATCCTCCTGGTTGGGGGCGGCTCCGGCGTCGTGCCGCTGATGGCGATGGTGCGCCACCGCACCTTGCAGAAATCGGCTACGCCGGTCACGCTGGTGTTCTCGGCGCGGGTCTGGGACGAGGTCATCTTCCGCGACGAGTTGATCGACCTCGACGATCGCCGCGACGGCTTCGAATTGGTGCTGACACTGACGCGCGAGCAGGCCCGGCGCCCGGCCGACTATTCCCGGCGCGTCGATGCCCACATGATGGTGCAGGCGATGGAGCGGCTGCCGAAAGCACCGCGGCTCGCCTTTGTCTGCGGCTCGAACGCGTTCGTCTCGGCGGCCGCCGAAGCTCTGATCGGCGCCGGCGTCCCGGCACGGATCATCCGCACGGAACGCTACGGCGTCTGAAAGCGAAGTCCCGCTCAGGCGCCCGGGCTGAACGTTGCCGAGACGACGCGTTGATCATTTCGGGACGACGGAGAGCGTGGCCGCACCCGAGAGCGCCGTGTTCCTCCTCGCAGCTGGCTCGCGCGGGTGCTGGCGACGCCCCGAATCGGGTCCGGATCAGCCTTGAGACGGTTAGCGGTATCGAAAAGTGACTATTAGGAGGTTCTAAAATCGAACCGAACGGTTCGTTTCTGTTGACGGTGCGTGCATGAAGCGGTGAACATTGGCGGTCGGACACACTTGGTGAGCCAAACGGTCGAATGGTGTAAACGACTGATTTAAATAAGAAAAATCAGGCAATAGGAGAGAGTTGTACAATTTCAAGGTGTGGATTCATGGTCCAGCCGGAACAACTTCGTGATTGGAATCCGGCAGCCGGCTCACCCACATCGGGGCTGTCCGAACGACGCGATTATCCTCCCAAGACACGCCGCTAGACGGACGGGAAAAAAATACTGGAGTACCAAAAATGAAAAAGATTGTTCTCACTGCCGCCGCCCTTCTGGCCATTTCCGGCAGCGCCTTTGCCGCGAGCGACAACTACGGCTCCAACGGCGCCAATCAGCCGGCTGCTGCGGTCGACACGTCCTACACGGCTTCGACCCATCAGTCGGATGCGGCCGCTCAGAAGCCCGTCACTCAGGGCGCCGACCGCAACCTTTTCGGCAACAACTAACAGCCGAACCCCGGCCATGATCCAGAAATGAGGGGCCATGGCCGACAGGAGAGGGACGGCGGGTAATTCCCGCCGCCTCCACAGAATTCAGGAGAATTGAAAATGAGGAAGATCGTTCTTGCCACCGCGGCCGTTTTGGCCCTGTCCAGCGCTACCTTTGCGGCCAGCGACAATTACGGCTCCAACGGTGCTGACCAGCCGGCCCCCGCGGTCGACACCACGCGCACCTCGTCGATCAGCACCGCCTCGCCGGTCTACAAGCTGCTGAAATCGTCGAATGACGCGCAGAAGTCCGCCCCGCAGGGCAGCGACCGCAACTTGTTCGGCCGCTAACAGCCGCAGGTAGTTGAAAAAAGAACGGCGGGCCTGGCCCGCCGCTCTTTTTTGTTTGCCGGGTAGCTCCCTGCCGGAGCGAGAAAACCGCGGCCTCAGGCCGCCTTGGCTTCTTCCCGATGCAACGTGAAGGAGTGACCGTCCGCGTCGAAGATGTGCAGGTCTCCGGCATCCGCGGTCAGCCGCAACGTTGCGCCGCGCTTGACCTCGACATTGCCCGGCAGCTTGGTCACCAGCGGCAGGTCAGCGCGGCCGATATCGATGTAGACGAGCTGAACCTCGCCGAGCTGCTCGATATAGTCCACCGTTCCTTCGAAAAGGTAGTCCGCGCCGGTGGCGATCATCAGATCCTCCGGCCGCACGCCGAAGCTCACCGAAGCTCCCTTCGCTGATGCCGGCGTGGCGATCGGCACCGTCGCCTTGCGACCGCCGACATGGCTGACGACGGTCGGATTGCCTGATTTGTCGATCGTCGCCGGCAGGATGTTCATCGCCGGCGAGCCGATGAACTGGGCGACGAACAGGTTGCCGGGCCGCTTGTAGAGCTCCATCGGCGTGCCGACCTGCTCGACAACGCCTTCCTTCAACACCACGATTCGGTCCGCCAGCGTCATCGCCTCGACCTGGTCGTGCGTGACGTAGATCATCGTCGTGTTCGGCATCTGCTCCTTCAACTTGGCGATCTCGATGCGGGTGGCGACGCGCAGCGCGGCGTCGAGATTAGACAGCGGCTCGTCGAACAGGAACACCTTCGGATTGCGCACGATGGCGCGCCCGATGGCGACGCGTTGGCGCTGGCCGCCGGACATCGCCTTGGGCAGGCGGTCGAGATATTTGGTGAGCTGCAGGATTTCGGCCGCCTGCCGCACGCGCTTGTCGATCTCGGCCTTGCTTTCCTTGCCGATCTTCATCGAGAAGGCCATGTTGTCGTAGACGGTCATATGCGGATAGAGCGCGTAGGATTGGAACACCATGGCGATGCCCCGCTTGGACGGAGGCACGTCGTTCACCACCTCGCCATCGATCTTGAGCACGCCGGACGTGATCTCCTCCAGCCCGGCGATCGACCGCAGCAGGGTCGACTTGCCGCAGCCCGACGGCCCGACAAAGACGATGAACTCGCCCGATTTGATGTCGAGGTCGATGCCGTGCAGAATGTTGAGATTGCCGTATGATTTCCTCACCTGGCTCAGCGTGACATCGGCCATAAATTCCTCCTCCGAGTGATTTTCCGTTGCAAACTCAGTCGATCCGCCCGAACCAGGCGCCGTAACCGCCGAGGCGGACGGGCACGGTGCCACCCTGTCCCGAAAAGCCATGTCCCGGCAAGGGCTGCAGCGATCCTTTGCCCAGATCGACCTCGGCAGGCTTGCTGCCGAGGTTGAAGACGCAGGCGATGCGCTCATTGCCTTCGCGGCGCGTGAAGGCGACGGTGTCGCCGTCGCTTTCGATGAAGTCGATGTCGCCCTTGCCGAGCGCCGGATGCTGGCGCCGGAAGGCGAGGAAGCGCCGGTAGTGCTCGAGCAGCGAGCTCGCATCGCCCTGCTGCACGTTCACCGCCTGCGAGAGGTGCTTGCCCGGCACCGGCAGCCAGGGCTTGGCGGTCGAGAAGCCGCCATTCTTGGCCGCCGCTTCCCACACCATCGGCGTGCGGCAGCCGTCGCGGCCCTTGAATTCGGGCCAGAAGCGGATGCCATAAGGGTCCTGCAGATCCTCGAACTTGAGCTCCGCCTCGCCGAGGCCGAGCTCCTCGCCCTGATAGATGCAGACCGAGCCGCGCAGCGACATCAGCAGCGCCGAGATCACCTTGAGATAGGCGATCGGGTCGGCCTCGTCGGCGGCCCAGCGCGAGGCCGGGCGCATCACGTCGTGGTTGGAGAAGGCCCAGCACGACCAGCCGTCGCTGGCGACCCGGCCGAAGGCTTCCAGCACCGCGCGCACCTTGGCGGCGCTGATCTTCTCCGGCGCCAGGAAGTCGAAGGAATAGCACATGTGCACGCGCTTGGCGCCGGCGGTGTAGGCCGCCACCACCTCCAGCCCGCGCTGCGAATCGCCGACCTCGCCGACGGCGGCCTGCGCCGGATATTCGTCGAGCAGCGCTCGGAAGCGCTCCAGGAAGCCGAGATTCTCCGGCCGGCTCTTGTCATAGATATGGTCCTGGTAGTTGTACGGATTGACCGCCGGCGCCGTCTGGTCGTTGCGCTGTTCCGGCGGCAGCGGCGGATTGTCCTCCAGCCCCTGGCTATGGAAGTAGAAATTGATGGTATCGAGCCGAAAACCGTCGACGCCGCGCTCCAGCCAGAAGCGGGTGACGTCGAGCAGCGCGTCCTGGACTTCGCGATTGTGGAAGTTGAGGTCGGGCTGCTCGGCCAGGAAATTGTGCAGGTAATATTGCTGGCGGCTGGTGTCCCACTGCCAGGCCGAGCCGCCGAAGATCGACAGCCAGTTGTTGGGCGGCGTGCCGTCGGGCTTGGCGTCCGCCCACACATACCAGTCGGCTTTCGCATTGGTCCGGCTGGAGCGGCTTTCCTTGAACCAGGGATGGATGTCGGCGGTGTGAGACAGCACCTCGTCGATCATCACCTTGAGGCCCAGCCGGTGCGCTTCCGCGACAAGCGCGTCGAAATCGGCAAGCGTGCCGAACATCGGATCGACGTCGCAATAATCCGACACATCGTAGCCGAAATCCTTCATCGGCGACTTGAAGAAGGGCGAGATCCAGATGGCGTCGACGCCAAGCGAGGCGATGTAGGGCAGGCGCCGCACAATGCCTTTCAGGTCGCCGATGCCGTCGTCATTCGAGTCTTGATAGGAACGCGGATAGATCTGGTAGATCACCGCGCCCCGCCACCAGTCGCGGTCGACGGCGGGGTCCGGTCTCGAAGCAGCCTTCAAAGCCGATTGCATGGTTTCAACCTCCTTTCACCGAGCCGGCAAGCAGCCCGCGGACGAAATAGCGCTGCAGCGAGAAGAACACGATCAGCGGCACGATGATGGTCACGAAGGCCGATGTCGTCAGGATCTCCCAGTCGCCGCCGCGCGAGCCGAGCAGCGCGTTGAGCTTGGCCGTCAGCACGATCTGATCGCCCTCGGTGCCAAGGAAAACCATCGCCACCAGGAGATCGTTCCATACCCACAGGAATTGGAAGATGGCGAAGGAGGCGAGCACCGGGAATGACAGCGGCAGCACGATCTTGACGAAGATCTCGAAATCGCTGGCGCCGTCGATGCGCGCCGATTCCATGATCTCGCGCGGCAGGCCGGCAATGTAGCTCCTGAGCAGGTAGATGGCGAAGGGCAGGCCGAAGCCGGTATGCGCAAGCCAGATGCCGAGATAGGTCTTGGACGGCACCCCGAAGAACGAGCCGAC
This sequence comes from Mesorhizobium tamadayense, assembly GCF_003863365.1. Taxonomy (GTDB): domain Bacteria; phylum Pseudomonadota; class Alphaproteobacteria; order Rhizobiales; family Rhizobiaceae; genus Mesorhizobium; species Mesorhizobium tamadayense. Next base: position 39,638 of record NZ_RQXT01000007.1, on the reverse strand, counting down.
GCCGTTGTAGAGCTTGAGCAGCGGGATCAGCGACATCTGCAGCGGCACGACAAGCAAGCCGATGATGACCGCGATCAAGAGCGCGCGGCCGGGAAAGCGCATCCAGGCCAGCGCATAGGCGGCGAAGGCCGCGATCAGGATCGGGATGACGGTCGATGGAATGGTCACCGTCAGCGAGTTCATGAAGGAGCGGCCGATGCCTTCCGAGAACAGCACCGTCTGGTAGTTGTCGGTGGTGAATTTCGGCGGTGCCGACGAGGCATAGTAGACGCGCTGGCCGCGCTCGCCCTCGAAGGCCTTGGGCGATGAAAGCACGAAGCCGCCGTCGGCATTCAATTGCAGGGTGACGCCTTCGCCGAGATCGGCGGCCGTGCCGGCAGGGTACTGCGTCGGCGCCGCCGACTTGACGCCGAAGGCGCTGATATCGCGCTTGGCGCCCTCGCCGAAGATGTTGCCCTCGATGACGTATTTGCCGTCCTTCTGCGTCTGCGCGGCAGCCGCCGGCAGCCGTCCGGCCTCGGTCTGGCTGGAACTGGCGAAGGAATTCCACCAGCCCGAGGCGATGATCTGGTCCTTGTCGCGCAGCGACGAGACGAGGATGCCGAGCGTAGGCACGGTCCAGATCGCCACGAAGACGAGCACCGCGATGTGGACGCCGAAGCGGCCGGCAAAGGACTTTCCGGTCTTGGCGGTCATCTCAGTGCCCTCCCGTCTCTTTGTTGGCCTGGCGGATGTTCCAGACCATGATCGGAATGACCGCGATCATGATGATGATGGCGATTGTCGCGCCGCGGCCGAAGTCGCCGCCGCCGCGGAACATCCAGTCGAACATCAGATTGGCGAGCACCTGGCTGTTCCATTGGCCGTTGGTCATGGTCAGCACGATGTCGAACACCTTCAGCACCAGGATGGTGATGGTGGTCCAGACGACCGCAATCGTGCCCCAGATCTGCGGCACCATGATCTTCCAGAAGATCTGGAACGGGTTGGCGCCGTCGATGACCGCCGCCTCCAGCGTCTCCTCCGGAATGCCGCGTAAGGCCGAAGACAGGATCACCATGGCAAAGCCGGTCTGGATCCAGATCAGGATCACCATCAGGAAGAAGTTGTTCCAGAACGGCAGCGATATCCACACCTGCGGCTGGCCGCCGAAATACTGGATGATGGCGTTGAGCAGGCCGATCTGCGTCTGGCCCTCGCCGCGATACTCGTAGATGAATTTCCAGATCACGCTGGCGCCGACGAAGGAGATGGCTAAAGGTAGGAAGATCAGGCTCTTGGCGATCGTGCCCCACCAGATCTTGTCGGTGAGCACGGCGATGATCAGCCCCAGGAAGGTGCAGGCTGCCGGCACCACGGCCAGCCAGACGATGTTGTTCAGGATCGAGTTTCGGAATTCGCGGTCGCCGAACGCCCATTCGTAGTTGGCGAGGCCGACAAAGTTGACGCCGCCGCGGTCGAGGAAGGACAGCCTCAGCGTCTCGACGACCGGGTAGATCAGGTAGATGGTGAGGATGATCATGGCCGGGCCGACGAACAGCCATGGCCGCACCAGCCCTTGCCGGCGCAGATTGTCGACGGCGGCGGTGCCGGAGACGCCGCGCGAGGGGAAGATGACGTCGAGCAGTTTGTTGGCGCCCCAGAAATAGGCGACGCAGCCGCCGACGCCGACGATGATGACGAAAATGGCCGAGAAAATCTGAGCCGCCATGGGTCCCTCTCCCTGCGCATGACCGGCCAGGCTGAAAACGGATCCTGGCAGTGGGATGATGCGCCGATTCGATTAATCGGAACGATCGAACGCAAAAGGCGTCCGGCATGGACTGCCGGTTGGGATCCGGGCCTGAGGCCCGGATCCGGTATAAGGATCAGAAAGGTCTAGCGTCGGGCTGCCACCGGCGGCCTACTTGATCGCGTCCCAGCTCTTCTGGATGTCGGTGGCGACGTCCTGGGCGGACTTGCCGCCGACCAGGTCGATCATCCCGGTCCAGAAGGAGCCCGCGCCGATCTTGCCCGGCATCAGGTCCGAGCCGTCGAAGCGGAAGGTCGAGGCGTTGGCCAGGATCTCGCCCTGCTTCTTCAGCGCGTCGCTGGCATAGGCCTCCTTGTTCACCGACTTGAACGGCGTCACGAAGCCGCCTTGGGCCATCCAGATCTCGTGCGCCAGCGGCATCTTCAGGAATTCGATGAACGCGCGGGCACTTTTGCTATCTTTCGTGATCATGGCGAGCGTGCCGGCACCGAGCACCGGCGTGCCGAGGTCAGGCTTGGAGGCGTAGGGCGGGAAGTAGAAGAAGTCCGCGTCCTGGCCGAGCTTGGTGCCTTCCGGGAAAAAGGTCGGGATGAACGATGCCTGGTGGTGCAGATAGCATTTCGGCGGCACCGAGAAGAGACCCTTCGGGCTGTCGCGGAAGTCGGTCGCCGCGACCGCCTTGGCGCCGCCGTCGACCATCTTGTCGTCGGTGGCGATCTTGCCGAAGATGTCGATGGCGTTGACCACGGCCGGGTCGTTGAACGGGATCTCGTTCTTCACCCACTTGTCGTAGACGTCGGGGGTCTGGGTGCGCAGCATGATGTCTTCGACCCAGTCGGTCGCCGGCCAGCCGGTGGCGCCGCCGGACCCGAGCCCGATGCACCAGGGCTTGCCGCCGTCGGCGATGATCTTCTTTTCGAGATCGGCGAGCTCTTCCTGCGTCTTCGGCGCCTTGTAGCCGGCTTCCTCGAAATTGTCCGGCGAGTACCAGACCAGCGATTTCACGTCGGCCTTGTATGGGAAGGCGAAGAAGCCGGGCTTGCCGTCCTTGTCCTTGAAGGTGCCGAGGTCGACCCAGGACTGGCCGGCGCCGTAATTGTCCTTGATCCATTTGGCGGTGTCGTCGCCGAGCGGCGTCAGCAGGCCCTTGGAGGCCAGATCCTGGATCAGGCCGGGCTGCGGCAGCACGGCGATGTTGGGCGGGCTACCGGCCTGGGTGTCGATGACGATCTGCTGTTCGTAATTCTCCGACGAGGAGTATTTGATGTCGGCGCCGGTCGCTTCCTGGAAATATTCGAGCACGGTGCGCACCAGGCCCTCGTCCTCGCCGCGCCACGGGCCGAAGATGGTCAGCGTCTCACCCTTGAGGTCGACTTTCTTGAGCTCGTCGTAGTTCGCCCAGTGGAAGCGCGGGTCCTCGCCCGGCTTGAACTTCAGCTCGGCTTGCGCCGGCAGGCTAAAGGCGAGCGCGGCGAAAGCGGCGCTCAAGAAAAGCATTTTCCTCATCGCAATTCCTCCCAGTGGTCAAAACTGTTCGGACGAAACCTCCATCTCGTCCGCCGACGCCCGCGGAACTGTGACTCAGCGAGAAGGCAACCGCAACCGTCCGCAGAGTATTCCAAAGCGCTTTGGCTTTTCGATCTCGCCATCGAACTGACCGGAAGTCAAGAGGGTTGCGATGCTAATCGATTTAGCCTTTGATCCGATGAATGATAAATTGCGCTGCAGCATGCTTTTTTGGCGCTGCAGCAGTATTTCTGCTTCAAACTGCCTTGAGCCGCCACTAAGGTCACTTGTCTGTCGATATCGTCAGCCGTCATCGGATCGATTAAAATTTAAAGCGCTTTGAGGCTGGAGGCCTCCGGTGAACCTCAAGCAACTCTCGCACATGCTGTCGCTGTCGCAAACCACGGTGAGCCGGGCGCTGAACGGCTACCCGGAGGTCAGCGAGGAGACGCGGCGCCGCGTGATGGATGCCGCCAAGCGCCATGGCTACCGGCCGAACCCCAGCGCGCGGCGGCTGGCCACCGGCAAATCCGGCATGATCGGCTATGTGCTGCCCACAGGCACGGCCGTCGACATCGATCCGCATTTCGTCGAATTCCTGTCGGGTCTCGGCGATTATGCCCGCTCGCACGATCTCGACCTCGTGCTGTCGCCGGCCGACGCCGACGACCAGGAGACGACCTATCGGCGTATCGTCGCCAACCGGCAGGTCGACGCCGTCTATATTTCCTCGCCGAGGCCCGCCGACCGGCGGCTGGCGCTGGTCAACACGCTGGGCATCCCCTTCATCGTCCATGGCCGCAGCGAGGGCTTCGATTTCGACTATCCCTATCTCGACATCGACAATGAGGGCGCCTTCCACGAAGCGGCCAGGCTGCTCGTCCAGCTAGGCCACAAGCGGCTGGCGCTGATCAACGGCGACGACCGCGAGACCTTCGCCATCCACCGCGAGCGCGGCATGCGCCGGGCGCTTGCCGCGAGCGGCCTGACGCTTGGCGAACGTCACGTCTGCTCGCTGACCATGACTGAGGAGAACGGCTACCGCGCCGCCCGCCGCCTGCTCCAGGAAAGCGAGCCGCCGACGGCGATCGTCTGCTCCAGCCTGATAATGGCGCTCGGCGTGGTGCGCGCCGTGCGCGATCTCGGCCTGACCATCCCTGGCGACCTGTCGCTGGTCGCCCATGACGACGTCTTCCCCTGGCTGCGGCCGGAGAATTTCCCCGTGCCGCTGTCGACCACACGCTCCTCGATCCGCCTCGCCGGCGCGCGCATCGCCGAGCGGCTCGCGGCGCGGATTTCGGGGCTGGAGGAGGGGGCGCGAGGCGAGGTCTGGCCGGTCGACCTGGTGGTGCGGGGCTCGGTCGCCGGGGCGCCGGGTTAGGGGGCATGTTCCGACGGGCGAGACGCTCGAGGGTATAGCGTTCGCGCCGCGTTCCTTCACACCCCCTCTGCCTGCCGGGCATCTCCCCCGCAAGGTCCCGCAAGGGGGAGATTGGACGTCGCCGCCGCTTTCGCCAACTGCCAACGTTGAAAGTGAGAGCCAGCAGTTGAGCTGCCAATCTCCCTCCTTGCGGGGGAGATGTCCGGCAGAACAGAGGGGTGCTGTCCCGCCGACGCTACAGGTATGAGGGACCCTACTCCTTCGCCGCTCCGGCTGCCTTGGTGTCCAGCAACCCATAGCCGAAATCGTTGTCCCGCCCCTTCGGGCCGAGATCTTTGGCCGTCGCGGCCAGCGCCTTCTCTATGTCGTCGGCCGAGCGTTCGGGCGCAGCATGGATCAGGTTGGCGATGGCGCCGCTGACGATCGCGGCGGCAAACGAGGTGCCGGTGACCACGTCCGAGCCGGCGCCGCTCGGCGCCACCATTTCGACGCCCGGCGCCGAGATGAAGACGTAGGGACCGCGATTGGCCTGCGCCATCAGCCCGTCCTTGGCGTCGGTGGCGGTGACCGCGATGACGCCGTCGAAGGCGGCCGGATAACCATAGGGCGCCTTGGGCCCGTTGTTGCCGGCTGCCGCCACCAGCACCATGCCGAGCGCGCGCGCGTTGCGGCAGGCGGTGCCGAGCAGGTCGTTCTTCGGGCCGACGAAGCTCATATTGATGATGCGCACATCCTGTTCCGCCGCCCAGTCGAGCGCCGACAGGATGACGTCCATGGTCGACTTGCCGCCCTCGAAGGCGCGCGCGTGATAGATCATGGCGCCGGGCGCCATGCCTTCCAGCGGGCCGACGCCGGCGATCAGGCCGTCGACGGAGGTGCCGTGGTCGCGCTTTTCGATCGGCACGTTCGGCATGGCATCGAACTGGTCGGCGATCACGCCCTTCAGCGCCGGATTGGTGTCGTCGATGCCGGTATCGATGACGGCGACGCGCACATTCTCGCCGCTAGCTTGGCTGGCATCTAGCGCGATGCGCTCGAACGCATAGTTCACGATGCCGGCCGCCTGCTGCAGTGAATAGATGTGGTTGGGCTCGCGCCGCTGCGTGCGCCCGTCGGCGGCAAGCTGCGCCAGCACCACGCCGACCGGTCTCCCGTCGGGAATGCCGAAGCGCACCAGCGTGCCGCCGAGCAGCCGCGACTGGCGCTGCGAGCGCACCTGCAGACCGAAGGCCGTGGCGATCTGCTGCACCGCGCCGGCATCGCCGGCGACCGTCACCAGCACCTCGTCGGGCACGAACTCGCCAGCGACCGCGCGCGGCGGCGCTGCGAGATTGAGGCCTGTGGGTGGCGCGACTGGCCCGGTCGGCGGGGGAGAGGGCGGGGGCGTGTTCAGCGCGCCGCCGGGCTGCGACGCTCCGTTCGACGGGCTTGGCAGCGCGCCACTCGCCGGCGGGTTCGGGAACAGGTCGACGATCACCGTCGGCAGGAACACGGCGCCGCCGGCCGCGGCGCCCGTGCCGGGCTTGTTGCCGCCATTCTCCGTTCCGCCGCCTTTCTTATCGCAATCGGTGCCCGCCACTGTCGTGCGGCCGAGGCAGTCGATCTGCTTCTGCGTCAGGGTTGGGTCGTTGGTCTGCGCGAAGGCAGGCGCGGCGACAAACGCCGCCGCGAGAATTGCCGCATGAAGAATGACCACCTTAGCCGCCATCGACCGGTTTCCTTCCCTGCACCACAGCTTCCGCGAAGGGCTGGGCGGCAATAAGGCCGACGAGCTTGTCGTAGTCGGCCGCCGTGCTGGCCGGGATGGTCAGATGGAAGACGCCATCGGCGGTCGGTCCGCCGGCGATCTTCAGGCCGTTCTGGCCAAGGAAGGCGGCGATGTCCGACATCTTGGCATCCGGCTTGAACTTGACCAGGGCGAAGGGCAGCTTCGCCAGGTCGTCCTCGGCGCCGGCGATCTCGAAGTCGTTCCCCTTGCCGCCCAGCTGCTCGAAGGACTGCACGACGACCAAAGCAAGCAGCGCCGCGGCCGCCGCCCAGGCGACGCCGGCCGGCATTGCCGTCACCCGGCCGAAGACCTTGGCGAGCCATGACTGGCCGGCGCTCGCGCGCACCGGGCCGGCCTCGGCATCGAGCGCCTTGGCGAAGCGGGAGAGCGCATCGGCGGGCGGGCGGATCGCCTCGTTGGCGGCGGCGGTGCCGGAGAATTCGGCCTCCGCCTCGCCAAGAGCGGCCATCGCCGCCGGATCGGAGGCCAGCCATTCCTCGACGGCCTCCAGCTCGGCGCCTTCCAGCGAGCCGTTCAGGTAGAACGGCAGCAGCGTCTCCATCTCGTCGCGGCGCGACATCTTTTCAGCGGCGCTCATGGCCACCCCCTGTCGTAACCGGCGGCCTTCAGGGCTTCGCCGAGTTTCTTGCGGGCGTAGAACATCCTCGTCTTGACGGTCGCGACCGGGATGTTGAGCACCTCGCCGATCTCGGTCACCGACTGGCCGTGGTAATAGGCAAGGTCGATCACCGTGCGGTGTTCTTCCGGCAGGGCGTTGACGAAGCGGCGCAATGCGGCGGCCTTGTCTTCCTTCATGGTGACGACTTCCGGCGTGTCGGCGGCGTCGGGAACCTGCGCCGCGTCATTGTCGTCGATCCAGTCTTCCTTTTTCTTGCGCAGCAAGGACAGCGCCTTGAAGCGGGCGATGCCGAGCAGCCAGGTCGAGACTTCCGAGCGGCCCTCGAAGCCCGGCGCCTGCCGCCACAGCTCGAGAAAGACCTCGTTCGCGATATCGTCGGCCATCATTTCCGATCCCGTCTGGCGCGCCACGAAGCGGTAGATCCGCGCGTGGTGACGCATGAACAGGAGCCGCACGGCAGCCCGGTCGCCCTTCGCGACCCGGTCTACAAGCGCGCGATCGGTTTCGGTCGCCGCGTTCATGGCCGGTCGAGCCGCCTGGCTCCTCGTGGCTCTGTCGCTGGTCGGGCCAAAAAGGTTCACCCTCCGCCAAGGAATTTTCGGAAGCTAACCGAAGAAAGGGTGCGTTGCCAGAGGTGCGCCTTTTTCCTTCTCCCGCTAGGGAAGAAGGGGAGGACGGCGCTCACTCCAAAAACGGCGTCGCCTTCATCGTCGGCGGTATTTCCACGCCGAGCCGGCTCAGAACCGTCGGCGCGAGCTGCAACTGATCAAGCAGCGTGCCGGCCTCGGGACCCTTGGCGGAGCCGAAATAATACAGCGCGAAATCCTGCATCTCGCCGTCGTGTCCGCCGTGATGGCCGCGGTTCGTCTGGCCGTGGTCGGCGGTGACGATCACCTCATAGCCGGCTTGACGCCAGCCGGGCAGGAAGGCGGCGAGCATGCCGTCCATGGCGTAGCAGGCATGGTCCATCTCCTGGCAGTCATGGCCGAAGCGGTGGCCCATCGAGTCCAGCGTGCAGGTATGCAGGATGCCGTAGTCGATGCCGTGGCGCCGGGTAAGCATCGTTAGCGTCGCGAACAGGTCGACGTCGCTCGGCGTCATCTGGTTCCTGGCATTGTAGCCGGTCATGGTGTGGAAGCGGCCATGTGTGATCGGCCCGCCGGGCTCGTCGAACTCCATATCCTCGACCAGGTCGAACGGATAGGAGCGGAAGAATTCCGACCAGTAGGAATGGGTCACGGCGCCGGTTTTGCCGCCGGCCTTGCTCACCTCCGAGAAGATGTCCGGCTGCTCGATCCGGAACCGGTGCTCGTTGGAAAGGATACCATGCACCTGAGGCGTTACCCCGGTGTGGATCGAGGCGTAGCAGCAGGCCGAGGTCGACGGCAGCACCGAGCGCATCTTCCACACCTGCGCCTCGCCGGACTGAACCCAGCCTTCGAGATTGCCCATCAGCCGGCGCCAGTTCGGGTAAGGCACGCCGTCGAGGATGATGAGCAGCAGCTTGGATTTGAGCGCCACGGGCAGCTCCATGCGATCTTGCCAAAGAGGTCAGCGCCAGACGCATCGAAGGTGAGGCGGTGCGTTAATTGCCGGCGCTCTCCATCCGCCGGCCCTTGATCGCCTTCTCCAGCCAGCCGATCTCCATTTCGGGCACGGAGGACAACAGAAGGTCGGTATAGGCGTCGAAGGGCGGGGCGAGCACCTTGCTCTTGGAGCCGTAGCGCACCACCTCGCCGCGATACATGACCGCGATCGAGTCGGCGATCGATTTCACCGTCGCGAGGTCGTGGGTGATGAACAAATAAGCCACCTTCTCGACCTGCTGCAGATCGAGCAGCAGCTTGAGGATGCCATGGGCTACCAGCGGATCGAGAGCCGACGTCACCTCGTCGCAGATGATGAGCTTGGGCTTGGCGGCGAGCGAGCGGGCGATGCAGACGCGCTGCTTCTGGCCGCCGGAAAGCTCGGCCGGATAGCGGTCGAGGAAGCCCTTGCCCATCTCGATCTCGTCGAGCAGCTCGGCGACGCGCTTGTCGCGCTCGCGGCCCTTCATGCCGAAATAGAATTCCAGCGGCCTGCCGATGATGGTGCCCACGGTCTGGCGCGGGTTCATCGCCACGTCCGCCATCTGGTAGATCATCTGCAGCTGGCGGAGGTCTTCCTTCGGCCGGTCGGAGAGCCTGTTGCCGAGCGCGCGCCCGTCGAAGACGACGCTGCCTTGCTCCGGCGGCAGCAGGCCGGTGATGGCGCGCGCCAGCGTCGACTTGCCGGAGCCGCTCTCTCCGACGACGGCCAGCGTCTGGCCCGGATAGATGTCGACCGATACGTTCTTCAGCACCTTGACGTGGCCGCCGCCATAGGCGGCCGTCACGTTCTTCACCGACAGCATCGGCGCCGTATCCGGCTGCTGCTCCTGATGCTCGATCTCATGCACCGAAACCAGCGCGTTGGTGTATTCCTGGCGCGGCTCCTTGATGATCTGGCGGGTGCCGCCCCATTCGACCAGCCGGCCGTGGCGCAGCACCATGATCTCGTCCGACACCTGGGCGACGACGGCGAGGTCGTGCGTGATGTATAAAGCCGCCACATGCGTGTCGCGGATGGCGTCCTTGATCGCTGCAAGCACGTCGATCTGCGTCGTCACGTCGAGCGCCGTGGTCGGCTCGTCGAAGACGATGAGGTCCGGCTCCGAGCAGAGCGCCATCGCCGTCATCACGCGCTGCAGCTGGCCGCCGGACACCTGGTGCGGGAAGCGTTCGCCGATGGTTTCGGGATTGGGCAGGCTGAGCTTCTTAAACAGCGCGACGGCGCGCTTTTCCGCCTCGGCCCGCGTCGCCGTACCATGCAGCAAAGTCGCCTCCACCACCTGGTCCATCAGCCGGTGCGCCGGGTTGAAAGCCGCCGCCGCCGACTGCGCGACGTAGCAGACCTCACGGCCGCGCAGCTTGCGGAAACCCTCCTTGCCGCCCTTCAGTATATCGCGGCCGTTGAGGATGACCTCGCCGCCGGTGATGCGCACGCCGCCGCGGCCATAACCCATCGACGACAGGCCGATGGTCGACTTGCCGGCGCCGGATTCGCCGATAAGGCCAAGCACCTTGCCCTTTTCCAGCGTCAGCGACACGTCATGGACGAGGGTGATCGTCTTCGGCGCCTCACCCGGCGGATAGACCGTAGCTTCGATGCGAAGGTTGCGGATGTCGAGCAGCACGCCAGGCTTCGCTTTGGTATCGGCCATCACCCGCGCCCTCCCTTCAGGCTTGTCGTGCGGTTGAGCACCCAGTCGGCGACGAGGTTGACGGAGATCGCAAGTGCAGCGATCGCCGCCGCCGGCATGAGCGCTGCCCCTATGCCGAAGACGATACCGTCCTTGTTTTCCTTGACCATGCCGCCCCAGTCGGCATCGGGCGGCTGCACGCCAAGGCCGAGGAAGGAAAGCGTCGACAAAAACAGCACCGCATAGATGAAGCGCAGGCCGAGTTCCGACACCAGCGGCGACAGCGCATTAGGCAGGATCTCGCGGAAGATGATCCAGCCGCTGCCTTCGCCGCGCAGCTTGGCCGCCTCGACATAGTCCATGACATTGATGTCGACGGCCACCGCGCGCGACAGGCGGTAGACGCGGGTCGAGTCGAGGATGCCCATCACCAGGATCAGCGTCACCAGATTGGACGGCAGCACCGACAGCACGACCAGGCCCATGATCAGCGTCGGGATCGACATCAGGAGGTCGACGAGGCGCGACAGGATCGTGTCGAACCAGCCGCCAAAGACCGCTGCCGAGAAGCCCAGAATGGCGCCAAGCGAGAAGGAGAGCGCGGTGGCGAGCACGGCGATGAACAGTGTGATGCGGGCGCCATAGATCATACGGGACAAGAGATCGCGGCCGAGATTGTCGGTGCCCAGCCAGTGCAATGATGACATCGGTTCCCAAGGGACGTCGCTGACGATCTCGGCATTGCCGTGCGGGGCGATCCATGGCGCGAAGACCGCCGCCAGCACGAAGAGCGTCGTCAGCACGATGCCGACCAGCGCCGCGATAGGAATGCGTCTGACATCGAGCATATCGGCCGTCCCCTACTTCGGATGCCTGAGCCGCGGATTGGCGACGATCGCCGCGATGTCCGCGATGATGTTGAGGGTGATGTAGACGGCCGCGAAGATCAGGCCGACCGCCTGCACGACGGGCACGTCGCGCTTGGTGACATGGTCGACGAGATATTGCCCCATGCCCGGATAGACGAAGATCACCTCGACCACGACGACGCCGACCACCAGATAGGCGAGGTTGAGCATGACGACGTTGATGATCGGCGCGATGGCGTTCGGGAGGGCATGCTTGCGGATGACGGCGGAGGCCGACAGCCCCTTGAGCTCCGCCGTCTCGACATAGGCCGACTGCATCACGTTGAGGATCGCCGCGCGCGTCATGCGCATCATATGGGCGAGCACCACCAGCGTCAGTGCCGCCGCCGGCAGCGCGATCGCCTGCAGGCGTTCGCCGAACGACATTCCGTCATAGACGGTCGAAATGGCGGGGAACCATTGATGCTGGACCGCGAAGTAGAAGACCAGCAGATAGCCGATGAAGAATTCCGGGAACGAGGTGGAGGCAAGCGCTACCCCGGAGATCAGTTTATCGACCCAACCATTGCGGTAGCGCACCGCGATCAGGCCAAGCGTGATCGCCAGCGGAATGGCAACGATTGCCGCCCAGAAGGCCAGGAAAAGCGTGTTCCACAGCCGTTCCTTGATCGATGTGGCTATGTCCTGCCCGCTCGACATGGCGGTGCCGAGGTCGCCGGTGAGCACGCCGCCCAGCCAGCGGAAATAGCGGATATAGGCCGGATCGTTGAGGCCGAGCTGCTCGCGCAGATTGGCGAGCGACTCCGGCGTTGCCGATTGTCCGAGGATGGCTTGCGCGACGTCGCCGGGCAGGATCTGGGTACCGGCGAAGATCAGGACCGAAACGGCCAGCAAAAGCAGGATGCCCAGCGCAATGCGCTGGGCCACCAATTTCACGATGGGTGCGGACATGAGCGCAAGGCCGGGCTCAGGCTTCGAGCCAGCACTTCGCCAAAGCGTAGCCGTTGCACAGCTCCTGGTGCGGATCCTCCACCCAGCCGCCGACCTTCGGCCCCGTCGCGTCGATGAACTGATTGAACATCGGCAGGATCAGGCCACCCTCGTCGCGCACCATGACGGCCATGTCGTGGTACATCTGCTTGCGCTTGGCCTCGTCGAGCTCGGCGCGCGCCGCCAGCACCATCTTGTCGAAATCCGGGCGCTTGAAACGCGTGTCGTTCCAGTCGGCGCTCGACAGATAGGCGGTCGAATACATCTGGTCCTGGGTCGAGCGGCCGCCCCAATAGGAGGCGCAGAAGGGCTGCTTGTTCCAGACCTCGTTCCAGTAGCCGTCGCCCGGCTCGCGCTTGACTTCCAGCTTGATGCCTGCCTTGGCCGCGCTCTGCTGATAGAGCTGCGCGGCATCGACGGCACCGGGGAAGGCGACGTCCGAGGTCCTGAGCAGGATGGAGCCGTCATGGCCCGACTTCTTGTAATGGAACTTGGCCTTGTCGGGATCGTATTTGCGCTGCTCGATCTCGGTGAACAGCGGGTAGGAGGCGTTGATCGGGAAGTCATTGCCGAGCGAGCCATAGCCGCGCAGCACCTTGTTCAGCATCTCCTCACGGTTGATCGCCAGCTTCAGCGCCATCCTGAGGTCGTTGTTGTCGAACGGCGCCGTGTTGCAATGCATGATGAACACGTAATGGCCGGGACCGGAGTGGTTGCGGATGGTGACGCCCGGCACGCGCTTGATCAGGTCGACGATCTTCGGCTCGACGCGGTTGATCATGTTGACCTGGCCGCCCTGCAGGGCCGCCGTGCGCGCCGTCGCATCGTTGATGACGACGACTTCGATCTGGTCGGCATGGCCCATCTTGTCGCCCTGCCAGTAGTTGGCGAAACGCTCGCCGACATGGCGCACGCCCGGCTCGTTGACCTTGACCTTGTAAGGGCCGGCGCTGATGCCGGCGTCGGGCTTGTCCTTGCCGCCATTCGGCTGGACGATCAGGTGATAGTCGCTGAGCAGGTATGGCAGGTCGGCATTCGGCTCCTTCAGCGTCAGCACCACTTCCTTGCCGCTGGCCTTGATGGTCTCGATGCCCTTCATGTAGCCCAGCGCGCCGGACTTCGACTTTTCGTCGGAATGGCGCTCGAGCGTGGCGGCCACGTCCTCAGCGGTCACCGTCTTGCCGTTGTGGAACTCGATGCCGTCGCGGATCTTCAGCGTCCAGACCTTGGCGTCGTCCGACGAGCCGATCTCCTCGGCGATGCGGTTCTCGAGCTTGCCCTCGGGCGACAGCTCGACAATCATCTCGCCCCAACACTTGCCGAAGGCGAAGGGCACCTGCGTCATCATCAGTGCCGGGTCGAGGCTGTTGGTGGATTCACCGCCGACCAGGCCGGCCTTCAGCGTGCCGCCCTTGACCGGGCCGGCGGCGCGGGCCGCGCTCGAAAGCAGCGAATTGGCGAAAGTGGCGGAGACGCCCAGCGCCGCCGCGCGACCGAGAAAGTCACGGCGGCTGAGCTTGCCGGATGCGACGCGCCGGCTGAGATAGTCCAGTTCGTTCGACATTGTAGGTTCCTCACTCTGATGGTTCGACCTGCGGTCGTTTCTTGTTTCTTGTGAGGGATAATGAACGTAACGGAAAGCTGTAAGCAAGACCGAATGCGACATGCCGTGGCGTAAATGGCGCGTCGCGTTGGACCAATCTTGCCAGCGCTCAGACGAGGGCGCGGGGAATCGTCTGCTTGAAGTCGCGCTCGAACACCAGCTTGTCGCCCTCATAGGCCTCGATCCTGGCGCTGAGGATGAAGTCTTGCGCGTCCGAGCGCATGTCGGCGACTGTTTCGGTCCGCACCGCCCATTCACTCCGCGAGAAGGTCTGCGTCCAGTGCGTGCTGCCGGTAGCCGACAGCGGATCGTCGGGGTGGATGGCCCATGTCTCCCGGGCGATGCTGCCGTGAACGAGGCCGTGCGCGACGTCGCGCAACTCGCCGAAATCGTCGTTGATGGAAAGCGTGACGACGCCGGTCTTCTCATTGCGGTCGATATGCCGTTCGGAATTGGCGGGCCTGATCGTCTCGGTCGCCCAGGGGGTGGCTCCCTCCGGTTCGGCGAACGAGACCTCGTCGCCGTTAGCCAGCGGGCGCAGCGGAAGCTTGAGCGTCGCCGCCGACAATTCGAGCGTCACCGGTTCCGGCGAAGGCCAGATCATCGGCCAGTAAGCGGTCGAGACCGCAACGCGTAGCCGATGGCCGGCCGGCACCCGATAGGCGCACTGGTCGAGCACGACGCGCGCGGACACCGTCTCGCCCGGCGTCAGCGCTTCGGGGAACTCATGCGAGTTGCGATGGGTGAGGTTGAGCACGCCGTAGGAGATCAGTTCCGAGGCGCCGTCGGGGTGCACGTCGCAGAGCCGCACCGCGATATTGGCCTGGCGGCGATCGGAGGAAAGCCGAACTTCGACCTCCGGCGCGCCGACGATGTCGATCGCCTCCTTGAGTTCGGCCTGGTCGAAACAGACCGAAAGCGCATCGTCGGGGCGCTGGTCGCCCGGCAGTTCCGGCCCGAAGGTGAAGGGAAAATACTCGCCGCCGGCCAGCCCGCAGCTTTGCGGTGAGGCGACGATCGCCGGCTTGGCGCCTTCGGGGATGAGCTCGATGGCCTCGACGTTGATATTGGACGAAGGCCATTCCTGTTCCGCCACCCAGCGGCCAGGCCGCTCCGGATGCCAGCGGGCCGGGCGCACGCTGTCCATCACATAGGCGCGGTAGTCCGGGTCGGCCTCCACGCCGGTCTCGTCGCCCTTCAGCCAGCGGTCCCACCAGCGCAACGCCTCCTGCAGGAAGCCGATGGCCGGTTTGGGTCCCGCGTAATGCGGGTATTTGTGGATCCAGGGGCCGACAATGCCCTTCACCGGCGACTGAATGTTGGTGACGAGATTGGAGATCGTGTTGCGGTAGCCGTCATGCCAGCCGCCGACCGACAGCACCGCCGCATGAACAGCCGAAAAATCCTCGCAGATCGAGCCGCGCATCCAATAGGTGTCGCGGTGCTGGTGGCTGAGCCAGAGCGGCAGAAGGAAGGGCTGGTTCTCCAGCCGATCAAGCCACAGGTCGCGCCAGCGGTTGCCGCCGGCGATCAGCGGGTCCGGCGGCCGCGACGAGTAGGAGAGCATCGTCGAGGCCCAGCCGAAATTTTCGAGCAGCAGGCAGCCGCCCTTGTAGTGGATGTCGTCGGCATAGCGGTCGACGGTCGAGCACAGGCTGATCACCGCCTTCAGCGCCGGTGGCTGTTTGGCCGCGACCTGCAGGCAGTTGAAGCCGCCCCAGGAAATGCCCATCATGCCGACATTGCCGTTGCACCAGGGCTGTGCGGCCGCCCAGGCGATGACGTCGCAGGCGTCCTGCAATTCCTGCTCGGAATATTCGTCGTCCATCAACCCTTCGGAATCGCCATTGCCGCGCATGTCGACGCGGATCGAGGCGTAGCCGTGGCCGGCGAAATAGGGATGGGTCAGCTGATCGCGGAAGATTGTGCCGTCGCGCTTGCGGTAGGGCAGGTGCTCGAGGATCGCCGGCACCGGATTGTCGTCAGCGTCCTCCGGCATCCAGATGCGCGCCGACAGCCGGCACCCATCCGGCATGACGATGCCCATATCGGGAAATTCGACGACCTTGCGGGGAAATTCGGTGACGGTTTTCATGGCACGCATAACGCCCTGCCGGGAGACGACTTTCAATCGCTATTCGCAACTTGGCGCAGCGGAATATGCGACCTGTCCAGTTGCTGATGACCGGCGGACCGTTCGACTTTCAACTTGCGCTGCCATATTAATTTATGTATTACATTTATTCACTTTGGCCCGACGCAGACTCACCGGATGATCTTGCCTGAAAATCGTTTGGGATGAGCCGAAGCGCATGACGAACCTCGAAAACCGGGGTCTCGACTTCGCCGATCTCGATATCGAGTTTTTTGCGGCTTCAATCGTCCTTCCGGCCAAAGCTGGCCGGTTGATGGCGATTGGCGAATTCAAACGATCCATCCTACCGTGATTTTCAGGCCGCTGGGTTCCGAAGCGATCTCGGTGATCTCGATGCGTCGTGCCAGCCGAAAGGAAAGGTCAGTATATGAACAATCCTAAATCGCGCGCTCGACCGCTCACCGATGAGGAGGAAGAGGAAATTCAGAGGCAAATCGCCGCTGATCCCGAGGATGCGGAGGCAACCGATGAACAACTGGCGCAAGCCAAGCCCTTCACAGAAGCGGTTCCGGAGCTTTTCGAAAGCATAAGGCGTGCTCGCGGCCGGCCAGCCGTGGAGAAGCCCAAGCAAGTTGTTTCCATCCGCCTTGACCAGGAGGTCATCAACAAGTTCAAGGCGACGGGCAAGGGCTGGCAGGCGAAAATAAATGAGGTGCTGAAGAATGCGAAAGTAGGCTAGGCCAAGCCGTTCAGTTCAGCGGAATGTCGTTGTCGGCCTTGCTCGCCTGATAGGCGCCGGAAAGTTCATCATAGCGCGCCGAGATCTTACCGATGCGTGCCTCCAGCCGCTTGCGCTCGACTTCAGGCAACGCGCGCACCAGCCGGCGGATCGAAAAACTCTTCCAATAAGCGTTCTCGGCGTTGTAGCCGCCGGGATCAAGGGTGAAGACCTCCTTCAGGATTTTCAGGTCGTGCGGGATGGCAAAACTGTCGCGCGAATCCTCGTGGCTGAAGAGGTAGTAGAAATTGTCGAAGCCGGTCCAGGTGATCGCTGACAGGCACAGCGAGCAGGGCTCGTGTGTTGCCAGGAACACCGCATCCCTGGTGTCGACGCGCTCGGCCTTCGGCATCTCGTAGAAGCGCTTCAGGCAATGCACCTCGCCGTGCCAGAGCGGGTTTTCTGTCTCGTTGTTGGTTTCGGCGAGCACCAGCGAGCGGTCGTCCTTCCTCAGGATCGCGGCGCCGAACAGCTTGTTGCCGTGGGCAACGCCTGCAGCCGTCTTCGGCACGATGTCGTGCTCGATCACGTCGAGCAGGCGGTCGATCAGCGAGATGTCGGTCATGGGAAATCCGAAACCGTTCAAGGAAGGTGGATCTCGTAGGGGTGCGAAAAATGGCACTCCTCGAGATTGGAGCCGTCGCCGCCGCGGTCGACGATGAGGAAGTCCTGCTCCTCGCCGATCGGCGTCAGCAAGCCGTGCCAGAGGTTGCGCCGGTAGTTGATGCCTTGGCCGGGCGCGGTGACGAAAGCATGCGGCTCGCCCGGACCGTCCTTGCTGTCATGGCAGACGACGACCAGGAACGGTCTGGGCGACAATGGAATAAAAGCCTGGCTGCCGAGCGGATGGCGCTCGACCATGGTGAGCTTCAGCGGCATCTCATAGGGCGTCCCGCGCACCATCGAGATCAGCACGCGCGCATTCGGGCCGATGGCCTCGGCGGTGGCGAGGTCGTGGTAGCGCATCGCCTTGCCACCATTGATCGGGTAGCGGTTGTCGCCGCCCATGTCGATGACGTCGCCGAAGGGCGCGAAGCTTTCGCGCGTCAGCGGCTGGGCGACGATGCGGGTCACCGGGGGCGCCCCCCGATGCCGGCGCCGCCGAGCTTGGCGTGCCGGTTGACGTCCTTGTAGAGCAGGTAACGGAACTTGCCCGGACCGCCGGCATAGCAGGCCTGGGGACAGAAGGCGCGCAGCCACATGAAGTCGCCGGCCTCGACCTCGACCCAGTCCTGGTTGAGGCGGTAGACGGCCTTGCCCTCGAGCACATAGAGCCCGTGCTCCATGACATGGGTCTCGGCAAAGGGAATGACGGCGCCCGGCTCCAGCGTCACGATGGTGACATGCATGTCGTGGCGCAGGTCGGCCGGGTCGACGAAACGCGTCGTGGCCCAGCGACCCTCGGTGCCGGGCATTGGGCTCGGCGCCACCTCCTGGTCGCTCGCGAAGAAGGGTTCCGGCACGTCGAGGCCGTCCACGGCCTCATAAGCCTTGCGGATCCAGTGGAAGCGGACCGCATCGCCGCTGTCGTTGCGCACCGTCCAGCCGCTGGATGGCGGCAGGAAGGCGAAGCCGCCGGGGGCAAGCATATGCTTCTTGCCGGCAAGCGAGACGGTGAGCTCACCTTCGACCACGAACAGCACGCCCTCGGCGCCGGCATCGAGCTCAGGCCGGTCGCTGCCGCCGCCGGGCAGAACCTCGACGATGTACTGCGAAAACGTCTCGGCGAAGCCCGAGAGCGGCCTTGCGATGATCCATGCCCTGGTCTTGTCCCAGAACGGCAGCGGGCTGGTGACGATGTCCTGCATCACGCCCTTGGGGATGACGGCATAGGCCTCGGTGAAGACGGCGCGGCCGGTCAAGAGCTCTGTCTGGCCGGGATGGCCGCCATGCGGCGCATAGTAGGTTCGCTCGGCCATTTTCATCATATCCATGTGTTGAAGCCTATTGTGGAAGCATGTCTTTCAGCCGACGCAGCGCGATGCGCTCGACCTGTCTGCAGGCGGTTTCGAATTCGACACCGCGGCTGTTGCCGATGCGCGCCTCGAACTCCGCCAGGATCTGGTCCTTTGTCTTGCCCTTGACCGCGATGATGAAGGGAAAGCCGAAGGTGGTGACGTAGGCGGCGTTGAGTTTCGAGAACAGCTCGCGCTCCTTGTCGGTCAGCGCGTCGAGCCCGGCGGAAGCCTGTTCCCTGGCCGATTCCGGCGTCAGCCGCTTGGCCGCCGCCAGCTTGCCGGCAAGGTCGGGATGGGCGTTGAGCACGGAAAGCCGCTCTGCCTCCGTCGCCGCGCGGAAGACGCGGCAGAGCGCGTTGTGCAGGCCGCCGGCGCTGTCATGCGCGGGCCCAAGCTCCAGCTCGTAGGCACGCTCCGCGATCCAGGGCGAATGCTCGAACACGCCGCCGAAGGCATGCACGAAAGCTTCGAACTCCATCCTGGACGGGCGCAGTGCCGGCGCGCGGTGAGGATGCGTCTCGCGCCAATGCCTGGCGATGTCGATGCGCCGCGTCAGCCACACCTTGTCATGCGACCTCACATAGTCGACGAAGCGCTTCAGCGCCGCCACGCGGCCCGGACGGCCGACCAGCCGGCAGTGCAGGCCGATATTCATCATGCGCGGCCGCCCAGCCCTGCCCTCGGCATAGAGCGTGTCGAAGCTGTCCTTCAGATAGGCGAAGAACTGGTCGCCCGAGTTGAACCCTTGCGGCGTCGCGAAACGCATGTCGTTGGCGTCGAGCGTGTAGGGGATGATGAGCTGGGGCTTCTCCAACCCATCCGGGTCGAACCAGTAGGGCAATTCGTCGTCATAGGTATCGGAGACGTAATCGAAGCCGCCTTCCTCGGCGACGAGCCGCACCGTATTGACGGAAGTGCGGCCGGTATACCAGCCGGTCGGCCGCGCGCCGGTCACTTCGTAATGCAAACGGATCGTCTCTTCGAGGTCGCGCCGCTCATCCTCCGCGCTATGGTCGCGGTAGTCGATCCATTTCAGCCCGTGCGAGGCGATCTCCCAGCCGGCCTCCTGCATGGCCGCGACCTGGTCTGGCGAGCGGGCAAGCGCGGTGGCGACGCCGTAGCAGGTCACCGGCACCTGCGCTTCGGTGAACAGCCGGTAGAGCCGCCAGAAGCCGGCCCGGGCGCCGTATTCGTAGATCGATTCCATGTTCCAGTGGCGCTGGCCGACCCAGGGGGCGGCGCCGACGATCTCGGACAGGAAGGCTTCCGAGGCCTTGTCGCCGTGCAGCACGCAATTCTCGCCGCCTTCCTCGTAGTTGACGACGAATTGCACCGCGACATGCGCGCCGCCGGGCCATTTCGGATCCGGTGGATTGGCCCCGTAACCGCGCATGTCCCGTTCGTAACGCATTGGGTCGCTCCTGCCCGATTGTTGAGATGAAGATATCGAAAGGAGTGCCTGTGCATTCCCCCGAAAATTTTTGAAAGTGCTTTTTGCCGCACTCCGCTCGACCGGGACTTATGCATCGCCTTTAATTGGCGCACAATTGACCTGAAACGTGTACCGGGATGGGAGGCGGGCAGTGGCAGAAACGTCGAAAGCCGATGGCGGGCGCCTGACGACCCATGTGCTCGACACCGCGACGGGCAGGCCGGCAAAGGGCCTCTCGATCGCGCTTTTCCGCGTCTCAGGCGAGGCTCGCACGCATTTGAAGACCGTCACCACCAACGACGACGGCCGCTGCGACGCGCCTTTGCTTGCCGGCGCCGACTTCCGCACCGGCGAATATGAGCTGGTCTTCGCCGCCGGCGACTATCTGCGCGGGCAAGGCATCAGCCTGCCGCAGCCTGCCTTCCTGGACGTCGTGCCGATCCGTTTCGGCATGGCGGAAGAACGGCATTACCATGTGCCGCTCTTGATTTCGCCCTACGGTTACTCGACCTATCGGGGGAGCTGAAAGATGGCCGAAACCAAGACCCGCAACGAAATACGCTTCATCCTCAACGGTGCCGACGTCGCGCTCACCGACATCGCGCCCGATGCGACCTTGCTCGACTGGCTGCGGCTCGATCGCTCGCTGCGCGGCACCAAGGAAGGCTGCGCCGAGGGCGACTGCGGCGCCTGCACGGTGCTGGTCGGCAAGCTCTCCGCCGAAGGTCTGGTCTACGAAAGCGTCAATGCCTGCATCCGCTTCATGGGCTCGCTCGATGGCACCCATGTCGTTACCGTCGAGCACCTGCGCGGTGACGGCGAGAAGCTGCACCCCGTGCAGCAAGCGGTCGTCGATTTCCACGGCTCGCAATGCGGCTTCTGCACGCCGGGCTTCGTTATGTCGCTCTATGCGCTGTGGATGAAGACGCCCAACCCCTCCGATGCGGCGATCGAAAAGGCGCTGCAGGGCAATCTCTGCCGTTGCACGGGCTACGAGGCGATCATGCGCGCGGCGCGTGCCATTTCTAGCTACGGCAAGGCGGCGAAGGACCCGCTGGCGGTGGAGCGCAATGACATCGCCGCGCGCCTGGAGGCGCTGCGCGACGGCGCCAGGGTCGAGGTCGGCTCGGCCAAGCAGCGGCTGATCGTGCCGGCCGATGTCGACGATTTCGCGGCCGCGCTCGAGAAGGAGCCGGGCGCCACCATCGTCGCCGGCTCGACCGATGTCGGCCTGTGGGTCACCAAGCATATGCGCGACATCTCGCCGGCGATCTTCATCGGCGGGCTCGATGGCCTGCGCACGATGTCCGAGGCCGACGGTGTGATCACGATCGGCGCCGGCGTCACCTACAGCGAGGCCTTCGAGACCCTGTCGAAGCGCATCCCGGCGCTGGGGCCGCTGGTCGACCGCATCGGCGGCGAGCAGGTGCGCAACATGGGCACCATCGGCGGCAACGTTGCCAACGGCTCGCCGATCGGCGACACACCGCCGCCGCTGATCGCGCTTGGCGCGCAGCTCACGCTGCGCAAGGGCAAAGCGCGCCGAACGATCCCTCTCGAAACCTTCTTCATCGCCTATGGCAAGCAGGATCGCCAGCCCGGCGAATTCGTGGAAGCCGTGCATGTGCCTGTGCCGGCAAAGGGCACGAGCTTTGCCGTCTACAAGGTCACCAAGCGCCGCGACGAGGACATCACCGCGACGCTCGGCGCCTTCCATCTGACGCTCGCCAAGGACGGCACCGTGGCCGATATTCGCATCGCCTATGGCGGCATGGCACCGACGCCGAAGCGTGCCACGGCGGTCGAGAAGGCGCTCATCGGCAAAACCTGGAGCGAGGCGACGGTGGAGGCAGCGATGGCTGAATATGCCAGCGACTTCACGCCGCTGACCGACATGCGGGCGACCGCCGAATACCGGGCCATGGCGGCGAGGAACCTGCTGCTGCGCTTCTATGTCGAGACGACAGGAACGAAGGCGCCGTTCCAGGTGTCGCGCAACGAGGCGGCCTGATGAACAAGCACGCCACTCCCAATCTCAAAGCCGAGAAGATCGTCGGCGGCGTCGCCACCGAGCAGCGGCACGATTCCGCGCACAAGCATGTCAGCGGCACCGCCGTCTATATCGACGACATGCCGGAGCCCGCCGGCACGCTGCATGTCGGCCTCGGCCTTTCCAAGGTCGCGCACGGCACCTTGAAAAGCGTCGACCTGTCGGCGGTGCGCTCAGCGCCCGGCGTCGTCGACGTGCTGACCCATGCCGACGTGCCCGGCGCGAACGACATCTCGCCGAGCAACATGCATGACGATCCGGTGCTCGCCGAAGGCAAGGTTGAGTTCTACGGCCAGCCGATCTTCGCCGTGGTCGCCAACACGCGCGAGGAGGCGCGCCGCGCGGCGCGCCTGGCAAAGATCGAATATGACGAGCTCCCGGCCGTGATCGACATCTGGGATCTCGACCCGGTCAAGGACAAGCAGGTCACGACGCCGCTGATCCTCAAGCGCGGCGATGCGGCGGCAGCGATCGCGGCAGCGCCCCGCCGCGTCAAGAACCGCATGTGGCTCGGCGGCCAGGACCATTTCTATCTCGAGGGTCAGGTTTCTCTCGCCGTGCCGGGCGAGGACGACGAGGTCATCGTCTATTGCTCGACGCAGGGGCCGAGCGAGACGCAGCACCTGGTCGCGCACGCGCTCGGCGTGCCGAGCCATGCGGTAACGGTCGAAGTGCGCCGCATGGGCGGCGGCTTCGGCGGCAAGGAGACGCAGGCTAACCAGTGCGCGGCCATCGCCGCCATCGCCGCCAAGAAGCTGAAGCGCGCGGTCAAGATCAGGCTCGATCGCGACGAGGATATGACCGCGACCGGCAAGCGGCATGATTTCGCCATCGACTACGAGGTCGGCTTCGACGACGAGGGCAACATCCTCGGCGTCGACTTCACCTACGCCTTGCGCTGCGGGTATTCCGCCGACCTGTCGGGCCCGGTCGGCGACCGCGCGCTGTTCCACTGCGACAACGCCTATTTCTATCCTGCGGTCCACGCCAAGTCGGTGCCGCTCTACACCAACACCGTCTCCAACACCGCCTTCCGCGGCTTCGGCGGCCCGCAGGGCATGGTCGGCGCCGAGCGCGTCATCGACGAGGTGGCCTTCGCGGTCGGCAAGGACCCGCTCGAAATCCGCAAGCTGAATTTCTACGACCCGATGGACGCCATCGGCGAACGCTGCTTCACGCCCTACCACCAGAGGGTCGAGGACAACATCATCCACCGCATCGTCGCGGAGCTGGAGGAGAGCTGCAACTATGCGCGGCGCCGGCGCGAGATCAGCGCGTTCAACAACAACAGCCGCTTCATCAAGCGCGGCCTGGCGATGACGCCGGTCAAGTTCGGCATCTCCTTTACCAAGACCGAAGCCAACCAGGCCGGCGCGCTGGTGCATGTCTATGCTGACGGCTCGGTGCACATGAACCATGGCGGCACCGAGATGGGGCAGGGCCTGCATCTCAAGGTGGCGCAGGTCGTCGCCGAGGAGTTCCAGATCGACCTCGACAGGGTCAAGATCACCGCCACCACCACCGCCAAGGTGCCGAACACCTCGCCGACGGCCGCGTCCTCCGGCGCTGACCTCAACGGCATGGCTGCGCAGAATGCCGCCCGCCAGATCCGCAAGCGGCTGACCGATTTCGCGGCCGAGAAATATCAAGTGCCGCTCGACCAGGTGGTGTTCCTGCCCAACCGGGTTCGCGTCGGCAACCAGGAAGTTGCCTTCAACGACCTTGTCAAGCAGGCCTATATCAGCCGCATCCAGCTTTCGGCGGCGGGCTTCTACAAGACGCCCAAGATCCACTGGGACCGCAGCAAGGGCCGGGGCCATGCCTTCTACTACTACGCCTATGGCGCGGCCTGCTCGGAAGTCTCTGTCGACACGCTGACCGGTGAATATGTCGTCGAGCGCACCGACATCCTGCATGACGCTGGCCGGTCGCTGAACCAGGCGATCGACCTCGGCCAGGTCGAGGGCGGCTTCATCCAGGGCATGGGCTGGCTGACGACGGAGGAACTCTGGTGGGACGACAGCGGTCGGCTGCGCACCCATGCGCCGTCGACTTACAAGATCCCGCTCGCTTCCGACCGGCCGAAGATATTCAACGTCAAGCTAACCGACTGGTCGTCGGCCTATGAGCCGACCATCCATCGCTCCAAGGCGGTCGGCGAGCCGCCGCTGCCGCACGGCATGTCGGTGCTGCATGCGCTGTCCGACGCGGTGGCGAGCGTCGCCGATCACAAGATCTGCCCGCGGCTCGACGCCCCGGCGACGCCGGAACGGGTGCTGATGGCGATCGAAAGGCTGAGGCGGGAAGCCGCAAAGCCGGCCTGAACGGGCCAAAACGTGCAATTCGGGCCGAAAAACCCTATATTTCGGCAGCGTATGACCCCGAAAACGGCATCGATTTTCGGAAAGGATCATGCGCCAAACAGGCAAAATGCAGACGATGAACGCGAACGTGCAAAGCTTGAAGGCGTTTCTCGGCCAGGCCGGCCGGGTCGCGCTGGTAGAGGTTGCGGCCACGAAAGGCTCCACGCCGCGCGAGGCCGGAGCCTTCATGCTCGTCTCGGCATCGGCGATTTTCGGCACCATCGGCGGCGGCCAGCTCGAATATATGGCCATCGACAAGGCGCGGCAGCTTATCTCCCCCTCCGAGGGGGAGATGGCCGCGAAGCGGCCAGAGGGGGTCGGCGGAGGCAGCGCGCGACCTAAAATTATGTCGAGCGCTGCCGCGGCGACCCCACCTGGCGGCTCCGCCGCCACCCTCCCCGCAAGGGGGAGGGATACAAGCGCCACGCTCGATGTTCCGCTCGGTCCCGAGATCGGCCAGTGCTGCGGCGGCAGGGTCGAGGTGCTGATCCGTCCAGTCGATGCAACGCTTGAACAGGAACTGATCGCCAAGGCCGAGGCCGAGGAGGCGCATCTGCCGCATGTCTATGTCTTCGGCGGCGGCCATGTCGGCCAGGCGCTGGCCGCTGCGCTGGCGCTGCTGCCCATCCATGTCGTCGTCGTCGAGACACGGGCGGACGCGCTGGAAGGCATGCCGGAGACGGTCGAGACGAGATTGACGGCGATGCCCGAAAGCGTCGTTCGCGACGCGCCTGCCGGATCGGCCTTCGCCATCCTCACCCACGACCACGCGCTCGATTTCCTGATCGTCGCCGAGGCGCTGAAACGCGATGACGCCGCCTATGTCGGCATGATCGGTTCGAAGACCAAGAAGGCGACGTTCAAGAACTGGTTCCTGAAGTTGGCCGAGGGCAGCGAAGCGCAGTTCGGCCAGCTCGTCACGCCGATCGGCGGCAACGCCGTGAAGGACAAGCGCCCGCCGGTGATTGCCGCGCTTGCCGCTGCCGAGATCATGACCGCTCTGGCATCGCACTCAGCCCGGGCGTCGGCTTCGAACACGCCCGAAAAGGCGATGGCCGGCTGATTGCGCCGGCGATCCGCAAGGCGAAGAACAAGTCCTCTATGCCGGGAGATATGACCGCCACTCACAGCTGCTCCTCGCTTTCTTCGTTTCCCAAAGCGGCCCGGAACGTGTTTTCTGCGCGCCTGACGAACACGGGGCGAGCGAAATGGACGTTTTGCGCATAGCGGCATTTTCGGACGGGAACGCCGGCGGCAACCCGGCCGGCGTGGTGATCGCTGAAGCCTTGCCCGACGTCGCCGACATGCAACGCGTGGCCGCCGAGGTAGGCTTCTCCGAAACCGTCTTCGCTGCGCCCGAGAGCGATGGCTGGCGCGTCCGCTATTTTTCGCCGGAATCGGAAGTGCCGTTCTGCGGCCACGCCACCATCGCACTGGGCGCGGCGCTCGTCAGACAGTTCGGCGACGGCTTTTTCAAACTGGCTCTCAACCAGGCCAACATCACTGTCGAAGGATTCCGCGACGGCGCCAACTTCGCCGCCGCCCTGCAATCGCCGCCGACACGCAGCCGGCTGGCTTCGGCCGAACTGGCCGGCGAGACACTGGCCATGTTCGGTTATCAGCCGGGCGATCTCGATCCGGCCATCCCGCCGGCGCTGATCCATGGCGGCGCTGATCACCTCGTGCTGGCGCTGAAGTCGCGCGAGGCGCTTGCCGCGATGGTTTATGATTTCAAGCAGGGCCAGGCCTTGATGCGGCGCGAAGGGCTGGTCACGATCCTGCTTGCCTGTGCCGAGACGCCGCGTCTATTCCACACCCGCAATCCGTTCGCTTCCGGCGGCGTCTACGAGGATCCGGCGACGGGCGCCGCGACCGCGGCCTTTGCCGGCTATCTGCGCGACATCGCCTGGCCGCATGGCGGCTCGATCGACATCGCCCAAGGCGAGGACATGGGCATGCGCTCGCAGCTCCACGCCGACATTCCGCCAGCGCCCGGCAGCTCGATCAGGGTATCCGGAACGGCCCGCCTGATGGACGCAGGCTGAAGTCTTTCAAAAAGGCCGCTTCAGGCCGAGATGGTCACGCAGCGTGCGGCCTTCATAGTCCTTGCGGAACAGGCCGCGCCGCTGCAGCTCCGGAATGACCAGGGTCGCGAAGGCGACCAATTCGCCAGGAAACCAAGACGGCATCACGTTGAAGCCGTCCGCCGCGCCGCCCTCGAACCGCGCCTGCAATTCGTCGGCGATCTGCTTGGCGGTGCCGACGACGCGCCAATGGCCGCGCGCGCCGGCAAAGTACCGCGCGAGCTCGCGGATCGAGAGACCGTCGCGGCGCGCCTGCTCGACGACCAGCGCCTGCCGGCTTTTCATCCCTTCGCTTTCCGGCAGCTCGGGCAGCGGTCCGTCGATCGGATAGCGCCGGAGGTCGGAGATGCTGAGATAGCTGGAGAGCAACGCGACGCCGACATCGTCGGGGATCAGCTCCTGCAGCGCCTCGTATTTTGCCTGAGCCTCGGCTTTCGTTGCCGCAACGATGGGTGACACGCCGGGCATGATCTTCACATCGTCCGGCTGGCGTCCATAGGCCTCCAAGCGTCCTTTGAGATCGTCATAAAAAGCCTTGGCCTCCTCGAAAGCCTGCGCCGCCGAGAACACGACATCAGCCGTTCGCGCGGCCAGATCCTTGCCGTCGTCGGAGGCGCCGGCCTGCACCATCACCGGCGCGCCTTGCGGCGAAGGCGGTATGTCGAGCGGGTCACGCAGCGAAAAGCTCCGGCCGTCATGGCCGGACGCCTTGCGGTGCCACAGGCCGGTGATGACGGTCGCGAATTCGCGGGCGCGTTCGTAGCGGTCGGCATGCGGCCTGAGACCCGTCGAGCCGAAATTCGCGGCTTCGATAGGGCTGGCAGACGTGACGAGGTTCCAGCCGGCGCGGCCGCCGCTCAGATTGTCGAGCGAGGCGAAGGCGCGGGCCAGGCCGTAGGGCTCGTTGTAGCTCGTCGAGGCGGTCGAGACGAGGCCGATGCGCTCGGTCTGAGCGGCGAGGGCTGAAAGCAGGCTGATCGGCTCGAAGCCGATCGAGCGCGAGGTCTGGCTGGCGATTTGGACATCGGCCTCGCGCAGGCCGGCGGCGTCCTCGCAGAAGACCATGTCGAACTTCGCCACTTCCGCCGTCCGCGCCAGCTCGATGTAGTGGCCGATGTCGATGCCGGCTCTCACATGCGCGTCCGCATGGCGCCAGGCGGCGATGTGGTGGCCGGTCGCCCACAGGAACAGGCCGAGCTTCATCTGGCGCGTGCTCATTTTGCGCCTCCCGCGCCGAGACCGAGATGGTCGCGCAGCGTCGCCCCGCCATAGGCGGATCGGGCCAGGCCGCTACGGCGAAGTTCCGGCAGGACGCGATCGGCGAAGTCATCGATCGCGGAAAGGTCAGCCGGCAAAGCAAAGGTGAGGCCGTCACACCCTTGCGGGGCCAGCCAGTCGTCCAGCCTCTCGAAGGTGAGCTCAGGTCCTGCAGGGATGGCCGCCAGCACCTTCACCGCATTCGGTCGGCGTCCTGCGGCCCGTGCCCGGCGCCTCAGATCGTCGCAAGCAACATTTGCAACTTCCGGCGATTGCTCATCGAGCAGGATCGCATCGGCAACGCGGGCGGCGAAATCGAGGTCGGCCTCTGCTAGGCCGGACAAGACCAGCACCGGCGTATCCTGCCGCGATCGGGCGACGTTGAGCGGTCCGCGCACCGAGAAGAACTCGCCCTTGTGGTCGAGCAGGTGCATCTTTTCGGGATCGTGGTACCGGCC
This sequence comes from Mesorhizobium tamadayense, assembly GCF_003863365.1. Taxonomy (GTDB): domain Bacteria; phylum Pseudomonadota; class Alphaproteobacteria; order Rhizobiales; family Rhizobiaceae; genus Mesorhizobium; species Mesorhizobium tamadayense. Next base: position 11,433 of record NZ_RQXT01000007.1, on the reverse strand, counting down.
CCCGTCCTTGTCGAACAGCAAAGCGTCGGCGTCCCAGCCACGCCACAGGCTCTGCACGATGCCGATGAACTCTTCCGCGCGGCGGCGAAAATCGTCCTCGGCAATGCCACCCGGTCGGCTGAAATTCACCGCGTCGCGCGGATTCTGCCTCATTGTCGCGTTCCAGCCAATGCGGCCGCGGCTGATGATGTCGAGCGAGGCGAAACGGCGCGCCAGGTTGTAGGGCTGGTGCGCGAGCGTCGATGCGCTGGCGACGAGTCCGATGCTTTCGGTCACCGTCGCCAGCGCCGCCAGAAGCGTGGTCGCCTCGAAGGGGCTGCTCGATCGCTCGTCCGTTGCATCGGAGATGACGACCATATCGATCCCGGCCTCCTCCGCCTTCCGCACGAAGCCGGCGATCTCAACAAATGTCAGGCCGGCCTGCCCGGTGGCGGAAGCAATGTTGAGCGAAACGGCGCGATGCATGACGCTGCTGTCCATTCGGCTGCCCTGAAAATCGGGCAGCCGTTCTGGCCACCAACCTAGGCCCGCTTTCGCGCAAGACAACGGGATCAAGTGGGCCACAAGGCCGTCACGTGCCGGCCAGTCATCGCCTACCTTGAGGCAGAAGTCTTGACGGGCCGGAGTAGCGTTGACGGGCCGCATACCTTGGCAATTGGCTGAAACGCCCATCACGTCGTCATCCTGGGGCGAAGCAAGGAGCGTAGCGACGCGGCGCAGACCCCAGGATCCATGCCGTTACATCGAAGCTCCGCCAGCGGTGCAGAATTCTGCTCTGCTGCATTCCTCGGCTGAGGTCACGGCATGGCCTTGGGTCTTCGCTCCACTTCGCGTCGCTACGCCCAAGGATGACGACATTGGGGAGGCTTCGACCAATCCCCAATCTGTGCAACACCATTGGCCCCTACTTGCCGGCAAGAATGTCCTTGATCAGCCGCTGGCAGCGATCGGCCATGAAGTCGAGCAGCAGGCGCACCTTCGGGTCCTGCAGCTTCTTGTGCGGATAGACTGCGGCGAACTGCACCGGCGTCGGCGGCGTCTTGGCCAGGATGACTTTCAGCCGCCGGTCGCGGATGAACGGCTCGACCTCGAAGCGCGGCTTGTTGATGATGCCGCGCCCCGACAGCGCCCAGCCGGTCAGCACATCGCCGTCGTCGGTATCGTAAGGGCCGTGCACCTCGAGCTTCTGCACGCCGGTCGGCGTCTGCAGCGTCCAGACGAATTCGCGCGCGCCGGCATAGCGCAGCATCAGGCAGTCGTGCTTCTTGCCGATCAGCTCCTGCGGCTCGGCCGGCTCGCCGCGCGCTTCCAGATATTTCGGCGCCGCCACCAGCACGCGCTCGCATTCCATGATGCCGCGCATTCTCAGGCTGGAATCCTCGATGATGCCGAGCCGGAAAGCGACATCGATGCCTTCCTTCATGATGTCGACATTGTGGTCGGAGAGCCTGAGCCGCACCTCGATATCTGGATATTTGTCGTGGAAGTCCGGAATGCCCGAGGCGATCAGCCGCCGGCCGAGGCCGAGCGGCGCCGTCACCCTGATCGTCCCGCGCGGCTGGCCGGAGAGCGCGGCGACAGCGGCTTCCGCTTCTGTGATCGCGTCCAGCACCTGCTTGGCGCCGGTGTAGAACACCGTGCCGTGCTCGGTCGGCATCAACTGCCTCGTGGTGCGGTTGAACAGCCGCACGCCAAGATGCTTCTCCAATTCCTTGATGCGGTTCGAGGCCACCGCCGGCGAAATGCGCATGTCGCGGCCGGCCGCCGACAGATTGCCGAGCTCGACGACGCGAACGAAGACGGCGATGTTGTCGAGATAGGCCATGCGGCGTTCGTGGCTCTCGGGCAGCTCAATATACCAAGCCTAGTATTTTCCATTTTTTTTTGAAAGTCATCGCGCACCTCGCCTCTTTTCGTTTGCGCTCCAGACCGTAAAGTCGCCTGATCGGCAGGGACGATTTCCCAGGGGCGACTCGATGACGGATTTTGCGATTTTCTGGGACTGGCTGAGCTTCGCCGTTCGCTGGCTGCATGTCATCACCGGCATCGCCTGGATCGGCTCGTCTTTCTATTTCGTCGCCCTCGATCTCGGGCTGCGGCAGCGTCCCGGCCTGCCCGCCGGCGCCTTCGGTGAGGAATGGCAGGTGCATGGCGGCGGCTTCTACCACATCCAGAAATATCTGGTGGCGCCGGCCGAAATGCCGGAACACCTGACATGGTTCAAATGGGAGTCTTACGCCACCTGGCTGTCGGGCTTCGCCATGCTCTGCGTGGTATACTACGCCGGTGCCGATCTGTTTCTGATCGATCCCAACGTGCTCAACATCTCGGTGCCGGTCGGCATCCTGCTGTCGCTGGCCACCATCGGCGTCGGCTGGATCGTCTACGACCTGCTCTGCCGCTCGCCGCTGGGAAAAAGCGACACCGGGCTGATGCTTGTGCTCTACTGCGTGCTGGTGTTCATCGCCTGGGGGCTCACCCACCTCTTCACCGGGCGCGCCGCCTTCCTGCATCTCGGCGCCATCACCGCCACGATCATGTCGGCCAATGTCTTCATGGTCATCATCCCCAACCAGAAGATCGTCGTCGCCGACCTGATCGCCGGCCGCAAGCCGGACCCGAAATACGGCAAGATCGCCAAGCAGCGCTCGCTGCACAACAACTACCTGACCTTGCCGGTCCTGTTTCTGATGCTGTCGAACCATTACCCGCTGGCCTTCGGCACCGAGTTCAACTGGGTCATCGCCTCGCTGGTCTTCATCATCGGCGTGCTGATCCGGCACTATTTCAACACGGTGCATGCCCGCAAGGGCAACCCGACCTGGACCTGGCTCGGCGCCGCCGTGCTGTTCATGATCATCATCTGGCTATCGACCGTGCCGAAGGTTTTGACTGGTGAGCCGAAGACCTCAGCCGCTTCCGCCGCGGCCCAGGTCTATATGGCCTCGGCGCATTTCCCGGCCGTGCGCGACACCGTGCTCGGCCGCTGCTCGATGTGCCATGCCGAGGAGCCCGTCTATGAAGGCATCTACCATGCGCCCAAGGACGTGCTGCTCGACACCGACCAGCGCATCGCCGAGCATGCCCGCGAAATCTACCTGCAGGCCGGCCGCGCCCATGCCATGCCGCCCGCCAACGTCACCCAGATAACCGACCAGGAACGGGCCCTTTTGGCGGCCTGGTTCGAAGGCGCCGGAAAGTAAGCATGACAACAAAACTCCTGCGCGGTCGCACGCTGTCCTTCCTGCACTGGCCCGAAGCGATCGACGACCATTCCGCCTGGCGTTACGTGGAGGATGGCGGGCTGCTGCTCGATGACGGCAAGATCGTTGCTGCCGGTCCCTATGCCGAGGTCGCAAAGCGCGCGGGCGCCGGTGTCGAGACGATCGATCATCGCCCACACCTCATCCTGCCCGGCTTCATCGACGCGCATGTGCACTTCCCGCAGATGCAGATCATCGCCTCCTACGGCGCCGAGTTGCTCGACTGGCTTAACAAATACACTTTTCCCGAGGAAACGAAGTTCCAGAACGCCCAGCACGGCCGCCGCATCGCCCGCCTCTTCCTCGACGAGATGGTGCGTCACGGCACGACGACCGTTGCTGCATATTGCTCGGTGCACAAGGCATCGGCGGAAGCCTTCTTCGCCGAGTCGCATGACCGCAACATGCTCAACATCGCCGGCAAGGTGATGATGGACCGCAACGCGCCCGAAGGCGTGCTCGACACGCCGCAGACCGGCTATGACGACAGCAAGGCGCTGATTGCCGAATGGCACGGCAAGGGCCGCCAGCTCTATGCCATCACGCCGCGCTTCGCCATCACCTCCTCGCCCGAGCAGCTGGAGATGGCCGGCGCGCTCTGCCGGGAACATTCCGATCTCCACATGCAGACGCATCTGTCGGAAAACCACGCCGAGATCGCCTTCACGCAGGAGCTCTATCCCTGGTCGCGCGACTACACCGACATCTATGAGCATTACGGTTTGCTTGGCAGCAAGAGCCTGTTCGGCCACTGCATTCACCTTTCCGAACGCGAGGCGGATGCACTTGCCGAGTCGGGCTCGGTGGCGGTGTTCTGCCCGACCTCCAATCTGTTCCTCGGCTCCGGCCTGTTCGACTACCAGCGCTACCGCCAGCGCGAAAAGCCGCTCAGGATCGCGGCAGCCACCGATGTCGGCGGCGGCACCAACTATTCGATGCTGCGCACCATGGACGAAGGCTACAAGGTCATTGCGCTGAATGGCGAGAAGTTGAACCCCTTCCAGTCTTTTTGGCAATTGACGCGCGGCAACGCCGAGGCGCTTTCGGTCGCCGACAAGGTCGGCACGCTGGACGAAGGCACTGATGCCGACATCGTCGTGCTCGACGCCCACGCCACGCCGGCGATGCGGCTGAGGATGGAGACGGCGGAAACGCTGGCGGAGGAGCTCTTCCTGCTGCAGACGCTGGGCGACGATCGCGCCGTGCGCGAGGTCTATGTGTCGGGCCGGCCGGCCAAGAGCGTCATCACGGCATAACATCATTTATGTGCTACCCGCTTGACCCCGCGTCAGCCATCCGCCAAAGCGTGCGTCGACGCTGACAGGGGAACGCCATGGCTATCGCCGACGACATCGCTCTGATCAAGAAACAGGAGGCCACGCTCGTCTTCCCGGCCTTCGACGAGGCCGTCGCCTTCGAGATCGGTTCGGCGATCAGGAACCGGGCGCTGAAGGAAAATCTTCCGATCATCGTCGACATCAGGACCTTCGACCGGCCGCTGTTCTATGCCGCGATGCCGGGCTCGAATGCCTCCAATCCTGACTGGGCGCGGCGCAAGATCAACGTGGTGAAGCGGTTCCTCAAGAGCACCTACCGCATGGTGCTGGAGCAGCAGCGGCCCGACCGCACCTTCAAGGTCGGCGAAGGTCTGGACATTGCCGACTATGTGCTCGCCGGCGGCGGCTTTCCCGTCACCGTGACGGGCGCCGGCGTGATCGGCGTCATCGCCGTCTCCGGCCTGCCGGAGCGCGAGGACCATGGTGTCGTGGTCGATGCGCTGTGCGCGCATCTGGGCGCCGACCGGAGACAACTGGCGCTGCCGCCGGAAGCAAAATGACCGATCCGAAAACCTTCCTCGCAGCGATCTTCAACGCCGCCGTCGCTGCCGCCGATCCGGAAAAGACGATCCGCAATCATTTGCCGGCAAGGCCGAAGGGGCGCACCATCGTCATCGGCGCCGGCAAAGGCTCGGCGCAGATGGCCGCGGCCTTCGAGAAGGTCTGGGACGGTCCAATCGAAGGACTGGTCGTCACCCGCTACGGCTATGGCGCCAAATGCGAGCGCATCGAGATCATCGAAGCGGCGCATCCGGTGCCGGATGCGGCTGGCCTCGAGGCCTCGCGCCGGCTGCTGGAGAAGGTGCGTGGCCTTACCGCCGACGATCTGGTCGTGGCGCTGATCTCCGGCGGCGGCTCGGCGCTACTGCCGTCGCCCGCTCCCGGCCTGACTTTAGCCGACGAGATCGCCGTCAACGAGGCGCTGCTTGCCTCCGGCGCGCCGATCGCGGCGATGAACACCATCCGCAAGCACCTCTCTACCATCAAGGGCGGGCGCCTGGCCGCCGCCGCCCATCCGGCCAGGGTCGTGTCGCTGGTCGTCTCCGACATCCCCGGCGACAATCCGGCGCTGGTTGCTTCCGGTCCAACCGTTCCCGACAACGGCAGCCGCGCGGATGCACTGGCGTCGATCGCCGCCTACGGCATGAAGCTGCCGGATGCGGTCATGGCGCATATCAATTCGTCCGCCGCGAACGCGCCGCGCACCGACGATCCGCGTTTTGCCGGCAACGAAGTGCATCTCATCGCCTCGGCCGGCGTCTCGCTGGAAGCGGCGGCCGCCGAAGCCAGGCGGCAAGGCGTCGAGGCCGCGATCCTCTCCGATTCCATCGAAGGCGAGGCGCGTGAGGTCGGCGGCGTCCACGCCGCGATCGCCCGCCAGGTGGCGACGCGCAACCGTCCCTTCAAGAAGCCGGTGCTGATCCTGTCCGGCGGCGAGACGACGGTGACGCTGCGGGCAAAAGGCAAGGGCGGCCGCAACTCGGAGTTCCTGCTCGCTTTCGCCATAGGCATCGATGGTGTCGAGGGTATTCATGCGTTAGCCGCCGACACCGACGGCATCGATGGCTCCGAGAACAATGCCGGCGCCTTCGCTGACGGCACGACGGTGGCGCGCATGCGGGCCGCAGGTGTCGATGCCAAGGCCATGCTTGCCAGCAACAATGCTTGGACTGCGTTCAATTCCGTGGATGACCTCTTCGTTCCTGGCCCGACCGGGACTAACGTGAACGACCTCAGGGCGATTTTGATCAGAAGCGCAGCCTAAGCAGCCATCAGCTGCTTGACCTTCCTCATATCCTTGAGAAAACGCCCGCGCTCGGCGTCCTTGTCAGCCGGCTCGCGGATGCGCAGGATAAGCGAGGGGTGTATCGTGATGAAGACGCGGAGCCCGTCGTCGCGCTCGATCACCTCGCCACGCATCTTCAGCACCGGCACCGCCTTGCCGAGGAGCGCCTGCGCCGCCGTCGCGCCGAGCGCCACGGCAACGTGGGGCTTGATCAGGTCGAGCTCCTTGTCCAGCCACCAGCGGCAGGCCTGGATCTCGCCGGCATTCGGCTTGGAATGGATGCGTCGCTTGCCGCGCGGCTCGAACTTGAAATGCTTGACGGCGTTGGTGACGTAGGTTTTCCGACGCTCGATGTCAGCATCGTCCAGCGTGGCGTCGAGGATCCTTCCCGCTGGACCGACAAATGGCTTGCCGGCCAGATCCTCCTGGTCGCCGGGCTGCTCGCCGACGAAGACGACCTCGGCGCTCTCAGGCCCTTCGCCGAACACGGTTTGCGTGGCATTGCGCCAGAGCTGGCAGCGGCGGCAGCCTTTTGCCGCCTCGCGCGCCTCGCCGATGGAGCTGGCATCTCTCCCTGCAGTCAGATCTGACTCAGGCGCAGGGACGCGCCCGGTTGGACGCCTCGCTTCACGCTGCAAGGCCGTTGTTGACGGTGTTGTTGCCATCGTTCTGTCTCAGCCCGCTTTCAGATTTGAAATGGGCGAGCCCGGCGATGGTTCCCGATCCTCACACCTCGTGCAAATAGAGGTGGTAGTCCAGCTCGCTGACGGTGCGCGCGACGCGCAGATATTCCGCCTGCTTGATCGCCACGAAGGTCCGGTGCAGGTCGGGACCGAGCGCCGACTTCAGGAAACCGGAAGCCCTGGCCGCTTCGATCGCGGCGCGCCAGTCGACCGGCATGGTGGATGCTTCCGCTGCCTGCTCGTAACCATTGCCGGTCGTTTCCGGTCCGGGGTCCAGCCCCTCGTCCAGCCCTTTGACGATGCCGGCCAGCACCGTCGCCGCCACCAGATAGGGATTGGCGTCGACACCGGACGGCCGGTGCTCGATGCGGCGGTTCTTGGCGTCGCCCGCCGGCACGCGCAGCGCCACCGACCGGTTGTTGACGCCCCAGGTCGGCGCCACCGGCGCATAGGACTGAGAGACGAAGCGCCGCCACGAATTGGCATGCGGCGCAAACACCAGCATCGATTCCGCCATGGTGCCGACCAGGCCGCCAAGCGCGTTGAGCAGCTTTGGCGACCATTTCTCGCCGGCGGCTTCGGTAAACACGTTTCGGCCGGCATCGTCCTGCAGCGAGACGTGGAAATGCATGCCTGACCCCGCATAGGTCTCGATCGGCTTGGCCATGAAGCAGGCGGTGACGCCGTGCCGGCGCGCCTGTGCCCTGACCAGCCGTTTCAGCATGACCAGGTCGTCCGCCGCCCGCATCACATCCTTACGGTAGTTGAGCGTCAGCTCGTATTGACCGGGCGCATATTCCGAAATGACCGTCTCGGCTGGAATGCCTTGCGCCCTGGCGGCGGCGTAGATGTCGGAAAACAGCGGCTCCATGCCGTGCAGGTGGTCGACCGAATAGACCTCCGTCTTGGCCGAGCGGCGGCCGTCGAGCACGGCGCGTGCCGGCTGCACCTTGCCGTCCGCATCGCGCTCGTTGGCAATGAGAAAAAATTCCAGCTCGAAGGCCCCTGCCGGATGCAGGCCGCGCTCCGCCAGCAGTTCCACCTGCCTGGCCAGCACCAGCCGCGGATCGGACGACATCGGCTGCCCGTCGAGGTGATACATCGACATCAGCACCTGGCCGCGCGGCGGCTTGGTGCCGTGGAGCGGCACCAAGGTGCCGGGGATCGGCCACGCCCTGAGGTCGCCGTCGCCGGTGTCCCAGATCAGCCCGGTCTCGTGAACGTCCTCGCCGGTGATGTCGAGGCCGAGGATCGAGATCGGCATATGACGGCCGTTCTCGAAAATGCCCATCAGCTCGTGCCGGCGCACGATCTTGCCGCGGCCGATGCCGTTGGCATCGGTGAGCACGACGTCAAAGGCCTCGATATCGGGGTGGGCATCGAGAAACGCCTTCGCCTCGACGGGTTTCGAGCCTGAAGGGGAGGTCGCAACTGTGCTCGGATTGTCCATGGTCGCCAATCTTCCAACTGCTTGTCTCATGCCGTAAGTCTGGCTGCAACCGCGCCGAAAGCGGTGATCAGCCGGCTCACTTGCGCCGCTGTCGTCACCGGCGAGATCAGCATCATATTGTGAAACGGCGCGATCAGCACGCCGCGATTGACCAGCGCGACATGGATGGCGGCTTCCAGTTCCGGCGCATGCGCCGTCTCCGCCTCGCCGCCATTCTTGAGTGGACCGGGCGCGCAGATGAACTCGACACGGGCGCCGACCCGCGCGACATGCCAGGGCAGCTTGTACCGGTCGATGACGGCGCTCAGCCCGGCGTCGAGGCGGCGCGCCAGCCGGTCCATATGGGTATAGGCCTCCTCGGTCATCACCTCTTCCAGCGCCGCGCGCATCGCCGCGAACTGCAGAGGATTGGCCGACAGCGTCGTGCCCATGCCGGAATGGCCGGGCTCCTTCGTCCGATTATAGGCGCCATAGCGGGTGGCGACCTCTTCGCTCATCCCCCAGATGCTGGCCGGCACGCCGCCCGCCACCGGCTTGCCGAGCACGAACAGGTCCGGCTCCAGCCCGTATTGGCGTGTGTAGCCGCCGGGGCCCGTGGAGATGGTATGCGTCTCGTCGATCAAAAGCAGCGTACCGGCCGCACGCGTCAGGCGGCGCAGCGCGTCGTGGAAGTCGGGCTCTGGCAGCACCATGCAGGAATTGGTCAGCACTGGTTCGGTGATGACGCAGGCGACATCGCGCTCGCCAAGCGCCGCTTCCAGAGCCGCGACATCGTTGAACTCGACGATCTTCGTTGCCCGCGTCAGATCCCGGAATTCGCCGGCCAGCCCCGGCCGGTTGACCGATCTGCCGTCGATCAGCCGCACCATCGTCTCGTCGACCGAGCCGTGATAGCAGCCGTTGAAGACCAGGATCTTCTCGCGGCCGGTCACCGCGCGGGCGACGCGCAGCGCGAAGCGGTTGGCGTCGGTGGCGGTGGTGGCGATCTGCCAGTAGGGCAGGCCGAAGCGCTGCTGCAAGAGCGGGCCGATGGCCAGCGCATCCTCGCTGGGCAGCATGTAGGTCAGGCCGCGCCCGGCGTGCCGGCGGATCGCGCGGGCGACCGCCGGCGGCGAATGGCCGAGCATCGAGCCGGTGTCGCCGAGGCAGAAATCGTCGAGCTTGTTGCCGTCGATGTCGGTGATGGTGGCGCCCTTCGCGCCGTCGACGAGGATCGGAAACGGCGTCGGCCAGTCGGTCATCCAGTGCATCGGCACGCCGCCGAGGAAGCCGGCGATGCCGTTGCCGACCTTCGCCTCGGATTTCGGCCGTGCCCTGCGGAAGGCAGCAGCTTCCGCCTCGCGCAATTCGGCGATGCGAGCGGCAGCGATGCCGCCGATGGAAATCTGGTCGATTAAATGCATGAAGGCCCCTCGTTCTCGCGCGGCAATGTGCCAACCGGTTGGCAAAACCGCAATTGGCCGGGCAGTAGGGCAGTAGGGCAGTAGGGCAGTAGGGCAGTAGGGCAGTAGGGCAGTAGGGCAGTAGGGCAGTAGGGCAGTAGGGCAGTAGGGCAGTAGGGCAGTAGGGCAGTAGGGCAGTCGTTCAACTGCTGCTTCCTACTCCCTTACTCCCTACTCCCTTATTCCCCTAGACGTCATGTTCCGAGGCGGAGAACGGTGGCCCGCCCTTTCGTGCGATTAAAAGACGAGGGTTGCTCGGATGGGCCGAGCCGATCCTCACGCACGGAGGGCGAGCCATGGGAGAGTATAGCGAAGCATTTGTCGCGTTTGATGTAGCCAAGAAGAAGCACGCGGTTGCGATCGCGGAGGGCGGCCGCACCGGCGAGGTCCGGTTCGTCGGCGAGGTCGAGAATAGTCCGGCGGCGATAGAGCGGACGATCAAGAAGCTGGGAAAGAAGTATGATCGACTGCACGTCTGCTTCGAGGCTGGGCCGACGGGTTATGGGTTGTGCCGGCAGGTCCGCGATCTTGGTCACGACTGCATGGTGGTTGCGCCGGCCCTGATCCCGAAGTGGCCGGGCGAGCGCGTCAAGACCAACCGGCGGGACGCGGTCACGCTGGCGCGACTGCATCGGGCGGGCGAACTGATCGGGGTGTGGGTGCCGGACGAAGTCCACGAGGCTGTCCGCGATTTGGTCCGGGCCCGCGAAGCCGCAGCCGACGACCTGCGCCGCAAACGCCAGCAGCTACTTTCCTTCCTCCTGCGCCATGGGCGGATCTACGAGAACGGCGGTCATTGGACATTGGCGCACCGGCGCTGGCTTGCCCGCCAGAGCTTCGAGCATACCGCGCAGCAGATCGTGTTCCAGGAGAAGATCGACGCGATCGAGGACGCGGCTCAGCGACTACACCGCCTGGATGAGCGGTTGCGCGCCGTCGTGCCAACCTGGTCCATGGCGCGGGTCGTCGAGGTCTATCAGGCCATGCGCGGCGCCTCGTTCCTGGTCGCGGTGATATTTGCGGCCGAGATTGGGGATGTGCGTCGCTTCGATACGCCGCCGCAGTTGATGGCCTTTCTCGGCCTTGTCCCGGGGGAGCGCTCGACCGGTGACACGGTTCGCCGGTCGAGCCTTACGCTCGCCGGCAATCGACGCGCCCGCCGCGCCCTGGTGGAAGCGGCATGGACTTACCGCTATCCTGCCAGGGTCAGTGAGATGACCCTGAGGGTGCGGCTCGAGGGGCTGCCCAAGGCTGTCCGCGATATTGCCTGGAAGGGGCAGGTCCGGCTCTGCGCCCGCTATCGTCGCCTCAGCGCCGCCGGCAAGAAGCCGCCGGTGGTCGTGGCTGCGATCGCACGCGAGATGGCCGCCTTCTTGTGGGCCATCGGCCGGGAGGTCGCGCCGTCATAGCCGGTCTCGGCCCAACCCGCTGCACAGTGTTGGGGGGTGGGGCCACGGTGGGGAACTCCCGTC